>CAVROP010000085.1:0-33832 GCA_963722675.1 uncultured Acidobacteriota bacterium
GGCCCACCTGCCCATCTGCCCACCTGCCTACTGCCGTTCCCGCCCTACGCCGTTCCCTCCAGCACCGAATTGGCCCAGATATAGAACGCCAGGTGCGGGCTCCAGTACTCGCAAGTCCGCCAGTCGAGCGTGTATTCGAGGTCGAGAATGGGCTCGTCATTCACGTTTCCCGCGATGCCGTTCATGATTCCGCCGGGGATAAGCCCCACAAAGCGCGAATGCGGGAAAGGATTGCGCATTCCTTCGCCCGTCATCATGCAGGAGGCGAAAGGATTCGCGCCCACGATCCACTCGAGCTGGCGATAGGCGAGCGAGACATAGGGTTTCCCTGCGTCGCCGCGCAGCCGGGCGAGCCACGCCAGCGCCAGCGCGTTCGAGGCGTAGTGGCAGTTCGCGCCCAGCCACCAGAACCCTTTGCGGGTTTGCTGGAAGTTGCGGTAAGTGAGATTGCCGGCGAGCGGCCGGTACTTCTCGGGTGTGGGCGAGCCCACGTATACGCCGAGCGGAATGATTCGGTAGGCATTCCGGCTCGCCATGGGCAGGAGATACTCGTCGGCGTGCAGCCTCACCGCGTCCAACCACTTCGACCGGTCCGGCGCGTCCGGAAAGGTGTCGTACAGCTTCAGCAGCGCCAACGGCGGCACAGCGGAATTCACCACGTCAACGTAAGGCACGTCACCTTGCATCCAGAATCCGCGGACCTCGCTTTGGCCGGCAAGGTGCTCCGTGTTTTGCCGCTTCAACAAGTCACGGCCGAGCAGTTGGGCGTGGCTCTTGTACATGCCGGCCCCAGTGGCGAGGAACAACTCTGCGGTCGCCATGGCCCACCAGCCCAGGTCCGCGGTCAAAGTCGGCGCCCCGAAAGCCTGCCAGGCGCGCGTGGCCGCATCGAGACATTGATGGGCGTAAGCCGGGTCGCTCGCCGCGTAGCATTGCGCGGCCAGGGCTTCGAGGGTGGTGAAAACAGCCGCCGTGCCGGAGCGCTTCTCGGGGTTCAGATAGCGGTCGTCGGGCGTGCCGATGATGTTGTCGGTCCAGTGATTGTCGCTGTTGTCGCCGTTCACGCCGCCCGCCACGTCAGCCCAGAGTTTGCCGTCTGTATCCTGCATCTTGAGGAAATAGCGATTGCCGAAGTGAACTTCCTCGAGGATCTGATCGTGGGTGGGGTCGCCGGGCCGCGGCAGGGGATTGTTCTTGTAAAGGTTCAGCAGGGCGACGCCATTCAGCATGGTTACGTCCATCCACTTACGCAAGTCGCCCGCGTCGTGCCAACCGCCCACGGTGTCCACGTGCTCGCCGGTATCGCGCCGGCGCGCGTCGTCCAAGTGACAGGCCGGATGCACACCGGGCACCTCGACCCCGCAGCGCTGGTAGCGGTAGTAACCCACGGCTTTGGGGAGGGTGCGGCGCCAGACGTCATCGCGAATCGCAAACTGCACCGAGCGCTCGTTGCCGACCGTAATCTGATAGAGACCCGGCCGCTCGAGGTCCGTGAAGTCCGCCGTGAGGCAGGGGCCGAAATCCGATCCACTTTCCTTCTTCAGCGGCCTCGTGAACCCAAAGTTCGATTCCGAGACGTCGCGAAGCTGGTACTCCGTCGGCGCCGGTGAAGCAAGCGCACGCACCACCAGGCTCTTGCTTCCCACGCGGGGGCGAAACCCCAGGTGGTTGCAATTGATCGTCGGCCAGTTCGGCGCGGTCATTTTTTCAACCCGTTCCCCAAGAGGCGGTGGACCCTCTTGAGCATGCAGCAAGTTTGGAATTAAGGGAAGTGCTGTTACCGTTCCTATGAATTGGCGGCGTTTCATGGAGGACTCCAGTCTTCAGTTGTCAGTCATCCGATTTCAGACTGCGATCCTTTGTTTTCTATGACATTCCCGGTTCGTTCGTTCAATTCTGCAACCAAAACCTGGTTTCACGCCAAGGCGCAAAGCACCCAAAGGCCGCAAAGTCCCACCACTCCCAAGCCCTCCTTATCCAAGGAGGGGAAGTACGAACTCCCCTTCTCAGATGAGGAGGGGTTAGGGGTGGTCGATTTCGGAGCCGATCCTTTGTTTTCATAGACATTCCCGGTTCGTTCGTCGAATTCGATTGTCGTTGCCTCGAAAACGGACCCCGGAGAGGCGCTCTTGTGTAGCCGGCTGTTTATCATGGTTCCGATCCTGCCTTGCGGCTTGGAAATCTTAGCTTCGTTTTGCGCAATATGCGTTGTTTTTGCCAATTTCGAGGTACAATTCGTGTTAATCTTGACGCAAAAAGCGCGTGATTTGCAATCATCAAAAAAGTGATGTCCTTTGTTTTCAGCCGCTTCTTCGCTTCGTTTCCACTGTTTTTGTATTTTGCCGGAGGCTCCGTTCTCCCCCCGGCGGGGCCATCCCGCTTTTCCTGTCCAGTCGGCAAGCATGCAGCGCTCCCCTACGACAAATCGCCGCACTTTCGACAAACGATAGTAGGCTACCACATCTCGAGGCTTCTGTCAAGCGAAAAATGCGGAGACAGGGAGTCCGAGACTCGGACTCCGCAACGGAGAGGGCTTTTCGCCCAACTTATCGACTCCTCAACTCCTCGGCTTTTCGACTGCATCAACCAGGCGGACTTCGTAAGGATTCAAGGCCAGGAGGGCGCCGTCGAGGCGAACCTCCACTCTTGCGTCTCGCTTGTTGATGAGCAGGGTTTTGGTTCGCGAGGCCAGAACTTCGACATCGGGCGATGAAGAGGTTGCCTTGAACATCTGGGTACCCGGGCCGAAGTGAATGTTGAAGAGCTTAACGACCTGGTAGTGCGGGCTGGGCTGGCCGCCGCCGGGAGTCTTGGTGCTGGTGAATAGGTAATTCCACCTCTCCAGTTCCGCATCCCAGAGCAGGGCTACGGCCACGCCGCTGCGCAGGGCATGCAAATAGCATGAGGCGTGGTTGGCGGCGGTGAAGTCGGGATTACTGCTCCAGCCTCCATAAAATTCAGAAATCCAAATGGGAAGCGGGGTGCGGGCGCGGAATTGTTGGGCGATCTGGCCGAAGTAGCCGGTCAAATTCATCTTTTTGGCCTCTTCTTCTCTGGCGCGGGTGGGCGGATAGCCGGCCACCCAGCCGTCAAAGCAGACGAAGTCAGCGCCGTGTTTGTGCTGAAACCAGTAATCGATAACCTCCCAGTCTCTGGGCTTGGGGCCGTCAAACGGGTAGTAGGGCCCGCCGATTCGGGCGTCGGGGCGCACTGCTCTCAAGGCGTCGTAGACACGGTTGTAGAAGCCGGTGAAGCGGATGAAGTCCCAGTTGTTCGCCGCTTTGTCCCAATAACCCTTATACTCATTCCAGATTTGGAAATACTTAACATCTGAATAGCGGAGCGCAACTTGCCGGGCGAGTTCGACGAAATCGTCCACATGGTTATCCGCCACCCGGTCGTCCGCCCAACTGTCGGGCCCGGTTTGGTGGGGAAAGTCCTCGCCGCTGGTCTTCATCCATCCGGGAGCCGTGCAGAGCGTGATGACCATCGTGGCTCCCATGGAGCGCATCAGCGCGACGCGATGGTCGAGACTCGCCCAATTGTAAACGCCGCGTTGCGGCTCGGGATTCTCGGTGCCCCAGTCCATGAGGTGTTGATTCTGGAATCTCATCCCCGACGCCAGCAGGCCCTTAGCTCGGGCGACGGCAGCAGGGTCGCCGTTTTCCCATTTCGGTTGAGTATGCGTAACGCCGATGGTGAAATTGCTCGTGCCGTCGGGTGTTGAGCGGTCGACGGTGACGGTAATGACTTCTTGGCCCCGCAAAGGAAGGGCGGCGCAGCAAAACAATACGATGATCAGGGTTCGATTCATGGTTATATCCTATTGTCTAACGCCGAAACTCAGAACCCCCTCACCCGGCCCGCGCCGGCTGATGAAGGCGCCGTCGCGGTCCACCCTCTCCCCCAAGGGGGAGAGGGCTATTATTCCCACAGGGGTTTCGCTATCGACTCAGACTATATTGACTCGAGGTCGATTCCACGTCGCCTAAGAGCCGGCGACGTGAAACGCTGCCAGCGCCGCTTGTCCCAAACTGATTCCGCCGTCGTTGGGCGGCACCCTACGATTCGTCAACACCTCGATGCCCGTGCCGCCGAGGAGCAGGCCGAGATCGCTGAGCAGAAGCGCATTTTGAAAGACGCCGCCGGAGAGAGCGACGGCGCCGATCCCCCTGACCCGGCTGAGGTCTTTCACGGCGCCGACAACACCCTGGGCGACTCCCAATTGAAAAGCGCGCGCCGCCTCATGTGGATCGCGGCCTCGCAACCGGTCGGCGGCCAGGGCAAACAGCAGAGGCCGGAAATCCAGTTCACAGTCTGTAAAGGGAAAGGGATAAGGCTCGACCGTCGGGACGGAGCGCGCGAGGTGCTCGAGCCACATTGCGGCCTGGCCCTCGAAGGTGACCTCGCGAGCAAATCCGAGGAGCGCCGCCGCCGCGTCGAACAAGCGTCCTACCGATGTTGTGGGGAACGTGCGCACGTTCTTCCGGACCAGTTCCAAGGCGCGGCGATAACGCGGCGGGAAATCGAAGGGCGGCGCGGCAAGATCCGGCAAACCGTAAGCGTCGCTGACTTGGGCGAGGAAGCCGGCTGCGGCTTGCACGGGGTGGAGTGCCGCGGCGTCGCCGCCGGCCAGCGCGGCGGGACGCAGATGCGCCACTCGGGCAAAGCCCCCCGCCACGCTGCCCGCGAAGATTTCGCCGCCCCATATGGCGCCGTCATCGCCGTAGCCGGTGCCGTCGAAACTCACACCCAGCACTTCCCGCTCAAACTGGCCAATCTCCGCCAGCACCGAGGCCACGTGGGCGCGGTGATGTTGAACCGCCAGCGTTTCCGCCACCGCGAGGCCCTGCGCATGGAGGCTGGAGGAGTACTCGGGGTGCGCGTCATGCGCCACCAGGAGATCTTCCCAGCGAACCCCGTACATGGTGACGAGGTCCTGGATGGTTTCGGTAAAGGCTCGGAATGATTCGTAGTGATCGAGGTCTCCGACGTGTTGGCTGACGAACGCCTGGCCATCGACGACGAGAGTGATGGAGTTCTTCAAATCGGCGCCCACAGCCAGAACCGGTCGGCGCGCCGGCAGAGTTGCGACTGCGCCGGGAGCATAACCGCGCGCGCGGCGCAGGATTACGGGTCCTGCCGGCAGAGCCCGAACCACGGAATCGTCCACGCGCCGCGCGATGGGGCGCTCGCCGATCAGGAAGGCATCGGCCAGACCCGCCAGTCGATCGAGCGCGTCCTCATCTTCGTAGCAAATGGGCTCGCTGGAACGGTTGGCGCTGGTCATGACCAGCACCTGGGGTGCGCCGGCCGCGAAGAGCAGATAATGAAGCGGGGTGTAAGGAAGCATCACGCCGAGTTCGTCGCAGTCGGGCGCTACCGCGGGCAATTCCACTCGCGCCGGAGCCAGCACAATCGGCCGCGCCACGGAGGCGAGAGCCCGCTCGGCTTCCGGCGAGAGTTGGACCAGTTCACGGGCTACTTCGAGATCCTTCACCATCAGGGCGAAGGGCTTCTCCTTGCGGTATTTCCGCTCCCGTAGCGCCAGCACGGCGCCGGAGTTCTTCGCGTCGCAAGCCAGGTGATAGCCGCCCAGACCTTTAATTGCCACAATCTTTCCCGACGCCAGCAGTTCCGCAGTCCTGTGCACGCTTGCTTGATCGTACGGTACGGTTTCACCGCCCACGCGAAGTTCGTAGTGCGGCCCACAGGCCGGACAGGCCACCGGCTGCGCGTGGAAACGCCGATTGGCGGGATCGTGATACTCTGCGGCGCAGTATTCATCCAGGGGCCAGGGCTTCATGGTGGTGAGCGGCCGGTCGTAGGGCAGGCCCAGAATTACGGTGTAGCGCGGCCCGCAGTTTGTGCAGTTGATGTAAGGGTAGAGGTATCGGCGGTCGTGAGGGTTGAAGAGTTCGGTAAGGCAGGCTTCGCAGACCGGCAAATCCGGCGAGATGCGGACGGTCGGACGATCGCGCCGCAGGCTCTCCCGAATCGTGAATTCGCTCAGGCCCTGCGGCTCTTCCACCTGCACATCAAGCGAAGTAATCTGCGCAGCAGGCGGAGGCTTGGTCTCGAGTTCGTGAACGAATGCCTGTAGCTCTGCCTGCGTTCCTTCCACGTGGATCTCGACGCCTGCTTCGGCGTTGATCACCCAGCCGGAAAGGCCGTGGGCGCGCGCCAGCCGGTAGACGAACGGGCGAAAGCCGACACCCTGCACTACGCCGCGAATGTGAATGGAGCGGGCCGTTTTCATATGAGCGGGCAGCTTACAGCCGTCAGCTTTCAGCTATCAGCCACCCTAGGCTCGCTGTCATTCCGAGTGCACATGGACCTGCGGCCGACCGACAGGGATGAAAGTGGCTGTCATCCTGAGCCCGTTCGCTTCGCTCAGGGTAAACTGCGCGAAGGATCTGCAGTTCCGGCCAGACGCAAACTAATGCAGATTCTTCGCTTCGCTCAGAATGACAGTTTGCGACAGGGGAACGCAATCGAAAACGTCCTCGTGTATCGCCAATGGACAGTCGTCAAATCGCGGAAAAAGAAAAAGCCCACGGCCATCTGCCTTTTGCCGTGGGCTGAAAGGGAGTCAGGAACAATCGCGTTATTGAATCCAGCTCGGGTCTTACCTCGCAAAACGACGCCAACCGCCGCCTGCACCGACGTACCCTCGGCCGCCCCTATAGCCATAGCCACGTCCATACCCGTAGCCACCTCCATAGAATCCGGTGCCGTATCCGGGTCCATAATATGGGTAATAGGGATAGGAGTAAGGGTAATAGTAGGGGTCGTACCCGGAACCATAGCCGTAATAGGGGTCGTACGGATAATCGTAGTACCCCCAGTAAGGCCAAGAGAAACCGAATCCCCAACCGCCCCAACCCCAGCCGCCATAGCCATATCCGCGCCCGTAGCCGTATCCGCCATAGCCGCCGCGGCCGCCGTAGCCTCCGTAGCCGCGATACCCGCCGCCGTAGCCTCCATAGCCGCGATACCCGCCGCCATAACTTCCGCCGCCGCGATAACTACCGCCATAGCCTCCGCCGCCGCGATAACTGCCGCCATACCCTCCGCCGCCGTGGCTATAGCCTCCCCCGCCGAAACTGTGTCCGCCCCCACCCCCGTGCCCCCCACCACCCCCGTGCCCCCCGCCACCTCGCTGGGCGAAGCCGGTCGTGGCCAGAGCCAGAGCGACCACCAACGTCATAATCAAGCTTTTCACGTCACGCCTCCTGCCCGCACATGTGCTGCTCCTCACGGAGGGAGCCGCCAAGTAATGTTTGGGCAATTGACGTGCCAACTCGAGTCGCCCGAAGTCGTTGATTTATAAAGGTAAGCAAGTGTAGACCCCTGACCAAAATGCACCGCAGGGTGGTGCTTTTGGGCCACTGCACGAAATTGGTCATCGCTTCGCCTGGAAGCTCCTGTCAACTCTCATGGGACCTCTCCGGCGGTAGCCTTGCCATTGGCGCGCGGTGTCTGCTGTCAATGATGAAGATTTCCAAGGCATTGGGAGTGGGCAGGGTTGACAATCGTCCCGGTTAGATTGCAAAGACTCGACAGGCTGAAATCTGCTCCGCGCTTCGGCCTATTCATGCTGGCGCTTGGCGCCGCCATCGCCTCTGCCGCCGGCCCGCCGCCGAGCCAAGCTCCTGACCTGCAACATGAGCTGCAAGCCGCCGCGGCGGCAGATAAAGCCGGGGACTGGGACTGGGCCGAGGCACCGCTTCGGAAAGCGCTCGAGTTGGCGCCCAGCCTGCTCGCCGCGAGCTACGAACTTGGCGATGTCTATGTTCAAAAGAGGCAATGGGAAGCCGCGGTGCGGAAACTGCGGCCCGCGCTGGAAGACCCGACGCTCAATTATCAAGTCTGCCTTGATCTCGCCAAGGCGGAGGCAGCCCAAAACCTGATTCCCCCTAGCCTCGCTGACCAGGCAGATGCCCGGGTCAGTAAGCTTCAGAGCGTGGCCGTCACCCGGACGCTTGCGCCCAACGCGTTTCGGATCGGCGGTGTTGGGTGAGTCCTCGGTCTGGGACTCGTACTCGATCTCGGCAACGGCAAGAGCGTGTAGCGCAGAGTTGGGCGCACTTAGCCCTCCTCTGCGGCTCGCTCACTGGCATGCGATTTTCTATCCGCGCAGTCCGCCCACCATCTCCAGGGTGATGGAAGCCATCAAAGATGGAGCGACGAAGCGAATCAACCGTTCGCGTGGGGAAGTGGGACGCCTGCTCGAGGCTCGCTTCTTTGATCGGGCACTCGGCACCGGGCAGGAGTACAACGAGAAGGTGCAGTACATTCATCTGAATCCGGTGAGGGCGGGGCTGGCGCGCCGCCCGCAAGACTGGCCGTGGTCGAGCGTCCATGACGATCAAGGCAGCCTGAATTGTGCACCGACGACCCCCAGCGGCCTTTCCGTCGACCGCATTCTGCTGCCCGCCGATGCACACACCTGGATTTAGAAGAGCCGCAGAGGAAGCCAAACTACGGATGCCTCGGCGCTTCCACCTTCGAGGGTTCCTCGTGGAAGGGCACCTGGGCATCGCCTGCGAACGCCTCGACATAGGCCGTGCGCGGGGGAAATATTTCAATGATCCGCTTGGCGATTCGCTGCTTTCCACCAATATAGGCGAGGGGTCCGGTCATGAATACAAATCAGCGAAGGCACGCCTTCCGTGTTGCTCAGACCGGGAGCCCGGTCAAAGCGTGGGTTAACCTTATCAGGCATATTGTCGTCGTAAAGGTACGCGATTTTGCACCTACGGCATGAATGAAAATCACGGCGATTGGTAAGATGGGGAGGGCAAGATTACCGCCACTTATTTTTGACTTCTCGATAGTCAGTGATTAATATTCGAGCATGCAAATACTCTCGAAGAAACGAGCGCTCGATAAAATATACAAGCGGCGCGACCGCTACGAAATTCCCGATTGGCAGCGGGAAGAAGTGTGGAGCACCGAGAAGAAACAGCAACTCATTGACAGCATCCTGAGAAATTGGAAGCTACCCAAATTTTATTTTCTGAAAGTGGGAGACGAACCGGAAGAATTTGAAGTTGTAGACGGGCAACAGCGCCTTGTAGCTATTTTCGAATTCTTCGACAACACGCTTCCTCTCTCGCCTGATTCTGCAAAGCGATTCAAGGGCAGGGATTACCGCCGTCTCCCTCAAACCGTGTCAGATGGCTTTGACGATTTCGAGATTGAATACGACGAAATCTCTGACGCAGATGAGGCTGAGATTAAGGAATTCTTTCAGCGGCTACAAGAGGGTTTGCCCCTCACCAGCAGCGAAAAACTCAACGCGGTTCACAGCGGCCTGCGGGACTTTTGTCGCAAGCTTTCAGAACATAACTTCTTCAAGACGAAAGTTGCCTTTGCAGACAAGCGCTATGCGTTTTTTGATGTTGCTGCAAAGGTAGCAGCCATAGAAATCGAGGGCATTGATGCTGGGCTCCGATTTGATGACCTGAAAGCAACCTTCGAAGGACAGAAGGCCTTTTCTCATCAATCCACGGTTGCTCGAAGGCTTCGATCAACTCTCGACTGGGTAGATCGCGTATTCCCCCAGAAGGAAGCGCAGCTTCGCAACCGTACCGTTGTGCAGTCAATTCTCACGGTGGCCGCTCGCATCAACGCAACTGGACGCGGAACGGGCCATGAGCAACGTTTTTGTAAGTTCATAACCGGATTTCTAGCCGAGTTGTCCAAGCAAGTAGAACTGGGAAGCGCAGCTACGGACGAGGACTATATTGCTTTTCAGAATTCCATCAACGCCAATATCCGCGGCGCGGCTCGCATTCGAAATGAGATCCTGCTTAGGAAGATGCTTCGCGCCGATCCAGTGTTCACTCAGATTTTCGAACCGACAGCGGTGGCCGAAAGCGGATTGAGTAATGACATTAAGCGGTTGAGCAGTGCAATTGCTGACCTCATAACGAAAGCGAATACCGCCTATGGGGCCATACGCGGAACGGATCTATTCAAGGCCACCAACAAGACCGTACCGGCCCTCGCGAGCCTGGGAAAAATCATCTCGAACTATGGCGAGTATAAGGACCTGATCTCGAATCTCTATTTCATCTTCTGGGAGGCGATTGGTAACCGTCTGGACAACCAAATCCCAATTTCATTTGCAGATGTGAATAGCCTTCGTACCGATCTGGAGCATGATCTTGATCATGGCAAAAAACGCGACATAGCGGCAAAGCGCAAGAAGATCGGCTCGGTGTTTGCCAAATATGCTGGAGCTTCCACTCCTGTGACAATGGCACCCGAGCTATTTCCTGTCTTTCAGGCCAACCTGCTGTCTGCCCTCGAAGCGGATATGCGCGGTGTGCTGCAAAAGATATAAATAGATGACCCATGGACTCTGCGAATAGGTAATTCGCCCTGGCATTGAAACCCATGAGGCAAACCAGTCTCTTCCGCGGCCCTTCGATCTTCGATGTTCTTCGGAACCGGCAGTCCGCAGTGACGAAGGCCGTCCAGGACCTAGAGTCGAACTACCTCCTCAACGCAAGCGAACACGACCTTGTTAGCTCGCTTGTTTCTCAGTTCCATCTGGACGTCCCGGTAATCCAAGAAGACGAGATTCATGTGGCTGATTTCTGCGAAGCCGACGTAGATGTGAGCCATGATCCCAATCGGTTTTTCTTTGATCATAGTGGGCCCTTTTACGTGAAAGGGAATAAGACCCTGATTGCGGTCCCGTTCACTGGCGATGCTGATTTCTTCAGCGTCCAGCCGCAACAGTTTACCTACCCCGTGAACACACCATCGACTGAAGTCGTTGAAGGGACAATCCACCTCACGTACATTCGGACAGATCAAAATGCCGAAGCAATCAAACGAGATTATTCCCAGTTCGTGGCCGTTCTAAGAAATAACTTGGAATCCCTGCGCTCTTCTGCGCGTGGATTCAACGACCAACTCGAAACGCTCGTGAAACAGGCTGTTTCAGAACGTAAGAGTAGACTCCTCGCGGACGCTGGGATGGTTGCCGCGCTCGGCCTGCCCATAAGAAAACGGCAGGGGATGCCAACGACGTACGCCGTGCCGGTGCAGCGGCGGAAGCCTCGCATCGAGCGCCCACAGGTCGCGGTTTCGCCGTTCAAACCGGAACCGACGTTGGCTCAGGAAGAGTACGAGGAAATCCTCAGGATCATGAGAAACATGGTGGCTGTGATGGAGCGCAGCCCCCACGCATTCGAAGAAATGCACGAAGAGGACTTGCGGACCCATTTTCTCGTGCTGTTGAATGCTCAGTACGAGGGGCAGGCAACTGGCGAGACGTTCAATTTCCAGGGGAAAACGGACATCTTGATCCGTGCGGAAGGTCGGAACGTTTTCATCGCCGAGTGCAAGTTTTGGAAAGGGGAGAAGGAATTCCAGAAGACCATTGATCAACTCCTGTCTTACCTCAGTTGGCGGGACACGAAAACCGCAATCCTGATCTTCAATCGAAACGCCAACTTCACCGAGGTGCTTGCCAAAATAGGTGAGGCTGCGCCGACCCACCCTTGTTTCAAACGCGATCTCGGGAAGGGGGACGAGTCAACTTTCCGTTACGTCTTCCATCAGCCAGCCGACACAAACCGAGAATTGCTTTTGACCGTTATGGCTTTCGATGTCCCACGACCAAACCAACGCCAAGTCGCGAGCGCGTAGCTTTGGCCGTCTGCAGTACAAGTGGCGACCTTCACGCGCGATCTAAGGACGTCACGGGAAATTTATCGAATTGTTTTTGATCTTTTACAAACCACGTGCATCCCGCTGTTTGCGTGCCTAGTTCGTCTGCAACCCAACTCACGGTCATCTTGGGCCCTCCGGATTTGAGCTGCACAACATCCCCCGCCTTGATTTCGTCAGACATTCGAGTTTCTCCTTAGGGAAAGGAT
Organism: uncultured Acidobacteriota bacterium; assembly: GCA_963722675.1. GTDB lineage: Bacteria > Acidobacteriota > Terriglobia > UBA7540 > UBA7540 > CAVROP01. The sequence continues at coordinate 11,901 of CAVROP010000085.1, forward strand.
TCATATTGCTGAAGCGCGCCCCTAACAATTGCAGAGATATTGTACACCGGCTCTGGAGGTCCAATAAGTCCTGGTTCAAATTCACAACCCGAGGGCAATTTGTTCGGATTTCTTTGAACTGCTGTTGCGGATCCGTCTCCAGCGAGCCGGGCCACCCGGAAGGGTTCAGCAAAGCGAGTAGCGCGGACCACCGGTTTTGTGGTCCGCGTCCTTTCCGTCGCGTGACAGGCCGATCATATTCGTGCGCGCGGATCGCGGGTAGCGCATACATTGCTTTCCATGTATGCGCCCTTTGTTGACATGGCAACCGATAGTCCAAGGGTTTTGTTGGGCCATGGGTCGTGACATCAAAGGCAATGTCGGCGCCACCCGCGACGCTGCAGAGATTCTCGACAACCGTGAAAATCCGTCTGTTACCTGCGCACGGGATGCAATGCCCGCTCGACGCCTCGGGGATCGTGCGCGATGACGGTGAGGTAGGCTTTGGCGGGCTGGTCGGGCTCCGAGCGGCCCTGTTCCCAATCCCGCAGAGTTCCAAGAGGGATTTTGAATCGTGCGGCAAATTCCTCCTGGGTCAGCGCGAGGGCGGTGGCTGGCGCAGACTCCGAACTCAGGAGTCTGCGATCTGCCGAAAGGAGAGTTCTTGTCGGGGGGCCCAAGTCAAGCCGGTCAATGGAAAAGTCTGAACGCCCCCGAAGCGGATAGCCCGACTTCAGCATGCGCCCCTGCCCAATGGCGCGCCGCAGAGATGCCCAAAAAGCCACGTCTGTGTCAGCCCGGCCGCCGCGATCAAACCTTACCTGGCATTTATGCCGGACGCTTGCGTCTTCGGACAGGGCGGATCAGGACCTCGGCGGGGATATTCAGCGACTTATTCAGCCGGCGGATCATGGCAAGCGACAGGGCGCGATCGCGGCGGAGGACTTCGTGGACCCGGGTCCGACTGCCGATCACGCCGATCAGCGCCTTCCGGTCTGTGCCTTGTTGTTCGAGTCGGAACTTGATGGCCTCGATGGGATCGGGAGGCTCGATGGGAAAATGCGCCTGCTCGTAAGCCTCAACCAGCGTCGTCAACACCTCCAATCGATCGCCAGCCCCGGTTCCCTCATCCGCGCCCCAGAGGCGCTCAATCTCGTGGAGAGCCGCGGCATGGTCGGCTTCAGTCTTGATCGGCTTAATGGTCATATTGCACCGTCCTCACATCGATCTTGTCGTAATCCGTGTGGCTTCCCAGCCATTTGATGAAAACAATGCCGCGGCGGTAATCAATGGCCGTGACCAGGCGATAGTCATTCCCCTTGATATTAAATACCACCCGGTCAGCCCCTACGATGCTGGCATTTCCATAATACGCCTTCACATCGGCCGGCTCTTTCCACTCCGCTTGCCTGACCTCGTGGAACCATGCCTCCAGGGCGGCTTTCACGGCGCGGTGATCCTGATGGCCGGCCAGGCTCTCGACGAAACGAACAAGAGTGTTCCGGGCGAGGATGCGCACACCCGCATCTTAGCACGTTCCCAAAATGGGCACAAAGGGAAAATCCGTCTGTTAGCTGCGCACGGGGTGCAATGCCCGCTCGACACCTTGAGGATCGCGCGCGATGACGGTGAGGTAGGCTTTGGCCGGCTGGTCGGGCTCCGAGCGGCCCTGTTCCCAATCCCGCAGCGTTCCAAGAGGGATTCTGAATCGTGCGGCAAATTCCTCCTGGGTCAACGCGAGGGCGCGGCGAAGCGTTTTGACACGCGGAATGCGGTGCAGTTTCCCGGCCAGCGCATCGGTAAGAGGCGGGTTGTCGCGGTCGCGAGCGGCGGAGGCGTCGATTTCCGCAGCGCTCATGGGAGCCAAAGGCGGGATCGCCAGCGGTTCTTCGCCGCCGCCGGGTTTAACATCGACCAGCGTGCCATTACGTCGCATTCTCGCGATAGTAGAGGTCTTGCTCATTTTTCGTTGCCCGACGGGCTGAGATGATTCTGATCTGCTCCGCCCGCTCCGTATAAACAACCGTCAGCACCTGGGCGCCGCTCATGGCCAGGAGGATTATTCGCTCCTCGGCGTAAGCTCGACGGAGGTCGATCCACTCGACCGCGAACGGGTCGCCAAAGGCGAGTGCAGCCTGCGCAAAGCTCACCCCGTGTCTGCGAACGTTCTCGGCTGCCTTGAGATCGCCCCGCTCTCGGGAATCCAGTAGCTGTGTCAATGGTTTTTGATCGGATAGCCTGGAGGGGTCCCCCCCTGAGGCAAACCAGCAGGCGCTGGTGCCGTCTGTGTTATTGACTACATTGATACTTGCCAAAAGGGATGAAATAGGCTAGAGTTGTTCCGTGGGGTTGGGCAGGGGATTCGGCCCTGCCGGATAGGTTATGCCGGAGAGTCCTCTTCTGTATTCGTCTGTAGTTCCTGCCCGTGTTTCCAGCCTCCTGCGCAGTCAAGAAGTCGAGGAGTCAAAGAGTCGAGGAGTGGGAGACCCAGAGCCGACCGCGACCGTCGCGCGCGGGCCACAGGCCGGAAGGTGGCGGAGGGTTCCCCAGTCTCGACACCTCAGCTCATCGGCTGCAAAATCGGCAGAACAAAGCGAGAATGTCTATGAAAACAAAGGATCGGTGCGCCGGGATAAACCGGCAGGGAGCAGAGAATGCAAATTTCTCACGAGAAAGGATTAGCGATCCACTCGGCCCCGAGTTTTGCGCTGTGCGCCGCGAGGTGCGCAGTGAAGCGTAAACAGGGGAATAGGTGGGCTGGGTATGGAGCTTCGAAAATGTGCAATCAGGACGCCGACGCCCTCGATCCGGCGGAAGGCAACATGCTCAGGGTTGCCAGCGCGAGACCCGGAGCAGTCCTGCGTAGTCCGAGACCCCAGACACGCCTAGATACTTTCTGCACGAGAACCGGGAGACCTCGGAGATGTCCGTCGCTGGGGCGGACCGGCGGGCGAAGGCTTAGGCTGTACGGCCCGCGTGTACGTCTCGGAGGAGTCGGACAGCGGCATAGTACCGATGAAACACTCGAACAAGGACCTCAGACGGTCTGCGGAGAATGCGGAGGGAAGGCTGCTGGTCAAGGAGAGCACCCCTTAGCCTCACACGCGCCCGACGCCGAGCGGGATTCCTTTCGCGTGTCCCAGGGGCCACCGGGTGCATGGAGAACGCCCGAGCGCTCTCCGTTATTCATCCGCGACAAGAGCCGTATGCGCTAGTGAGCGCTCGTACGGATCCGTGCGGGGGGCGATCAGCAATGGTCGTCCCTACCGCGACGCTTGTAAAGCCCACGACCGAAGCGGGAATCTCCATGAAAACGCAGGGACTTACCTTAAATAGCGGGAATGTTGTTGAAAACAAATGTAGTTATGTGACGCCGCAACCGCTCCGAGAGCCGTACACGTCACCTCCTCGCTACACCGACATAAAGTCCGCACCCTGTTCTATCCCCACCACGGGAAGCTGACCCGGCGGCGGTTCCGGCTCGACTCGGCTTGGCCAAGGCCATGCGCCAACTCGATCGCAAGCGCGAGGCCCTCGAGGCTCTCGAGCCCGCTCGCGACAGCGACGATCCCGGCATGCACTTCCTGCTGGCGCAACTCTATCGCGATTGAGGGCGCGCCACGGAGCCCCAGGAAGAAGAGGCTGAGTTCAAGAAGCTACAGCCCGCTCAGTAGGGGTGGCCCTTGTGGCCGGCCTGGGCAATCACCACAGAGGCACGGAGGCACGGAGAATCAGGGACAGATGACCTTTCCTCTGTGCCTCTGCGCCTCCGTGGTGAAGATTTGGATTTCTTCAGGGATCCTGGCTCAGACATGAGACCTTCACGCCGTGGCTTCGTGGGCTTTTCTGCACTCCTCACCGGAGCCAACCTCATCGATCTGCTCAACGGGCGGATCGCCGGCCAAGCCCGCGAAGCGACTGGAACCGTGCCGGTGACCTTTGTGGATGTGGCACAGCATGCAGGGCTGGTGACTCCGAACGTCTGGGGCGGAGTCAAGGAAAAGCGTACATCATCGAAACCAAAGGCAGCGGCCTTGCCTTTTTCGATTACGACCACGACGGCTGGCCGGATATCGCGAAGACCAACTTCGTCAACGATTCGATCGATCTTTACCACAACAATGGCGACGGTGCCTTCACGGAGGTGAGCAATCCGGCCGGAGTGGGAATGATCACTAAGACCGTGAATTGGGGAATCGGCTTCCTGGACTATGACAACGACGGGTGGCCGGACATTCTCTATGTGACCGGTCACGTTTATCCCGAGATCGAGAGAATCGGGGAGGCGTTCCAATCACCTCGCATGGTCTATCGCAATCTGGGCAACGGCCGGTTCGAGGAGGTATCCGAGAAGCTCGGCCCGGGAATCGCGGAGCGCTTCTCCAGCCGCGGCTGCGCCTTCGGCGACTACGACAATGACGGAGACATCGACGTGATGGTCTTGAACATGAACGATGTGCCGTCCCTGTTGCGCAACGACGGCGGGAACAAGAACAATTGGATCAAGCGGAAGAAGAATCCGTTTCATGGCCTTTGACAATTTCCCCGACGCGCCGCACGGGGCTTAATTTGAAATTATTGGAGTGGTGGCGGACGTCAAAAACCAAGGCCTGCAGCGCTCAGTAGCGCCAGAAGCTCTCCTGCCCTACTCGATCGCCAGTTTCGGTGCCCGCGGCCTCCTGGTGAGGACTGAGGGCGATCCCCTCGCGGTGGCAAAAAGCGTCAGTCGCGCCGTGTGGGCAGTCGATCCTGATGTCGCGCCGACCGGAGGCGGGTCAATCGAGGGTTTCCTGAGGGACTATGCCTATGCGCAGCCCAGGTTTGGGCTTTTGGCGCTTGGGGCATTCGCGGGCATCGGCCTGCTGCTGGTGGTTATCGGAGTCTTCAGTGTTATGGCATATTCGGTGTCGCTCCAAACGCACGAAATCGGCATACGCATGGCAATGGGCGCGCAACGTGGCACGGTGCTTCGAATGGTGCTTTCGCGGGGACTGCGCCTGGTCGGGTTGGGAATCGTACTCGGCGAGCTTGCCAGCCTTGCATTAACGAGGCTTCTCTCTAGCCAGATTTGGGGCGTGTCGGCTCGTGACCCTCTAACACTAATCGGCATCGCGGCGGTGATAGCAACCGCCGGCCTGCTCGCTTGCTGGCTTTCGGCGCGAAAGGCGTCGGGTGTCGATCCGATGGTGGCGTTGAGGTACGAATAGGTTTCAGGTGCCGGGTGTCAGGTGTCCGGCAAAGAAGCTGTCAGGAGTCAGCCGTCAGCTATCAGCAAACGATTCCCGATCCCCTCGGACAGCATCTCGACATGCTCTCGAATGTGTACGGAAAGCAGAATGAGCGCCAGGAAACGTTTGAGGTGGTCGGCGTGGTGAAGAACATCAAGCGCTACCAGGTCTGGGAAGACGAGCCCGAGATCTTCGTCCCGTACGATCGGCATCCCGGACCGTACATGTTCTTCGAGGTCCGCACTGCGGCGGCCCCGCTTACACTCGCAGCCTCCGTGAAGGATGCCGCGCAGTCCGTGGACCGCGATCAGCCGGTTCAAGACCTTCAGACCATGGATGAAATCGTTGCGCAGCGCTTCGGAGAAATCCGTTTCCCCATGACGCTGGTTTGGAGCTTTACCGCCTTGGCGCTGGTGTTGGCGGCAATCGGCATGTATGGCGTGATGTCCTACTCCGTGAGCCGCCGCACGCACGAATTAGCCATCCGCATGGCGCTGGGCGCGGGGCACGTTATCGCCAGCTACCTTTACGCTGTGAGCCCCAATGATTCCCTGACTTGCATCCTGATGGCCCTGGGCCTGGCGTGCATTTCAGTACTGGCTTGTTTCATGCCCGCGCGCTGTGCCACCAAAGTCGATCCCATGGTGGCGCTGCGCTACGAGTAAGGCACGATCGTACCTCACGCCCACAGGTCGGTGGTCAGGTATTTCAGGCCGGAGTCGCAGATGAGGATGACGATGGTCCGGCCCCGGTGCGGCCCCGCGAGAAGCTGCAGGGCAGCGGCCAGGTTTGCGCCCGAGGAGAAGCCGGCGAAGATTCCCTCTTCTTTCGCCAGGCGCCGCGCTGCCTGCATCGCCTCGTCGTCGTTCACTTGCAGGTAGCCATCGACCACGTCACGTTGAACGAACTCGAGAGCGGCCATCGAATATCCGCCGCCCTGGATGCGGTGGTTGGGACGGCGAGAGGGTTCGCCGGCCAGCACCGCGGCGCCTCGGGGCTCGACAACATAGCACTTGATCTGCGGAAGCGCTTCCTTGAAGGCTGCCGCGCACCCTCCGAACGAACCGCCCGAACCAACAAAATCGCAAAAAGCGTGAATCTGGTTCTTGGCCTGGCGCAGAATCTCAGGGCCTGTGTGAAGATAGTGAGCGCGGAAGTTTCCTTCGAGATTGAATTGGTCGGCGCGGAAAGCGTGGCGCTCCCGGACGATGCGCTGCGTTTCCAACTCGACTTGTTCCAGATCTCCCCCCGAGACCTGGCCCGGCACTGAGCGGGGGAGTTGGTCAACCAGCACCACCTCCGCGCCCAGCGCGGCCATCATCCGCGCGCGCTCCGGGGAATTGCCCTTGGACATCACCGCCACAAACGGATATCCGCGCACTCCGCACACGATGGCGAGTCCCGTCCCGGTGTTTCCGCTGGTGAGCTCGACCACCGTCTGCCCCGGCTCGAGCGCCCCGGCTGCTTCGGCGTCTTCGATGATCTGCCGCGCGATCCGGTCTTTTTTTGAATACCCGGGATTCAGGTTTTCGAGCTTGGCGAGGATCCTGCCGTCCAGGTTTCGAGTTACGCGGGTGAGCTCGACGAGCGGGGTTGCGCCGATCGCCTGGATTACGGAAGGGCACAATTCAGCGCGCACGCGTCACCTCAGCGGAAGCGGTTTCATGCATGGAGGTCGATGGCTCACTCAGGGACGCCCGTCGGTCTTCGGTGGTCCCGGTCTCACGACGAAGATATGGTACGTCACGGCGTCCCAGGCGTTATGGATGCCGGCGAAGAGCAGCAGCAGGGCCGCCACAGCCACGCCAAACAGCGCCTGGCGCGCATGGGAGAGAGCGGCGTAAGCCGATACGGCCAGCACGACGTATGCTGCGCAGGGCAGCAAAACGTGAAATACCCAGTCCTCAAACTCCGGCCGGTAGGCGGTTTGGTTTCGCATACGGCGAGCCACGATGATTTCGTACGCGACCCCGTGGAGGCCGAGCAAGCCCAGGAGAATCGCGGGCCCGCCGATGCCGTGCCAGGGCGCGCACAGAACTGCCGACAGCAGCAGCGCGCATCCGAAATGAACGATGTTCGGCGTGGCAAACGCGGCGCCCGCCTGAGCGGAACCGGGCGCGCGGGGCAGGCTGGCGACGAGGGCCATGACGACGAACTGCAATCCGATCAGAGCGCCGGCGGACGAGCCCACGATGACGTAAAAGTTCTCCCAACCCGCGAGGGCTGTCATGCAAACAACTCCTGGGCGCGGCGGAGTCGGGCGGCGACTTGGACGCCGTAGGGGCACTCGACCGTGCAGCGCTCGCAATCGGCGCAGCGCACCGCAGCGACTTGGGGCCCGAGCTGCAAGAAGTTCTCGCGGCCCAGGGCAAATTGGCCGTAGCCTTCAGCGTAAGTCAGGAAGCGAAGCACCTCCGCGACCGGCACGCCGCGCTCGCAAACACCGCCGCAGGCGCCGCACATCCGGCAGTACAGCGGGCCGATGTCTTTGAGTCGCGCGGTGAGTAACTTCTCGTCCTTCTCGGTGTAGGTTTCCGCCATGGCGCGCAGGTTTTCTTCGAACTCATCGTGACTCGTCATGCAGACGATCGCGGTGTCGACCGACGGGTTCTTGAGGGCCCATTTAATTGCCGCAACCGCGGCCCCCTCCTGGCTTAGCCGTTTGCTCAACGCCTGCGGATTGGCTCCGTAGAGCCGGTCGCCGCGCTGCACGCGGCCCACGCCGCCCGCCAGCACCTTCATTACCACGATTCCGAGACCGGCCTTCCGCGCCGCCTGGATGGCCGCCGTCATGTCCGTCTTCGGCGCGTCCGGATTCGCGTTGGCGCCCGCATCCACCGAGCGCATGGCGAAATTGTAGGTCGTCAACACCACATCCGTCTGGCCGAGCTTCGCCAGGTGCGCCAGCATCTTATCCATGTTGAAATGCGTGCTCACGCCGGCAAAGCGGATTTTGCCGCTTTGCTTTGCAAGCCGCTGCGCCTCCAGCAGGTCGTGGGTCACCTGCTCCGGCTCGTTTTTCATGTGGAGATACCAGATATCCAGATAGTCGGTGCCCAGTTCGCGCAGGCTGGTGTCGAGGTCGGCAAGAACTTCCGGCTTGGTCCTGGCCGGACTCTTGCTCGAGATGATGACCTTCGGCCGAAATCTCTTGAGCGCCGCGCCCACCATCCGCTCGTTGTTTCCGCCCTGGTAGCCGCGGGCCGTGTCGAAGTGATTGATGCCGAAATCCGCGGCGCGCTCGATCACCGACGGATCGGAGGTCGTCATGCAGCCGAAAGCAAGCGACGTCACTTTCAAGCCGGTTTTGCCCAACATGCGGTGGTCCAACCTGGCGGGTTCGGGCTTGGCTTGGCCGACGGCAAAGGGAAGAGAAGAAGTGCGAACGCCGGCGGCGGGCAGGGCGAGGCCCGCAGCCAGAAAATCGCGACGAGAGAGATCAGATTTCATGCCATCCTCCTAGTTCAGTTTTGCGGCATGGATCATACAGAAAAATCGCGAAGTTCGCACTGTTTTTGGGCCGGTCATCCTATTTCCCGAACCGCTCGAATCGATATGCTAGTTCCGGGCCTTCTTTTCCCTCATAGGCCAGTTCGGCGACCAGCAGTGCGAACGGCTCGGTGTAACGGGCGATCCGCAAGGGTCCAACGTCCACCGGATCGAAACCCACGTCGCGGATCAGCCCGGCGGTTAAGCTCTTGGCGCTCTCGTCGTCGCCGCAGTATACCAGACTCGGTCGGCTGGCCTGGCGCTTGGCTTCGTACACGCCGAACAGCACTTCGCTGGGCACGGTGTTGAACGCGGAGACGACGCGAGCCTTCGGAATCAGGTTTGCGAGTTCCTCGGCGCCGGATGAGGTGTTGGCGACGATGAGTTTCGTGTTGTCGTTATCCATAGGCAGCGAGCAGGTCACGATCACCTTGCCCGACAAATCGCCGGCCTGCTTCAGCACTTCGGCCATTCGGGACCAGTGCACGCCCAGCAATACCGCGTCCGCTTCCTGCGCGGCCTCACGCGGTGTGCCTGCCCACGCCTTGCCCTTCGCCTCTCGTGCGAGCCTCTTGAGCTTCTGCTCGCTGCGGGCGTAGCTGAATACCACCTCATGCCCGGCTCGTGCGAAGATCGTCCCGAGCTTGCCGCCCATCAACCCCGAGCCCAGAATGCCAATTCGCATGCACTCGCCTTTCGTCTACTCCGACTTGAGCGAAGCCATGTCGATGGAGAAGCGGTACTTCACGTCGGACTTGAGCAGTCGCTCGTAGGCTTCGTCGAGTTTCTGAATGGGGATGACTTCGACATCGGAGGTGATGTTGTGGGCGCCGCAGAAGTCGAGCGTCTCCTGGGTCTCGGCGATACCGCCGATGAGCGAGCCGGAAAGGCTCCGGCGTGCAAACAAAAGAGCGAAGGCAGCAACCGGGAGGGGCTTCGCCGGCACGCCGACCAGTGTAAGGTTGCCGTCGCGGCGGAGCAGTTGAAGATAGGCGTTGATGTCGTGATCGGCGGAGACCGCGTCGAGAATGAAGTCGAAACTCGAAGCATGCTTTTGCATCTCGTCCGCGTTGCGGGAAATGACGACTTCGTCCGCGCCGAGGCGCAGCGCATCATCCTTCTTATGGGGCGAAGTCGTGAAGACGACGACGTGGGCTCCGAGCGCGTGTGCAAACTTTACGCCCATGTGGCCCAGGCCGCCCAGACCGACCACGCCGACTTTCTTGCCCTTGGTAACGCCCCAGTGCCGCATGGGCGAGTAGGTGGTGATTCCGGCGCAGAGGAGAGGCGCGGCTCCGGCGAGATCGAGGTTGGAAGGGACGCGCAGGACAAAGTGCTCATCAACGACGATGCTGTCGGAATAGCCGCCGTAGGTGACGCCTCCCAGGTGCTTGTCCGGGAAGTTGTAGGTGAGAACCATGTTCGGGCAGAACTGCTCGAGTCCGGCGCGGCACTCCGGGCAGGTGCGGTCCGAGTCGACCAGGCAGCCGACCGCGGCCATATCGCCGGGCTTGAACTTGGTGACTGCGGAGCCGACCTTGGTGACACGGCCGACAATTTCGTGGCCGGGAACGCACGGGTAGACAGTGTGCATGATGGGGCTAAATTCGTTCCGCGCAAAGTGGAGATCGGTGTGACAGATGCCGCAAAAGAGAATCTCGATCTGCACGTCGCGTTCGGTGGGATCGCGACGCGAGATGGTGGTCGAGGCAAATGGCGACGTCGAACTAGCAACGGCGTAAGCTTTTGAGTTGTACACGGATGTGCCCTCCTATAGTCAGAAGTTTGTTGAGAAAGTGTCTTAGAAGTGTGCAGCCCTTTCGGAGCCCCGTTAGGGGCGGCATCCAGCCCTGATTCAGGCTTGGTATTGTTCGTCCGTGACCTTTTCCAGCCAGTCGACGGTCTTGCCATCGAGCTTTTCCTGAACGGCGAAATGAGTCATGGCTGTTGTTGGCGTCGCCCCATGCCAATGCTTCTCGCCGGGCGGGAACCAGACCACATCGCCGGGCCGGATTTGCTCCACCGGGCCGCCCCAGCGCTGCGCAAGGCCGCAGCCAGCCGTGACGATGAGGGTCTGGCCGAGCGGATGGGTATGCCACGCCGTTCGCGCTCCGGGCTCGAAGGTGACGCTGGCCCCCACAGCGCGAGCGGGATCTGGCGCGGTAAACAGCGGGTCGATGCGCACCGTGCCCGTAAAATAGTCCGCCGATCCTTTGCCGGAAAGCTGCGAGCCGCTTCTCTTAATCTCCATTCCCTGAATCCCTTCACTGGAAGGTCGCAATCCTTTTATACCACCATTATACCCTGCCGGGCGGACCGCGATGCAACCAGAGAACATGGTCGGCCGCTCAGCGCTGGTGTTTGGTTGTGTTAATAAGCGCGACTATTTTGCGTCCCGGAAGGGCGGGGCTTTAGCCCCGCCGGTACGCGGAGCACGGTTGAAGGGGCCTTTAGGCCCTGAAGCAGCACGGTTTCAGGGGCTAAAGCCCCGAGGAGTAGCTTGTTCTGCGCGGCGGGGCTGAAGCCCCGCCCTTCCGACACCAAACGCTCTGCGCTCCCGTGACCCACGGCTTGCCCCCGCGGGTGATCACGACAGACCGATTCCCCACCAGCGATCCCAGGACCCCTTATCCAGGGACGCGAACGACGCCATCAGGGAAAGGCGGGGGTTGGCCTCCGCAGATTCCGAAGGAAATGACGTAGTGGGTCACGGGATCGAATGCCATGATAAAGCTGGAACCGTCTGCAAGAGGGATGACGGCTGAGTACCACGAATAACCCAGGGCAGAAAGGCCAACGGGCTGGCGGTTTTCACCGCAGCCGAATTGACTGTGATGAGGAGGCTCATCGAGAGCGAGCATGATGTGAGAATTGCCCAGCAAGCGCCGCGTACTTTTCGATAGCGGGGAAGCCTTGGCCAGATCTTCCACCGTGAGTTGCATTGGATGCGCCGCATCCAGCTTCCCAGCGCCGGATTGGATTTTGTGGATTGCATCGATGGTTTCAAAGGCCGCTGTCCATTTTGGGTCCTGGGCTGCTCTTCCCACAAAGGTGTAGAAGGCCAGCGAAAAAAAGCTGCACAGAAACGCCAACATGGCCAGAGGCAGCAGACTCCTGACCACAGACAAAGCTCGGTCCTGGAGCTGCGCCCGAAACAACCGGTAACTTTGGACGACCGCGTAGAGCAGCGTCGGTACCAATATTAGTGTCGTTAGCGCGAGCCCTGCTTGTAGGCTGTCGGTCATGTTGGTTGATGCCGCATCGATGAGTTTGAAAAATGCGTTGGATTTGAAGTGCGAAACAGCGTGGGCGAATTCCACATTTGCGAAGGGATCGAATCCTGAGAAAAAGAGGTTCGTGAGTGCGGGTCCCGCCCACCTGCCGAGCTCCACGGCGAAATAGAGGGAGATCATCACCGGAAGAGCCCAGAGCACAGCAGGCACCGTCCCTTTCACCGCACACGCGCACCAGAAGGCGGCAAATGTCAGAAGCACCACCCCCACCAGCAAATCCCTTCCGACATGCACATCCGCAAACATGTGGGACCATCCCAACACTCTGCCGGCGATCAAAAGCGGCACCAGCCCGGCGCCTGTCAACCCAGCGAACAGCGCCATGCACAGCTTGATGAGCCATTGGCGGCGGGCCGACACGGGCAAGGTTAGTTGCCACGCGTGCGTCCCCGACGTTTTTTCTTCGCCCAATGACAGGCTTCCGGCGAGAATAGCTATCATCAACGTACCGATCACACCTGCACTGACCACCACGGTTCCGAAATCCCTGCTTAATCCTTGCGGATGCAGCAACACCACCAGGGTCAGGCATGCCCAGCCCACAGCAGCCAACAAGCTGATCAGCCAGACCGGCCGTAGCAATCGAAATTCCTTGCGGAACAAGTTGAGAACCGCTCCCGTGGGGCGGCAGCGAAGCCAGCTAACCAATGCGCCTGGCATTACGACCGGGCTGGTGGTCAACAAATCATCCCCGGCTATGACACCTCTCACCTGGAATCGTGCCAGCTTTCGCCAGCCCAGCCAGAGCATTACACCTGCGTAGCCAAAAAGAACATACATGACAGGCGAAATTATGGTTGAGTCCGCGGTGGAGAGGTGTCCTTTTCCAAAAAGTGGGTACATCAGAGCTGGAGCAGCAGAGATGAAGAATGCAACTGCCACGTTTAGGACAACGCCGCCTATCGTTGATCTTGCGACAAGCGTCCAAAAGGTTGCTGAAGCGGTCGTGGCAACGATCCACGCACCGGCAAAGGCCAATCCGTGCGGGTCAGGCCGAGAGGAGGTCGGCCACAGGGCTAAGGGGAAAATCAGAGCCGCCGACAGGACAGCAAACAAGGCAACACCCATTTTTTCCCCCCAGATACTCATCCGCTCGGCGGGTTGAGAAAGCAAAAGGGGAAGCGTCCGGTGCTGGAATTCGTTGCCAAAAGAAAGAGTTGCCAATAGCGGAATGCCGATGAGAAAGCCCGCATTACTGATCAAAACTAATGAATGCAGTCGCGGAACAAGAGGCGTTGCAGCAGCTAACACCACTGCGCACCAGGGCCAGAACAGCGGGCGTGCTTCCTTATACATCCTCTGGGCGTTCATGTTCGTCTCCTGTTCTCGTAGGGGCGGGCCTCGTGCCTGCCCAACCCGTCGGCATGGCCGACACCAGGGCCCCCACGAGGGGTGCCCCTACGCCTTCAATGCCGCAACAAAAATCTCTTCCAGTGTCAGCGACTCGGTCGTCAGCGCCTCGGGATTATGTTCTCGCAAGCGCTCCATCAATTCGGAGCCCGAGCCATTGGCAATCAATTCCAGTTCACGGCCGTCGCGGCGCACGCGCAAGGCCGCCTGGAGGTCGATTTCCGGCGGCGATTGTGCAAAGCGGGCGCGGATCTTCTGATAACGCTCGCGGGCCTGGTCGGCGTCGAGCGTCAGCACGCTGCGGCCGTGATCGATGAGCGTGAACTCGTCAATCAATCCCTCGAATTCGCTGATCAGGTGGGTGGAAACCAGGATCGTGCGCTTGCCCGGAACGCCCTGCTGGTACGCGCCGATCACCGCCTCGATGAACTCGCGGCGAACGATAGGGTCCAGGCCCGAGGTCGGCTCGTCGAGCACCAGCAGGTCCGTCTCCGGGCAGACCGCGGCGACGAGCGCCACCTGCGTCCGTTGGCCCTTCGACAGATTTCCAGTGCGTTGGGCCGGATCGAGCTGGAAACGCTCAAGCAGCTCTTGCTCCGTCTGCCGGTTCCAATGGGCGCGAAATGAAGCGAGGTAATCCAGCGTCTCGCGCACGCTCATCCACGGATAGAATGCCACCTGGTCCGGTACGTAAGAGAGAAGGCGTTTCACCTCCACTTCGTGTTTTGCGGGATCGAGGCCGAAGACGCGCACCTGGCCGCTCTGCGGACGGAGCAAATTGAGCAGACACTTTATGGTGGTCGTCTTGCCCGCGCCATTGCGGCCGAAGAGTCCGTAACAGCGGCCGGGCTCGACAGCCAGGCTCAAGTTACGGACCGCCTCGGCGCGCCCGTAAGCGTAAGTGAGATTCTCGATTTGGATGACAGGAGTTGGAGATTTCATAGCTGGTCAATTCTCCTTGTGGTCTTCATGGGCGCGCCGTTTGTCGTCGAGCACATCCAGCCGCGCACGGATCAATGCGAGGAATTCATCGTGGGGCACCTGCAAATGGTGCGCTTGCACAATGACCTGGTCGATGTGCTCGATCAGCAACTCGCGCCGGACCTTCTTCCGCAATGCCGATTGATTCTCTTTGAGGAAACAACCCCGCCCCGGCAGCGTTTCAATGACGCCCTGACTTTCGAGCTCGGTATAGGCTTTGGCAATCGTGTTGCGGTTGACGCGAAGTTCCTCAGCCAGAGGACGGATCGACGGAAGCGCCTCGCCGGGCCGCAGCGCCCCGGAGGCGGCGGCGGCCCTGACCTGATCCACGATCTGGAGGTAGATGGGCATGCCTGACTTGAAGTTGATTTGAAGTATCATGTTCGGCTCACTGTCATAGGACTCTATGACAGTTAGCCAAGGATGTCAAGAAGAATTTTTGGGGGGCTCGGCGGGACTCCCCTGCACCAGCGATTCGCAAAGCGGCCAGGACCGGCACGCCGGTGAATTCAATCCGGTGATGAGCGACCCGGGGAATCCCATCAGTCAGAATCCGAACCGCCACCCGGCAGACCCGCGAGTTCCTCAGGATGGGTTGGACGCTGCCAGCGCTTGATCAGCGAGGTCCCGGCATGTCAGCCGGTGAGCCGTTTCCGTCATCTTGACTGCCTTTGTCTAACTTCCGAGTGGCGCGTCATCCTGGAGGAATCACAGTGGAAGTCCGGGGCACAATACGGTTTGCCGATTGTGCGTCCAAATGGGTTTCGGGTTTACTCCGCCACTTTGGAATTCAGGTCTCGAGGGGGTGACCGGGTCGAGCACTCGCAGCAGGAGCAGACTTTGGTCGTCCTGCTGCGGACCATATAGTTTCACGTCACGCATGATCAAATCCCAAATATCCGGCAGGGTTCTGGTGGCGTGTTGCGTCAGCAGATCTTGCAGGCGTGTCAGGCCAAATTCTTCACCTCTGGCATTAGCCACCTCCGTTATGCCGTCGGTAACCATCAGGAAGAGATCACGCGGTGAATAGGTCACGTGCTCACTGGTGTAAGAACCGCCCGGGATCAGTCCCAGCGGAAGCTGCTCCATGGAGAGGTGGGCCGTGTCCCTGCTGCCGTGCCGATAATGGAGGATCGGTGGATGGCCCGCCAAGGCGTACTCGGCTTCATTAGAGCCATCGAAGCGGAGCAGGGCCACGGTGGCAAACATTTCACGTTCCTTCAGGTCAGGCAGGACGCGATCCGCGCTTTCGAGCGCCGCTACCGGCCGTTGCCGAAATTGTACCGCGAGCCGCATCGCAGTCTTCAGCATCCCCATGAGCTGGCCGGCGGGCAGCCCGTGTCCGGAGATATCGGCGACGTAGGCCACCAACCCCTCGTCGCTCTCGATGACATCGATCAAATCGCCGCCCATTTCCGTACTGGGGACCGATTTACCGTACAGCTCGAAACTCGCGTTCTGGAAAGAGACTGTTGGAACAAGGGTCGCCTGAATGCCGTGGGCGAGATCGAGCTCGGTCTGCATGCGCATGCTTGTTAGGCCCACCGTACCACCGAATAAAATCAAAAATCGAGCGCCGAAACCGATCCCAACCAAGATGCCGATCGCGTCGAAGAGCAATCGCCTGTGCAGCACGTCCGGGACCGGAAAGGGCGCGGAAACATGCGAGGCCCGGTAGCCAAGCCAGCCGATTACGGCGGCGAGCACGAGCAAAAGGGGAACAAGCCGAGCTCTCTTGATTGCGGCAGCGCGACTGCTGGTCGCCCACGCGCCCGTGAGGATTGGCCAGAAGAGACCTCCAGCGAAGCGGGATGCGTTGAACTGCAACAGATTGATGGCGAAGCCGGCGGCGGCGCCGACGAAGAAGTACCCTGCCAGGAACATCTTCATCCGCCCTAGCGGCAGGGCGCGCCAGTAGGGACTGAAGGCGCTGGGAAAGGCCGATCCCACACCAGCCAACCACGTTCGGAGCTTCTTTTTCATAGGTGCTCCCCCGGCCGTCCTCAATCGCAGGGCGACCGAACACTAGGCCAGGGCTTCGACCTTTGGTCGGTGGAAGCGGTAGAGCGCCAGGAATCCGTGCAAGAGCACGGTGACGAGGATGGATAGATTCATCGATTGGAGTCTTACCATAAACGCATCAACATCACAAGCGGGTGCCGAACTTAAATCGTCGGCCTTTGATTTTGATTGTCGTTCCTGACAGCCTAAGCATCTCCGGCGGACAGTTCGAGGTAAAACGAGCTGCAGAGAGAAGTGCCCTTCGCGCCGGGCATACTCCGAGCGAGGGGTCGGCAATCCGGAAGTAATCCGCGGGAGCGAGCCGGCTAACCGCGGAAGGGACCGCGGCGCAGCAACCGGGATTGTGGGGGAAAAGGCAGAGTGGCATTTTCAGGCAGCGCGCGCCCCACCTGACGACATTTCGACCGACTCCACCGTATTGCTGTGGTCCGGCCAGGCAGGGCGGCGGGATTCGGGAGCGTCCGCCCAGTCTTCTCGCGTTCTTCTGCAGAGGTACAGTTTGATGTAGAGGCGGCTTTACGCCGCCATTTGGCGAGCTAAACTCGCCGCTACGCCATCAAACTTCACCTCTCCCTGTTTTTCACTTGACAAGCCTACAGGCGTATGGTAGCCTATACTTGTTGTCCTTTTGTGGACACATTGTCGTAGGCAAGCGCCGGAGACCAACCCGGCGCGAGGTTTGGCCGAAAAGTCCCGGCACTCGCGACAACCGGGAATTGGAAACAAATCAAAAATGATACGATCGAAGCCAATATGTCATTGAAAACAAACGGTGGACTTCGAAAACGAACCTAAAACGAACCCAAATTGAGCGTGAAATGCGCGCATTAGACACGCAATTCGAGCTTTTTGACACCTTACACGTTCCGACCGGGGACTGGAACGGGGGAAAGCAGCAGGGTTCGAAATTGCCAGGCTGGGGAAGCGCGCGGAAATACAAAAATAGTGGGAACGAAGCTAAGAAGTACTTGAAAACAAATGACATCACTTTTTTGAATGCTGCAAATTGTGCGCGTTTTGCGTTCAAATTAGCGCAAATTAGAGCCCGAAAAGTGCAAAAAACTACACGTTTTGCGCAAAACGCAGCTAAGACTTCGGAGGGGACAGGCAAGGATGGAAAGTGACAAAAAGTCGGCTACATGGCCGGCGGATTTGGCTGCCAGCGTGCCAACCGCCGCCGGGAAGTGCGCGAAGCGCCAGCTACCGCCTTTCGCCTCGGATCGGAAGGCGGCAGGTTTGCTGCCGCACTCCACGGCGCCGACAGCGCGCTTGAATCCGAAAGATGCGGAGGTTGGAGAATTGAAATTTGGGGTGGGTGACGGGATTCGAACCCGCGACGTCCAGATCCACAGTCTGGGAATAAATTCCTATCTTGTTGGTTTGCCTTGTACTTTGCTGCACCCTGCCCCATGGTTTTATACGGTTTTCGGAGCTTAATGTTGCCAAATTGTTGCCAAGTTTTTCTAAGTCGAACAAATATGATCCGTATTGCAGCTTGATCTTATCACTGACTTCCCCCATCAGCAGCAGCCCTTCAAAAGCCCGATAAATGCTAGTGGTCGCCGCGCATGTGTGCCGAAAGTTTGCAGCGACCGCAGGAAGTCGGGCAGATCACAACCCACGGTCCTCCGACTTTTCGGGATGGGTGTATCCTGTTCCCACCAGCGTCGTATGAAAAATTGGAACACATGATTCCCGGGGATAAACTGTGATCGGAAAGTGCGACAACGTTTAAGGGTACTGGTTACTGATTAGTTGATTCCCAGGGTCGGCGAAATCAATGGAGTGGGCTTGGAAGCTTAATTACCGTCCGGGGGAGAAGCGTGCTTGCGCTCGACGTCCTCCTTGATGGTGCACAGCGCATGGTTCCACACGATGTCATGTACGAATTCTGGAAATAACAATCGGACACCGTCCCATAGAGGCTGACTCACGGCGCTCTTGCCCTTCTTGTATTGGAATGACGCGCAAATCGCGAGCCTGCGGTTTCGGTCCTTGGTCGGTGCGACGTTGAAAATAAGTTTCCCGTTTTTCACAAGCCGCTCGTCAACCTGATAGAGCAGGGTCTCGGAGCCGAGTCTCTTGGTCAGCTGCATTTCCGAGCTTAATCCGAACAGCGGTATTCTGTAGCGGATCACCGACCCGATTTGGTTGGGGACTCCGTGGATTTGTAGAACGTTGACGAATCGCAGGTTGGCGAAACTCGCAGCCGGTCGGCCGAAATCCGCGAACTCCTCCATGATTTCTTGTTCGGAACCGCGGATCTTGATCGTGTACATGCGTTCGAAGTCGGACAACCCGCCGAGTTCCTCCCCCAGGCTCGATGCTAATTCCCCCTTGAGGACTTCGCGCTTTTCGCGCAACACGACGGTCGGATAGCGGCCGTACTCCCCCCATTTCAGGCCCAAGAGCCCCTCGAAGGCCAGGTTCCTCAGGGTGACCGCCGCACCGACGAGAATAGATCGCAGCACCCCGTAGCCACACATGTCGTGCAGAACTTCCCGGTAGTCCGCTGTGCCGCTGGCAATCTTCCACAGCACTTCGCTCAAGGGCCGGCTGCGCTGCTCTCGCACCTTGCACTCCATTGCAAATGCCTGGTATACGATGCGACTGACCAAGGGTCGGGTGAACGCTACGCGACTGAGGCCGAAAACCATGCGCCCGAAGTGATTGTCTGCCGTAAGCCAGTCAACGGTCTTGCCGTATCCCCTCACGAGAGCTTGTTTGTCGATGCCGTTCACGAGTACGGTCTTAGCGAGTTGGGTCGCGGTCGTGTAAGCCGAGTACAAACCATCTTTATTCAACCGTGATCCGACGGCGTCACCAATGAAGGCACAGCGATCGGCAAAGGGAGACCCCGCAGTGGTCACGGTCATCCTAGGAACACAAGCGCAAGTGATGGGAGCTCCAGCGATCCCCGGGAAGATGCGGTCGATTTGAGGAAGCGTAAGAAAGTCGCGGGCGGTCTGACGGCCCTCGCGCGGCAAGTCCGCCTCGTCAACGCATTTGCCAATCAGGGCGACGGTCAAGAACCTTCCTTTGGGGATGAGCGCGGCGTGCTCCAGGCTGAGGTGCCGTGAACCATATTCGACGAAGTAGATTTCGCGCAGGATGCGTGCGCCTTCCTTGCCCGCCGCGCCCGGCGTTCTGGACTTCTACGTCTGGCTTGCGTGGAAGAGCTTCACCCTCCGTGGGCACATGGCCCGGATTCCTCTCCTCGGACCCTCTGGGCTCGCGGCGCAGCTTGGCAACGCGCCCTATGGGGTGGAGCGCACATTCCGGCTGACCGTGCATCGTTGGCTCCGGACTGTCAGGGCACTGTGGCCTGAGTGCCCCGCGAATCTTGCCTCAGACGGAGATTGCCTCACTGTTCAGCCCTCCTACCAAACGTGCGCGGTCCGGCCGACGCAAGGTGGAAAAACCTGTCAGCGCACAGAATAATGCAGAGGATTTTTAGCTGAGAGGGCGCAGGCGACGTTGAAGTGGAGTCCAAAATTCCCCTGTAGCGCCCTCTCAGCTAAGAATCCTCTGCATAATACTAACCGGTTACCGATTTACTTCGTTGCCGGCGGATGAGTCTCGATGCCCGCCAGACCTCCGATAACATTGACCAGTGAAGAATCTGTAGGCACAACGATTTTGGAATTGTTGGTGAGCGATGTTTCTACCGCCTGTAGTTGCCGAAGCAGTTGCGCATTACCTTTGAAATAAAGGTCGGCCGCTTCATTCACGAGCTTAATTGCCTGGGCTTCACCATCAGCCACCAGTACCTTGGCCTGCTTCTGACCTTCAGCTTGCAGGATTGCGGCCTGCCTTTGTCCTTCAGCCACCTTGATAGCAGCGCGTCTTTCCCCGTCTGCCTGAGTTTCACGAGCCGTCGCAAAGTCAATCGCAGCAATCTTTTCGTTACTGGCCTTAACCACTTTGTTCATAGTCTCTTGGACGTCAGGAGGAGGATTGATTTCCTTAAGTTCGGTGCG
Organism: uncultured Acidobacteriota bacterium; assembly: GCA_963722675.1. GTDB lineage: Bacteria > Acidobacteriota > Terriglobia > UBA7540 > UBA7540 > CAVROP01. Next base: position 32,223 of record CAVROP010000085.1, read on the forward strand.
GACAATCTCAAGCCCCCAGCTCTTGGTCTCCGTGGAAAGGTTATTATACAGTGCGCTATTGATTTTACCGCGCTCGCTGTTGGCATCTTTTAATGTCATGGTACCGATGATGTTTCTTAGGGTTGTTCGCGCCAGAGCCACGATCTGCAGCATATAGTTGAACACATTATACTGGGATGCTTTAACGTCCTCTTCATCAGAACGTACCTTAAAGTAAACCTGAGCATCAACCTGGGCATTCAGACTATCGCTGGTGATAATCTCTTGCAGTCCGGCATCGATCATATTTTCTGTAATATTTACGCGAACCAGGTGCTCGATGAACGGCACCAGAAAGATAATACCCGGATTAGCAAAGCGGTTGTATTTGCCAAACCGTTCGATTAAACCTCGACTGGTCGGCCTGACGGTACGAATGGATTTTCCGAGCAGCCAGAAAACAAGGACTACAACAACGACTATGATACTGATAGCGGCACCCGACATGGTCAACTCCCTCCTCTTGAAATATCTCGTTGGTCTCTATTGATCGCTATCTAACGTCTTCTCCCGGCTAGACGATGAGAGTCGTATATCCACTATCGACCTCAGCGTTGTACAACTTCCTGAATCCCTGCCAGACGCCTCGGCAAATGATTCCTTGTGCCGTTGTTTTCATTATTTTCTCAAATTTGCAGGGAAGAAACGGCTGTCACCAAGGCGAGCGGACATTCTACCTCTCACCAAGTCCTGTCGGACAGCTTCAGATACTCTTGTACCCCTGGGGAATTCGCGTGTAAGTTCAATATTGCTCAATTGACAGGTTAATATTGCTCATTGGTTGATTTGCTTGCAGCGCGTAATCGATGGAGTGCGGGCAATCGACAGCTATTTGGAAGGCAGGCCGAGGCTTGCCAAGGACCTTGCGAATCGCCTCAGGCGGGTGGATCGCTGCAAGAATCCTCATACGGGCACCGCATGGAGGGCATTCCCAGCTACCTACCTGGCTGCCCCTTCGAAGAAATTAGATGGCTTGGGAATCCTACTGGTTCAAGAACCACGGCTTCTAAACAATAAGGGCTGGCGAATTCGCCAGCCCCTAGTATTCCTTCCGCAGCCTCAGCAGTATCCTCACTTTGCGGTCAATGGAGCGGTCCAGGGCGGCTTCTTGGCGCAGCATCATCCTCCACGTCTCCCCCTCCGGAGCAAGGCAGGCGTCCCGTTCTATCGCCGCTCTCTCCTCATTCGCCTTTTCCGCATATGCGAATTCTTCCCGGACGCTGGCGATTTCCTCCTCCAGCAGACGGAGAAGTTCCTGGCGCTCGGGCTCGCCCGGCGGCTCGCAGGCGTCGCCTGTTTCGCGCAGGACCATCTGCCGGTATTCCTCGTCCTCTCGTTGCTCGCGGAGGTGCAGAGGGTCACTGAAACGGTGCAGCAGCCTGAAAATCAGCCCCGGTCGCCACCCCATCATACCTTGGTAAAGAGGTTCCAGTACGGCGTACTGGCGGGGCCGGAAGGTGCCCTGCTTGATCTCCTCCCGTACGAGTTCAAGATAAGAAAGAATCTTTCTCAGCGCCACCCCTCGATCTGTGGACTGCGACAGCTCGACATTAAGCATCTCGTGCTGGGAG
>CAVROP010000086.1:0-9936 GCA_963722675.1 uncultured Acidobacteriota bacterium
CCTAGGAGAGAGGGCTGATGCCTGCACACCCAATACCCTTGGCATAACAGACCATACGGCGGTAGAATCTCTCCTCCGCAATTAGCAACGGGGCTTAGTAAGTCTAGCGTTCGGGCCGGAGGTGGATGGAACACACAACGATGAAACCGCGGAAGGTAGTGGTTACTGATTACATCGAGCCTGATCTCAACTGGGAACGCCAGGAGATGACCCAGAGAGGCGTGGAATTCTTAGCTTATCAACTCAATTCGCGCCGAACTGGAAGTTATCGCGGCGACCCGCGATGCCGATGTGGTGGTCGTCAACATGGTGCCCATCACTCCCGAGACTATCTCGGGGTGGGAGAGGTGCAGGCTGGTGATCCGTCATGGCGTCGGCTACGACAACGTCGATGTACCGGCGCTCGAAAAAGCCGGAATCCCACTTTGCTACATTCCTGATTACTGCGCTGAAGAAGTCGCGGAGCAGGCGATTGCCCTTCTATTGGCTTCGGCCGGCGGCTGGCTGCCAGTCGTCGAGCGCTCGATATCTCGTCTGCGCGGGGCGCCTGGGATTTCAAAGAGGCGATGCCTATTTTCCTCATGGCGGGCCAGACCTTGGGCATCATCGGCTGCGGCCGCATCGGCTCTCTCGTCTATCGCAAGCTGAAATCGTTCGGGTTCAAGTTCCTGATCTGCGATCCCTATCTATCGGAAGAACGGAAAGCGGAGTTGGGAATCGAAGTGGTAGACAAGGAGACGGTTTTCCGCAATGCTGACTTCATCACGATTCACACTCCGCTGACCGCCGAGACAAGGCATTTGGTGAACGACCAGACCCTCGCCATGATGAAGCCCACGGCCTACCTCGTGAATACTTCCCGCGGACTGATGGTGGATTTGCAGGCCCTTGCCAAGGCCCTCGAGAGCGGTGTGATCGCCGGCGCGGGCATCGACGTTTTCGATGTCGAGCCTCCGCCGCCGGATTCCCCTCTTTTCCGGCTGCCGAACACCGTTCTGACACCGCACTTGTCCTGGTACTCGGAGGACTCGGGACGGCGCATCCGGGAACTGATCGTGTTGGAGATCAACCGATTCCTGTCCGGCCAGCCGCCGCGGTTTGTTGCGAAGTCAAGTGTCTGAGCGGCAGAGCGAGATTCCTCGCAGCACTCTCGAAAGTCTGTCATTCTGAGCGAAGCGAAGAATCTGCATTGGTTCGTCTCGGAACGGAACTACAGATCCTTCGCGCAGTTTACCCTGAGCGAAGAACGGCTCAGGATGACAGCGGCATCGTGATTTGCATTGGTTACATTCAGCGATCGCCGCTAAAGTGAGAGGTGCGCGATGAGTAGCAAAATCGCATCCGTAAAAGGGCCGCTGCCCGGTCCACGCTCGAAGGAGTTCTTCACGCGCTGGGCGCGCGTGGAGGCGCAATGCACGGGCTACCAGGCGCAGGTTGCTTGGGACCATGCTTCCGGCGTGGTCGTGACCGACGCCGACGGCAACACGTTCATTGACTGGACCTCCGGCGTGTTGGTCACCAATGTGGGGCACTGCCATCCCGACCTGGTCAAGGCCGTGCAAGCCGCCGCCGGCAAGCTCTTGAACAATTATGAGTGCCTGCACGAATCGCGTGTGATTGCCGCGGAGAAACTCATCTCCGTTCTGCCCAGCTTCCTTGATAAGTGTTTCTTCCTCACCACGGGAAGTGAGACCATCGAGGCCGCACTTCGGATCATGAAGCGGAAGACCGGCAAGTTTGAAGTGATCAGCTTTTATGGCGGCTTTCATGGCCGCACCCATGCCGCGCTGAGCGCCGGTGGATTGCCCGGCCCGAAGAAAGGCTATGGCCCGACAATTCCCGGCTCGATTCGCGTTCCTTTCCCGTATTGTTACCGTTGTCCGTTTCGTGCCGAGCCCTCCACCTGCGACATGCTCTGCCTGGACTACCTCAAGGACGCGGTGCGCGCCAACAGCACCGGAAGCCTGGCGGGCCTGATTGTGGAGCCGTACCAGGGCGCGGCAGGGTTTATCTTTCCTCCTCAAGGATGGCTGACGCGCCTCGAACAATGGCTGCGGGGGCGTGGCTCTCCTCTTCACACTCGATGAGGTGCAGTCTGGCTTTGGGCGGACAGGCAAATTCTGGGCGATGGAATGGGAAGGTTTGACGCCCGACCTGGTCTGCATCGCCAAAGGGATGGGCAGCGGCGTTCCGGCCTCCGCGGTCGCCGCGCGAGGCGAGGTGATTGGAGTGTTGGGTTCCGGGGAGATGAGCAGCACCTTCGGGGGAACCCGCTGGCCAGCGCTGCCGTGAGCGCCGTCGTCGATATCATGAGGCGCGAACGATTGGAGGTGAATGCCTTGCGCCTTGGGGCGCTCATGAAATCCCGCCTCCTCGAGATGCAGGAGAAATCGCCTTACGTGGGCGAAGTGCGAGGCATGGGGTTGGTGATGGGAGTCGAACTCGTCAGAGATAGAAAACCAAGGAGCCCGCCCCGGACCTCACCCGAAAACTGATTGACCAGGCGGCGGAACTCGGCCTGTTGATGGGTTCCGTAGGAGTCTTCGGCAACGTGATCCGGGTGGCGCCGCCGCTGGTCATTTCCGAGGATGAAGCCAACGAAAGCCTGGACATCTTTGAGAAAGCATTGTTGCGCCTATGAATCAACCGACGTTGCCCGAAATTCGCGCTGTGGTCGGAACTCTGCGGAGCACCACGGAACAGTTTCTCTGCGACTTGATTCGCTTTCCCTCGCTTCCCGGCAAAGAACAGCAGGCCGTGGAGTATGCCGCGCCGCGCTTTGCCGAAGTCGGCGACGTGGAACGGATACCGCTCTCCAACGCGCTGCGCGGGGACCAGGATTACTCCGACCCGGTGCCGGGGATCGAATACGAAGGCCGCTCGAACCTTCGCGTGCGGGTGGCCGGAGCTGGTGGAGGTCGGTCGCTGCTCTTCAATACGCATCTCGATGTTGTGCCGCCTTCCCCAGGGCAAGACCAGGCCTTCGACCCCCGCGTAAGCGCCAATCGCGTGCATGGGCGCGGCGCTTGTGATGCCAAAGGCCAGGTAGCGGCGCTGTTCACCGCCTTGTTGGCCATCGAGCGCCTGGGCGTAAAGCTCCACGGAGATGTCCTGGCACATCTCGTCGTCGAGGAGGAAGTGGGCGGCAACGGGACACTGGCGATGGTGCGCCGGGGCGAGCAGGCCGACGGCTGTATCGTAATGGAGCCGACCGACCTGCGCATTCTCTCCTCGGTGCGGGGCGCGGTGTGGTTTCGCATCACGTGCACCGGCAGGGCGGGCCACAGCGGCAGCGCCGGTCAGACGATCAGCGCTCTGAAGATGGCCATCCGAACGCTGGAGATTCTGGAGCAGTATCATGCCCGCCTGCTGGCTGCCTCCCGGGGCATCGCGTTGTTCGACCAATTCGCCAATCCGATGCCTATTACTTTCGGCAAACTGGCCGCGGGCGTCTGGCCGGCCACCACACCCGCAAGCGCCTCGGTCGAGGGCGTTCTGGGCTTGCTTCCCAACAAGACCCACCAGGCGGTGGCGGAGGAAATGCGCCAGGCCATCCGCGACGGCGGGGACGAATGGCTGCGCGATCACTTCACGCTGGAGTTCATGTACCGCCACGACGCCCATGTGCTGGATCCGGGTCACCCGCTCGTCAAGGGACTCGAAGCTTGCTGCCGAGAAGCGGGAACGAGCGGCGAGGTCAGCGCCATGACAGCTTCCTGCGATTCCTGGTTCTATAACAACCAACTGCGCATACCCACGGTGGTTTTTGGGCCGGGCAGCCTGCGGTTTGCTCATTCCAACGAGGAACAGATCGGACTGGATGAGATCAGCGAAGCGGCCGTCATCCTGGTGCGTTTTGTGGCCGAATGGTGTGGAGGCGCCAACCGATGAAAGCTCTGGTGAAAACTCAAAAGGGCGCGGGCTTTCTCGAGATCCGTGATGTCCCCGAGCCCTCGCCCGGCCCCGGCGAGGTGCTCATCGAAGTTCAAGCCTGCGGAATCTGCGGAACGGACGTGCACGTCTGGCACGATGAATTTCCCTACTGGCCTCCGGTAACTTTGGGGCACGAGTTCTCAGGCCGCATTGTCGAGGTAGGTCCGGAGACCGGACTCTTCAAGACCGGCGAGCGGGTGGTGGGCGAGCCGCACACGCGCGCCTGCGGCCACTGCTACCTGTGCCGCACCGGAAACATCCAGATCTGTCCGCTGAAACGCTCGCCCGGCTGGGGGATCGATGGCGCCTTTGCAAAATACCTGAAAATGCCCGAGCGCCTACTGCACCGCATCCCGGACTCCATGAGTTATGAACTGGCCGCCGTAGTGGAGCCGACAGCCAACGCCGTGCACGACGTCGTGGAGCGGGCCAGAATTGATGCGGGCGACTTTGTGGTGGTTCTGGGGCCGGGGCCCATTGGCTTGCTTGCGGCCCTCACAGCGCGGGCCGCCGGTGCGCGGCACGTGGTTATTGTGGGAACGCCGGCGGATGAGGCTTTGCGCCTGAAAAAAGCGAGGGAGCTTGGCTTCGGAACGGTGATTAACGCGGCGCAGCAAGACCCTGTCAAGATCGTGCAGGAACTCACGGGAGGGCTGGGCGCGGACCTTGTCATCGAATGCAGCGGCGCGGCTCCGGCGATTGCCTCGACCGTCGAACTGATCCGCAAGAAGGGCCGCATCTGCGTGATCGGCCTGACCGGCAAGGACTCAATCCTGTTTCCGTGGGATAAGGCGGCTTTCAAGGTGTGCGACGTGCTCTTCAACCTGTTCGAACCAGCTACACAAGCTGGGATAGAACGATTCACCTGCTGGCCAACGGCCAATTGCCGGCAGGCGAGATCATCACACGCCGAGCGCCCCTGCTGGAATGGAAGAACGCCTTCGAGGATATTGAGGCGAAGCGGGCGTTGAAAGTGTTGCTCGTTCCCGAGTGAGAGAGCGGAGCGAGGAATGACAGTCAAGTGGGGGTCTGATGGGAACCGATTCACGATTGGGTTTTGGACTGCTTGGGACGGGGCTGATTGCCCCCTTCCACGCTCGAGCCATTCGAGCTTCGAACGTGGGCCGCCTGGTGTGCGCCTCAGACTTGTATGCCGACCGCCTGGCCAAGTTCACGAGTGAATTCGAATGCAAGGCATACACCAGCCTGGAGCAGATGCTCCTCGATCCCGAAGTGCAAGTGATTTGTATTCTCACTCCCAACCATCTGCACGTTGACGCCGCGCTCAAGGCCGCGCGCGCCGGGAAGCACGTCCTGGTGGAGAAGCCCCCTGCCATGTCATTACGGGAAGTGGATAAGATGCAAAAAGTTTGCGCAGCCGCCGGCGTAAAGCTTGGCGTGGTTCTTCAATGCCGGACGCGGCGCGCCGTGCAGGCCATCCGCAAAGCGATTCTGGAGGGCCGCTTCGGGAAGAATCCTTCACGCCGATACCTATATGAAATGGTTCCGTCCGATCGACTACTACACTTCGGACGGTTGGCGCACGCAGCGGCGTTCCGGGGCGGGCGTCACCATTCAGCAGGCCTTCCATTACATCGATCTGCTCCAATATCTCGTAGGCCCGGTCAAGCGAGTGCAGGCGCAAATGACCAACCTGGCGCACCCGAGCATCCCCGTCGAAGATACTGTACTGGCCTTCGTGACCTATCAGAGCGGTGCGCAAGGCGTCGTGCAGGCCTCCACGGCGCTGTGGCCGGGCACTGACATTCGAATTGAAGTGAACGGGGAATTCGGCACGGCGATTATGGTGGGCGAGCGCATGGACACCTGGAAGTTCAAGGATCAGCGGCCGGAGGATGAAGAAATCCGCCATTACGGAAGCGCCGCCGCGGCTACCGGCGCTACGGGCGCGGCCGCTCTCGGCTTCGAGGACCATCAAGCCGTGATCGAGGACATGGCTGCCGCAATTGAACAGGGCCGCGAACCCATGATCACACTCGCCAGTGTGCGTCCGACTCTCGAGTGGGCGCTCGCCATGTATCAATCAGCCAAGCAAGATGCTCCCGTCGATTTGCCGCTCGCTGATGAGCAGGACGTTTGGTGATGCTGAATCTCCCCCTTTAAAACAGCTCACTCTAAGATGCAAAGCACGCGGAATATCCGAAAGTACCATTTCCAAGCCATCGGCACGGTCATAGGATGAATAGTCCGATAGATACGGGGGGTTACGCCAAGCTTTGCTCAGCAAGCTCAACGGTTATGTGAAGGACCACGGTTATGCGGCCGGGGCTTTACTGGCGCTGGCGGCGGCCGTGGTCTTTTCGGGAGTGTTGTCCAACGGGCTGGTTTACGACGACGGCAAGCAGCTCCTTGAAAACCCCTTCGTTCGCAACCCTCACCTTTGGTGGCGAATCTTTTCCGGCTCGGTCTGGTCGTTTCTCGGGGCGGCGGCGGAAACGAATTTCTACCGGCCCCTGCACATCTTTTCCTACTGGTTGATCTGGCGCGTGGCCGGTCCTAATCCCACCGCATATCATCTCTTCCAATGGCTGCTCTACATCGCCACGGGGCTCGTGGTGTTTCAGATCGGACGCGAAATCCTTGAGAACGATGTGGCGGCGTTTGCCGGTTCACTGCTCTGGCTTCTGCACCCCCTGCACGTGGAAGCCGTGGCTTGGATCGCATCGGTTCCGGAGATGGGTTGTGGTTTTTTTTACCTGTTGGGATTCCGGCTTTTCTTGCGCGCCGAAAGGTCAGGAAGCCGGCGCTTGGCTCGTCACGCTCTTGCCGCACTTGCCTATTTTCCGGCGCTTTTCTTCAAGGAAGCCGCTCTTAGTTTTCCGCTGCTCCTGATTGCCTACTGGTACTTCTTCGCCGAAACTGCCGAGGCCTGGGGCCGGCGAGTCGCTTGCTGGAGCGTGTACGCCGGCGCGGTGCTGGCGTACTCGTTGGTGCGCGTTGCGGCGCTGGGACACTTCTCCCGGGTAGGTCATTTGTGGAAGATCTCGCTCAACATCGTGGCGGCCGCGGTGGGGTTGTTGGGCCAGCACGCCCGGCTCTTCTTTTGGCCTTTCCACCTTAACGTTTTTCATACCTTCGAGCCTGGCTCGAGCTTGCGCTCGGTGTGGCCGTGGCTGGCCCTGCTGGCTCTGTGGCGGCAGGCGCGCTGCGAAAGCGCCAGCCCGTTCTTGGCTTTCTCCTGGTGTGGTGGGCGGTAACCTTGTTGCCCTGTCTGGACGTTCGCCAGCTCAGCTTTCCGTTGCTGGCGGAACGCTTTTCTTATCTGCCGTCGGTGGGCCTCTGCTTGGCCCTCGCGTACTTCGGCCTGGATTGGCTCCCGCAACGCCTGCCGCACGGCCCGCCGGGCTCCTGTGGTTCTGTCTGCCCTCGGCCTTATCCTTTGCTTCTGGTGTATTCAAGACCTCCGGGCAATTCCAAACTGGCGCAGCAACGAAACCCTTTTCGGCTATTCTCTTCGTGTCGCCCCCAACGCGGGCTTGGTTCGCATTCACCACGGTCTCGATTTGCAGTATCTCGGGCATGACCTGGAAGGCGCCAGGAAAGAGTTTGAGGCGGCGCTGCGCTTGAACCTGGCCGGTTTTTACCCACTGAATACAGTCACCTATGATGCCCTTATTGGCTTGGGCCAAGTCGCCGACCTCCAAGGCCGCCACGACGAGGCGCTGACGTATTACCAAAAAGCCGCTCGAGTTCTGCCTTATCACAGCCTTGCTTACGATATCCTGGGCGCGGTCTACTTCCCCCGCGCTGAATATGCGAAAGCCGCAGAGTATTTCGCGCGTTCGGTGCAGGTGAACCCGCAGGACACTGACCGCGCGTTTCTATCTCGGCGACCTGCTGGATGAAGCTCGGCAGGTACAGGGAGGCGGCGGAGCAGTTTCGCGCGGCGCGCGAGGTTGAACCGGCTTATTGGCAAGCCTATGGCGCTGAGGCCCAGGCCCTCGAGGCTGCCGGGGATGCCGCCGGAGCCGCTGCAGTCCGCAAACTGAAGCCCGCAACGGAGTGAACCCGTCGTCGCGCCTTACTGTGCAATCATGTACAATCGTTTCCTGGAGGACCTGCGCGTGAGAACAATTACCTTCAGTGAATTTCGACGGAATGCTTCGGGGATTCTCGACCTGGTGGAGAAGGGCGAGAAGATTTGCATCCTGCGCCACGGCAAAGTGATTGCCAATCTAGTCCCGCATGGGTCGCGCCAACCAACGCCCGCTTGGAAGCGCCCGGGCCTACGACTAGTTGTGCCCGGGGCTTCCCTAAGCAAGGCCATACTCGAGGAGAGGCGGTCAAAGCCTTGAACGTCTTCCTTGACTCGTCGGCCTTTGCTAAGAGGTATCTCGAGGAACCGGGCAGCAATCACCTCGAGGAGATTTTGTCGTCGGCAGCCTCGTTGGGTGTTTCTGTGATCTGCTTGGCGGAGGTGGTTTCGGCATTTTGCAGGCACCGCCGGGAAGGAAGGCTTTCGCCATCGCAATATTTGAGCGCCAAGCGGGCGCTTTGGGCGGATATCGAAGACTGTAGTGTTACCGATGTGACGGAGAAGGTAATGGCGCGGGCCGTCGAGCTCCTTGAACGCTGGCCGTTGCGCTCCTCAGACTCCCTACAGGTAGCATCAGCAGCCGAGTGGGCCGCCGATTTGTTCGTCTCAGCGGACGCAAGGCAGTGCGCGGCGGCACGGGGTTATGGACTTCACGTCGTCCAGTTGCCTTTAGCGGTATAATGAGAGTTGGGCGACCGAATGCCAGATAATTCCGCGCGAGGATCGAGGCTGAAGTATGGGCTGGATTGAAAATCGCTTTGAACAGAACTTCATCGTCACCACGGTGGACCAGATTTTCAACTGGGCGCGCAAGTCTTCCCTTTGGCCGCTCACCTTTGGTTTGGCGTGCTGCGCCATTGAGATGATCGCTTCCACCACTTCGCGCTTCGACATGGCGCGCTTCGGAGCGGAAGTGTTTCGTCCCAGCCCGCGCCAATCCGACCTCATGATTGTGTCCGGCACGGTGACCCTGAAGATGGCGCCCGCCATCAAGCGAATCTGGGAGCAGATGCCGGCCCCGAAGTGGTGCATCTCCATGGGCGCCTGTTCGAGCGTGGGCGGCCCGTTCAATACCTATGCGGTGCTTCAGGGCGTTGACAAGATCGTGCCCGTGGACGTTTACGTGGTGGGCTGCCCCCCGCGTCCCGAAAACCTCTTCTATGCTCTGCTGAAGCTCCAAGAGAAGATCGACAGCATGAGCCTGGGCAAGCGCCCCACCGAGGTCCGCCTGGAAGAGAGCATGCTGGAAGAGTTCAAGAAATCCGTCCGCATCGGCAAGCCCGGAACGCCGGAAATGGTCCAAATTGGTTAGGCGGAATCCCGAGCGGGGAAATAACTTTCTTGTCATTCATTCATGGCTCCTCCATATCATCCTTTTTTAACATAAGGAGTGCGCATGGCCGAGTTCATCAAAGTTGCGAACCTCAATGAGCTATCTCCCGGATCGGCCAAGGCCGTCGAAGTGGCCGGGAAGACGATTGCGCTTTTCAACGTGGGCGGCACGATCTACGCAACGGACAACACCTGCTTGCACCAAGGCGGACCGCTCGGCGAAGGTGAACTCATGGGCGAGGTGGTTGTTTGCCCTTGGCATCAGTGGGAGTACAACGTTCGCACCGGCCAGAACATCGGTGACAGTTCCCTCAGAATCGCTACCTACCCCGTGCAAGTTGAGGCGGGTGATATCAAAGTAGCTGTGTAATCCGCCAATCTGCTCCTTGCCCGGACCGCCAACCGGACACACGAAATGGCGGTGCGCGCCGCCCTGGGCGCAGGCCGCCGCAGGGTGGTCCGGCAACTACTCACCGAAAGCCTGCTTCTCGCGTTGTCAGCAGTCAGCTATTCGCGGGCCGCGCGACCCCGACAGCTTAAGGACTGAACTCCTGCGAATGCGAGATCGCCTTTTAGGCGCCGCAATTCACTATTCGCAATTCACTATTCACCAT
>CAVROP010000087.1:0-9694 GCA_963722675.1 uncultured Acidobacteriota bacterium
CCAAGGGAGAGGGCAGTCAAGTCGAAAGATGATGACTTTTTCACACCTCCAATCTGATCTTCTGCACGGGGTCGAAAACCTCCGCCTTCACAAGCTACGCACCCTTTTGACCATGCTGGGTATGATCTTTGGCGTGGCGGCAGTGGTCTCCATGTTATCCATCGGGGCCGGGGCGCGCGCGGGCCTGTACGGAAACCAGGAGGCGCTGGGCCAGTATGTGAAAGTCAACGAGCAATGGTTCCACGTTATTGGGGTGGTGGCGCCGGCCGAGCTGCTCGCCGAACAAAAACGCACCCAACGCATTTTTGAAATGGTCATGGTGGCCATCGCCTCGATTTCCCTGCTGGTGGGCGGCATCGGAATCATGAACATCATGCTGGCCGGCGTTCTGAGCGAACCCGCGAGATCGGAGTGCGGCGGGCGGTGGGGGCCCGGCGCGTGGACATCATCCGCCAGTTTCTGCTCGAGGCGATGCTGATTTCGATTGTGGGGGGCTTGATAGGGATTGTCTTCGGCTTTGGCATGTCGCGCGTCATCGCGCTGCTGGCGGGCTGGTCAACCATCGTGACGCTCGCCTCTATCCTGCTGGCGTTCCTGGTGTCTGTCACCGTGGGCCTGATATTCGGCACCTACCCCGCCGTCAAGGCGGCGCGATCTGTACTTTCAACGCCCGCAGAAGGAACAATTGTGGGAGGAAGTCAAAGACGCCGTCCATCAGGTCGAGCAGGCAGAGCTATCGATCGGAGCAGCAAAGGTGTCACGCGACCTGGCGCAGAAAACGCTCGAGGCCGAGCAGGCGGAAGTACGAGTTGGGGGCTTCGCAGATTTTCTTCGTGCTGGACGCCCAGACCCAGTTGGCACAAGCGGAGTTGAGCGTGGTGCAGGCGGAAATCGGATACCAGCAGGCGGTGGCGGGCGCGGAGCACGCCACGGGCACGCTGCTCGAAAACCACAAAGTAAAGATTGAAGACGTAGCGCCGTGAGACCGCGTACTGAGCGGCCCTCGCAATCCAGATGACGAGCTGTCTCCCGAACGGGAGAGCTGCGGATTCGAACTCCGTTTGACTTGTCGCGCCAATTGTCGCTATTATAGATGACATATGGTAAACGAATTGCGTGCGGTGGTGGGAGAACTGGGAGGCAAACAGGGTCTGGGTCGTGCCCTAGCCAGCGAGAGTCACCTGCGAGAAGCGATCCGCGAGGGCTTTCCTCCACGGGTTGTGGCGGAATTGATGCACGCCTCAGGGCTGACATTGAAAGAACTCGCCGGCGCGCTTGACCTGTCCGCCCGGAGCCTGCAACGTCATCGCCGCTGCAGGAAGGCTGGCGAGGTTACGAATCCGACCGGCTTTACCGCCTGGCGCGAATCGTCGCCTTGGCCGATGAATACCTGGGCGACCACGAGCGAGCGCTTGCGCTGGCTGAAGCGTTCCAATCGCGCTCTCGGCGGCCTGGCCCCCGGTATCGGTGATTGACACGGAGCTGGGCGCGCGCCAGGTGGAAAACCTCCTGGGCCGCATCGGATACGGCGGAATTAGTTGAGCCGAGTATATCGAGTATTGCGGCGGCGGTATGCTACCAGTCCTTTTGATGGCGAGGGCGCATACCGCTACGGGGGACGTTGGTCGAGCCCGGCACCCGCCTCTGCTACACCTCGGAGCATCAGTCCCTTGCGCTGCTGGAGTATTTTGTGCACCTCGACAAAGACGATCCACCCGCCGACCTGGTCATCGCGACGGCGGAAGTCCCGGATGACCTGGCGGAGGAGCGCGTCGAGGCCGACGAACTGCCGCGCAATTGGCGCGAAGCCGTAGCGCCCGCTCAGCTCGCCCGAGTGGGTGACGACTTTGTTCGCCGGGGCGAGCACTGTCTATTAGTCGTACCCTCGGTCGTCGCTCCCGAGGAGAATAACTGCCTGATCAATCCCGAGCACGCCGACTTTAAGAGGATTGTGATGCGCGGGGTGGCGCCGGTCAGCTACGATCCGCGCATGTTTGTAAAGCAGCGAACCCAACGCAGGGAGCGAAGATCATAACCAAAGAGATGAGAGACCGCAGCGGCGTAGCGGGGACCTGCATCTTAAGTCCGCAGCTCGTGGGGCAGGATCGAGAGAGGCCGCGGACCCTGGGAAGCAAGTCTACGCTACCCTGCCGGCGCTCACGAGGACACAGCTTTGAAAAGAGCTTCCTTGACCCTCTCCGGCGTCATGGGAAGTTGCAATAGCCGCACGCCAGTCGCGTCGAATACCGCGTTCGCGATCACGCCGCCCATGCCAATGATGGGAGGCTCCCCGCCGCCTTGAAAGGGCGAGTCCTTCGCATCCAATATTACCGTTTCGATTTGCGGCAGCCACGAAAAGTGCGGAATTGTGTAGGTGTCAAAATTCGAGTGCAGAATCTCGCCGCCCTTGAATCGAACCTCTTCGCTCAACGCATAACCGAGGCCCATTGTGATGCCGCCCTCCAATTGCAGCCGGGCGCCTTCCGGGTTGACGCATAATCCCATCTCCTGCGCGCAGACGACCCGCTTCACCACAACGCTCCCTGTATTTTTGTCCACGGCGACTTCCGCCATGTGTGCGACGTACGTGCCGGCGTCGGTGCCGCAAGCCACTCCATGGCCGCGCTTGCTCGGCGCCTTGGCGGGCGACCAGCCGAATTTCTTTGCCGCAGCCTGCAAGACGCGCTGCATGCGCGCGTCGGTCAGATTCTTCAGCCGGAGCTCGACGGGGTCCATGCCCACCTTGGCTGCCAGCATGTCGATGTGCGATTCCCGGGCGAAGGTATTCGTATTGTTGCCGGGGGCGCGCCAAGGCCCGGTGGCGAACGGATGCGACCCGGGCGCCGATCCCCAACCGGAGCCGTAGCTGGCCGTGCGATGATTCGGGATGTTGTAGAACTGCGGCGCGCCTCTTTCCCCCGCCCAGTACACGCCATAGTCCCAGAACGTCATCAACCCTGCTTCACTCGCGCCCGCCTGGATCTTGACGACCGCGGCAGGACGGAAGGTGTCGTAGAAGAATTCCTCCGCGCGAGTCCAGACGACCTGGACGGGTCTTCCGGCAAGTTTGGCCAGCCTGACCGCCTCCATAGCCTGCTGGTTGTTGCTCTTCCCGCCGAAGGCGCCGCCGATGAAGGGCGTGATGACTCGCACATTCTGCGCGGGGAAGCCGAGAAGAGAGGCTGCCGCTTCTTTCAGGGCGAAAGGCGTTTGCGTGGAGGCCCAAAGGGTTAGTTTGCCACCTTCAATCTTGGCCAGGGCGGAATGCGTTTCGATGGGAGCGTGCGAAACGTAACTGTTCAGATACGTCTGCTCGATCACGTGGCGGGCGGCTTTTCTTCCCTCGTCGAGATTGCCCCCTTGCGCGACCGTCTGCCCTGGCGGCGCGACTTTAAGCAGGTGGTCAAAGATGGTCTTGTCATCCACGGTAGGCGCGGGCCGGTCGAATTGCGCCTGGATTTTCGCCAAGGCTCTCTCCGCCATATCAGGCAGCGGGTGGAGGACGGCGATCAGGTCTCCGTCCTCAATAATCTGCACGCCTTCGATGGCTCGTGCACCCGAAGGGTCCGCATGAATGAGCTTCGCGCCGTGAACCGGCGGCCTTAAAATGCGAGCGTGCAGCAGGCCCGGCTCCCTGATATCCCCGGCATATGCGGCCTGGCCGGTGACCTTGGCGGCAGCGTCTCTTCTCAAAACGTTTTTGCCGATGAAAGCGTCTTCGGCCTGAGGCTTGGGCGTCACTCCTTTCACATGGCGCAGAATCTTCTGCCCCTTGGCAAGCTCGGCGTAGCTTATTCTCGTCTGCCTCACTTCGTCGTAGACGGCGCCCGCCTTGGTCTTCAGCCGCTCTTTCGGCGCCTGCCACTGTTCTGCGGCCAGTTCGATGAGCGCCGCCCTGGCTTCCGCCGCGGCGGCTTGGAGGGCGGGACCGAAGATTCGGGTACTCATTGTGCCGAACGTGCCCATGTCCCAGGGGCAAAGGTCCGTATCGCCCATCACCATGTCCACGGAATCGAGAGGGACGTCGAGTTCTTCAGCCACGATTTGGGCCATGGAGGTCATGATCCCCTGCCCGTACTCGACCTTTCCGGTAAACCCGCTCACCCGTCCGTCTTCTGCAATCCTCAGGAAGGCATTGAAATCCTGGGGCAGTTGCTGCCCGAATCCGCGGCGGCGTTCACCCTCCTGCGCGTCGAGGGAATCGGGGACCGTGAAGCATACGACGATGCCACCGCCAAGCAGTTGCAGGAACTGCCGGCGGTCGAGCGGCAGCGAGGGGCCGTCGTGGTCGCCGCGGAAAACTCGAGTTTCAGATGATCTTCGTAGACGCTTCCTTGCTGTTTGTGCTCGGGGTTCATCTTGCTCCTCCTCCCGCCTGCTTCGACGCGGCCTCGATCGCTTGCACGATTCGTTGATGGGCCCCACAACGGCACAGGTTGCCGTCCATCTGCTCGATAATCTGGCTGCGTGAAGGGGTCGGGTTGTTCAAAAGCAAGCCGTAGGCATTCATGATCATCCCGGGAGTGCAGTATCCGCACTGTAGAGCATCGTGCTCGACGAAAGCCTTTTGCAAGGGATGCAACTCGCCGTTCCTGGCCAAGCCCTCGATAGTCGTGATCGTCTTGCCGGCGACGGCCTTCATCTCCAGGACGCACGAGCGCTCAGCCTTCCCATCCACAATCACGGTGCACGCCCCACATAGCCCCTCTCCACAACCGTACTTGGTGCCGGTCAGACCCAGATCATACCGGAGGACCCAGAGCAGCATGCGGCTGGAATCAACTTCAATACTCACTGGCTTTCCGTTCAGCGTGAATCCTATGGTCTCTTTCATGCCAACACCTCCCTGAAGCACCGCGGAGTGCAGCACCGCTCTCTCGGCCATGAGTGCCACGACCTAAAGCCTCTTTGCCGGGGACCATTATAGTCCCGGCTAACGCAAGAGCAAGAGACAGATAGACCGTCGGTTTTCCAGTTGCACGGGCGGGAGTGGCCGCGCTGCTCAGCAGTACAGGGTCGCGCGAGAGAAGGAATACGAGTAAAATCGTGGCCTTTGGAGATCGCAACGCAAGGTGTGCATACAGCAAGGCGGTCACCTGGAAGGCTCCTACGAAGCGAATGGGAAAGGAATACTCATGCTTGAACAGTTTTGGTTGGGGATGGCGATCATTTTTGTCAGCGGCATTCTTAACGGCGGCTTCGCGCTGCCCATGAAATATACCCGGAATTGGAAGTGGGAAAACACCTGGTTCGTATTCTCGGTTGTGGGCATATTCTTATTGCCCTGGGTTATGGCATTCGGATTTGTACCACATCTTACGGAGGTCTATGCGGGCGTGCCAACGCGCGTTGTGGCGCTGGCGGTGACATTCGGTTTTTTCTGGGGGATCTCGCAGGTGACCTATGGCTTGAGCCTCAAGGCCGTGGGGTTGGCGGTGGCAGTATCGGTGGTCTCGGGTCTGGCTTGTCTTTCAGGAGCGTTGGTTCCGCTTCTGGTCCTGAGTCCGGCAGACCTGTTCCGGGCGCGCGGCATTTTTCTTCTCTGCAGCATGCCCATTCTATTTTGCGGGATTGCTCTTTTACTCGCTCGCGAGCCGCAACCGGGAGAAGGAACAGCGAAGCGAGAATCCAGCTCAGGTCACCTCCAGCGGAAGTTTCAAGGTGGGGCTCGCGCTTTGCATCTTTACGGGTGTGGTTGGGTCATCTTTTAACCTCGGCTATGCTTTCAGCAGTGATATTATCCGCAAAAGCATAGACTCCGGCGCCTCGCCGCTGACGGCGGGTTATGGAATCTGGGCGCTGGTCTTCGGCGCCGGTTCGATTCCCAACCTTTGCTATTGTCTTTATCGACTTTTTCGTAATCGTAGCTTCGCAGCATTCCGGCAGAAAGGCTGGCCGAAAGAAACCTTGCTGGGCGTCATGATGGCCGTGATCTGGCTCTCGGGACTCTTGTTGTACGGGGCGGGAGTGACGCTGATCGGCAGGTTCGGAAGCTCAGCAGGATTCACCTTATTTCTAACCATGAGCGTTCTGTCGTCCACTGTGCTGGGAGTTTTCGCGGGAGAATGGAAATCGACCTCTCCACGCACCCGGGGATTGTTGGCCCTGGGAGTGTCCGCGATGGTTCTTGCGGTGGTAGTTTTGAATCTGGGGGGCCTGTTTTCGTAGCGGTGGCTTCAGGCCCCCCCCCCCGGCAACCGCAAAGGTTGACCCTACGCTGCTGCACACGTGGCCGTTGCTCTCCCGGTGGGCCTCAGGGTAGAATCCAAGCCTGGCAGTTATCCTCGTTCCTGGCGGTTGCCTATGGCAGAGTGGAGTGGTCCTCTCAAAATAAGACCGGCACGCGTCGAAGATGCAAAGGAGATCGCGCGGATCTACAATCAAGGAGTGCAGGATCGCTGCGCGACCTTTGAAAATACCTACGTCACACCGGAAGAGCGCTACCTTTGGCTGGCGGCGCGTCCGGACAAGTTTCCGGTGCTGTTGGCGGAAGTCAAGCACACGTTGATGGGTTGGTCTTCCCTCAATCCTTACAGTCCGCGGCATTGCTACGACGGAATCGCGGAACTGGCCATTTACATTGAACGTAGCCTGCGTGGGCACGGCGTGGCGCAGGATTTGATGAAGGCCATGCAGGACATTGCGCGCGAGCGAGGGTTCTACAAGCTCATCGGCCGCATCCTGGCCGAAAACCAGCCGGCGCGGAAACTCTGCCAGGTGACCGGCTGGAAGGAAGTTGGAATTCACGAGAAGCACGGCAAGCTGGGCAACGAGTGGCACGATCTCGTGCTGGTGGAATTCCTGATTGCAGAAAACTTGAAGTAACTCGGAACGGACGGCGAATCCACCGAGATTGCTTCCCATATGCGAAAAGACCACCGGCGATGGCTGTGGCTGAGCATCGGAGCCATCATCATCGCCTTCATCATCTATAACCTGAGTCGAAGCCCGGAGTGGGCGAGTTTCCGGTGGTCGCGCTTGTGGGCATTGCTCACCGGAGCCAGGCCGGACCTCCTCTTGCTGGCCTTGGTCGGGGTATTCGTCAGCTACCTTTTGCGAGCCTGGCGCTGGAGATTCTTCCTCAGTCCAATCAAGAAAGCCTCCCTGTGGGTCCTGTTGAAGGGCCAGGTCCTCGGCTTCAGTTCCATCTATCTCGTGGGCCGGCCCGGGGAATTCGTGCGTCCCGCTTACATTGCCAAGAAAGAAAATGTCTCCATGAGCGCCATGCTGGCGGTGTGGCTGCTGGAGCGCATCTTCGACACGGTGTTCCTTGTTTTGCTCTTTGCCGCGGCGCTGAACTTTGAGCCGCTTGAACCTGGAACGCTGCGCGGCTCAACCATCCTCGTCGCCTTGCATCGCGGCGGGGATGCGATGCTGGTTTTTGCGTTCCTGCTGGTCGCCGGATTGGTGGTTTTCTGGTTGCGCTCCCGGCAGCTAACCGCCTGGTCGTTGCGGGCCTTTCGCTTCTTGCCTAAAACGGCGCTGAGTAAACTCCAGCACTTCCTGCGCTCGTTTGCGCTGGGATTGAGCGTTATCCAAAGCTGGAAGGACCTGGTGGGCAGCCTGGTGTTGAGTGCGGCGGTGTGGTTTGTGAATACGTCCATCTTCTGGCTGGTATTTCGAAGCCTTCCGGAGGGCGGAGCGAGCGTTTCCTGGCTGGCTTCCGCGGTGGTGCTGTTTTGCGCCGCGCTAGGACTGGCCGTGCAGATCCCTGGGGTCGGCGGCGGCTACCAGGTGAGCGTTATTCTGGCCTTGAATGAGCTCTATAACCAGCCCGCGGAGACCGCCACCGGCGCGGCGATTATTATGTGGCTGATCATGTCGGTTCCCTGCCTGCTGGCCGGGCTCGGGTTGTTGGTGCACGAGGGGCTGACCTTCAGGAAGTTGGAGGCCCTGGCCGACGAGGAGAGGCAACTGGCGGAGAAGAGTTAGCCTATGAGGTGTCCCTTCTGCAATCATCTGGAAGACAAGGTCGTGGATTCGCGTGAGGCCAAGTTTGGAGACACGATACGCCGCCGGCGTGAATGTGCGAAGTGCGGCCGCCGGTTCACCACCTACGAGCGGATCGATGAGATTCCCTATATGGTGGTGAAAAAGGATGGACGGCGGGAGAAGTTCGACCGCCAGAAGCTGCTGACCGGCTTGCTGAAGGCCTGTGAGAAACGGCCCGTCCCGATGTCGAAACTCGAGGAGATTGTTAATGAAGCAGAAGCGATGGTGGCCGAAGCGGCGGAAAGGGAGCGTCCGGCAGCGGATTTGGGGGAGTTTGTCATGGGCCGCCTGAAGGCGCTCGACAAAGTCGCATATGTTCGATTCGCCTCGGTTTACCTCGACTTCAAAGACATTCGCGAATTCATGGATGAGTTGAAGGACCTGCTCAGAGCCAAAGTCAAATGAGCAGGATTCAGGATTCAGGCCGTGAACGCGAGGGTGACTTGAATCCAGAATCCTGAGCACCGAAACCTGTCCACACTCAGTCTGGCTGAAAGTTGAGACTCACGGCTGAAAGCTTTTGCTTTCCTGAATCCTGACTCCTGACTCCTGGTTCCTACCTTTACCTGTTAAAGACGAAGGCGCCAAAGGTGCGGAAGGTTCTGAATCCGAGGCGTTCGTAAAGACGCAGCGCGCGCGCATTGATGTCGGTGACAGTTAGGGAAACGCGCTGGTAGCCTGCCCTCGTCAGGTCGCTGAAGGCGGATTCCAGCAAGGCTGTCCCCAGCCCGCACCCTTGCAGCGTCCTGGCGACAGCGATTTGCGGTATGTGGGCTGTACTGGAACTCACGCAAGTCACCATCAGCACCCCGCCGAGTTTGTGGGTTTGGCGATGCACGGCGACTTTGGAGACTTGCTCCATAAACTCTCCGCAGCCCTGGTAATGGAGGATGTTCTCGATGAGCCGCGTGGCTCCTGCCAGAGAGCTGTATTGGTCATTGATCGCCGCATCGACATGGTTGTGATAGGCGCCGAAAACCAGTTCTGCGGCCTCGCGAGCGTGTTTCTTTTCGCAGGGCAGAATACAAAAATCAGCCAAGCGCGGGGCGGCTTGCCGCACAGGTCCATTCCGGCTGGACCCGGGTAAGGCCTGGGAGTGCCAATCGGGAAGGGACAAGGCCATGAAACTGCGCCGATAGCCCTCGTAATTCCAGGAAATGAAGTTGTTTTCCAGCTCTTCGAATGTATAGTGCGGGAGTTGTGCTTCCACGCGCCGCAGGCCGGGAGTAGCCAGGAGGGTTTCGTTGGAGTGCGCCAGCAGGCGCAGGGCCTGCTCCAAACCTGCGGGCGGCGGGCCGGCGAACAAGTCTCCCATTAGACCTTTCTCGCCATCGCAGAAAAAGAAGCAGTAGCCGCGAATGACTCCGTCCTGAACCAGAACATACCCCGAAAGACGTTTCTCCTTCAGGCAGTTGGAAATCACGCGGGCCGAGGAAGTGAAATCCCAATAGAGACCTTCGCTCCAGGCCCGCGCTTCGGCATCCAACAACTCTGAGAAGGCCGATACCTCAAAGCGGCGAATATCGATGATCTCAGACCCCACAGCAGTTTCCCTTTGGATCGCCGGAGCGAAATCTCACCTCGCGCAGGCCATCCCGCGAAGCCGGGCGCCGGACGTCCGCAATGCCCCCTGGCCATGACAAAAACGATGCAAGTATAACCTAACTACTATTAGGCAGGCTGCTGAAAAACCCTTCTTGTC
>CAVROP010000088.1:0-20499 GCA_963722675.1 uncultured Acidobacteriota bacterium
AGTCCTTTTGATCGGCAGAGGGCAGTCTTTCTGATTGTGAGAGGGCAGCGCCGCAGACAACACAGCAGGCTCCACATACGACCTGCTATCTACCACATACCGGTCCTCCAAAACTTTCTTCTTGCTACTGCATCTCATGTTCTGCGATTTTAGAGGGACGCTGGCACGAAGGGCGGAAGGGAATTTGAGCGACGGACGATACACAATTCTGGTTGGGGCTGACGAAGCTCGAAGGCCTGGGCGTGCGTGGAGCGCACCGGCTGGTGGAGCATTTTGGTTCTGCGCAAGGCGCCTACATGGCCTCTTTGACGGAACTCGAAAGCTGCGGCATTCCGGCGCGCGTGGCCCAGTCGATCTTTGCGCAGGCGGGATTGAAGGAAGCCGCGCGGGATCTTGAAACGTCGGCGAAGGCCGGCTGCCAGGTGGTGGCGTATTCGAGCGACGATTATCCCGCCCTGCTCAAACAAACCCCTGACCCTGCGCTGGTCCTCTACATTCGGGGAGATGTCAAGTTACTTTCGCAACATGCAGTCGGCATCGTCGGCACGCGGCGGCCCACAGCTTATGGCAGCCAGGTGGCGCAGAGGCTGGCGCGCGACCTGGCGCAGAGGCAATTGGTGATTGTGAGCGGATTGGCTCGAGGAATCGATTCGGCCGCGCATCGCGGCGCCCTGGAAGCCGGCGGGAAGACGGTGGCAGTTCTCGGCTCGGGGATTGACGTGATCTATCCGCGCGAAAACAAGCGGCTGGCCGAACAAATTGCCGAGTCGGGCGCATTGATTTCGGAATTCCCGCCGGGGACTTCGCCATCACCAGAGAATTTTCCGATCCGCAACCGCACCATCAGCGGACTCTCGCTGGGTGTGATGGTGGTGGAAGCGGCGGAATACAGCGGCTCGCTGATCACCGCGCGCCTGGCCGTCGAGCAGAATCGCGAAGTCTTCGCCGTGCCGGGCAACATCACCTCGGCGCAAAGCTTCGGCCCGAATCATTTGATCAAGCAAGGCGCAAAACTTGTCGATGAATGGATGGATGTCATTGAAGAGTTTCCGGCGGAGATTCGGATGCAACTCTTGCCGGCGGCCGAAGCATCGGAAGAAGCTGTGGCCGGACCGCAAGCGGGATCGCTCTTCGAGCAATCGTTGACGCCCGACCAGAAAGCTGTGTTCGAGGTGCTGCGGGCCGATGCGGCCTTGTTTATGGATGACATACTCAGTTCCGCCGCGATCCCGCAGCCGCGTGTGATGACGGCGCTGCTCGAGCTCGAGATGTCGGGCGTGATCCGGCAGTTGCCGGGAAAGAATTTTATTCGTAAGCTGTGAAGTAGTCGAGGAGTCGAGCAGTCGAGGGTCGGGGGGGGGTTGGCTCTTCGACTTCTCGACTAACGGGACGTTTTCTATGGCTAAATCGTTGGTTATCGTCGAATCGCCGGCCAAGGCAAGGACCATCAACAAATACCTTGGACCGGACTACTTGGTGAAAGCGTCCATGGGGCACGTGTTGGACCTGCCCAAGAAGGACCTGGGCGTGGACCTCGACCACGGTTTTAAGCCAACCTACATCACCATTCCCGGCAGAAAGGCTCTGATCGCGGAGTTAAAGTCGGCAGCGGCGAAATCCGACGCGGTGTTCCTGGCCGCCGACCCGGATCGTGAAGGCGAAGCGATCTGCGCGCACTTGCGCGAGTTGCTGGATGGGAAGAAAAGGAGATTTCATCGCGTACTCTTCAACGAGATCACGCGCGACGCGATTCGCGAAGCGTTCAAAGCGCCGGGCGAGATCGACTCGAGATTAGTGGACGCGCAACAAGCGCGGCGGATCCTGGACCGCCTGGTGGGCTACCAGGTCAGCCCGCTGCTCTGGGAAAAAGTGAAGCGGGGCATTTCCGCCGGGCGCGTGCAAACCGTGGCTTTGCGCCTGATCGTCGAGCGAGAGCGGGAAATCCAGGCTTTCCAGAAGAGAGAATACTGGACCATCAGCGTCCACCTCGAGGGTAAGAACCCTCCGCCCTTCGACGCGCGCCTCGCGAAGTTCCGGGGCAAAGACCTGGAGATTCCCGATCAGACGACCGCCGACCGAATCGCGGGCGAGATCAAGGCGGCGAACCTGTTGGTAGAGTCGGTGGCCACCCGGGAAAAGCGGAAATACCCGGTGCCGCCGTTCATCACCAGCAAGCTTCAGCAGGAAGCCGTGCGCAAGCTGCGCTTCACGGCCAAGAAAACCATGACGATCGCCCAGCGCCTTTACGAGGGCTTGGAGATCGGCGCGGAAGGCTCGGTGGGCCTCATCACCTACATGCGCACGGACTCGACTCGCGTGGCGGAGGGCGCCCTGGCGGCCGCGCGCGAGCACATCCTGAAGGCATTTGGGAAAGACTATCTTCCGCCCGAGCCCATACGTTACAAGAGTAAAAAGGATGCGCAGGATGCCCACGAGGCGATCCGGCCAACCGACGTCAGTCTCACCCCGGAGTCCATCCAAGGGTACCTGAGCGCGGATGAATTCAAATTGTACAAGCTCATCTGGCAGCGTTTTGTGGCCTCGCAGATGAATCCGGCGGTCTTCGACCAGACGACGATCGATATCTCCGCCGGCGAGTACTTGCTGCGCGCCACCGGCTCGGTGGAGAAGTTCAACGGCTTCCGCGCCGTGTACGAAGAGGGCAAGGATGAAAAGGTGGAGATGGAGGAAGATGAGGAGTTGAAACTCCGTCTGCCGCAAGTCGAGCAAGGTGAGAAGCTGAAGCTGCGCAAGATCACGCCGGAACAGCACTTTACCGAGCCTCCGCCGCGATTCACGGAAGCGACGCTGGTGAAAGCTCTGGAGGAAAAGGGCATCGGCAGGCCCTCCACCTACGCGACGATTCTCGGGACCATCCAAAATCGCGAGTACGTGGAAAAGCTCCAGGGGCGCTTTTATCCCACCCAGCTCGGCATGCTGGTGAGCGATATGTTGGTGAAGAACTTCAGCGACATCTTCGAGGTGGCTTACACCGCGCGCATGGAAGAAGAGCTGGACGAGGTGGAAGAAGGGAAACTCACCTGGACGGAGGCGCTCGAGGAGTTTTATAAGAAGTTCAAGAAGGATTTGCGGGTCGCAGAACGGGAGATGGAGGATATCAAAGGCGAGGGCATACCGACCGACGTGAAGTGTGAGAAGTGCGGCAAGCCCATGGTGATCCGCCTGGGACGCAACGGAGCGTTCCTGTCCTGCACCGGCTACCCGGAATGCGACGGAACCAGCGACCTGCCGCCGGAGCTGGCGGCGAAATACAGCACCGGGGGGCCTCCGGCGCCGGAAGTCCCTGAACAGATGTGCGAAAAATGCGGCAAGCCGATGGCCGTCAAGCGAGGCCGTTTTGGATTCTTCCTGGCCTGCACCGGATATCCGGATTGCCGCAACACCAAGAAAATCGTAATGAAGGAAGGTGCCGCGACGGCCGTCAGCGATACGCTGCTGGATGAGAAGTGCCCCGAGTGCGGTAATCAGCTAGCCCTCAAGCACGGCCGCTATGGCCCGTTCACGGCGTGCAGCAACTACCCGCAGTGCAAATATGTGAAACGGCAGACGCTGGGAATACCCTGTCCCGAGAAAGGCTGCACCGGCGAACTGGTCGCTCGCCGCACGCGCAAAGGCAAGACGTTTTACGGATGCAGCCGTTACCCAGAGTGCAAATTCACCGCCTGGGATAAACCTGTCAACGAACCCTGCCCCAATTGCGGTCATCCTTTGCTGCTGGAAAAGTACAATAAGAACGGCCCACCTCTCCGCTACTGCCCCAACGAAAGCTGCAAGTACGAGATGGCCGTAGCGTAAGACCGAGACGAAAATCGAAATTCGGGCGCCGAAACCGAGTGACCTGTCGGGCGCTGGGGCGGTTCGCGAACCGCCCCTACTTCTCGACGGCGCGATCCCGCGCTACGGCCCACTCTGTTGATATAATCAGATGCAGCGAGGGCAACGCATGGGGCCGGTTACAATCGCGGGCGGCGGGCTGGCGGGGAGTGAAGCCGCCTGGCAACTTGCCGTGCGCGGCGTTTCGGTGACGTTGTACGAAATGCGGCCGGCGCGTTCAACGCCCGCGCACAAAACGGACCGCCTCGCCGAACTTGTTTGCAGCAACTCATTGAAGTCGAACACGCCGGGCGCCGCTTCGTGGCTCCTGAAAGAAGAATTGCGCCGGTCCGGCTCCCTGCTGATGAAGCTGGCGGGTGAATGTGCCGTTCCCGGAGGCGCGGCGCTGGCCGTCGACCGGGAACGATTTTCGGAGTCCGTTACGCAGGCTCTGCGCGAGCATCCGCTGGTCGCCCTACGCCGGGAGGAACTGCGGGAGATTCCCTCGACGGGAGCGATGTTGATTGCCACGGGCCCGCTCACCTCGGACACGCTGGCCTGCTCACTTCAGTCGCTCACCGGCTCGGAGAACCTGGCTTTCTACGACGCCATCAGCCCCATCGTGGATGCCGAAACGGTGAACCTCGAGCGCGTCTTCGCAGCCTCACGGTATGGGAAAGGGAATGGCGACGATTACCTGAACTGCCCGATGACTGAGGCGGAATATCGCGACTTCTATGAAGCACTGCGAGGCGCGGAGACGGTCGAAGCGCACGAATTCGAAGACCTGAATTACTTCGAAGCCTGCCTGCCCATTGAAGAACTGGCGCGGCGAGGGTACGACACGCTTCGCTTCGGCCCGATGAAGCCCGTCGGGTTGTCCGACCCGCGCACCGGCAGGCAGCCATTTGCCGTGGTGCAACTGCGGACGGAAAACCTGCGCTCTTCCAGCTACAACCTGGTGGGGTTCCAGAACCATCTCAAGTTTCCCGAGCAGGCGCGCATCTTACGGAAGATTCCCGGGCTCGAGCGGGCAGAGTTTCTGCGTTTCGGGCAGATCCATCGCAACACGTTTCTCAATGCGCCCAAGCTGCTGAGCGCCGACCTGCGGCTGCGCGCCGCTCCCAACGTCTACGTCGCGGGCCAGCTTTGCGGGGTCGAGGGATACGTCGAGTGCATCGCCACGGGGTTCCTGGTGGGAGTGGCGTTGGCCCGGGAAGCGGCAGGCAAGGGCTTCACACCGCCCCCACGCGCCACGGCGCTTGGGTCACTGATTCACTACGCCACGCATGCCGACCCCGGCAATTATCAGCCTGCCAACATTTCTTTCGATTTGCTTCCGTCCCTGGAGGATTTGTCGAGGGCCCTGGCGCGTGACCGGCGCGCCCGGCGCGCGCGACAGTGTGAGAGGGCCCTGGGCGAGCTGCACGGATGGCTCCGAGGGCTTTGCGCGGACGCGGACAAGCTTGGCGAACCGTGTGTACAGCCGACGGAAACGGGACAGCAGGTAAGCGGACATGGATGAACTGATCGAACGCTATATCAACTACCTGCGGTACGAGCGCAATGCCTCGCCGCACACGGTGCGGAACTACCGCAGCGATTTGCTGCAATTCCGGGATTTCCTGGCGGCAGGCCTCGGAAGCGCCGGCATTGACATCAAATCGGTCGACGCCTTAGGCATTCGCAGCTTTCTGGGTACTCTCTTTGAAAAGCAGGAGAAGAAATCTTCTATCGCCCGAAAGCTCTCGGCGGTGCGGGCGTTCTTTAAGTTCCTGAGGCGCGAGGGAGTGTTGGCGGAGAATCCCTCCGCGATTGTCGCGACGCCAAAGCAGGACAAGACCCTTCCCAGGATCATGACCGAGGAAGAGATGAACACGTTCCTCGACCGGGTGGCTGAGGCTACGAAGACCGGGGACCCCGCCATGCGGCGCGATCGAGCGCTGCTGGAACTGCTTTACGCCTCAGGCCTGCGCGTGAGCGAACTGGTGGGCCTCGATCTCCGCAGCCTGAACTTCGGAGACGGCATGTTGCTGGTGCGCGGCAAAGGACGAAAGGAGAGAATCGTGCCGTTCGGCTCAAAGGCTAGGCAGGCCATCGAGGATTACCTCCCGATCAGGCAGAGCACAGTCCAGGAACGGAAGAAGTCCGGCCAGCAGGCCTTGTTTTTGAATGTGCGGGGTGAGCGGCTTACGACGCGCTCCGTGGACCGGTTGGTGAAGAAATACGTCCGGGACTACGGGCCGGCGGTAAAGGTCAGCCCCCATTCGCTCCGGCACGCTTTTGCCTCCCACCTGCTTACGGAAGGAGCTGATTTGAGGGCGATTCAAGAAATGCTGGGGCACACGAGTCTTGCCACAACGCAGAAATACACCCAGGTATCCATCAAACAATTGATTGACGTCTATGACAAGACCCACCCCAAGGCGTGAGTCACACGAGGAAGCGCGAGCGGATACTTTCCTGCACCGCGGGGCTGCGGCGCATAAGCCATTCCCCAACCTCAGCAGAGGCTTCAAGTAAAGTATTCAGAGTGGACTTGGCAATCCGGACGCAGCCCTCCAACACCTTCACACCTAACCAGACGCCCAGTTGCTGCGTCGACCTTGCAGGTTCATGAAGGTTGAGGTTGAGGCGGTAGCGTGGCCCCGCCATCCGATAGCTGACCAGGACGACCCCCACATAGAGGGCAGCGGCTGCGACGACGAGCCAACTCAGCAAGTGGCCCAACAGGATGCTCAAGTAGGTCACCATTCTCTCTTTTACCTTTGTCCTTTCTTCGTGAACCCTTACATAATTTAGATTCTGGTTATGTCAAAAGGATACCCAAACTTGTCAAACAATATCTGGTTAGTTTTCATGAGGAAAGAGGCACGGGCCGACTTTGAGTCGGTGTTGGGTGCGAATAGTGACAATATGTCCGCCTCGTCCCTTCATTTTGCTTGCCACTCCCCTGCCTTGCACTTTAGGCCCGATCACTAGCCTGCATCGCAGTTGGCGTTGTCGAGAGCAACTCCACTCTTATATCGGCAATCGGCAGGGGTTGACATGAACCCCACGGCTATCTGGAGAACCAGGAAACCGCACCGCTTTTCGGAATCCGCTGCGCCGAACGCCACGCGGTTGGGCAGAAGCTTGAAGTCGATGCCAAGGGAAATACTAGCTTGAAGAGGCTGGGGCGGACGTAGCGATTGCCCGCTGGGCCGCAGCCCTGCCCGTGCGGATGCAATCCGAGATTCCGATGCCCGAATAGGCGTTGCCGGCAAGGTAGATGCCGGGTAAGTCGGCGAGCCGACTTTGGATTCTCGTCAGGCGCTCGGCGTGTCCCACCGGGTATTGCGCCATGGAGGCGGGCCAGCGGTGAATCCGGCAAAAGAGCGGATCGAAGGAGAAATTCAGGATTTCCTTCAGTTCCTGCCGCACCAGCTTAACCACTTCTTCGTCGGGTAGATTCAGGGCTTCAGGGTCGCGCGAGCCGCCCAGGAAGCAGCGCAGTAATGCTCTGCCTTCGGGCGCGCGGTGGTTGAACTTGCGATGCACGAAGGTGCAGGCCAGCATCCTCCGGCCTTCCTTGCGCGGGACCAGATATCCGAAGCCCGGGGGAAGGTGCTCTCTGGCTCCCACGGGGTACCCCAGGGAGACCGTCATCGACGAACTGTAGGGTATTTCGCCGAGCAATCCACCCAGTGCCGGGTGGAGCGGAGAGAGCAGTCGACTGCATTCATGGGTGGGCATGGCCAGGATGATTGCATCCGCGTCGAACGCCTGCCCACCCTCGCAAAAGATCTCATACCTTCGGCTGCAGCGGTCCACCGCACCGCCTGGCCCGCCCGGCGCCAGTTCGATTCCAGCAACCCGTCGTCCGAGGTGAACGCGAGCCATGTCGAGGCGCTCGACCAGCTTGCCGGTGAGCTGTTCGAGTCCGTCCCGAAGTGTCATGAAGAGCGGCAAGGGGTTGCGAGGGGCAGCGTCGGCGCCACCGGAGTCAAGCTGAGAAGTGGATTTTGCTTTGGCCTTGCGGCGCTGCCGCATGGCGCGCAATGTGGCCCGGGTCAGGCTGCCGTGCTGGCGCTCCATGTCGAAGAAGCGCGGCAACACGGAGCGGACGCTCAAAGCTCCTGAGTCGCCTCCATAGACCCCAGCGAGCAGAGGATCGGCGACATTTTCCAGCATGGCCTCTCCGAAGTGCCGTCGCACGAAATTCGCTACGGACTCGTCTGCATCCCCGTTGCCGGAAGGCCGCTTGGCAAACAACTCGGCGGCCATCGCCAGCTTACTGCTGAACGGCAGCAGCGAAGTCGTGACCATCGGCCAGAGGCGGGTGGGGACCAGAAACATCAGTCCATCAGGCAGAGGAATCAGACGGCCCCGGTGAAGGATGTAGGTACGCCGTTGGCTGTCGTTCGAGCCGATCAGCGAGTCACCTAAACCCAGTTCGCGGGCCAAGGACGCCGCCTCGGGCTTTTCGGCAAGGAAACTGTCCGGTCCGGCCTCAATGACGAAACCCTCAAGACGTTCCGTGCGGATCACTCCTCCCAGGCGGTCCCGACCCTCAATGAGCAGCTCTTCAACCGGCGCGCCGGACTGTCGCGCGCGAGCCAGAGTGTAAGCCGCCGCGAGGCCGGCAATGCCCCCGCCCAGCACTGCCACGCGCTTTCGGATTGGCGGATTAGTTGACACTACTGACGAGCCCCCTCACCCGTCCCGCGCCGGCTGGAGAAAGCGCCGTTGCGGGCCACCCTCTCCCCCAAGGGGGCGAGGGCCACTTTTTGAAAACTTAGGCCTTCTTCCCGTCCATCTGCCTACCTGCCCATCTGCCCACCTGCCCGCTCCATAACCACGGCTGCCAGCGCCTCGATGAACAGGGAGCTGTCGTTCAGCGACTCGGTACGGCGTACGGTTACTCCCCTGGCTTTTCCATATTCGCGGAATACGACGTCAATGTCATAAAGAATCTCAACGTGGTCGCAAACGAAGCCCACCGGCGCCAGCAGGATGTGGCGCCGGCCCTGGGCGGCGCTCCGGTCGATGAGGGATTCGACGGTGGGGCCGATCCATGGCTCGCTGGTCATTCCCTGGCTTTGAAAAGCCACATCGTATTCCTCAAGGCCCAAGGCCCTAGCCACGAGAGCGGCAGTTTCCTTCACCTGCTGCTCGTAGGGATCGCCGTCCTCGATAGTCTTCCGGGGAACGCTGTGCGCCGTGAAGATCACCGGAACCGGCCCGGCGGCTTCGGCTTCCACGCGGGGCAGCGCCGTCGCCACTCGCTCGCGAAATGCCTCCACCAGCCCCGGATGATCGTGCCAGTTGTCAATGAAGACCACTCCTACATGCGGTGCGAGCCGTTTCGTCTCTTCAAATAGGCACCTCCTATAAAGCCCAATGCTGGTCCGGGAATTCTGAGGCGCCAGGCATAGCGCCACAACGCGTTCGACCCCGTCGGCCGCGATCTGCCGAACCGCATCGGAGATGAATGGCTTCCAGTTGCGCATACCCACATAGATGGGCTGGCCCAGCCGCTTCGCCAGAACCTGGGCCTGCGAGGTGGTCAGGCGCAGCAAAGGTGACCCGCCGATCAGCCCGTAACGGCGAATGATTTCATTCACTGCAGCATCGGGCAGCTTCCGGCCGCCGCGCACGTTGAGCAAAAAGGCGGGGATATCCTCGAGCCGGTCGGGTGCGCCGTGCGCGAGGAGCAGCACACCCCACTTGGCGCTTCTCTCTCCCGCGATAGCATTTGGCATGATGCTCAATCGTTCAATATATCATGGCGGTGTCTTTGTCGTAGGGGCGGCCCTTGTGGCCGCCCTGCGGTGCTGAAAGGGCAACCACAAGGGTTGCCCCTACAACGCGCCGCGTGTACACTCCTAATTCCCATGCCAACGAAGCACGGAGGACCACCCAGCATGGGCCGGCTCTAACCAGCGATTCAGGATACTGCGAACAGGAGACTTGGCGATGAAGGCGCGTTCGATTGCTCTGCAGTTGGATGTCATTCCAAGCGAAGCGAGGAATCTTGCCCGGATCATTCGTGCCCGGTACGCCAGGGGCAGAGCGAGATTCCTCCCCTTCGCTCCGCTCAGGGTCGGAATGACATTTCAAGCTTGCTGGGCGCCCGCGGTGGCAAGCGCGACTGGTTGGAGATTGTTGTGCGGTTTGCTGATCTGCGCCCCGCTGTGGGCCGCGTCTGACACGCCGGGGTTTCGTCCGCCCGCAGTGCCGCTGGTGACCTGCAATCCGTATTTCAGTGTCTGGTCGAGTGCTGACCGGCTGACCTATGACGCAACGCGCCATTGGACCGGCAGCAAGCAGGAACTCCACAGCCTGGTGAGGATTGACGGCAGGGCGTGGCGCATCATGGGCGACGAGCGGCGGGATATCCAGCCCATGCCGCAGACCGGCCTCCAGGTGCTGCCGACGCGGACCATTTATGAGTTCGAGGGCGGAGGAGTCCACATCACGCTCAGCTTCCTCACCCCATTGCTGCCCTCGGACCTCGACTTGATGTCCTGGCCTGTCACTTACCTCAGTTGGGAAGCTCGATCGCTGGACGGGAAGGAGCACCAGGTCTCAATTGAATACGACAACACCGCACAGCTCGTGGTGAATACCGAGGACGAGCCCGTGGTTTGGCAGCAGGAAGAAGTGGGAGACTTGAGCGTGTTGCGCATGGGAACTGAGGCGCAGCCGGTGCTTAAGAAGTCCGGCGATGACCTTCGCATTGACTGGGGCTATCTCTACGTCGCGGCCCCAAACGCGCAATCTCCTCACAGCGTGGTGGCGAACCTCAACAGCGTGATCGGGACTTTCGCCAGGAAGGGGTCGCTGCCTCCGGCTGACACACGCATGCCCCGGCCGCCGCACGATCACATGCCTGCGATGGCCGTGGCGTTTGATCTCGGCAATGTGGGCGTCGACCCTGTCGAGCGCCATCTGATCCTCGCTTACGACCAGATCTATGCCATTGAATATTTCCACAAGCCCCTGCGCCCCTATTGGCGGCTCAAGCGGACCGAGGCGAGCAGCCTGCTGGAGGAGGCGGTTTGGAATTACTCGTCGCTCGTGAAGAGCTGCGGGAAGTTTGATGCCGACCTGATGGCCGATCTTACACGGGTGGGAGGTGAGAAGTACGCTCGCCTTGCGGCCTTGGCTTACCGGCAGGCCATGGCGGCGCAGATCTTGGCGGCGGGGCCGGATGGCGAGCCGGTCTTCCTACCCAAGGAGAATTTCAGCAACGGTTGCATCGGGACTGTAGACGTGATCTACCCCGCTTCGCCCATTCTGTTGCTGCTCAATCCGAAATTGCTGGAAGCCTCGCTGGCGCCGCTCTTTAAATATGCGGAGTCAGACCGCTGGCATTTTCCCTTTGCCCCGCACGATCTTGGGACCTATCCGCTCGCTAACGGGCAGGTCTACGGCGGCGGCGAGAAGTCGGATGTCGATCAGATGCCGGTGGAAGAGTCCGGCAATATGCTGTTACTGCTCGCCGCCATCGCCAAGGCTGAAGGAGGTGCGAGCTTTGCCGGCAAGCATTGGCCGTTGCTGACGAAGTGGGCGGAATATTTGAGAGACAAGGGGTTGGATCCCACCAACCAGCTTTGCACGGATGATTTCGCCGGGCACCTGGCGCACAACGCCAATCTGTCGTTGAAAGCCATCGAGGCGCTGGAGGCCTATGGGGAACTTGCAGGCATGCTCGGCAAGAACCAGGAGCACGATCTCTACTCCAACACCGCGCAGGAATTTGCCCGCCAATGGGTGAAGATGGCCGACGACGGGGACCACTACCGCTTGGCGTTCGACAAGCCTGGGACCTGGAGCCAGAAATACAATCTGGTGTGGGATAAAGTTCTTGGCTTTCACCTTTTCCCCGTTGAGGTCGCCGCGAAAGAGATTGTCTATTATGAAACCAAGAACCACTTCGGCTTTCCGCTCGATAATCGCCAGGATTACACCAAGCTCGACTGGGAATTCTGGTCCGCAACGCTGGCTGGTTCAGCGACTGATTGGGAGAGTCTCATTTCCCCGATCTACGACTGGGCCAACCAATCGCCCAGCCGCGTCCCGCTGACGGATTGGTATTGGACGACCGACGGCACGCAGGTGGGATTCCAGGCGCGCTCGGTGGTGGGCGGGCTTTTCATCAAAATGCTGGCGGATAGCGAGACTTGGGAACGCTGGGCGGGCCGAGCGGCGCATGAATAGTGAATGGTGGAATGTGAATTGAAGAGTGGTGAGCGATCGGAGATAATGTGGCTATGCGAAGAAGTAAGAATGAATACTCCTATCAGATCAATTTGATTCCCGATGAAGAGGGAGGATACGCCGTGGTCGTCCCTCTACTTCCGGGCTGCGTCTCCTACGGGCGACTATTGAGGAGGCGACCGCAAACGTCCGAGAGGCCATCCAGCTTCACCTTGAGAATCTAGCTGCCCACGACCAACCGATTCCGCCAGGAAACGACTCGGTGCAAGTCTTCACGACCACAGAAGAATTCCTCAGTCATCGTCATTGAGTCGCAATTCACTATTTACTATTCATAACTCCGACAGGTTCGATCCTGGGGATCATCCAATGCACAACTCCGATGGCGAGCGGGTGCATGATTCCGGCGACGATGAAGAGAGGCACGTAAGTGTGGAACCACTGAAGTGTGTAACCGGCGACGAGCGCCAGGATCATGCCGCCTACGGCGCCGCCCGTGCCGCCGAGGCCCGTGACCGAGCCGACGTCCCGCTTGGGGAACATATCCGAGGCCAGGGTGTAGACGTTCGCCGACCAACCCTGATGGGCGGCAAGCGAAAGGGAAATGAGGGCCAGCGCCCACGTGACGTTGTGGGCAAAAACGGCCACGATCCCGGACGGCATGCAAAACGCGCAGATCGCCATCGCCGCCTTGCGCGCGCGGCTTATGGGCCAGCCGCGTTTAAGGAAGAAACCCGAAAGCCACCCGCCCGCCACGCTTCCCACACCTGAAACGAGAAACGGAATCCAGGCGAAGAGTCCGATCTCCTGGAGTGTGAAGCCACGACCCTGCTTGAGGTAGGAAGGCAGCCAGAAGATGTAAAACCACCATATCGGGTCGGACATGAATTTCGCCAGGATGAAACCCCAAGCCTGCCGGTAGGCGAGGATTCTCCGCCATGGGATCCGAGCGCTTGTGGCGGCTTCCGGTTCGCCCTCCTTGCCCTCGATGAGTTCCAATTCGCCGGGAGTAATCCGTGGATGCTGGCCAGGAAGGCGGTAAAAAGCTAACCAGAAGAACAGCCAAAGAAATCCCAAAGCTCCCGTGAAAATGAAAGACGCCCGCCACCCCCAGCGAAGTGTCAGCCAGACGACTAGGGGAGGGGCGATGACGGCGCCGACCGTCGGTCCGGCATTGAAGACGCCGGTGGCCAGCGCGCGCTCTCTTTTGGGAAACCACTCGGCGACGGCTTTAATGGCGGCGGGGAAGTTCCCTGCTTCACCCGCGCCCAGAAGGAAACGCGCCGCGCCAAACGAGATGGCGCCGCGTGCCAGCGCATGAGCCATGGCGGCAATGGACCACCAGGTGATTGAGATCGCGTATCCCAACCTCGTTCCCAGCCAATCCATGACCACGCCCGCCACCGTGAACATCAGGGCATAGGCGAGTTGAAAGGCGAATACAATCCAGCCGTAATCGCTTTCCGACCAGTGCAGAACGCTTTGCAGGTGAGGCTTCAGGACGGAGATCGTCTGCCGGTCAACGTAGTTGATCGTGGAGGCGAGGAATAACAGCGCACAGATGGTCCAGCGAAGGTGGGGAATCGTGAAGGGACGTTTCGGCATGGCGTTGAGGCAGTGGCCAATTTTAAAGGCTAAAGGTTAAAGGATAAAGGGTAAAGCACAGATTAATCTCGGTTTACATCGAACCTTTATCCTTTACCCTTTAACCTTTACTCCTCTGCCTTTCGTTCTAGCCGCTGTTTCTCACCCACGCGTGCCGCGGGTCATCCGCCCAGGCGCCATAGCGGCGCTCTTCTCCGGCCAGTACCCAGGTGTAGTGAAGTTCGTAGCCCGGCGCCGCCACGACGGGATGATAGCCCTTGGGCAGGAGGACTGTATCTTCGTCCTCGATGACGAAGACCGTGGAGAAGCCCTCAGGATCGTCGGCAGCGGTATAGGTCCACATCAAGCCAAAACCCTGGGCGGGTCGAGTTCGGAAAAAGTAAATCTCTTCCAGGACCGCCTCGTTAGGCGGGTTCGAGCGGTCGTGCTTGTGAGGGGGGAAGCTGGACCAGTTGCCGGAGGGATTGACCGTCTCGCCCGCCAACAAGCGCTCCGCAGCTACGTTTTCGGCCAAGGCCGAGTAGACGGTCCGCCGCCAGTTGTCGCGACCCACGTCTTTGGCGGTTACCTCAGGACCCGCAAGGAGCGTCGGAGGCGCGGTGGCGGTTGACGGAGCGGAGAAGATCCCCGCGTCGAACTCTTGCGAGGCAGCCGTGACCTCGTAGGAAGAGCGTGGCGGCAAGTAGAGCATGAGGGGCGGTCCGGAAAAAACATCAGCGCGTGCGCCAACATCTGCGAAGACCTGACTTTGCCCTTTGGCCGTCTCGACAGCGATGCTCGCTGTGCCGGAGAAGATATCCAGCACCGATTCGCGCTCCCCAGCCTTTGCCCAATACCGCTGACCTTTTTTCAACCTCAACCGGGAAAAGTCCAGAAAACGCAGAACTCCCGGCGGGACGATTTGCTGAAATCCTTCCTTGGCTTGCGCCTTGATCAGTCGTTCCATAAACCACCCCAAATGTTGAAAAGAAAATGACCGTTCAATCGTAAAGCAGCGAATGCCAAATGAAAAACTACTTGAGTTTTGCTGTTTTCCATTTGATCTGCCTGTTCATTAGCCAAGCACACCTATCTCGGCCGAAGTGCCGGAAGCGCCGGCAAGATGCCCGCGCCACAGCGGGCGGGACGCGCGCACTACTTTCCCTCGGCGTACTGCGAATAGGCTTCGGCAACCTTGGCTTCGGCGGCATCACCGTCATGAATCAGCACCCGATACCGTAAGGTCAGGGAGTCACCCACGCCAATGGTCACGCTTCCGTCGCGCTTGGGATCACCATAGAAGTCATGCTCGCCGAAAGGATTGACGGCGAAGAGACCGTATCCGCGGGCATGCCAATAAGTGGGATGTTTGATGTTGCGGGGATAATCGAAGATGGCAATTCCAACCCTTTCCCCTCCTACCACCCCGGAGTAATCAACCCAATCGGCCCGCTTGCCCCAAATGTTCTTCTCACCCACAGCGCCGTTGGAGTTCAGCATTTTCACGGCCGGTTCTTGCAGGTTTCTAACCACCCGAATGGCGAATGTTCCCTCCTTGGTGTCGCCCATCTTGAGGGGAGTTCCATGGTCCGCCGTGATGGTGAACGCGCAATCGATGGTGCGGGTTTTTGCATCGCCTCGAAATGTGTATTCCTGCGTCTCGCTGCCCATCACCACTCCGTTTGAACCGAGCAGGCTGAAGACCGCCCGAAGCGTGCCGGAATCGGGCCCCCCCTTCGCTTCTTCGAGCTTGGTGAAGACGGTACGGCCTTTGGGCAGTTCCTCTGAAGTGGTGTAGGCTTTCCCCGCGACATGCACGGGCGCCTTTTCCGTAAACTGCGCTTCGCCCCAGAAATCAACTCCGTTGATATCTCCGTGAGCGAAAAACAACGCGCGGTGATGTGGATGGTCTTTGCTCTCGCCAGGGATGTCCTTCACCATGGGATACCCACGCGTGACGATGATGCCCTCCGGCGAACGCAAAGGATAGAGGTAGGGTTTGGGAGTATAAGGGCTGAAATAGTAACTCGTGAAAGGTTTTCCGCCGATGCTCACGTCAACTTGGTCGCCGTGCCGGACAAAGGCCACGGGCATGTCCGCGGCCACGAGCGACGATGCTTGTAATAGTATTATTAAGGAAATCAGGCGCAAGAGGTTTCTCCGTCGGAAGAATCTTGCTATTCGTCTATTCCCAACAAGATTGCCCCGGCCAGTACGGTGGTCCAGAGGCCCCGCTTGTCGCCAATTGCCGACTGGGTGATATTCATCGTGCGAACGATCTTATTGGAAATTCGGTAAATCTCCTTCTTTTCATCCCAACTGCGGTCGGGGTCGAACTCCACGCCCAGAGTGGTGGCGAGCATTTCCGCCGCCAGTTCTTCGGCGTATTCCCCGGCCACTTCTTCAGTCTCGCCAAACGAGTGGTGCTCCGAGAGATAGCCAAAGGCATTGCGGTCAGAGGGAATTGCAACTCCCACCGAAGCGGCAATCAAACGGTGCGGCTCCCGTGTGGAGTTCTCACTCATGACCACGAATGTCACTTGGCCGGGGCGGAGTTCTTTCACGCCCTCGGTCCGGGAAACCAGCTTGCAGCGGGGCGGAAAAATGCTCGAGACGCGTACCAGGTTACAGGCAGCGATTCCGGCAGACCTAAGTGCCAATTCGAAGCTGGTAAGCTTTTCCCGGTGTTTCCCTACACCTTTGGTGAAAAACATGCGTTTGGCTACGAACATTCGATTCCCCACCTTCTCATCGGCGCTGTTTTTTCCCAAATCGAGCGGCGACGCGACGAAGACAGCCCTGGAAGACTCCTTTTTGGGTATGGCCAGGAATGATGTAAGCTAACAAAAAGCCAAGAAAAGTGTCAACGCATTTTTCAAAAGATCAAAGCAGCTCGCGCCAAACCACCAAGCTGCAAAGGAACGCAAAGTGGAAGTTGTTTATTCTCTGCGACCTCCGCGTAGTTTGCGCGGTTGCGTGAACCTGTCTTCCGCACAGAATTCTGTGACGCATCCCCGTAAACGAAGTATGCCGCCTGCTACACAGACTGATAAAAAATATTGATGGCAGCAACCCTTGACTAAATCCTCCGCGCACGCTATGTTGCATTATTAAGTAAAAAACAACCTGCGCTTCCGCCCTTGATCGTGGGCAGAAAACTTTCCCATGGAGGATCTATGAATCCGAAGGCAGTATTGGAGTTCGCTGCTGCCAACAACGTGAAGATCGTGGACATTCGTTTCACCGACCTTCCGGGCCTGTGGCAGCACGTTTCATTCCCTATTCACGAACTGGAAGAGAGTTCTTTCGAAGATGGCTTCGGCATGGATGGCTCCAGCATCCGCGGCTGGGCGGCGATTCATGAGAGCGACATGCTCTTGGTTCCCGACCCGAGCTGGTTCATGCTCGATCCGTTCACCGAGACCCCCACTTTGGCCATGATTGGCGACATCATCGACCCCGTGACCCGGCAACATTACGTGAAGGATCCCCGAAATATCGCCAAGAAGGCGGAGAATTATCTCGTCTATACCGGAATTGCTGACACGGCGTACTTTGGTGCGGAGGCCGAGTTCTTCATATTTGACAACATCCGCTTCGACCAGGCCCAGCAACACGGTTTCTATTTTATTGACGCCGAAGAGGGACGCTGGAACTCGGGCCGCGAAAAGGACAACCTGGGTTACCGGCCACGCTACAAGGAAGGCTATTTCCCGGTTCCGCCCACCGACCATTACCAGGACCTGCGCAGCGAGATGGTCTTGGCGATGGAAAAGGCCGGGCTTAACATCGAGTGCCACCACCACGAAGTCGCCACCGGCGGCCAGGCTGAGATCGACCAGAGATTCAACTCCCTGTTGAAATCGGCCGACGGGATGATGGTCTACAAATACATCATCCGCAATGTGGCCTATCAGTACGGCAAAACCGTGACCTTCATGCCCAAGCCTATTTTCCAGGACAACGGCTCGGGTATGCACACGCACCAGAGCCTTTGGAAGGACGGCAAGCCGCTTTTTGCCGGGGACAAGTACGCGGGATTCAGCCAACTCGGCCTTTGGTACATCGGCGGGCTGCTGAAGCACTCGCCGGCGCTCGCCGGGCTGATCGCGCCCACCACAAACTCCTACAAACGGCTGGTGCCGGGCTTTGAGGCCCCCGTCAACCTCGCTTACTCGCGACGCAATCGCAGCGCCTGTTGCCGGATCCCCATGTACTCGCCCAACCCGAAAGCCAAGCGAGTGGAGTACCGTCCGCCCGACCCGTCCTGCAACCCCTATATGGCATTCGCTGCCATGTTGATGGCGGGCCTCGACGGAGTTGAAAACAAGATCGACCCCGGCGAGCCGCTCGACAAGGACATTTACGACTTGGGTCCGGAAGAGTTGAAGAAAGTGCCCACCCTCCCCGGTTCGCTCGAAGAATCGCTGCGAGCTCTCGGGAACGATCTCGATTTCCTGCTCAAAGGAGATGTTTTCAGCGAAGAACTGCTTGAGACCTGGATCGATTACAAGATGAAGAACGAAGTGCAGGCCGTGAACATGAGGCCGCACCCTTACGAGTTCGCGCTCTACTACGACATTTAGCGAGAACTCGCGATAGCTTTAAGGTCAGCCAGCGGCGGGCGACGATCCTGGGTGGTCGCCGCCCCCGCGTTTTCGTAGATCAGACGTAACCCCCAATCGGTATCCCCCGGGAAATCCGGCAACTCGATAATCCCGATTTGATTCGAACGCACGACCCCGGATCCTGCATTGTGCCAGCTCCCATTGCGCGGATCGAACCACTGAGCGCGGTAAGTGCTGTTCAGCCGGCTCCTCGCATCTGAGCGCGCGGCGCTCCTTTCTCAAAGTAGGCAAGGAAAATCTCTTTGTCCGGCGTTCGCGCACAGTAAGCCCAGCCTTCGTACGCTTTCAAGTTATAGTCCTTGTTGGGCGAGACGAGGTCGGCGTCCGGTTCCAATTCTTGATAACGCCTGCCGATGGAGAATGCGAAATCGCGCAAGTACTTCATCTGCGCTCCTGAAATCCACTGGAAGGCGTCCCACATCTTGATCGGGGCCGCCGGTTCGATATCCGCTCCCCAGATACCTTCCGCCCCGTAGACATGCCCGCCGAGACCGCCTGATAAGAAGCTTCCATACATCGAAGAGCGCACGAATTGAGCGTCCTTTTCCGTGCCGCCCGGAGCCCCGTATTTGTAGCCCTTTCCACCCAGGCCGCGAGCGTCAACGTACCCGGAGTAATAAGGCTCGCCATTGATCGCCGGTTCGGCGTGAGGCAGATGGAAAATTTCCGTCAGATACCAGTAATTGTCGTGCTCGCGCATGTTGCCGGTCTGCTGTAGCGTAACCCACGAACCTTCGCCCCAATTCTCGAGCGTGGAGGGATCGGCATTCGCGGAGAGCAGCGTGCCGAAGGGTGGCGGCCCAAATCTGGCCATTACGTAATCAATGGCCTTCACATATTCCTCGGGGCCGATGGTTTCGCTGATGATGTCGAGATGGATTGGACTGAAGACGACGTTATTGGCCTGGTAGCGCGACCAGACATATTGGATGAAGCGGGCATAGGAGTCGGGCCACTTGTAATACTTCTTCCAACACAAGCTCGCATCGCGGCGGGAAACTTCGATGAAAGGCACGAACCCCTGCTCGTTCAAGTAGTCAATCTTGCGGTCGATGTAATGGAAATACTCCGGGTTGATTTGGTCTACGTCGGGGAACATATTCGAGTACCCGGGAACTCTTCCGGGAAAGAGGAAGGGGCGCCCGCCCTCGTTATCCATATTCTTTGCGCTGCCGGTGCCGAACTCCAGCCAAGCAGAGCGGACCGTAGTCTTCTCCGGGTCGTTCATCACCACGTGCCAGGGAGAGCTATCCGTCATCCAGTTGGGAAACGCGGCAATCATGTTGATCCAGTTGTAGCCCTGCGATTTGCGAAAGCGCACGTAGTCTTTGAACCCGGCAGTGGGGCCGAGAGGCCGTTGGCGATCATCCTCATACCAACGGAAGCGGTTAGTTCCCACCGAATACCACGTGTCGCCGATGACGAAAAACGGCGTGCCATCTGCCGTTTCCAGGGCATGACCGTTCGGCGTGGCGCGGAGAAATCCGCGGCGCAGCACGTTCGCCTGTTTTTCCGCGTCGCTCCATTCCACGGCGGTGAACGAGCCGGCCTTGCCTGCTAACCCTGCATCCTGCGGACTCGATCCGCTGGTCCAGTCCCAGAGGCCAGGCCGGGTGGCCACCAGGCGCACTCTGAAGGTTCGACCGCCGTCCCAGAATCCGTATACGCGTTTCTTGAACTGCGGCCCGGTAAGGTCCACCCAGACCACAGGATCCGTATAGGGGTTGGCAAAAGACGCCGCAGACGTAAAAGTCAGCTCCACTTTCTCCCATACATGAACTGCGGGGGAAGCCGGAATGGCCCAAACTGCTGTGAGTAATGCCGCGACAATCGCAGGCCTGAAAAATGCTGAGCTGCGCCGCTGTGTGTTCATAATCCCTCGAAGGTCATCCACTGCTTTCAACGTTGTGGCGCGGGCGTCTCACCCGCGAGTTTTTGTGGGAACGAGACAGCTCCGCAAAAGCGGGCGAGACGCCCGCACCACATCAATCGCTGGCGCGGTACAGAACACAGGAGTGGGGCTGCAATTTCAGCTTGAGTGAAGTCGCCGAGCCTAAATCCTTACGTTCCCAAAGGTCTCGCAACCTGTAGCTCTTGCCCGACGTGAGTCCAAGCTCATTCCATTCCAGCGTAATGTCCTCTGCCACTTCCCCGCGATTGAAGCTGGCGAGGTATTGGCCTTTCCCATCCTCGGGCTTGGCGGACCAGATCACCGCGCCGTTGGTGGTAATCAAAGGCCGGTTTGCGG
>CAVROP010000089.1:0-19635 GCA_963722675.1 uncultured Acidobacteriota bacterium
CCTCGCCTGGGCGCGTAAGAACCTCGCTCTCTAAACGTGCCGTTCCAGCCGGGAACGTCCGCGCGGAGTAGAAGAGCCGTTCAGTCTTCAATTGACAGTTTATTGGGGCAAGCGAAGTATCGATTCCGTCAACTGCGGAGTAGCCTCAGGGGCATCCAACGCAGGCTGGGATGAAAGGTGGTCGCGGAGCAAGAGGTGCCTTTCGCGGAAATGGCGCCGCGCCCGGCGTCCCCACCCGCGCACGAAGTAATAGTTGAGCGTGCCGCCCATGACCGAGCCCAGTAACGGCACCAGGCGGACGAGTCCGTTTTCCGCAATCTCGCCGCCGGCTTGAATTGCGATGCGTTCCACGATGCGTGGCACGAACCGCTCGATAACCTGTTTGCGCACCAGGTCCTTCCCCATATCGACGCCCGCCGCGCTGGCGGCCGCCAGCAACAGATCGGCCTTGTCGTCTTCGCTGGCATATTCGAAACCGTGGATCAAACTCAGCTTCTGAATCATGCGCCAGGTGATGCCGCCCAGAAAGCCAACATCGGGGAGAACCGACAGCACACCGCCCAAGCCCGTTCCCGCCCCTTCCAACATTGCCATCTTCATCGAAGCGCGAATGGTCTTATCGGCAAGATAATCTACGACCGGCAGCGGTACGGCGTTCATTGCGCGGAAGGAAGTGATGGGCAGGCCGTAAGCGCGGCGAATATGGCGCAAAAATTTATCGGGACTCACACCTACGCCGCGATAGGCGCGGAGCAGGCCCGCCTTCATTCCCTGCTCGACCCTGCGCCGGACCCAGGATTTACTTGAAGGCGCCATGTTGCTTTCGATGCCTCACCTGCCGAATAGGATGCTGGAGGGACGCTCGTGTGTTCGACTTCTGCAAGTACACTTTACTCCTTATAGCGGCCGGCTGATGAAGCAGACGGTTTCACGCAAGGCCGCAAAGAGCGCCAAGATCGCGAAGAAACGAACCGGCGGGTTCTTACTCTCGGTGCTCGAGGGCCAGCACAGCGTAAGCCGTGGCGGCATCACTCATGAAGCGGCCTGTGTAAGAAGCGAGGTCACGTTGCTTGTTCAGCGAATAAGCCAGCCAACGGCCGTCCGTCTTTTCTTGATTCTGCACCAGCCAAGTCAGGCCCCTTTTCAGCTCGGGCAGATCGCGCTTCATGCCAGCCGCCTCGAGTGTCAGGGTAACGACTCCGGTGGCATAGCCGTCGCTCTTGGTTTCGAGAGGCGTGTTGTCATGACGCTTCCAATCCCCTACGAATGCCGACAAGCTGAAGCCTCCGTCCGCCTGCTGCTTGCTCAAGGCCTCATCCATGATGGACTTCTGTTGTTCAGGCGTCAGGAGTCCCGGCATCTTCGTCGATGCCCAGACCAGAAGCACGCGGTCAATCAGCTTTTGCGATTCGAACCCCTCAACAAGATACTCACGAAGCAATTTCACCTTGTCTTGAATCTGCGGAGAGAATTGATAGCCGCCGGGCGCGCTTCCCGCGGCAATCGCGGCCAGAACCGCGCCGTAGTATTGGGAATCACCCTCCCAAGGGGAATTGTGGAACTGTAGCCAGGACCAGGCGCCTTTGGCTTCGCCCGTCTTCAGTTGCTCTGCCCACATGTTCTCGAGCGCCAGCCGCGTGTCGCCGCTCAACTTGCCGGTGGGCGCATCGTAACCGACCAGAATCAGAGCGTTGAGAACGGATTCAGTCCCGCGCGATTCTGAAGTTTTGGGGAACCCTCGCTTAGCGTCGGGATAAAAGGGCTCGGCCTCCTTCCACATTCGAACCCGCTTCGTAACGTTATCCAGAAGCCGGCGCTCCACGGGTGAGGCGCCTTGCTCTCCGAGCGTCGCCCGGAGCGCGGGCCGCGCCATCGCATAAGGCACCACCGTGTGGCAGGAGACGCAGAAGGTTCCATGGTCACGAGCCGCCACGTCCCAACCCATCCACCAAGTCATTCGTCCATCGAGGTAGGCGGCGGCCGCCTTGCCACTCCAGGAGGCGGAGCCGGCAGTCGAGGAACGGTCATCCGTGGCGAGCATGGTCACCGCGAGACCGGCGACCGAGATGCAGATTGCGAGTGCAGCTATCCTCATGAAGATTCTTCCCCCTCAGGTCTTTGCCCCTACGCTAAGTATAAAGCCATTGGGATTTCTTCTCCACTGCCAATGCTCAGATCTCCCCCACGGCGAATGACGTCGTTCCGCCTCGTCGGGCTGAGGTTTGTTGTACACTCATAACCATGAGCATCAAAACCTTGAGTAGCCGCGAAGTGTATCGCAACGCTTGGCTGCGCGTCCGTGAGGACGAGGTGGAGCGCAGCAACGGCGTGCGCGGCATCTATGGTGTGGTGGATAAAGACGACTGCGCCATCATCCTGCCCATTCAAGGCGAAACCATCTACCTTATCGAACAGTTTCGCTACACCGTGCAGGATCGCTGCCTGGAGCTGCCCCAAGGGGGTTGGGAAACCGCCGGAGTCGAACGCCGAGGAACTGGCGCGGGGAGAGCTGCGGGAAGAAACGGGCCTGACCGCCCAAAGCATGACCCGCCTCGGGGCGCTTTGGATCGCTTACGGCTTCACCCACCAGAAGCAGCATGTTTTCCTCGCTACCGGACTGGCGCCCGCCGTAGCCGATCCTGACCCTGAAGAGCACGATCTGATTCTGCGAGCGGTCCCGATTCGCCAGTTTGAGGGGATGATGCTCAACGGCGCCATCCGCGATTGCAGCACCCTTGCCGCCTGGGGTCTCTACAAGCTTTGGATGGAACGGCGGGAGGATTGCATCAAATAGGGGCTGCCCCTGCACTAGGCGTGCCAAGACAGATTTTCGGAACCCACATTGGTGTGTCGGCGTATTACTCAGATGTAGTGCGGGCGTCCCGCCCGCGATAACTGGCTCTTACAACGCTGCGTCTAACGCGGTAAGGAGGTAGTCTATGGGGTTCTTGGCCGCTCAGCTCAGGCAGGTATTCAGGAGGCTTGGGCGCGCGCCCTTTTTCACAGCCGTCACGCTGCTGACGCTGGCGGTCGGCATTGGCGCGAATACAGCAATCTTCAGTGTGCTGGAAGGCGTTCTGCTCAAGCCCTTGCCTTATCCTCATGCTGAGGAATTGGTCGCCGTGTGGCTGACTGCTCCGGGCATAAACCTCAAGGACGTGAATCTTTCACCTT
Source organism: uncultured Acidobacteriota bacterium (assembly GCA_963722675.1). Classification (GTDB taxonomy): domain Bacteria; phylum Acidobacteriota; class Terriglobia; order UBA7540; family UBA7540; genus CAVROP01. The sequence goes on from CAVROP010000089.1 coordinate 3,175, forward strand.
CAACCTACTTCATCTTTCGCGAGCAGAACCGCACTTTCCAGGATATCGGCGTAACTGAGGGCAACTCGTTAAACGTCACCGGACAGGGAGAGCCTGAGCACGTGTCGGGCCTCGCCGTCACCGATGGCGTGCTTCCGATTCTCGGCGTCCCGCCGATGCTTGGCCGCCTGTTTACACGGGCGGACGATTCACCAGGCGCCGCGGACACCGTGATCGTGACGTACGGCTATTGGCGCCGCAAGTTTGGCGGCGACCGCGCGGTCATTGGGAAGACCCTCACCGTGGACGGCAAACTTCGCCAGATCGTCGGCGTGCTACCGCAGGATTTCCGCTTTGAAGACTGGACTGACCTGGCCCTGATTGTGCCGATGCAGTTTGACCGCGCCAAGACCACCTTGGGCCAATATAGCTATGACGGCATCGCGAGGCTCAAGCCGGGAGTTACCCTTTCCCAGGCTAGCGCTGACGTGGCTCGCATGCTTCCCGTCGTAGGGCGGAGTTTTCCGCCCCCGCCCGGATTCAGCATGAAGATGTTTGAGGGCATACAGATTGGGCCGAACCTTCGTACGCTGAAGCAGCATGTGGTGGGCGACGTCGGCAAGGTCCTGTGGGTTCTGATGGGCGGCCTCGGCCTCGTGCTGCTCATCGCCTGCGCAAACGTGGCGAACTTGCTTCTGGTGCGGGCGGAAGGACGCGAGCAGGAACTCTCCATCCGCGCCGCCCTGGGCGCGAGCCGCGCCCGCATTGCGGCGGAGTTGTTTCTCGACAGCCTGGTCCTGGCGCTGCTCGGCAGTTTGCTGGGTTTGGGGCTGGCCTATGGAGCGTTGCGGGGACTGGTTGCCATAGCGCCGGCGGGCTTGCCTCGCGTGGGTGAAATCGGCATCGACGGCAGAGTGGTGTTGTTCACTTTGGCGCTGGCGTTCGTCTCGAGCCTGCTTTTCGGTTCCATCCCCGTATTCAAATACTCGGGCGCGAATTTGGGAACTGGATTGCGCGAGGGCGGACGATCGTTGAGCCAAAGCCGGCAGCGGCACCGTTCGCGCAGTTTCCTGGTGATCGCCCAAGTGGCGCTGGCGCTGGTTCTGTTGATCAGTTCCGGTTTGATGATCCGCACCTTCCGCGCGCTGACCAAAGTTGACCCGGGATTCGCTGCGCCGTCGCAGCTTGAGACGTTTCGAGTTGACATTCCGGACACACAGGTCAAGGAACCGGAGCGCGTGATCCGGCTTCAAGAAGCGATTTTGCATAAGCTCGAGGCTATGCCGGGCGTTGCCTCCGTCGGCCTCTCCATGAGCGTTCCGCTGGATGGAAGTGAATGGGGCGATCCAATCTTCCTGAAAGATCGCGCTTACGCTCCCGGCGAGATGGAACTCCACAGGTTCAGGTTCGCCGCCCCGGGCTTCTTCAAGACCCTTGGCACGCCGCTTCTCGCCGGCCGCGATTTCACCTGGGATGACACCTACAACAAGCGTCCGGTTGCCATCGTTTCCGAGAAAGTGGCGCGCGAATACTGGCCCGACCCGGCGAGCGCGCTTGGCAAACAAATCCGCGTCGCTACGAAGGACGACTGGCGCGAGATTGTCGGGGTGGTCGGCGATACCCGCGATGACGGCATGGATAAAGACGCACCCAAGTCGGTTTATTGGCCCATGCTTGTCGCGCACTTCGAGGGCAGCGATGTTGACGTGCGCCGCTTCGCGACCTACTCGATTCGCAGCCCGCGAGCAGGCTCGCAAAGTCTGATGAACGAGATGCGGCGGGCGGTATGGTCTGTGGATCCAAATCTCCCCTTGTCCGATGTCCGCACCCTGGATTATCTCTATCGGCGATCCATGGCGCGGACTTCCTTTACGCTCGTGATGCTTGGCCTTGCAGGTGGAATGGCTCTCCTGCTGGGTGTCGTGGGGCTGTACGGTGTGATTGCCTATTCGGTGTCGCAGCGCCGGCGGGAAATCGGAATTCGCATGGCGCTTGGGGCGCACAGTCAGCAACTGACAGGAATGTTCGTCCGCCATGCGCTGCTGTTGACCGGCGTCGGAGTGGTCTGCGGACTGGTTGCCGCACCCGCCCTGACGCGCCTGATGTCGTCCCTGTTGTTTGGAGTGCGGTCCGTCAACCCGGTAACCTACGTCGCGGTGTCGCTGGGGCTGGTCGCGACGGCTGCGCTCGCTGCTTATCTCCCCGCTCGGCGCGCCGCCGGTGTGAACCCCGTAGAATCCCTGCGGGCGGAGTGATGAGCTGTAGGGGCAACCCTTGTGGTTGCCCCTGGGCGGCCACAAGGGCCGCCCCTACAACTCCTACCACGTTGAGTTTTTTCCTACCAAGAAGAGTCCCATCAGCGGTATTCTCATTTGCTTTGCACAACTTCTGAGATTGGATTGGAGGGGGTGGAGAATGGCGAGTGGTTTTAATCGAAGGGACTTTCTAAAGGCGGGCAGTGCAGTGGCCGCCGGGAGCTTCATTGCCGATGGGTTGAAGACCCATCTGATGGCGGCTGAGGAGCAGCCTGTCGCGCCCATCGCGGCGAACGATCAGATTCAAATTGCCCTCATTGGCGCCGGAGGCCAAGGGTCGGGAGACACCCGAACGGCGCTGCTGGTGCCGGGCGTGAAACTGGTGGCCGTGGCGGATTGTTACGACGGCCGCCTGGCGCGGGCCAAAGAGTTGTGGGGCAACGATATCTTCACCACGCGCGACTACAAGGAGATTCTCTCCCGCTCGGACGTGGATGCCATCCTGATCGGCACTCCCGACCACTGGCACAAACAGGTCGCGGTCGACTCGATGAACGCGGGCAAAGACGTCTATTGCGAGAAGCCCATGATTCACGCCTACTCGGATGGTCCGGAGATAATTGCCACGGCGAAGAAGACGCAGCGCATTATTCAGATTGGCAGCCAGCGGGTCAGCTCGCTGATTTACAAAAAGGCGCAGGAGATCGTGCAGTCTGGAAGGATTGGCAATATCACCGCCATCAGCGCCTGGTGGGACCGCAACTCGGCCATCGGCGCCTGGACCTATTCCATCGCCCCGGACGCTTCCGAGCAGACCATCGACTGGCCGCGCTTCCTCGGCACGGCGCCCAAAATCCCCTTCAATCCGGAGCACTTCTTCCAGTGGCGAAAGTGGAAGGCATACGGCACCGGTGTGGCAGGCGACCTCTTCGTTCATCTTTTCAGCGGAACGCATTTCGTCACTCGAGCTACGGGCCCCAATCGCGCCATGGCCACCGGCGGCCTGCGATTCTGGAAGGACGGCCGCGACGTTCCCGATGTGCTTCTGGGGTTGTTCGATTATCCGCAGGGATTCAACCTGGCGCTGCGAGTCAACTTTGCCTGCGGCGGCAGCGAGAGCGAAGGATTTGTGTTCAACGGTACGGAAGGCTCGATGACCATCGGCGACGGCGTCACACTGTATCGGGTACCGCGCGAGACCGAGCCGGGCTACAACATCGATACGTTCACGCAGGCGATGCAGGATAAATTCCTCGAGGAGTATCGCAAGAAGTATCCGCTGACGCAGCCCTCGGCCGGCTACTCTGCTGTGGAGAAATTCTCCGTGCCGGATGGGTATAGCGACAGCTACGATCACTTCAAGAACTTCTTTGCGGCGGTTCGATCGCGCCAACCGGTAGTGGAAGACGCAGTCTTCGGATTCCGTGCGGCCGGCGCCGCGCTGCTGAGCAATCTGAGCTACGAGCGTGGAGCGGCAGTTCGCTGGGATCCGGACGGCATGAAGTTGCTGTGATTGTCGATGGACGATTGACGATTGTCGATGGCGAGGGGAAGTGACCCTCACCCATCATGCTCCGGCTGATGAAAGCGCCGGAGCATGACACGGTGATACCCGGGGTAGCGCAGATCCGCAGTGCAGGGTCTGCGGCTTGTGCGTGGTGCCAGGCGAAACACCGCAGACCTGAAAAGCAGGTCTGCGCTACTCACTCTGTTGCGCCACACGTAAGCTACCGAGGGTCGGCGATGGTTATGACCTGACTGAGGGGCGTGGTCTGCGAACTCCCACCCACGAGTATTTTGTACTCTCCCCGCGCAAGTTCCCATTTTCCCTTTTCGGTATTGAAGATCGACAGGTACTTGGGTTCGACGGCCAAACTCACCGCCTTGGATTCGCCGGGCGCCAGAGAAACCTTCTGCCACCCTACCAGCCGCTTGAACGGTTCGCCCGCGCTGGAGGGCAAAGTGGCGTAGACCTGCGAAACCTCCGCCCCGGCGCGCGAGCCTGTGTTGGCGACCCTGAAGCGCACCTGCAATTGCGCATCTTGGGTCACTTCGAGAGCGGAGTAAGAGAACGATGTGTAGGATAGGCCGAAGCCAAAGGGGAATAAAGGCTCTTTGCCTTCCGCTTCGAACCACTTGTAGCCGACTTTCAAGCCTTCCGTGTAGTTGATATCAAAGGGCGTCTTCTGCTCCTTCGGCTCGCCGCCCGCCGGCGCCGGCAGCATCCCCGCAATGTTCGCATGGGGAAGGTCGGTTTCGCTCTTGGGGAAAGTAACGGGCAACTTGCCGGAAGGGTTCACATCGCCAAACACTACGCGCGCCACGGCCTCGCCTCCACGAATCCCCGGATACCACGCCTCGAGGACCGCGCTCACTTTTCGAGCCAGGGCATGGTCACTGGACCACCGGTTTCCAGCACCACAATCGTGTGGGGGTTCGCCGCCGCCACTTGACTCACCAGTTCATCCTGGTTAGCGGGCAGGGAAAGATTCGGCACGTCGCGCCCTTCGGAGGTGTGCTGCCAGACGAAGACGATGGCGATCTCGGAGGCACTGGCCATTTTCGCTGCGGCTGCCGGGTCGGTTCCGGGGTCATAAACCACTTGGGCGTTAGGGGCGCGGGCCTGGAGCGCCCGCAACGGAGAAGAGGGATGCCAGACGAACCTGCGGCTGCCAGGGACTGCATTGCCACCCGCGGCATCGACCTGGTCGGAACCTGCGCCGGATAGCACGGCGATGTCCGCGTGCGCGCCGATAACGGCAATTGACTTAACCGCCGAGGCCTCAAGCGGCAACTGCCGGTTGTCGTTCTTAAGCAACACCATGCCGCGCTCTGCCGCGCGCTGTGCGGCCTCCGCGCCGGTAAAGGGATTAACGGGGTGGGCAACGGGTGGATTATCAAAGGTGCCGAGAGCGAACTCCGTCCGCAGTATGCGATGAACCATCTCGTCCAAACGTGAAACGCGAACCGCTCCTTTTTCCACCGCCGCCTTCAGCGGGTCGCCAAAATAGCGGCCGCTGGGCATTTCCTGATCAAGGCCGCCGAGTGCGGAACCGACGGTACTATGCGCAGCACCCCAGTCCGTCATCACCCAGCCTTTGTACTCCCAGGCCTTTTTCAGAACGTCGCCCAGCAGGTAGGGATTCTCACAAGCGAAGACACTGTTCACCCGGTTATAGGCGCACATGACGGTGCCGACATTCGATTCCTTGATGGCTATTTCGAAGGCCAGCAGGTCGGTCTCCTGCATGGCGCGCCGATCGATGACCGCGCTGCCGATGACGCGCCCCGTCTCCTGGTCGTTCACGGCGTAGCGGTTGATGTTGCCGATCACCTGCTGGGCCTGAGTGCCTTTCAATTCCCGGCCGAGCATTTTCCCGATCAAGAGAGGGTCCTCGCCCAGGCATTCGAAGTTCCGCCCGTTGCGCGGCTCGCGAATGATGTTGGCAGTCCCGCCCAGCGAAACGTTAAAACCGAGATCGCGGACCTCTTTGCCAAGTTGAGCGCCATATTCGTACGACCCGTCAAGGTCCCAACTTGCGGCGTTCGCCAGCGCGCAGGGCAATGCGGTAGCGTAAACTCCACGCCATCCGATATTCGCGACGCCGGATCTTCCGTCGGTCATCTGTAAAGCAGGGATCCCCAGGCGCGGGATTCCCGGCACGTAGCCGGCGCCGCCAAGAGAATGCTGCTGCGCGACCGCTCCCTCCAAGCCGTGGACCAGCGTGATCTTCTCATCCAGAGACATCTGCGCGATGACCAGGTCGGCCCGCTTGTCGGGCAACAGATTCTTGTCCAGCCACGGACCTTTGACTACGGGCTTGGCCGCGTCCTTCGCATTCTGCGCGGAGGCAGCCGGCAGAACATTCGCGATGAATAGGACCGCAATCCCCAGCATTGTCAGTGCTGTTAAGAGTCTATGTCGTCCATGACTTTTGTCCATTGCCGCTCTTCTCCGTATTATGCAGATTTGCAGCGCGGAACCGCAGCTTGCCCGTTCCGCGAAGGCGAAGAGTATAGCAGCAGGCGAATGCTTAAGTACAACAACTTCGTGGGGCCGGATGCGCGTTGGAGAAGAAGGTAAGAGGTGGTTGATTAATCCTGGAGAAAGCCGGTTTCACGCCAAGGCGCAAAGGCCGCAAAGCAGACTGCGCAGTTAAGACGGTTTGCCGGAACCGATGATGCGCGGGCAACCACAAGGGTTGCCCCTACGGCCTGGCTTTGAGGAGCGCGACCGCACCCGCTGGCAGTTGCACCGTGGCGAGTGTTCTGCCTTGCTCGTGCGCCACCTGAACGGGCTTCCCGTGGAGCGCCTCGGAGACTGCATAATCCCACGAAAGCTCACTGTGACGGTCTCCGCATCGCCCCAGTTCGACAGGATAGCCATGGGTCCCGAGGGATGCGCGAGCCCGCGGAAGCAGACCTTATCGGAGCCTTTGGTCAGTTGTACCAGCGCATCTGCTTGCGCCTCGCAGCGCCGGCTTGACGATAAGCCGTTGAACAACGGGATTATTGCGCTTGAAATAGGCGAGCGTGAGCGCCGACTCAAAGTAGAGCGCCTGCCCTTTGCCAAAGCCGATGGCGCGTGGCGAAGGGTTTGCCCTCTCGATCGCGCATGACAACTTCCGCGCCTTTCAGTTCCAGGGGAAGCTTCCATAATTCTCCCGCGCGCTCGTTCTGGCTGGTGACCGAATACGGCTCATCAGCTTTGACAGGGTAGATATCGGAAGCCTCGACGCCGAATACGTCACTCAGCCCGCCGGGGATCGTGGGCCGGATTTCGCCCATCTCATTCTTCCACGCCGTCAACCCATCCGCCCAAAGCGTGCCGCCCTGGCTCACGAAGTCCCGCAGCGCGGCGACGCCTTGGTCATCGATGGCGTAAGAATAAGGCGCGTAGAGTACGGAGATATTATCAGAAAGGGTCTTCTTCAGTTGATCGATATCCACAAACTGAATAGGGATGTGGGCGCGGTGCAGCGCCAGGTAGCATCCCATCAGAGAATCTTCCACTTCGTCGCCGCGATGCTGGGTCCTCTCATCCAGGCTGTTGATGATGGCGGATTCCCGGTTGTAAAGGATGGCCACCTTGGCCGGCTGGGGTTTGGCTTCAGCCAGGTAGGCATTGCGCTTCAATCCGTCGATAACAGATTTGACGGTGGGAAGCCTTATGGAGGGCTTTCCCTCCAGACTCACCAGGCCCCATTCGCCGGCTTCGGTGCCGCCCACGCGCGGATGCCAGAGCCAGAAGATGACTGCCTTGCTCCCGGCGCCGAACGAGTCCCAGAGCCAGCGGGTCATGTCGTCCGGAGTGGGATTCAGCGGAAATCCGCCGGTGAAGATGGTCGGTCCACTTTGCAATTCCGTGACCCACCACGGTTGGTCGCCCGGCGGGCGTTCCGATCAGGTCAAGCCGGTAAGCGTAGCGTTCGCCGTATTCGGAATGCGCGGCGGAACGGGGGAAAATCCAGGCAGGATGAATCGAAGCGCCGAGGATATCAACAATGCGTTTTTCCTTCCAAACGTCTTGCCCGTCAGCGCCGCCCGTGGGCGCCGTGACATTGATATGAGTGGGGTGGGCCGTATCCACCGCTTCGATTTGACCCTTGATCCAGAGGAGTTGATCCACCAGGTTGTCGATGTTGAACTCGCGCCAGTCCACCACCCGATGGTAGTCAGTCCAATACTCGGAGAGTTGATCGGGACGTGATCTGCGCGCCGGAGAAACGCCTCCAGGGGTTGAAACCAGTGCCGGTTCAGCTCCGCGACCGTTCCGTACTTCGCCTGAAGCCACTTGCCGAAGGCTTGGATGGTGGAGGATTCCGTGTCGTACTTCTCAGGCTCATTCATCAGCAGCCACGCGCCTTGCGCAGTGTGGCCCCGGTAGCGGTTAACGACTTTCGAAATGTAGGCGGCTGCATGCCTGCGGATCTTCCGGATCGTTCAGGTTTGTGCGGTTGTGATAGAAGGGCGTCTTCCGGACCCATCCGGGCGGGTCTTCGGCGCAAAGTGTGGCCACGATCTTGATTCCCGAGCGGGCCGCCGCATCGTAGATCCAGTCGTAGCGGCTGAAATCCCAGTTGCCCGGGGTTCGTTCAACATCGTCCCAGATAATGAAAATGCGCGCCAGCGTCAGCCCGTTCTGGTGCATCAGGTCAAAATGGCGCTGAACGCTTTCCTTGGTCTCGGTCGGGTTCAGGAAGAATTCGGCCCCGACGCGTAGCTGTTGATTCAACTCAGCCAGCCGGGCATCGGCACTCACGTCCGGACTTTGCGTCCCGCGTGCAATACGGAAGGGGACCATGACTGTGCAAATCAGTGCCGCGAGAAAGAGCCAGTCCTTTGTTTTCATAGACATTCTCGGTTTGTTCCTTTAAAAACAGCTCTCAGCAGTCCGCTTTCAGCCGTCAGCCACGTCCACGCGATCAAGGCGGCAGCGGTCGTCTGTAGCCGACGTTTTGTCATTTGCCCGGCCGCGCCTTGCCGCTCGGAAGCCTTGACTTCGTTTCCGCAAAATGTGCTGTTTTTGCTCCTTTCAGGCTCTAAATTGTGCTGAATTGCATGCAAAACGCGCATAATTTGCAGCATTCAAAAAAAGTGATGTCCTTTGTTTTCAAGTACTCCTTAGCTTCGTTCCCACTATTTTTCATTTTTTGTAGTTTTCTGCATTCCCCCATAGCCGGGACCCTTCCGCTTTCCCTCGCGCCCGGGCGCGTCCCTGGGCTCGCCCACTACAATTTGTCCAGAACCAGGCCACCATGATAGGCTATCACAAGTCCGTGAGGTTGTCAAGTGGAAAATGCAAAAAAGTGAGCGGACTTTCCCGAATTCCCGCGCCCTGCCTGGCGGGACCACAACAAAAAGAGCGACTACGACAAGATGTCGTTTCGCGGCGCGCGGTCGTTTCTGCTCAGAGAACCATTAACTAACGAATAACTACCGAACGCACTTTCGTTTGGCCCCGTTCGAGAAAACCAGCTACAATCACAGTGCATCTATCGACTTGAAGATTTTCCAACCTCGGCCCTAAGACGGAGGAGAAGATGCGCAAAGCGGCTCCGGCCTTATTCGCCACCACCATCCTTCTTTTCATGACTGGATGCAGCAGCCAATCACCAGTTACGTCTGTGCCGCCAACCAACCCGGTGCCCGGTGTGGCCCCGGTCGGACTAACGGTCACAGACGACCCTCCCGCCGGCGTGGTGGTTCTGTTTTTCCAACTGAGCATTACAGGCGCTTCCTTTCAGCCGGGAAACGTCTCGCTGTTGAGCAGCACCAATTCCATCCCCGTGAACGTGAGTCAGCTTCAGGCGGACTCGGCCTTTCTGGGCAGCACCAACGTGAACGCGGGAACTTACACCAGTCTCACGCTGACTTTCGCTAACCCCCAACTCACGATCTATAATGGCACGGGCGCGGCAATTGGCAGTTGCGCGAACAACACTGTCTGCCAGCTCACGCCGAGCACCACGCCCTTGACGCTGACTTTTTCTTCGGCGCCTTTTCCTCTGACCGTGACCGCGAACCAGCCCGTAGCCTTGCAGCTCGACATCCACCTCAACAAGATCATTCAATCCGATCTTTCCGTGAATCTGGCCACTACAAACGGCGTCAGCGTCTCACAGTTGCCGTCGTTTCCCGCCGGGCGCCCGAGCTCAGCGCTTGGCAGGCTGTTCGGAACGGTGCAAAGTGTTGGCACGAACCAATTCACGCTTCAGACGGTCTGGGGCCGAACCCTCAGCGTCGATGTCAACAGCAGTACGACTTACAATATCCCAGCCGATGCCATCTGCGGTGGAGTGTGCAACATCGCCTGCCAGGGTTTGGGGTGCATAATGGTTGGAGACGTGCTCAGGGTGCGAGTGAGCCTGCAATCCGATGGAAGCCTGCTCGCCTCCGAGGTTGATTACATCGAAGGTCCGGGACAGCAGATTTACGAAGGCACCATCGTCAGCCTCAACACGTCTGGCGGTAACACGACCATGGATCTGTTCCTACAGAACGCGGGAGGCGCGTCCACCACGTCTAGCGCGCTTTATTTGGGCGTATTCGCCAACGTGACGGTCCCGTCAGCGGGTGTTACCTACTCGGTTGATTCGGGTAGCTTCACCATGCCGTCCGTCCCAACTATGGGAACCTTCACCAGCGCCCAGAACCTGCTCGCCGGACAGGAGGTCAGTGTCAGCGCCGCAGGATCTGTGAGCACATCGACCAGCCCCGGAACCAACTGGGGTATGCCCACCCTTACTTTCACCGCCAATAGCATCGCCCTGGAACCCGGTCAGATCACAGGAAAGATAACGAGCGTCAACGCATCGACCTCGAGTTTTCAGATCTCTCCGATGACAAATTACTTCATGCCGTTTCTGAGCCTTTCAGCGTCTTCCGTGAACCCCATCGACCTATCCGCATACGCCACGCCGCAGACAACCTACGAAGGCCTCAGCCAGGACAGCTTTTCCGGACTCGCCATGAATGATGTTGTTTCCATAAACGGGTGGCTCTTCCAGTTCACTGGCGCGAATCCAACTTGTGTGCCGTGTGCCGTAACTTATGGCGTGGTCGTAGCAGAATCCGTGCGTGGCCTGCAGTTCGGGTCTTTCTAAGCAGGAGGCGCAAAGTTTGTGCCTTTCAAACTCTACGCCTTTCTTGTTTTGCACATAGGCTTTTGTAGGCAACACACCTGGCCTAGTCACATAGGTGAATCGCGGAAGGACCGCAGAGTCTCAAAATCAGAGACCGTGCGCTAGCAGCCGTCAGCGGGCATCTTCGTAGAGTTGGTCACGGTATAAGTCGCTCAGCGCACGACCTGGCCAGGAAGGCAGCGCCGCCGGCCGTCGCGGCGCCGGCTGGGTAGCTTCGCGAACCAACCGTTCCACATACTCTTGGGCAGAAATCCCTTGGGCGCGTGCCCTTTCGGCAACCACAATCTCCAGTTCTGGCGGCAGCGTAACTGTCATGCCTCCCACCTCCCTCACCTACAAACATTCCAAGTGTTATTTTACCCTATGGCATTTTCCGGGATGCGGTGATTTCGATTATGGCGACGCTTGCCAAGCCGTGCAGTTGCCGTGATAAACCGCGCCCTTGCCATCGGGGTAGGGTGCGCCGCACACCACAGAAGATTTCGATGACGAGAGAGGCACGGGACGGAAAGGTGTCGCAGGAATCGGTCGGGAGAGAGGCAGGGTCGTGCCGGTCATTCTCACAAGTGGTAAGACTGGCCCCTTCCGTGGGCGCAGGATGCTCTGAGCGCTGAATACGCGACTGGCTATTGTATTCGGGGGCGACCAAGCGTATATTGTTGGTCAGGCCCGAGCCCATAATGGAAATTCCGGATAAATAAGTAACTCGAGACTTTCAGGAGGAGCAAACGAATGCAAACGAAGCATGTAGTCCTTGTGGGGCTTGCCATGCTCGCCGCTTCAACGATGGTAGCCGCCGGGCAGTCGCAGGCGAGCGGTACGGTGATTGGTAAGGTGCAGTATGATGGAACCCCCCCCCAAATGAAACCGATTGAGGTCACCAGGGACGAGTCGTGCGCCAGATTGTACAGGAACAAGAACACGCCGCCCCCGTTGGCGGAAGACGTCGTGACCGGCCGCGGCGATAGCCTGCAAAACGTCGTAGTGTATGTCTCTGCCGGCGCCCCGGACGATGAAGCGCCTTCCACGCCAGCCGTGTTCACCCAGAAGGGTTGCCGCTTCATCCCTCACGTGCTTGCCCTGCACGTCAACCAGGAACTCATCGTCAAGAACGAGGACGGGGCGACCATCCATAACGTCCATCCGATGCCGAAGTTGAACCCCGAGTGGAACGCGACCGGGGCGAAGGCCTCCATCTTGAACGAAAAGTTTGCCCACGCGGAAATGATCCCCGTGAAGTGCAACCTCCACCCCTGGATGCATGCCACGTTCGCGGTGCTCAAGAACTCCCGCTACGCCGTCACTGGCCGTCCCGGCACGTTTAGGTTGGCCAACCTGCCTCCCGGCACGTACACCATTACCGCGTGGCACGAAGTGTATGGCGACCAGTCGAAGGAAGTCACCATCTCCGGCAACGAAACCAAGACCCTCAATTTCGTCTTCAAGGTCAGACCTTAGTCCAGATTTCGCACCTTGGACCGGATTATGAAAGGGTAGTCTTTCATCGAGATGAAACGCTTCGGGGCGCCGGGGATGAATGGAACGAAACGGATGCCCGGTAGGAGGTCTGACGGATCATCCGCGCCGACCAGAGCAGGGATTTAGTCCTAAGTGTTTGTGCTTGAAGAACTCGCCAAGCGACAGTGCATAGCAGGCGTCTGGCTACAGCGATTGACCCGGCAGAGGGACTTGCAGGGCCTTTAGGATCTCCTCCTGACGCGCATCCGGCTTGGGCAGACGGGTGAGGACCGTCTTCTCATCCACGCGGTAATGGAGTAGGCACAGTCGGCTCATGGCGGTCAGCGCGTCGGGCAGCGTGACGGCGTGCGGGTTAGTTTCCGTAGTGCCGAAAACCGTTCGCAGTCGGCGCTCCATCTCCCGGCTCAGCTTCAGCGCCAGCAGGCAGGCCAGGACGTGTCCTCGGGTGCGGTCCTTGTTGCGCAGAAGCACCGGCCGCACTTCCAGTAGCCCCGTCTTGAGAGTGCGAAAGTCGCGTTCCAGCTTCTGCAACCCCACATAGTGATCGTGCACTTGCTGGGTGCTAAGCAGGGCGGCAGGCACATCGGTTACCACCACGTAGCAGCCCGCCAAGAGCAGTGCCCGCTCGATCGCCGCTGCGTCTTTCTCTACCACCACCGCCCGCCCTTCCAGCCGCAGTCGCACTAGCCGCTCTAAGCGACGGCGCACACACCAGCGTTCCAACTCCGCCCGCCGTGCCTCCGGACGGCAGCGGGGCTTCACCGCCACTTCTTGATTCCGGGCCTCCACTTTCTGGTTCAGCTTCGCCAGCTTGTCCTCCAGCCGGTGGTGCTCCCGCGCTGCTTCCGCCGGGTTCTTGCGCAGCACGTAACGACGCCCCTTCTCTTCTACCTCTGCCACCCCCTCGGCAAACAAGCTCATCTGCAACACTCCTTCGCCCAAAAGCTTGCGTACCTGCGGGTCGGTCAGGGCCGTGATGTGGTGCAGCCCTTGCGCGTTCAGCGCCTGCTGCTCCGGTGCCTTTACCATGCCCCGGTCCCCCACAAACACGAACTCCTTCACCCCGAACTTTTCCTTCACCACCCGGATCTGCTCCGCCACCGTGGTCGGGTCCGCGGTGTTCCCCTCAAAGACCCGCACCGCCAGCGGTTCGCCCTCTCCATCCGTCAGCAGCCCGATCACGATCTGTAACTTGCCCCGCTTGCCATCCCGATTGTGGCCCCAATTCCCCAACTCGTTCTGTTCCCCCTCCAGATAGGCGCTGGTGACCTCGTAGAGAAACAGCGCCGGAGGGGCTCCCCGCCGCTTCAGGTAACTCCTGAACAGGGTCTGCTCGATGGCCTCCTGCCGGGCACAGAGATCATCCAGCGCCGCATAGAGATCCTCCTCATCGAAAGGCTTCAAACCCAGTACTTCGCTCACCGCCTGTTGCTGCGCCCAGCGCACGGCCGAGAGCCGCGAGCCGCTGTGGGTGGGCCGGGCCAGCACCAAAAACAGCGCCAGCTTGGCCAGTCGGCCTTTGCCCAGGGCGGCCGTAATCCCCGCCTGATCGGCGAGCTGCTTGAGTACGAACAGCAAGCCAAAGCAGAGGCCGAGTTGGGGATGGGGATCCAGGAGATGGTCAAACTCCCCGCGTAGGGCCCGGCGGAGAGCCTCGACGCGAGCCGGGTCCCAGGAGGAGAGATTGGCGAGGGTGCGTTTGCGAATGCGCTTGCCTTCGCGAACACTTTCGCGGAGGAGGATGGCGGGTGGGGAGTTGCGGTTGGGGACGGTGTTGACGTACATGGCTTACCTCAATATGCATAGTACATACAACAAGAGGGCAATGTCAAGTAATCACATGGGTACATATTGTCCCTCACGGCCCTCCCCTTGCGCAACAAAAAAAGTCACTTATCTTGCTTTTCTTGGATTACGGAAGGGGGAAAATCCGCCTATTTTGGAGAGCGAGTAGCGCACTCTCGTTTTCCGGAGACTCTGCGCTGCCGTTTACCTGGCGGGATTGAGGTATCGAAGAAGAAAACCGAGCAGCCGTTCGGACTGGAAAAATTCAGGTACCTCTTCATGGCCCTTGCCGGGGACAACGTCGACCTCGGCGTTGCCTCCCAAGGCCTCATAGCGGCGCGCCAGCTCCAGCGTGTTCTGCTCGAGAGGCACAACTTTATCGGCATCGCCATGAATGTGGAATATCGGGACCTTGGCGCGCGCCAGGGGCGCCAGGCGATCGATGGGATTATTCTTACCAAGGCGCTTTCGCAGTTCCGCTTCACTCATCCCGTAGGCTTTCAGGATTCGGTCTCCTCCCAAGTGGGGCCAACCCGCGAGGTTAGTGACAGGGTAGATTCCAACGATGCATCCCACATCATGCGCGTGCTCCACGGCCCAGTCATAGACCATCATCCCCCCGCGACTTTGGCCTACGAGGCAGGGGCGTGGCGCTAGGGCGTATTTCTTGCGAGCGTATTTGTAAAACTGCGTGTAGGCTTTCCGACCTTGAGCGTTCCCCCAGGATTCTCCCACGTCGACGCCCGCGATCCAGACCCCCTTGTCCAGCAGGCGAGTGAACAACCAATCGAGGGATTTGTTAGGGTACCGCCCCATCTCGGGTCTCGCCTTTACAAACGTGGGCGCATACCAAACCCACGGCTTTTGTCCTGCGGTTTCAGGCCCATGCGGCTTGATGACGAACCCGCTTCCTCCGGGCACGGCAAAGTCGAAGCGGGTGGCGCCATATTCTTTCGACTCGACCTGAGCCAAGGCGCTTTGTAGCGGCAGAATCAGCAAGGCGAGGGGCAATGCCATGGCCAAAAGCCAGGGTGTGATCTTCAAAGACAGAGCCGAATGTTGTGTGGAGCCCATAGTTCACGCGTCTCGGAAGTATAACCGCGTAATGCCGGGAAGGGAAGAAACTATCAGCCTTCAGCCATCAGCTATCAGCAAACGCGAAACACCGACGTTGCGTGGCACCCGAGTACGTGAAAAGCGGGCTCGCCGTCACCCCCGCGTAAGCGGGGATGCATTGCCGACGGAGAGGCCAGGGGATTCCCGATGACGAGCCTGGGGTGGTTTTCAGGCGACCGACCCTAAATAGCCGAAAACCGACAGCCGGTCGCAGAGAGCTGATAGCTGACGGCTGAGGGCTTTTTCCCTGACGCCCGACACCTGAGATCTGCCGGTGGGCAAAATGGAACGAAGTTTGCAGAGTGAGCAGAGGGATCAGGCTTTTACGCAGCGACAGAATGTCTGATCCTCGCGAGGGTTCACTATGGACACTATGGTTCTGCTCTTCACCATCTGGGCCGTGATCACCGTCCTCTTCTTGGTCCTGGTCGTTGTCCGTTCTCGACTGACCAAGAAAGAAACCGACTGGATCCCCCTGAGTGATGACGCGAAGGAAGACCAAGCCATTGAGGCGCAACAGGTTATCGAGATGAAGACCCACAGGTTCGCCGTCCCCATTCGCGCCCTGGGCGTAGCCTGGATCGTCTTGGCGGTCGTGATTGTCGGCTTCTGGTTCTACCACGGAATTACGACTCCGCCTCCGATTAAATAGGCCGCGACCCGTTGATTCCCAAGTGGCGGCGAGCCTGCGGATGGCCGGCGGTTGCTTTTTTCCACCCTCATCGCCGGCTTCTGGGGCTTTTGGGGCAACATCGAGAACTTCCACGCGGGCTGGTCGAGCGCCAACTTGTGGAGGAACCTCGCGCGGATGGTGGGCCGGTGCGGGTGTGCAAGGACTCCGGTTCCTCGAGGCGGAGCTGAGGGCTGAGAGCTCTCGCGTCCTACAATCCTAGCTGCTGCTTCAAGTCTTCGGCGTTGAAAGGCGAACAGGAGAAGACGCGGCCGTCCACGTCGAAAGTGGGAACTTTCCTTCTGCCGTTGTTGGCGACTTTGACGAACTTCGCTGCCCGAAGGTCCTCTCCGATATCGATCTCTTCGAAAGCCAGCTTGTGCTCTTCCAGAAGTCGTTTGGCCTGGCGGCAGTCCCCGCACCAACTCGTGGTGTAGACGCGAATATTCATGGACAACCGAAAATGGAAACTGGAAAATGGAAAATGGAAATTGGAAAAAGTAGGCTGCGTTGTTTAGCGGGGTTTTAGTGC
>CAVROP010000090.1:0-71558 GCA_963722675.1 uncultured Acidobacteriota bacterium
TACACCAGACGGCTCTTGCCCTTTTCGCGCAGAACCACGGCGGGCTCCCGGGTATGCGAGGGGTCCGGATAAGAAAGCTCCGGAGGATACGCCACGGAGCCTGGCACGACGGTCAGATCGGGTCCTCCACCGGCGCGAGGGGCACGCGGTACTCGGCGCCCGCAATCCAATTTGTGCCGGTGAGCCCTCGAGGATCGCGTGCCGCCTCTCGATTCGCGCCGAGAAGGCATTGCCGTTCGTGCCGATGATATCGCCCGCCTTGCGGATTCCGAAAACGTCGGCCAAGCCAAAATCCGCCCGCTTCTGGTTGCGCTCGGTGTACAAGCCGGTTTCAAAAGTCGCCAGCAGCGAGCCTCCCGCCTCCACATATTCCCGCAATTGCCGGCACTGGGAGTCGCTGAGCAGGGCAATATTGGGCAACAACAGGGCCGAGTACTTTTGCAGGTGTCCGAGCGCGAGCTTTTCCTCGTGCACGAAGTCGAACAGGAAGCGCCCTTCGAGCAGCGCATAGTACAGGCCGTCCATATACTGCGATGCCGCAGCTCCCCTGGGAGGTTTGTAGAACAACTGCGTGCGCTGTCCCATCACCACGCCGATGGGCGCGATGGAGCGCTTGTTGATGAAATGCGGGTCGTGCTTCGCGGTCCATTGGAAGAACTCGCGCGCCGGGGCCAGCGAGCGCCGGTCTTCGCCCAGGCCGTTTTCGGCGCCCACGATGTGATGTAGGGCACCATGCCGCTGGCCACGCGTTTCGTCCATCCACATGCGGGCTCGGCGCTACGACTTGGAGACGCCGCGCCAGCGGACCGGCCCCGTTGACCATGCCGCCGGTCACATTGGTCGCCATCTTGCCTTTCTGCACGGCGTTGCAAACCCGGCCCTGCATCGCGCATCCCCAAATCGGGGCATCTTCTCCGCCGCGGCCCTGGTTGTCGCCTGGAACCACTCGCAGAACTCGCCCAGCTCCACCAGGTTGGCCGTAGAGCGGATTCCGCCGCCCAGGTTGGCAAAATAGAAATTCCCCGCCTGCTTCTCCTTGGCGATGGAATCGTAAAGCTTCCAGAGATAAACGGTGCGCTCGTTGAACTTGTCCCAGTACTCGAGCGTCCCGCTCGGCGGCAGCTTGCGGCAGACCGCGCAATAGCACACCGGAAGCTTTCCCAGCGGCGGCCAGGCGTTGGTAAATAGGCCATCCACATCGTAGAGCGAATTGATCTCGCGCATGATGGCCGGGATGTAATCGGTCATGTAGGGGGAGAACATGCAGGTGCGGAACAGCCGCGGGTCCTCGTTGTGAACGACCGGACTGCCGTCCGCGTCCTGCTCGAACCACTCCGGATGCGCGGCCACGGCATCTCCCAGTTCAGGTCGGGGCTCATGCGGGCGATCACGTGCAATCCGCGCTTCTTCGCCGCGGCGCAGCACTCACCGAAGAAATCGCGGTCGCCGAGGATACTTGCCCTTGCGGTGAAACGGGACCTTGGTCTGGTAGTAGGCCAGGATGCCCGGTGACGCTCACCATCACCGCGTCCAACTTCAGGCTGGCCCAGTAGTCGGCCCATTGTTCGACGTCCAGCACACCGGGTCGTGCTCGGTCATATTAATCTGACCGAGGCGCCGAATTTCCGCTGCCAGGGAACGTCCGGACCAGCACTCGATCCCGTCCCCATGAAACAGGTTGCTAAGAGCAAGTCCGCGCCCCGCCTCGCTGCGGAGGGAACCATGAATCAGCGGGTGGCCATTGCCACTGCGTCGGCAAGCGACATGAACTCGCGACTATTTATTGCCATTTTCCCTCCGATTTTTTGACGAGCGCCGAGCCGCAGGGGTAGGTTGCTATCTCCAAACCACGTTATTGTACCTTACTCGTGTTCATCTATTGTTATACTCTTCGCTTGCCAGGCGGCCACGAAGGCTGCCTCTACAACGCGAGGAATGATTACGCCCATATTCAACAACCCCTAGGCCGAAGGACCTTTGTGGGGGCGGTGTTGCGGCCTGGGCATTAGAGGGTTCAGCGCCAGGCCGCCCAAACCAGAGCCGGCGACATTCCCATGAGAGAGTTCGGGAAGACGGCGTGAAGCTGACGGTGATCGGCCAAGGCGGGGCGCGCCTGGCCTTAACCCGCACCAAGGAAGCTGCCCGGCTCACGTGCGCCACGCTTACGAGCTGGGCCTGAACTATTTCGACTGCGCCCACGATTATTGGGATGGACACTCCGAAGAGGTTTACGGCGACGTGCTCGCCGAGGTGCGCAAGGAAATCTTCATCACCACCAAATGCATTAAGCGCACGCGAAAAGAAGCTGAAGAGGACCTTCACAGTTCACTCAAGAGCCTGCAGAACGGATTACGTGGACCTGTGGCAGATGCACGGTGTTCAGGATCGACGGAGTGAGAAGATCTTTGCGCCGGGGGAGCGATCGGGGGCCTTCGAGGCTGCCAAAAAAGGCTGGCAAATGCCGCTTCTTCGGTTTTACCGGCCACCACGATCCCCAAACACACGTGGCGATGCTGAAGGCCTACGAGAAGTGGGATTCCATTCTGATGCCACTCCATGCCGCCGACCCTGCGTACCTGAGCTTTCAGAAGATCACTTTGCCTCTGGCCGTGGAGCGCGGCATTGGGATTCAAGCCATGAAGGTCTTCGCCAACGCTTTCCTGTTGCGCGTTTTGAATGCCGAAGAATGCCTTAGATACACTCTCAGCTTGCCGATCCATTGCGCCACGGTCGGCTGTAGCACCCTGGGACAGCTTGACGACGACGTGCGCATTGTACAGAACTTCAAGCCTTACACGCCGCAGGAAATGGAGGACGTGGCGAAACGCGTAATAGCCGCGGGCCCCGGCGGCCTTAAGGGACCGGCGCTGGAGTATTGGAAGATCGGCGGCGAGTGGAAGTAGATGCGCCAGTCACGAATCTCAAGGCCTGACTGGCGCGCCTACTTCCAGTCGCCGCCGATCTTCCAATATTCCAGGGCCGGCCCCTTCAAGCCGCCGGGGCCGGCCGTAACGGCGAGTTTCGCCAGATCCTCCATTTCCTGCGGCGTGTAAGGCTTGAAGTTCTGCGCGATGCGCACGTCGTCGTCAAGTTGTCCCAGGGTGCTGCAGCCGACCGTGGCGCAATGAATGGGCAGGCTGAGAGCGTACCTCAGGCATTCCTCGGCATTCAAAACCCGCAACAGGAAAGCGTTGGCGAAGACCTTCATGGCTTGAATGCCAATGCCGCGCTCGACCGCCAGCGGCAGAGTGATCTTCTGAAAGCTCAGGTACGCAGGGTCGGCGGCATGGAGCGGCATCAGAATGGAATCCCACTTATCGTAGGCCTTCAGCATGGCCACGTGAGTGTTGGGATCGTGGTGTCCGGTGAAACCGAAGAAGCGGCACTTGCCGGCTTTTTTTGCGGCTTCGAAGGCCTCTATGGCTCCCCCCGGCGCGAAGATCTTGTCCACGTCGGTCTGAGTCCTGAATGCCGTGCATCTGCCACAGGTCCAGGTAATCCGTTCTTCAAGCTCTTCAGTGAGCTATGAAGGTCTCTTCAGCTTCTTTTCGCGTGCGCTTAGTGCATTTGGTGGTGATGAAGACATTCTTGCGAACGTCGGCGAGCACGTCGCCGTAAACCTCTTCGGAGTGCCCATCCCAATAAGCGTGCGCGCAATCGAAATAGTTCAGCCCCAGATCGTAAGCGTGGCGCACGTGGGACCGAGCAGCCTCCTTGGTTCGGGTCAAGGCCAGGCGCGCCCCGCCTTGTCCGATCACCGTCAGCTTCACGCCAGTCTTCCCGAAGTCTCTCATGGCAATGTCGCCGGCCTTGGCTTGGGCGTCCGGGCGCTGAACCCTCTAATGCCCAGCCCGGCAAACACGGCTCCCACAAAGGTCCTTCGGCCTAGGGGTTGGTTGAATATGGGCGTCATCGATTCCTCGCGTTGCAGAGGCGGCCTTCGTGGCCGCGGGGCAATCGGAGAGTATAACAATAGATGAAGCACGAGTAAGGTACAATAACGTGGTTTGGAGATAGCAGACCTACCCCTGGCTCGGCACTCGTCAGTGACCTCGGAGGGAAAATGGCAATGAATCGTCGCGAGTTCATGTCGCTGCCGGCAGTGGCAATGGCCACCCGCCAACCCATGGTTCCCTCCGCAGCGAGGCGGGGCGCGGACTGCTCCTTAGCAACCTGTTTCATGGGGACGGGATCGAGTGCTGGTCCGGACGTTCCCTGGCAGCGGAAGATTCGCCGCATCGGTCAATTGAATATGACCGAGCACGACCCGGTGTCGCTCGACATCGAGCAATGGGCTGATTACTGGGCCAGCCTGAAGGTGGATGCGGTCCTGGTGAGCGTCACGGGCATCCTGGCGTACTATCAAACAACGGTGCCTTTCCATCGCAAGGGCAAATATCTCGGGGACCGCGATTTTTTCGGTGATTGCTGCCGAGCGGCGAAGAAACGCGGATTGCACGTGATCGCCCGCCTGAGCCCCGATCTCAATTGGGCAGACGCGGTCGCCGCGCATCCGGAATGGTTCGAGCAGGATGCGGATGGCCGTCCGGTGGTTCACGACGAGGACCACCGGCTGTTCCGCTCGTGCATGTTTTCGACCTACATGACCGATTACATCCCAGCCATCATGCGAGAGATCAACTCGCTCTACGATGTGGACGGCTTATTCACGAACGCCTGGCCGCCGCTGGGAAGTCTGCCAGTATGCCATTGTGCGATCTGCCGCAAGCTGCCGCCGAGCGGGACGGTCGAATACTGGGACAAGTTCAACGAGCGCACGATTTTCCTCTGGAAGCTCTACGATTCGATCGCCAAGGAGAAGCGTGCGGGGAATTTCTACTTCGCCAATCTGGGTGGGGGAATCCGCTGCTCGGCCAACTTGGTGGAACTGGGCGAACTCTGCGAGTGGTTCCAGGCCGACAACCAGGGGCGGGGCGGAGAAGATGCGCCGATTTGGGGATGTGCGATGCAGGGGCGTGTATGCCGCGCCGTGCAGAAAGGCAAGATGGCGACTAATGTGACCGGAGCCTGGTCAACGGGGCCGGTCCGTTGGCGGGGCGTGGCCAAGTCGTGCGCCGAAGCCCGCATGTGGATGGACGAGACCGTGGCCAGTGGCATGGTGCCTTACCTGCACATCGTGGGCGCCGAGAATGGACTGGGCGAAGACCGGCGCGCGCTTGAACCGGCGCGCGAATTCTTCAATTGGACCGCGCAGCACGACCAGCATCTCACCAACCAACGGTCAATTGGCACGATCGGCGTGGTCATGGGACAACGTACCCAGTTGTTCTACCAACCTCCCCGGGGAGCTTCGGCCATGCAGTATATGGAGGGCCTGTACTTTGCGCTGCTCGAGGGGCGTTTTCTCTTCGATTTCGTGCACGAGGAGAAGCTCGCGCTCCCGGAGCATCGAAAAGTACACGGCCTTGATGCTGCCGAACATTGCCCTGCTCAGCGACTCGCAACTACGCCAGTTGCGCGAATATGCGGAGGCGGGCGGCTCACTGCTGGCGACTTTTGAGACCGGTTTGTACACGGACAGGAACCAGAAGCGGGCGGACTTTGGTTTGGCGGACGTCTTTGGAATCCGCAAGGCGGGCGAGATCATCGGCACAACCGGCAATGCCTACTCAGCGCGAATCGAGAAGCAGCACGCAATCCTCGCCGGGTTCACCGGCACGAATTGGATTGCGGGAGCAGAGTACCGCGTACCCCTTGCACCCGTCGAAGAACCAATCCTGACTGTGGTGCCGGGCTCCGTGGCTTATCCTCCGGAGCTTTCTTATCCCGATCCTTCGCACACACGAGAGCCCGCAGTGGTTCTCCGCCAAAAGGGCAAAAGCCGGCTGGTGTACTTCCCTGGAGACGTCGACCGAACCCTGTGGCACTCCGGGCACACGGATCTCAGCCGGCTGCTACGCAACTCCATTCGGTGGGTGGCGGGACCGGAGCAGCCGATAACTATTGAGGGAGAGGGCCTGATCGAGCCCTTCGCGTGGGAAACCGAGGCCGGTTACGCCGTCCATGTGCTGAACTACACGAACCCGGCGGTGCACCGCGGCTGGATCCGGGAATTCTATCCCATCGGTGAGCAGCACGTCCGAATGCGACTGCCGGAAGGCCGTCGTGTGTCGCGGGTGGAATTGCTGCGGGCCGCGACGGAGGTCCCTTTTCAAGTGGCCGATGGCACCGTCACTTTCACCATACCGAAAGTCGTTGACTACGAGGTGGCGGCGGTGTCTTCACCGTGACTGAGGCTCGCAGGGCAGTCCCTACAACTTCTCACTGAGCGGCTGCCGGCTCCGGCGCGGAGTCGAGGAACTCGTAGCGATCTCGATGCTCCTCCGGCAGAGCCTGACACGGAACATTGAGGTGCATCACCTCATGAGTCTTGCCGAACTGTGGCCAGTTTGCCAGGCCGGGGCCGTTGGGGTCGCCTGTCTTTATGAAGTTCGCCCAGTAGGCGTTCATCGTTTTGGCCACCGTGTAGTCGTCAGGCTGCCAGTCCGCCTTCTTTGAATCGAGCATGGTGAATACATACTCGAGCTCCGCGGCGTGCGGCGACCCGAAAGTCTTCAAACCGGTTCCTTTTTCCGCCTCCGGTATCGGGACGGTTCGGTCAAATTGGTACCGGTAAACCGTGTTTACGGCTTTTGCCTGTTCGTCGAGCCATTTCCATGAACCAAAGACAATGAACCGGTCGCTGGCCAGATCGCCGGCGGACCGCAGCGCCTCCTCGTCGGTGGAGGCGCCGTACACCTTCAGGGCGGCGTCGGCGCGAGACCCATACTCGCGGCGCAACTGCTCGGCGAAGGTCTTGGCGTTAGGCTTCTCCTTTGCCATCAGGACCGCCATGCGGACCTCGTCCGCGTTCCACCCGGCCAGAAGCGGGACCTGGCTTTGTTTTCCCTGTGCAAAGATGGAGGGCACATCGGAGGGAAGGAAGTATCCATCCACGATGGGCCAAAAGCCGAATCCGTTATCCTTCTTTGAGGCTTCGCGGACTAGATCCCCGGCAGGCATGGCCCGCAACTCAGTCAGATTTTTGCCGCCTCCGATTTTCGCGGCGAACTCCGCGCCCTGCTTTTCAGCTTCCGCCAGTGATGATTGACCGTGCCCGCCCACCGGGCCGAAAAATGCTCCGCTTTCGCCAATCGCTTGCTGAAACAGACTGCGTGAGAGCGGGGAGGCCATGAGCGCACTGACCGAAAGCGATCCGGCCGATTCTCCGCCGATAGTCACCTTTTGCGGATCGCCGCCGAATGCCGCAATGTTTTGCCGTACCCATTCGAGCGCTGCAACCTGATCGAGCAATCCGTAGTTGCCGGACGCTTTGTGGGGAGATTCCTTGGTGAGTTCAGGGTGAGCGAAGAAGCCAAATATGCCCAGCCGGTAATTCGCGTTCACCACCACGATACCATGCTTTGCAAAACTCTCTCCATCGTACCGGGCCTCGTCGTTGGCTCCGGCGGCGAACCCGCCTCCGTAAAACCACAGATACACCGGAAGCCGTTCGTTCTTGGATCTTGCCGGAGTCCAGATCGTCAGATTGAGGCAGTCCTCGCTCATCTCTTTGCTGCGAAATACGATGTCGCCAAAGACCCTGGCCTGCATGCAACGCGGACCGAAGTCCACGGCTTTACGCCCGCCGCTCCAGTGCTTGACCGGCTGCGGCGGTTGCCAGCGCAAGTCGCCCACGGGAGGAGCCGCGAAGGGAACACCTCTAAAAATCCTCACCGAAGAGTCCGCGTTGACCGTGCCTTCCAGAATGCCGCTTGCGGTCTTCACCCGGTCAGCCGCTGAAGCCGCGCTCGCCAGAATAGCGACGCTTATTAGAACGTAGCTTGCGATAATGCGATTACAGTTGATCATGTGCTTCTCCGTTTAATCGCCGTCACCGCGCTTACGTATGGCGTGCGATGTTCACCTGCTACTCGCGCTGCCAAAGGTTATCAAATCCCCCAGGGATTTGCGAGAGTGGAATCGCGGCGCAGGCGTGGACTTTCCGCCGCACTCGGACACCACTTGAGTTCCCTTACAACAACCTGGGCGGCGCGGTGTATACTGCTGTCGCTTCAATAACTATTGTCATCGGCAAGGGTCAGGAGTCCCCAATGTCCACCTTCGCTAGACTGGTTTTAGTCGGCTCAGCGTTTTTGCTCCTCGGCGCGTCGCCGAATGGCTCGCCAAAGCCGGTGCGAATCAGCACTGGTTTGATTTCGGGAACAACAGACAAAAACGATGTCACCGCCTACCTGGGCATTCCCTTCGGCGCGCCGCCGGTGGGGAACTGCGCTGGCGTCCTCCACAGCCCGCCCACCGCTGGGAGGGCGTGCGAACGGCCGACCATTTCGGTGCGAGCTGCATGCAGAATGAGCCTGGTTCGAGGCTTCCGTGGACGGAAGAATTCATGACGCAAGGCGCTGTGGGCGAGGATTGTCTTTTCTTGAACGTCTGGACGTCCACGAGATCCTTCAGCGAAAAACGCGCCGTCATGGTCTATTTCTATGGCGGCGGATTCAACGAAGGCTCGAGTTCGGTGGCAGTTTACAACGGAGCAGAGCTTGCCCGGCAGGGCGTGATTGTGGTTACTTCCAACTATCGGGTCGGTCCGCTTGGCTTCCTTGTGCATCCCGACCTGACGAAAGAATCGCCACATCACTCTTCGGGGAACTACGGATTGTTGGACCAGATTGCGGCCCTCGAGTGGGTGCAAAAGAACATTGCCGCTTTCGGCGGCGACCCCGGCCGCGTCACGATTTTTGGGCAGTCCGCAGGCGCCATCTCCGTTGCCGACCTGATGCGTTCGCCGCTCGCCAAGGGCTTGTTCGCTAGGGCCATCGCTGAGAGCGGCCCCGGATTGTTTCCGGAGAACCTGCATGGCGGAGGAGCAACGCTGGGGCAGAGGGAGCAAGAGGGCCTCAAATATGCCGAAGCGAAGGGGGCTCACTCGCTCGCCGAGTTACGCGCGCTGCCCGCTTCGGAGTTCTTCATTGCGACACCCGGCACCAAAGGCGCGCCCTCGGTTTCCGCTTTTCCCGTGACGGACGGATGGGTGCTCACCGCGGAACATCCGGCGCGCGAGGTCCCGCTTATCGTCGGGATGGTCGCAGGTGATGCTGCGTTCGCGAGCGGCTTCGGCCCACCCACGGCGCCCACCGCCGCCTCTTACACAACCACCGCGCAGAAGACGTATGGCGACATGGCCGCAACTTTCCTGAAGCTTTACCCTGTCGAGAAGGATGCCGACGTTGCCGCTGCCCGGAAAGCTAGTCAAACGGATCGCGCCCGAGTCTCCATCGATTTCTGGTGCGAGAGCCAGTTGAAGAGAAGTAGGAGGGTTTACACCTACTTTTTCGATCGCCCCACACCGTGGCCTGCGCATCCTGAATTCGGCGCCTTCCACACCTCGGAAGTTCCCTACATCTTCGAGACCCTCAAGCTGCTCGATCGTCCGTGGAAACCGGTGGACTTCAAGCTCTCGGATATCATGGCGTCCTATTGGTCCAACTTTGCCAAAACAGGCGATCCTAATGGATCAGGCCTGCCGCGATGGCCAAGCTATGACCCCGCCAGCCACAATACGATGGAATTGGGAGAGCATGTTGGAACTATGCCTGAAGCTGAACCTGCGAAGGTTGAGTTCTTCCTCGGCTATTTCAAGAAGTCGTGACCTGTTGCGCCTTCTTATCGCGAAGGGTCAGGTTGGCGATCAGGGGTTTAGCCCAGAAGGAGACGCTGAGAACCCACCCAAAGGTTACGTAGAGGAACATCATCCCCGTGCGGAGGCCGAACGCATCGCCGAGCCGCCCGATAATCAGCGGCACGATAGCTCCCCCCATAATCCCGACACAGAGTATGCCCGCGAGCGGCCCGTGATATTCCGCCACGGAGTTCAGTCCCAACGAAATGATGATCGGCCACATCACCGACGCGCAAAAACCCATGGCAGGGAACGCCAGCCTTGCCGCAGGTCCCGGCCCAAACAAAGCCACCGTCAGGCATGCGAGCGCCCCGAGGCTGAAACAGAGCAGCACTTTGCGGCTGTCCAACAGCTTAAGCAGCAACATGCCCAGCGCGCAACCCGCCGTCATCAATCCCCAGAACCAGGCTACCGCCGCGGCCCCCGTGGTGTGCGGATCGTAGCCGTGATAGTGCGCGAGGAATTCGGAGATCCAGTCGGCGGTTCCCTGCTCGGAGCCCACATACATGAATATGCTGGCAAAGAACATGAGGACGACCGGCTTCCTCAGCAGATGCGCGTACATCTCGAGGGCGCCGGCCCTCTCCTCTTCAGTGCGCATCACCTGCGGGAAGCGTGAGGTCCACAGCGCGATGAGCATCAGGGCAATAACCACCGCGAAGATCCAGTACATGGATACCCAGGGCAAACTTTCCGGAACCACTCGGCTCAAAGCTCTCAGCGGGAGGTTTTCCTTTGCCGGGGCCTCGAGGTGCAGAACCACGTAAGAGTAAACCTGCGGGCTGACAAACGATGCGGCGCCGAAGACCAACTGGGCAAACGCCTCGTTGAATGCGAAATGTTCTTCGCCTCCGGCGACGCGCAAGAGAGGGTTGATCGCCACCTGCAGCGCGGCCATGCTTCCGCCCATCAGAAAAAGGGAGATCAGTGAGACTTGATAGACCGGCAAAAGCGCGAAAAACAAGGCGCCGGCCAGCGCCACCGCAAACGAGGCCAGCATTACCTTCTTTTCTCCCCACGCCTCCACCAGAAAGCCCGCGGGGATCGAAAGCACTCCATAGGCAATAAAGAACGAAAATGGCAGCAGGGCTGTGGCGGTGAGGCTTACGTGAAAGCTCTTGATAATATCCGGGATAATTGGACCGAGGATGTTGGTTAGAAACGAAATAACAAAGAAGGTGGTAAGGACCAGAGCCACCATGTACCTGCTGCGAGTCATGGTTAGATGCAGCCCCCTAACTCCGCGTTGAAGGGGCGACCCTGGTGGTTGCCCCGGAATGTCGCCTCTACTCGGCGACGGTCACCTTGGACCCCAGAGTAAAGCGGCCGGCCTCGCGGCCGCCTTGTGCAGCCAATGCCAGAGTGACCATCTCGACGGGCAGGATCTCGAGAATCGGCAACACACTCTGAGGCGCGTCCGGAATGCGCAGGGAAGAGAGTC
This sequence comes from uncultured Acidobacteriota bacterium, assembly GCA_963722675.1. Lineage (GTDB taxonomy): Bacteria > Acidobacteriota > Terriglobia > UBA7540 > UBA7540 > CAVROP01. The sequence continues at coordinate 11,145 of CAVROP010000090.1, forward strand.
CCGCATTCTGCCCGATCAATTCCGCTCTGCCGCCGTTCCGGCGGACGTCCTCGACCAGTTTTAGGTTCAATGTCCTGGTCTTCTCGTCGCCTTCGAAAACCAGAACTACCGTCTCTTCACTGAGCATCTCGAATGGCCCATGCCGGAGCGCGGCACTGCTCATTCCCTCGGAGTGGCGGTGAGTCGACTCCTTAATGATGAGGCCACCGGTCCCGGCAGCGGCGAGCGAGCCTCCCCGCCCGACCAGGAAGAGGTCGCGGGCGCCTTCCAGACAAGCGGCTAATTCGACGACGTGATCGCGCCAGCATTGCAGGTAGCCTCGAACCGCGGGAACCGCCGGCGCCAGTTCGGCGGTGGTCCCATACGGATTCGCATCAGTCAGAAGAGATCCCAACTGATGTAGCGCCATCAAAGCCGTCACATAGGTTTTGCAGGAAACCGAGAATTCCTCTCCCGCATTCGTCAAAAAAGCACTATCGGACTGCAAGGCCAGGGGGCTGTCGGCCGTGTTCGTGACCCCAATGATCGCGAAGCGGCGTCCGTTGTCGTTAAGAAGACGAACGATCTCAGCGCTGCGCCCGGATTGAGAAACCGCGACGACCAGGCTCCGCTCGCCCAACAGGCTTGGGAAATAGTACAGCAGCTCTGAAGTCTCGAGCATGACAGTGGAAAGGCCGGCGGCCGTAAGGCGCGCGTGCAGAGGGTGGAGGGCATAGAAAGACGATCCCATCCCCGTCAGGACAATCCTCCCTATTTCTCCCTTTGCTAATCGCCCGAGAATCTCCTCGAAGCCCTCGGGCACGCTCAGACCACGGAGCGTCGCCTCCAGCGCCCGAGGCTGGTCCAGGATGTCACGAACGTAGTCGTTTTCAATAATGGTGTAATTAGTATTAGCAGGCACGCTGATCTCCAGAGAGTGTCCATATCGAAGTAACCCTTTCCCGCCACGCTCCGGCTGACGAAAGCGCCGGAGCACGATATCTTTGCCCCAGGAGAGAGGGTTGTTCCTTCAGTTCGAGGGGGCGGCCACGCGGGCCGCCGCTACCTCGCGAAGCGATGCTGCCAGACCTGGGCCGCGCCAATCAGGGCGACGTCCGGGCCCAGGGACGCAAGCGTAATCTCCACACGTTCGAAGGGCACCAGGCGGCAATTCTCGCGAATGACCTGACGAATGCGACCGAGAAACAAATCCGCGCTTTTCATCACGCCGCCACCGAGCACGACGGCATCCGGGGTAAACACACTGACGATATTGGCGAGTCCCACCCCCAAGTAGTAGCCCTCGCGCTCCACGGCGCGCCGGGCCCATTCGGCGCCCTCCGCGGCCCGCCCGCAGATGAGCTTGGCGCTCAACTCCTGGCCGCCGTAACTGCCCGAAGCGTTGGCCTTAACCCACTCCACCATGGCCGGGCCGCTGGCCAGGCTCTCCCAGCAACCCCGAGCGCCGCAAGAGCAAGGCGGACCCGAGGGTTCAACAACGTGGTGTCCGATCTCGGGATGGCAGCCGCCGGCCCCGCGATAGACCTTGCCTTCCAGTATCACACTCGCGCCGATTCCAGTGCTGATGGTGACATAGACCAGGGTGATTTTTCCCTTGCCGGCTCCCCAGACCGCCTCTCCGAGGCCCGCCGCGTCCGCATCATTCTCCATCGCCACCGTCACACCGAATTTCGCTGACAGTGTCTCAACCGGGTTGCCCCCCTCCCAACCCGGGAGCAGATTGACATTGCCCAACGCGCCCGAAACCGGGTCCACCGGCCCTGTGCACCCAATGCCAATTCCCTTAATCCCCGTTTGGCCGACGCATTGAGCGAGCATTTCGGCCACACGTCGCATAGCATCGGCGAAGCCCCGGGGCACGTCGGTGGGGCACTCCGCCTTGGCCAGGACGCGTCCTTCCTCGTCCACGACCCCTGCGGCGATTTTGGTTCCTCCGATATCGACCGCGCCGATCATTGCAACTCCCTTCGCTGCGCCCGAACAACCCCCTCACCCGGCCCGCCCCGGCTGATGAGAACGCCGGCTGCGGTCCACCCTCTCCCCCAAGGGGGAGAGGGCGTGCGTCCCATGTAAGGCTGGACCTTGCGGCCGCCCGTGCTTCATTTCCACGCGAAGACCGCCGCGCCGTACGGCTGCAAATCCAATTCCCACTGCGAGCCCTGAAACGACACCGGCTGTTCTCCGTCGAGTGTCAGGCGCCGGATTGACTTCAATGGTACCGCAGAAGCCACCGATACATGCTCGGACTTGCCATGGTGATTGACAACGATAACATAACCGTGGTCCCGCGCGTCCAGCGACATTGCCTCTACGGAAGGTTGACCGGTACGGAAGCGGGGCTTGATTCCCGCCCAATCGCGAAACGCCTGATAAATCCGGTAGGAATTTTCCTCTTTGTCGAAGGCAGCGGGGACATTTGCTAAATAGGTTTCCAGCGGATAGGCGCAGACGAGCGTGAAGCCTTTGCCCAGGTGATTGGCGACGAGCGCCGGGCGCCCGTCCTGGTCGAGAGCAATCGTGGCGCCGCCCCGCACGTTGAGTGTCGCCGCCCATTGCCGAGGCCCGCCGCCACCGGAATAATGGAAAGTGTCACCACTCTTCAGGCCGCCCCAATCAGTCACAACCTTAAGCGTCACATCGCTCACGGGAGAATGATCCAGCAGACGGGCGCCGAAGAGGCCTTCCATCTCCGGAATCGCGGCGTCTCCGCAAAGCGAAGCGTAAAGGGCTCCGCCGTTTTCGACGTACCGGCGCGCCTTTTCCCAGAAGTCGGAGTGCACGTGAACGAGGAAATTGTCCGTGCTGGTCAAAGGCGAGGGCAGCAACAACATCGGTCTCGATTGCCAATCCGAATACTCGCGAGGGAAATCCGCCTTCAAGCCTGCTTGTCGCGCCAGGATGAACGCCGAGAGCCAACTCCCCGTCAACCAGCCATTCTCCTCCGACAGATCGGGCAGCTTCTGCCCCGCCACCGCGCCACCTTCGTCAGTTGACGTATAGGGAACAATCGCAGGACCGGTGAGTCCGAAATGAAATTCGTCACCGTAGGGCTTCGACCATTCATCAGGAACGATGATGCCGGCTGTGGCGGACGCCGGCTCAACGCCGGCAAGGTCCAGCCTTCCGACGATCTTCTCGAAGTCTTCGAACATTTTCCCTGTGGCACGCTCTTTCCCATCCCAAGTTGTCAATCCGAATTGGGTTTCATGCGGAGAACGCAGATATGGGACGAGGCGATACTGCCGGGGTGCGGCGTCGGTATAGCACCAAATCAGGAACCCGTCCGCTCCGGCCCCCAACGCGGAATAGAGATTTGCCCGAAGGTACGCCGCGATCTGCTCGGGTTCGTATTGCGCCGAAGAGGCTCCGATTTCCTGCACCATAACCGGATGCCCGGCACTCCCGGAAAGAGCCGTTTCGAGCGCCGCGGCATACGTTCCTCGCGTGGAAAGCATGGCATCGGGGAAAAGTTTCTGGGAGTAGATTGAATAAGGGTGCACGCTGAAGAAATCGACTTCGTCGCGGAGGTTGTCAGGACGGAAGGGACCACGCCCCACGTCCTCCATGCTGGTGCCCACGACGAGAGGATGGAGAGAATCGTAACGTCGGATCGCCCCGCGCAGCAGACGCGTCCAGTTGATGGCCATGGAATCCGTCGTCTGATCAGAAATCCAGAAGGGAGGCTCGTCCGTCAGGTCCCAGGCAAGAATCGCGGTTTCCTTGCCGTAACGGCGAGCAAACTCGGCGGCGAAGTCGGTCTCCAGTCGCAGCATGTACGGGTCAGACTGGGGATTACGACCCTGACGATACGGCACGTCCCAAAAGGCTTCCCCCACTTCCCCGCCGATCAAGATTATGGGATGGAGGTAAATGTGATAGCGGTGAGCCAGGGAAACAAGAAAATCGAGCCCCTTGAAAGCCTCGGGGTTGAAATCACCGGGCCGCGGCTCGAACCATGCCCAGACCATATCGAGACGTATAGTGTTGAAACCCAGTTCGTGCATGCGTGCGAAATCCGCCTCGACCGACTTCGGATCCCACTGGTAAGGCCACTCCATGGCAGCTCGAGCGGGAACCCAGTTGGCGCCCACGGGAATGAAGCGGCGTCCTTCGCGCGAGAAGTAGTTGCCGTCCAGTCGAACGGCCGGCAGCGGAGCTTCGTTCTGCCCCTGCTGCGAAGACGGCGCGCTCGCCGCGCTCTGTTGTCTCTGCGCCCCGCCTAGGGTTGGCGGCGCCCAGATCAGGCACAAGACCACCAATCCGTAAAGGCGCCACGAGACACGATTAAGAATTCCGTCGGTTGTCCGAAGCATGGGTAGCAGGTCTCCTCGGGGCGTTTTGTTGCGCAGAAATGGTACTCTTTTTCGCTTCGATGCGCACCTTTTCTTCGCCGGAAGGAGTTCGTCTTGATTCGACGCATCTCGCTCGCTATGCCGGGCGAAGTAGTGGTAAAGTCTGAAGCTGCAACGTCGTCCCGCCGGCGCGAAATCGCAGCTTGGCGGAGCGAAGCCGCTTCTATAATCAGGGAACGGCGGCGTAAAGCCGCCGACACATCAAGGAGGATTCATATGAATCGTCGAGAATTCATCGGGACCGGCGCAGGGGTTGCGGCGCTGGGATCGGCGGTGAAAACCACACTGCTCTCGCCGCGCCCGCTTCGTGCCGCGGCGCGCGCCGTTCCGCCCAGCGACCGAGTGCGCTTCGCTTCCATCGGGACCGGAGTGGAGGGCTGCACCATCCTGCAGGCAGCGCTGAACTGCCCGGGCACGGAGGTTGTCGCCGCCTGCGATCTTTATGACGGCCGTCTGATCGCTGCCAAAGAGTATTCCAAAAAAGAGATCTTCACGACCAAGGACTACCGCGCCATCCTGGACCGCAACGACGTGGATGCCGTGTTGGTCGCCACGCCGGACCACTGGCACGCCAGAATAGTGCAGGACGCCTGCGCGGCGGGCAAAGACGTTTATTGCGAGAAGCCGATGTCCCACACTGTTGACCAGGCGTTCGCCATGGTCAACGCCATGCAGAAACACAACCGCATCGTGCAGGTGGGCAGCCAGTGCCGCAGTTCGATTGTCTTCGCAAAAGCCAAGGAAGTCTTCGACAGCGGCTTGCTGGGGCAGGTGACTGCCGTTGAGGCTTGCCTGGATCGCAACGACGCGAGCGGCGCCTGGGTTTACCCCATTCCACCCGACGCCAACGAGCAGACCATTGATTGGAACCGTTTTCTGGGCGACGCGCCCAAACGGCCTTTCGATCCGATTCGCTTCTTCCGCTGGCGCTGCTTCCGGGATTACGGCGAAGGCTTGCCCGGAGATCTCTATGTGCATATGCTGACGGGAATCCACTTCATCGCCGGGATCACCGCGCCGCCGTTGCGCGCCGCCAGCATGGGCGGCATTCTCCGTTGGACAGAAAACCGCGAGGCGCCGGATCTGATCTGGACGTTGTACGAGTATCCCAACTTCCGCCTTGCCATGCGCTGCAACCTGAATAACGAATCACCCTATGTGGTGCGTTACTTCGGCACCAAGGGGACGCTGGAACTCAAGAACGACGTCCTCACCGTCACGCCCCAAAACACGGAGCCCCAACCGGAAGGTTATTCGATTCTGGGTTGGCCGCAAAAACTGCGCACGCAATACCTGGAGGAGTGGCACAAGGACCATCCGGGGACCTTGCCCGGCAAGTACAAGCTGATCCAATCCGCGGAAAGCTTCCAGGCTCCTCCAGATTATGACTACCAAGTCAACCACATGAACAACTTCATGGAGTCGGTGCGCACCCGGCAGCCTTCCGTTGAGGATGCGGTGTACGGCAAAAATACCGCGATCGCTTGCCACATGGCGAATCATTCTTATTTCAGCAAAACGATTTCCGTCTGGGACGAAGGCGGACGGAAGATTCAGTCGGTGTGATGAAGTCCGGGCTGCGGCAGCTTTGGAGTGCGGCAGCTTGCTGCCGCTTTTGCCCGTCGCGAGCTTGCTCGCGGCGGGTGGGGGTTGGCGCTTCCTGAGTTCGATCACGACTGGCCATCTGTTGCGCGGAGACGCCGGCCAGCAAGCTGGCCTTACAGAAGGCGCCAGCAAGCTGCCGCACTCCAAAGCTTCGCAACGGGTCCTAACCGGACCAGCGCGTGCCGCGCAGGTCCTTCCAGAGGCCGCCATCCTTATAGCGCTCGGGGTGAAGTATCAGAGAGCGCGGATCCTCGGCGGTGTCGAGTTGCAGGACCATCCACTTCGGGTAGGGAATGCCCGGATCTGACGCGGCGTCCAGCAGCCGCACGTCATCTTCGGTGAGCTGAAGATCGACGGCGCGGATGTTGTCGTCAAGGTGCTCGGGCTTGCGCGCTGCGATGATCACGCTGCTGATCGCGGGCCGGCCCAGCGTCCATGCTATCGCCACACGCGCCGGGCTGGCGCCATGGCGGGCGGCCACTTCCTTCAGTGCGTCCGCCACGCGGTACCCATCTCTTTATCGAAAGGCACGAACTGGCCGGAGTCTCCATAACGGGTGCCGCTGGGAGCGGGGTGGGCGCGAGTGTACTTTCCCGAAAGGAATCCGCCGGCCAGGGCGCTCCAGACCAGGATGCCGAGGTTGTAATACTCGGCGAACGATAGGAACTCGTGCTCGAGGCCCCGGCCGACAAGACTGTAGTACATCTGGGCGGTTACGTATTTCTCGAGTCCCAGCCGCTCCTGGAGCATTATGGCGGTGGCGGCTTGCCACGACATGAGATTCGAGAGTCCGATATAGCGCACCTTCCCCTGGCGCACCACATCGTCGAGCGTCCGCACGGTTTCCTCGAGGGGCGTGTTGCTGTCCCATCCATGCACCTGGTACAGATCGATGTAATCGGTCTGGAGCCGCCGCAGGCTGTCCTCGATTTCGCGTAGTATATTCACGCGGGTCGCTCCGCTGCGGTTGAAATTCGCGGCCATGGGAAGGCGGAATTTGGTGGCCAGCACGATCTCGCTGCGAAGGCCTTTCAGGGCGTTGCCGACCAGCGTCTCGCTCTCACCGAGGCTGTAGACATCCGCGGTATCGATGAAGTTGATTCCGCTCTCCAGAGCCTGCTTCACCATGCGCGTGGTCTCTTCCTGGCCCAGATTCCCTACGTTCATCTTGCTGCCGAACTGCATGGTGCCGAGCGCCACTTCGCTAACGATCAGTCCCGTGTTCCCAAGTTTCCTATACTTCATGACGTGCCCTCCTTTTGTGAATCGTGGGGTCGGTTACCAGGGTCGTCCCTACGTCTGCCCCGCACCAGTATTCGATTACATGCGATTCAAATTTGTCCTATCATACCATGTCGGCATAAGACGGTTGGGCTGTCGTAGTGCTGGCTCTCGCGTCGGCACGGGAGTTCAGGAGGTCCGCATATGGTGCAACCAGTGCAAGCGGTAACTCGGATGAGGTGGTGGATTAGCACCGCAGCGGTGATTGCCTTATCTCTTGGCATGCAGATCGGCGCGGCGCAGGCGCAGACCGGGGATTCCTCCGCCACCCCTGCCTTGCAAAACGTGCTCTACGGGGCAGCTTACTATCACGAGTACATGCCCTACGATCGGCTGGATAAGGATATCGCACTGATGAAAGAGGCTGGTCTTAACGTGGTGCGCATGGGGGAATCGACCTGGAGTTTGTGGGAGCCTGCGGACGGCCATTTCGAGTATGCGTGGATGGACCGGGTTGTTGACGCCATGGGCAAAGCGGGAATCAAGGTCATCATGGGAACACCCACTTACTCGATTCCTACCTGGCTTTATCACCAGCACCCGGAAGTACTGGCGCGGCCGCTGGGCGGGGCAAAGACGTTCTACGGTATGCGCCAAAACATGGACACGGATAGTCCCGTTTACCGCTTCTATTGCGAACGCGTGATTCGCAATATGGTGGAACACTACAAAGACAATCCCACCGTAATCGGGTGGCAACTCGACAACGAGAACGTCGTCTTATGGCGCCTCGAATCGCGACGTTTTCCTGGGTTTCCTGAACCACCTGCGCGACAAGTTCGGCGATACCGCCAGCATGAACAAGGCGTGGTTCCTCAACTATTGGGGCGAGGACGTCAATAACTGGGAAGACCTGCCCACGCGCGACAGCGCTCAAAGCACCGGCTACAAACTCGAGTGGTCGCGCTGGTCGCAGATGCGGGTGACCGACTTTCTCGCCTGGCAGGCTGCCCTGGTCCGCCAATACCGCCGGCCCGGCCAATTCGTCACCACCGATTTTGCCGGCGCCTTGCATGCCGATGTGAACGAGCAGGCGATCGCGAACGTTCTGGATATCCCCGCCATCAACGTTTATCACGGCACCCAGGATCACTTCGACGGAGCGGCTCAGTCCCTGAACGAGGACTTTGCCCGGTCCCTGAAGGGATCGAATTTCCTGGTGACGGAGACCAACGCGCAAACCACGGATTGGACTTCCTCATTCCAATTCCCGCCTTATGACGGCCAGTTGCGGGAAGATGTTTACACGCATCTTGCCAATGGCGCGAATATGGTGGAGTACTGGCATTGGGCATCGATTCCCGCCAATCAGGAGACCTACTGGAAAGGGGTCCTGTCCCACGACTTGGAGCCGAACCGCGCTTATGCCGAAGTTTCGCGCACCGCGCATGAACTCGAAAAGATCGGTCCGCATCTTGTCAACCTGAAGATCGCCAACCCCGTTGCCATCTTGTGGAGCCGCGACTCTTTGAATGCGATTGAGTTCATGCCCTTCGCAGAGAGCGGACGGCATTGGGGATCGTCCCCTTCCGAGGCGAACTATGCTTCACTCGTCCACCAACTTCATAAGGCGCTCTACGACCTGAATGTGGGCGTAGACTTTGTCTTCCCGGAGACCGCGGATTTCTCGCGTTACAAATTGCTGGTGGTTCCTGCCCTCTACATTGCCGATGATGCCCTGCTGAATCGCATCGCCGACTATGTGAAGAATGGCGGACACGTGGTCATGACTTTTAAGAGCGGTTTTTGCAATGAGAATTCCGCGGTACGCTGGGTGCGCGCACCCGGACCGTTGCGAGAGGCGGCGGGTTTCAGCTACCAGGAATTTTCCAACCTCGAACAGCCATTGGCGCTTAAAGGAGATCCTTTCCACGCTGGCGACGCCAACAAGGTCAGCTACTGGGCCGAGTTTCTCATGCCGGAACACGCCCAGCCGCGTGCCTGGTACGACCATCCTTTCTTCGGGCGCTGGCCGGCCATCACCGAGAATCACTACGGGTCGGGAACGCTGCTCTACGAAGGGACGTATCTTTCCGACACGTTGCAAAAACGCCTGCTGCTCGATGTGCTGAAAGAGGTTGCCCTTGCAGGGCCCGATCAGCAACTTCCCGCCGCGGTCTGGGTCAGGCACGGCGTGAATCGCTTCGGCAAGCGACTCCATTACTATTTCAACTATTCCGGCGACGCCAAAGCGTTTGCCTACTCCTACGCGGCGGGGAAAGATCTCCTGTCCGGCGATACGCTCGGCCATTCTCAATCGATCTCGCTGAAGCCGTGGGACGTGGCGATCGTGGAGGAACAGTAGCCGGCGCTCTGCGGGCTGGATGCGGATTAAGATCAGCGGAAGGACCGGTTTCACGCAAAGACGCAAAGCCCGCAAAGGACGCAAAGAAGAGCGACGACTTTCATTTTGGGTTTAATCAAACGGGGGTTTAAATGTCGCAGCGTGATTTGAAACGAACTGTCTTAGGCAGGACTTCGCGGCGCGGGTTCCTGAAAGGCGCGGCGGCTTTGGGCGCAGCCGCGCCTTTGCTGGGCCGGGCGCAGCAAACCAAGTCGGGTTCAGGGCGCCACAGGATTTTCGCTTACGTCGGGAGTTACAGCCGGCCGCAGGGCCCCGACAATTCTATCGGGCGCGGCCAAGGCATCTACGTGTTTGAAATGAATCCTGCGGATGGCGCTCTGGTTCAGCGCGAGATCATTCGCAGGGACACCAACCCGTCCTTCACGGCTCTTGACTCGTCGCGGAAACACTTGTATTCCGTGGACTGGATCGCAGACTACCAGGGCACGAATTCCGGTTCGGTAAGCGCCTATTCAATTGATCGAGCCAACGGTCACTTGACGTTGCTCAACACGGTCAGCTCCGAAGGCGCCAACCCCACGCATTTGAGCATCCACCCTTCCGGCAGGTTCGTGTTGGTGGCCAGCTACTTCGGAGGAACTGTGGCCGTGCTGCCCATTCACCCGAACGGCGAGCTGGGCCCAGCCAGCGACGTCGTCCACGATCAAGGCACGGTTGGCCCTGAACACGCTGCCAGCGCGCCTCCGGGAAGCTTCGCCATCAGCGGGCATGACCATCCTCATGCCCACATGGTCCTGCCCGATTCGGCAGGCCGCTTCGTTTTTGCGGCCGATCTGGGGCTGGACTGCATTTTCGTTTGGAAGTTCGACGCCGAGAAAGGGAAGCTCATCCCCAGCGACCCACCCTACGTGGCACTGCCCGCGGGTGACGGACCGCGACACTTCGCGTTTCATCCCAGCGGCCGTTGGTTCTATTCGCTGCAAGAAGAAGGTTCGACGGTGGTCGCTTTCGATTACGATCCGGGTCACGGCAGGCTGACAGCGAAACAGACGATTTCCAGCCTTCCCAAGGGCTTCGCAGGCTCGAATTTCCCCGCCGAAGTCATGATCTCTTCCGACGGCAAATTCCTCTACGCTTCCAACCGCCTGCACGACAGCGTTGCCTGGTTTTCCATCGGCGCGACTGGAACCCTGACCTATCGGGGCGAAGAATGGACTCGCGGCGATCATCCACGCGCCTTTAACTTTGATCCGACAGGGAATTTCTTCTACGTGTGCAACCAGTTCGCGGATGCTCTAACGACCTTTCGCATCAACCGCACGACAGGCGCGCTCACGTTTACTGGTCAATACACTCCCGTGGGCAGCCCGGCCTCCATTATTTTCCTCGCTTAGGGGCGGCTCGCCTGGGCGAACTGAAATGCCCTCGTCATCAACGCGCAGGGGCACGCCATGGCGTGCCCTTACAATGAGAAGGTGTGGAAAAATCGAAAGGCCAGGTCATTCCGAGCGCACGTGACCTGCGGCCCACCCACGGAGATGAAGGTGCCTGTCATCCTGAGCGAAGCGAAGGATCTGCAGTCCGGTCCGTGGCGAACTAATGCGGATTCTTCGCTTCGCTCAGAATGACAGACTTTGACACTCCTTTCTGCCGCGCAGTTCAGGAGGACGACGCTCGATGCGCGGCCATGGCGCGCTCCAGGCGTGGGTTGCCCGCGCTCAACGACTCGAGCTGTTGGACGACCTCGGGAGACGGCATCGAGCGAAGCAGGGCATCGATAGCCGCCTCCGCATGGGGCGACCGCTTCCCGACAAGCTCGAGTAAAAAGCCGATCGCCGCTTCCTGCCGGGTTAGAGCGATGGCGGAGAGGAGGACGCCCTGGAACCAGGGGTCAGGTTCTTCGAGGAAGCGGTCCCGCAAGGCCACAAAAGCCTCTGGCGAGCGGTCGGCGGCAATTGCCAAGGCTGCTTCCGCGGCAGCATCGTCAGCGGCGGCGAGGAAGCGCGCGACCCAGGGCACCGCCGCCGTGCCCTCGATGCGTAGAATGCCGTTGTAGCACGCGCCCAGCACTTCCGGTTCGTCCCTGCCCAGCACTGCCCTCAATCGAAGTAGCAGCGCCGCGGAGGGCGAGCCGGCCGATTCGACAGCGCGGGCGGCCTCGGCGCGCACGGATTTTTCCTTATCGGCAAAGAGTTCGAGCGAGATAATCCAGGAGCTCGGTTTCTGAGAGACTGCGGCAAGGGACAAGGGCCAACGCGCACGTGGCTCTGAGCGTGGCGGCGGTGTCGGAATTCCCGCCCCAGACCGGCTCGAGTTGAATGTGTCGCATGCCGCGAAGGTATACATCAGCTTCCTGATATTCCAGCGCTGCCAGCGCCTTGCTGATCGCGTTCTTCGCCCAGCACTGGGGATCGGTCTTGAGAGGATTCAAGAAGAAACGGTCGAAAGCGGTGACCAGCTCGGGGATCAATTCGGCGAAGCGCAAATCGCGGACCAGATCGGCAGCTTTCGCGACAAGGTAATTGCTGCGCTGGGCAAGCGCCTTGCGCAACAGCTTGAGTGCCGTTTCACGCGGTTGGTGGCGAAGTTGCTCCAGCTCGGCGAGTTGCTCCTCAAAGCGTCGCTTCCCGGTCATGTATGGAAGTTTAACGCGCGAGAATGGTTTTGTCCCGAGCGTGATGGCGGTTTGAAAGTGATTCCCCTCCTTGATAAGGAGGGGTTAGGGGTGGTTGACCGAAGCCACACCACCCCCCTGCCCCTATAGGCGTTGACTAAGCGTTTCTGACGGGTCCCGAAGGGACCCAAGCTGCAGAGCCTCCGCTTAATTTAACGCCTATGCCCCCTACCCCTCCTCCTGCGAAGGAGGGGAGCCGTGCGCTAGTCGAGCGTTGTTCCCACCCTCAGGTCGCGCGAGGAGGCGCCCACGCTCACGGTGCGTTGGCTGACGGCTGTGACCCACTTGCCTTCCGCTGTTGACCAGTATTGCAGTTGGCGTGGCGCCACGTGTAGCGTAACGGTTTTGCTCTGGCCTGCCGGCACGAACACGCGGTCGAAAGCGGCCAGGATGTTCACCGCGAAGTGTACTCCGGCCGGCGCCTCGCTGGGCGCGCCCAGGTACACCTGCGGCACTTCGTCGCTGTCCGCATGGCCCGTGTTGCGGACCGTGACCTGCACGAGCAAGCCGCCATCGGACGCATGAGTAACCTGAAGGCCGGAGTAAGCGAAGCTGGTGTAGCTCAAGCCGTAGCCGAAGGGGAAAAGCGGCTCGGTCTTTTGCCGGTCAAACCAGCGATAACCCACGTCCACTCCCTCGCTGAAGGTTGTCTTGTGGTCTACTCCCTTCTTGGATCGCTCGGGATAACCCGGGCTGGTGGCGGCGTAGTCCTCCAAACGCCGCGCCCAGGTGACCGGCAGCCGGCCCGCGGGGCTGGCTTTGCCGAGCAGCAGATTGGCCGTCGCCCATCCGCCTTCGTCCCCAGGCCACCACATCTCGAGCACGCCTTTAACCTTGTCCAGCCACGGCAGAGCCACAGGCTGGCTGGTGTTCAGCACCACCACCGTGTTGGGATTGACCGCCGCCACCTCCTCCACCAGTTCATTCTGCTTCCCAGGAAGCCCAAACACCGGGCTGAGGCGCGTCCACACGAAGACCACCGCAACCTTGGCGTGGCGGGCCGCGGCGATCGCCGCCTCGTGGTCGGCCTTGCGCTGTTGCGGCGTATACCAGTTGAGCCGCACCTCGACCGGAGCGTTCGAGGTGTCGGGAGTGATCTTAACCTCGATGGCGTGCGGCCCTTCCGCAAGGTCAATGGCCCGGCGCACGTTATCCAAGCCGTCGAGGGTGGGCACGGCATCATCCTGATTGGCTTGCAGGATGTCACCGTGTACGCCGCCCTGAAAAGCGCCGGTTGCTTCCAGCGGCTTTCCGTCGATGGAAAGGCTGGCGTTCGTACCCAGGGCCTGAAGGAAGAGCCAGTAATTGCCCGCGTGCGGCACGGTCAGCGTGCCCTTCCAGGTCAGGGTCGAGTTGGGAGGTAAGGCGTTCCCGGCTTTGTTGGTGAAATTAAACTGAGCATCGGTCTGAACTGCCGTGCCGGCCGCGTTCAGGCGTTGCAGGCCCGGCTTGCCATCGTGGCTGAACGCGGCGGCAGGAACGGCAGCGCCGGTGAAGTCGTCGTCGACGGCCAAAGCAATCTTCGCATTGCCGGAAATCTTTCGCATCGCCTCGACCGGCCCCACCTGCCGTTCGGGCCTGCCTACGGAGCGTTCCCCGCTTATGCCGATGGCCATCACCTGCCGCGCACCGGGGCCGATCAGCGCAACCTGATCCAGGTCGGCGTCCTTCAGCGGCAGGATTCCGCCGTCGTTCTTCAGCAGCACTGCCGCGTCTTCGCCGGTCTTCTGGATAATCTTCGCGTTCGCGTCGATCGACTGCGCGGTGACCTCGTGCTTCGACTGTCCGTCGAGATAGCCGAACTTGGCGATTTCGTAGAGGACGTGCCCGGCGGCGCGGGTAATCGCAGCCTCGCTCACGCTGCCGTCCTTGAGCGCCTGCGGCATCTTCTTGGTATCGAGCTTCTTCCCGAAGTCGCTGAAGTCGAAAGCCGGGGGAGGCGGTTCCTCGGGAAGGTGCCCTCCAAACATCAGTCCAACCACATCGCCAAAATCCTTGGGGGGAGGTGGAGGCGGCATCGAGTCAAAGAAAGACGGGATCGGAAACCCTCCCGGCGCCGGCGGACCGGGCATCTCCATATCCAGCCCGGCGTTGATGAAAGCCACACCGTGCGTGGCGCCCCAGTCCGAGGTGACGAAGCCTTTGAAGCCTACTTCGTCGCGCAGGATGCGGGTCAGAGATGATTCATTCCCGCAGGCAAAGGTCCCGTTCAGGCGGTTATAAGAACACATCAGCGACGCGACGCCCGCCCGCACCGCCGCTTCGAAGGGCGCGACGTAGACTTCGTGCAGGGTCTGGTCGTCAACCCAGACATTGGTGGCATCGGTGTCGTAGCCAACATAGTGTTTCACCTGGGCCATCACGTGCTGCGATTGGATGCCGCGGATTTCCGCCGCTCCCATCTCGCCGGTCAGGAAGGGATCCTCGCCGAACGTGTTGTAGCCGCGCCCGAACTCCAGGTCGCGGTCGATGTTCACGAACGGCTGCAAGGCCACGTCAATGCCCAGGGCGCGTGCTTCGCGGCCGATCACGACACCGTTCAGTTCCGCATCTTGGACGCTGAAGGTGGCGGCCACGCCCATGGTCGCCGTCTCCGCCTGCGAAGGGTGCCGAGTGAGCACGCCGGGCGGCCCGTCGGCAAAGCGCAGGCCGGGGACGCCTAATCTCGGAATCCCTTCCAGGTAGCCCGCTTGGCCCTGATAGACCTTAGGGGCCTCCCACGTGCCGTGAATCAGCGTCAGTTTCTCCTCCAGAGTCATCTGGCTCAGAAGTTTGTCTACGCGTGCGTCGCCGGTCACCACCGGCGCTTGGTTTTGTGCCAACAGTAAACCCGCGCTCATCAAGATCGCCCCGAGCGTGGCGGAGAAGATAAGTGCAATTCTCTGATTTGGTTTCATTCCGCCTCCCGTCGTACGGGGCAGGATTATACCTCAATTCCTGCCGTGGTGCGGGCGGGACGCCCGCACCACAACCCCAGCCAGGGTACTAGTACTACCCTGGCCTATGCTCAGAGCATTTTGTGCTTGACAAATCGGCCTTATCCTGATAGCCTATAAGTACCCCACACCGTTCCGGGGGAGGTTTCTTTTCCCGGCAACCCAATCCTCTGCCCTAGGAGGGCCTATGTCTATCCGCAATTCGCCTCAGCTTACGCCTCAACTGCTCGACGCCGCCCGCTCGAACGCCCGGCGCTCCCACGGTCCGTGCACCGCGGCCGGAAAACAGAACTCCAAAATGAACGGCGTCAAACACGGCGAGCGTTCCGCCCCCGAAAATCACTACGAAGTGATGCGCGCCCTGGGCGAAGACCCGGCCCAGTTCGATGCCCTGAAGCGGGAGCTCAGCGAATCCTTCGGCCCCGGCGACGCCTTCTTCGACAAGCAGCTCGACGACCTGGCCCGGCTCTACTGGCGGCGCGACCGCCTGGAGCGCTGCCAGGAGGGGGTGATGCGCCGCTCCCTGCTCGAGTTGGAGGAGGCGCAGCATCGCCGCCGGAAGGAAATTGAAGGCGCCGGCTTCAAGGTGGGCCAGGCCATCAACATCACGATGTCGGTGCCCGCCGAGCGCGGGGCGCGCCTGCGCTTGCTGCTGTCCTTTCTGGGAGTGGTGCGCGAGCAAGTGCGGAACCTCGGCTTCCATGCCTGGCAGTCGTCCACACTGGCACAGCTCTATGAGCCGCAGGCGGGATGGCGGCCGGCGCGGTTGTGCTATCTGCTGTCGGTGTATGCCGGGAGCGGCATGGGGCGGGGGGAGGCTGACCTGAGCAAGGAGTCGCCCTCGCGCGAAATGGCGCCGGCGGAAGAGCCACGGTACAAGGAGCTTTTGCGACTGCTCGAGGAAGAGATGGCGGCGGTTGCGGAGGAGTTCGACTACGAGGATAAGCTGAACGAGGAGAAGGCAGCGATCGAGCGCGACGCCTGCCTGGCTCCGTCGGGGGAAGAGTGGAAGCTGATGCTGCGGCGGGAAGAGGCGCTGGACCGCGCGATCGATCGGAAGATCAAACTGCTGCTCACGCTGAGGAAGGATGCCCGAGGCGCGAAGGCCGCAGAGCTTCGCTCTGCGCCATCCGTCCAGGCCCAAAAGCCTGCCGACGTAGGGGCACCCCTTGTGGGTGCCCAGGGCGAGCCTATTGATGAAGAGCCCTCTCCCGAGGGGAGAGGGTGTCAGGCTCCGGCGCTCTCATCAGCCGGAGCGTGACGGGTGAGGGGTCAGTTCCTCGCCGAAAGGCAATAGCGTCTGTTAACTTCGCCGCAATTCCGGTGGCGTGGAGAGGTACGTCAAAACTCTGGCTGTCATGAGAAGAACGAGGAGAAGAATGCCTGTGGGAAACGGAACCAACCCCTCACCCGGCCCGCGACGGCGGATCAAGGCGCCGTCGTGGGCGACCCACTCCCCTGGGAGAGGGCATTTTGGCTCTGATTCTGTGCGCGTGGAGCAATGGAAGAAGGGCGGCGGTTCCGCCACGGCGCGGCAGCCGAGCCAATTCCTAACGTCCTCGTTTGTTTTCTATAACATTCCTGGATCGTTCGTCGATTTGTCGGCTGTGCCGCAAATCCCATCGGCTGCATTTCGGACCGGTGTTATCATATCCGGCGGCGTGCGATGCCCGACCATGCCGTTGGCAGCCCACTCGAAGAAGGGAAACCCCATGATCGAACAGAGATTCAACGCCATTTACGGCACAACTCCTGAGGTGGTGGTTCGCGCCCCGGGGCGCGTAAACCTGATCGGCGAGCACACCGATTACAACGACGGCTTCGTTCTGCCCGCGGCCATTGACCGCAGCATCGACTTTGCCGGCCGCAAGCGGGCCGATCGGACTGTCCGTGTGCATTCGCTCGACTTCGAGGGTTCGGTCGAGTTCAGCCTCGACGACATTCAAAAGGACAGCGCGAATCGCTGGAGCAATTATGTTCGCGGGGTCTCAAAATTCCTCGAGGAGGATGGCCATCGGCTTTCGGGCGCCGACCTGGTTTTTGGCGGCAACGTGCCGCGCGAGGCCGGCCTCAGTTCCTCGGCGGCTGTCGAGGTGGGCACTGCCGCATTTTGGAAGAAGCTTCTCGGCCTGGAGCTTGATCCGGTCTATCTCGTCAAACTTTCCCGCAAGGCGGAGAACCAGTTTGTGGGCGTGCCCTGCGGCATCATGGACCAGTTCATTTCCGCCCTGGGACGCGCCAACCACGCGCTCTTTCTCGATTGCCGCGATCTCCACTACCGCCACGTGCCCCTGCGCGACGACGTGAAAATCGTGGTCTGCAACTCCGGCGTGAAGCGCGCCCTGGCTCAGTCGGAATACGAGGTTCGTCTGAAGCAGTGCCGGGAGGCGGTGGCCCGGATTGCGTCCACTGGACCGGCCGTGACATCGCTGCGGGATGTGAAGCCCGCCGACCTCGAGTCGGCTCGTTCGGTAATGAGCGATATTCTCTTCCGCCGCGCCCGGCACATCGTGACTGAAAACCATCGAGTCCTGGAGGCCATCAAGGTTCTCGAGTCCGGCAACCTCGAGCGCTTTGGCGAGCTGATGAACGCCTCGCACGTCAGCTTGCGCGACGATTATGAGGTCAGCTCGAGAGAGCTGGATGTTCTCGTCGAGATCGCCTGGAAACAGCCGGGCGTCCTGGGCGCTCGCATGACCGGCGCGGGCTTCGGCGGCTGCACCGTCAACCTGGTTCGCCAGGAAGCCGCGGAGGCTTTTGCGGAGGCTATTGTTAGAGGCTATCATGATGCCCTGGGCCTGAACGCCGAGATTTATATCTGCAAGGCCTCCGAGGGCGCGCTGAGCGCTTGAGGTGGCGCGGGCGTCCCGCCCGCGCCACAGCGAAGGTCCTACAGCAGGCCCTTCCACTTGATCTGCAAATAGTGATTGACGATTTCCGGCGACAAGCGGCCGGGGAGAAACTCCATCGCGATCGCTCCCTGTTCGCGCATGCGGCGCAGCAGGAGTTCGCGGCGCTGCATGACCTGCTGGGCGGCCACATACTGGTACATCTTGCCCGGCGATTCGCGGCCGGCGCGCCACCAGCGCGCGCAGTTCAGGCTCGCCCACCACGGCGAACAGCACCAGGTGCCGGGACAGCAGGCGGGACGCGGCTTCGATGACGTCGGGCGTGGCCGCAGTCTCCGCCAGGTCGGTGAGCCAGACCACCAGGCTTCGCCGCCGCTGGCGCGCCAGCAGGGAATCCGCGGCCAGGGCGTGATCGGCCTCGACCGCCTCACCCGAGACCAAGGCCAACTGTTCCAGGACGTGGCGAAGATGCTCGGCGCCGCGCGCGCAGGGCAAATAGGATTGCAGCTTCCGCCCATAAGTCAGAAGCCCCGTGGTATCACCCGAATGATGCGCCACGTGCGCCAAAGTCAGCGCCGCGTTGACGGCGTAATCAAGTTTCATGAGCGGGCGGGCGAATGGGCAGATGGGCAGGTGGGCAGATGGCATCTCCTGACTCCTGACTCCTGAGACTCCTGACTCCTGACTCCTGACTCCTGACTCCTGACTCCTGGTTCTGGCCAGCATCAACCGCCCGGCATCGACGACCAGGACACGGATTGGCTTCGTTCCATCTGATAGACCTTGCTGATCAGCTTGCCGCGGCGCGCCGTGGCGGTCCAGCAGATGTCGCGACTTTCGTCGGACTCACGAAACTCGCGCAGGCTCTCAAACTCGCGTCCCCTTCCCACCAGCCGCTTCAGCCTTTTCTCCTGCTCCATTTGGCGGCTGCGGATCAAGTACAGGGTGTAGCGTTGCGGCTCGCGCAGGTTCGGGTAAATGCGAAGCGTCTGGCGGACGTCGCCACGGCCCACCGCTCCGCGAATCTGACCGGGCCGTGATAGCGCAGAAAGATCCGGCCCACTTGACATCTGCCCCGCGTGGTGGGATGAACCGTATAGGCGGCCACGGCGCTCCCGCGCGCTGGAACCGTCAGACGTGAACTTGGGGAGCGTCGGGCACAAAACGGCGGGAACATCATCTTCGATGCTGACCTCCACCTCCCGCGCGCCGTGGTTGGCGACCCGCAGTTCCACTCGGGAATCAATGTCTGAGGACAGCGGATCGAGCCATCGGCGGCTCACGACGATTTCCCTGGGCTTGGGCAGGCGCGCCGAGATCGACGAGCCAAGACCAGCAGCGCCAGGCAGTCCCAGAGCAGCAGAGCGTACAAGGCGCGCTGATCCCACCACGCCGGGCCAATCCACACCAGGCCCAAGAGCAGGGCAAGGAAGAAACGCCACTGGAACGCGACGGGCCATCGGTGGCCGCTCGCCGCTGGGGCGATCACGGTGGGCGGTAGCAGATGGCCCGTAGTCGTGACGTCTTTTGGGGGCAATGCGGGTGGTTGCCCCTGGGCGGCCGCAACGACCGCCCCTCGAGAGTCGATCATTTGGGAACCTCAACCGCGGCCAGCACTTCGGCCACCACCTGATCGCTCGAGATGCCTTCCAGTTCGGCTTCGGGTTTAACCAGCAGCCGGTGGCGAAGCACCGGGGGCGCCGCGGCTTTGACGTCATCGGGGATCAAGTAATCCCGCCCCTCCATGGCGGCCAGAGCCTTCGCAGCGAACATCAGGGCCACGGTGGCGCGCGGGCTGCCGCCCAGGCTCAGGGCCGGCCAGTCGCGAGTTCTCTGGACAACCGTGGCCATGTAGCGGAAGATTCCCGGCTCGACCGTCAAGGCCGACACCTCGCGGCGCGCGGCGGGCAGCCAGTCGGGCTCGACGGGCGAAAGTCCCAGCGCGTCGATGTGGTGCGGGTCAAATCCCTGCTGGTAACGCTCCAGGATTTCCACTTCCTTGTCCGCGGGGGTAAGGAACGCGAATCTTGAAAAGGAATCGGTCAAGTTGCGCTTCCGGAAGCGGGTAGGTGCCCTCGAACTCGATGGGGTTCTGGGTGGCGAAAACCGTGAAGAACGGCGAGAGCGGATAACCGGTGCCGTCGATCGTAACCTGGCGCTCTTCCATCGCTTCGAGCAGCGCGGACTGGGTTCGGGGCGGTACGCGATTGACCTCGTCAACCAGCAGCAAGTCCGTGAAGACCGGGCCGCGGTGCAGGGAAAACGTGCTGGTGGAGAGATTGAAGACGTTCGCGCCCAGCACGTCCGCGGGCATCAGATCAGGGGTGCACTGAACGCGTTGGAAACCTCAGCCGGCAGATATGAGCCAGGGCTTTCACCGCCAGCGTCTTGGCAATTCCCGGAACTCCTTCCAGCAGCGCATGTCCGCCACAGAGCAAGACGGCCAGCAATTGGTTGATCGGTCTCTCCTGGCCGACAATCACCTTGCCAAGTTCGGTCCTCGCGTGGGAAATGAATTTCTGAACTTCCCCTGCCATGAAGTCCTCCTTCGACCACGGTGATCGGGAGAGTCGCAGGTGATCCGAGCGAGCGGATAAGCTCTGCAGCTACCAGCCTGTCGGCAATGCGGACTCGGCTAGGATTCTGGCCCGCTTCGGCTGATGAAGCCCGACGGTCTGATCCTCTCCGAACGAGCATGCGGAGCTCGAGTTCACCCGATCATCCCGATTACTCATCCTTCCAGCCCGAGCCGGTGGGTGGAGTCATAAAGCTCGCCCACCCACACCAGTGCCTTTGGCTCCTTGACTTGCTGGAGTTTTACGGCGGACTCAATCTGCTCCAAGCGTTTCGGCAAAGCCTGGGATCGTCCATCCCGGCCTTTCCCGCACGCTGAGGATCAACTCCGCGGTGGTCACCGTGGAAGGTATTCCCAGCCGCCGGGCCAGCAGGAAACGAAATCGTGGAAAAGCGATTTCGAGAGCCCCGGCCGCCGCGCCCTTTCGCTGGTAGAGGGCGCCCACGGTCTCAATGAATTCCAGGGGTGAAAGGCGCGGCTGGCGCAGAAGAGGGCGCAGTGCGCCGCTGCGCCGCGCGTACGTGATCACCAGGAAAGCGGCGAGGACGAGAAGTTGCAAGAGCGCCCAGGGCAACGGGGTGTGCGACAGGTAATGCCATAATCCCGGGCGCACGCCATGGAAGTACTCGTCCCACAAAATGCGGGTCCCGGGCGCGGAGCCCACGCAATTCAGGAACAAGGCCAGGTTCGATGCCCGGGTGATGCCGTAGTTGGTGAGGGGTGAATCGGACCCCCACCAGATGATCTCGCCGGAACCGTCGCGCAACTTTGTGACGGTAGCGCCTTCGTCGCTGCCGTAATATCGTATGCTGGCCCGCGCCGAAATGAACCCAATAGGCCGGAGCTTCCATGGAGATCTCCGGGGCATACCGCGTAAGAGGCGAGGGCGCTTCGGCGGAGAAGGTCTGCCATGTCGTCTTGCAGCGGAGGCGGCGGCACCACGCCTTTGCCCCAATCATCGCGGCCCCTCCTCATCCCGGTGATCAGCAAGTGGCCGCCCCCTGCTACGAACTGTTTCAGGCGTCTCAGGTCGTCCTCCGAAGATGGAATGACAGGCCCGGCGATGATCAGCACAATGTTCCTTGCAGAGTTCGGCAAATCCTCGGGAGGGCTTTCCCATCTTTCCACCCCATACCCCATCTCCCCCAGCAGCGTGTAGGCAGCTTTGGCGCCATCCGGTGCGGTGGAGTAGCTGGAAGGATAACCTCGAGACGAAGCTCGGTTGTTGGGAGAGAACAGCACTGCCAGGAACGTCAGGAACGCCAGAAGAAAAACGGCGAAAAGCAGGATCTTCTTATCGGCGGAGTCGAGCGGCACAGTCATCGCAGCGACTCCAATTCCGCCAGGGCGGCTTCATAATCGCTGTCGGACGCCTGAGCGCGGCCATACCAGACCCGTTCAAAGCAGTCCGTAAGAGCCATCAGGTGCGGGCGGCGCGCAGAGTCTGCCGGCAAGAGGCGCACATATTCCCGATGCGTGCGCGAGCGGTCCACTTGCCACGCGCCCGCCTCACCCAGCGCCAGCACGGCCGCGCCGTAGATCAGACGGATCGCCTCGCGAAATTCGCCTCGCGCGGCAGCGCTGCGAGCCTCCTGCGCCCAGTCGCGCGCAGGCGCCGCGCGGGTGTTGCCCGCTCGGGCAGGGGAGCGCTGGTAGGAAACCTGGGTGAGCGCGTGGGCGAGCCATGCCAAAAGAATCAGGCCAAGTAAAATGACGATTCCCCAGCGCAAGAAGTTAGTCACCTTGGGGTGATTCCCGGCGCGATCGAGGAGCCCGGCTACCCACCGCCTGAGCCGATCCAGGAGTTGGTCCCAAAACGTCTCCGAGTCAGCATCTTCGTGCACGTAGCGAAACTCGCGCTGCTTCAGGATTTGATCCAACATGGAGCGCTCGGGGGAGTAATTGCGCTTTGAGGTCCGGTACGTGGCCCGCGCGTCCTCGAGCAGCCTTTCGACCCGGCCGGAGATTTCCTGCGCTGACCGCGCGGCAGTGCTGGGGTCGCGAACCATCCGATCGAGCGCTTCTCCCAAAGGGCGCGTCGAAACGCTGAAGCGCTGCTCCTGCACGACCACCAACCAGGAGTCCGGCAACTGCTTGCGCAGCGCACCCGCCTGCTCGGGATGATCTTCCAGGCGGCTTGCCAACGCCGACCAGCGTTCCAGTTCGGCGATGTAGCCGTGCAAATCGAAGGATTCGGAGGTGCGGTTATTCTCCGGAGTTTCTGATGCCGCAGCATCCTCGCGGGCTGAGAAGAACAGGTTCACCACAGAGGGCACAGAGATCACGGAGAGAGCCGGCACCAGTTTCCTCTGTGAACTCTGTGTGCTCTGTGGTGAGTTCTTGAAATCGCCGGACTGCGCCCCGAAGCTGACCTGCGCAAGCAGGAGGAGCGCA
Organism: uncultured Acidobacteriota bacterium; assembly: GCA_963722675.1. Taxonomy (GTDB): domain Bacteria; phylum Acidobacteriota; class Terriglobia; order UBA7540; family UBA7540; genus CAVROP01. The sequence goes on from CAVROP010000090.1 coordinate 34,116, forward strand.
AAGAGTTGGAGGCGCGTTAGGCTCACGAAATAACCGGGGGAACGGGTATAGCTGAGGCCGGCGTTTTCATTTCTTCCCGGCCGCCTGGGCTCGATATGAACAGGTCCAGCATGCCGTTGATTTTGTGTTGAAGATAGAAAATCCCGAAGAAGAACGTACCCATTCGAGAGAACAACTCCTCGTGCTGCATCCGTATGCCTGCTGAGAACATTGCTTCCTGCCGGGGCGCCAAGTGGTCCAGCAGGATGCGGCGGACCTTAAAGCATTGCACGATGAGGATGAGTCCCGCAACCAGCAAGATGCCGGGGTGCAATAATGGGAAGGCGTTCTCCACTTCCACCCAGGAGCCCCACTTGAGGCTTCCTAGCAGCGGGAGGCAGAGGCTCGCGACGAGCGCCGCCAGCGCGACAGAGACCGGCCACGCCTCCAGCTTTTCCCTGGAATGCAGATTGTTCAAGGCCCTGCGGCGGATGAGAAACCAGATCGGGGCGTAGAGCCCGGCGGTGAGCAGGGTCAAGAGACACATCCCCAAGATGCCGGCGTCTGCGAGTGGCGCGTATTCTTTCGACGCCGGCTGCGCGCTGGCGCTCTGCGGTTGGGCTTCATCGAGATTCGACATCATCAGTTGCAGATCAAAGCCCTCTTTGCGGACCCGCAGGTCGTAGTAGGCGAGGGCGAAACCAATCATGAACAACGGCGCCGTGGCGGCGGCACAGACTCCTCCCACCAGCATGCTGGGAATCGAAAGCCAGATGCTCGGATACCCGCCCTTGACGGTCACCAGCATGACGGCGATGGCGAACGGTGATTGGCAAAGAAAGACCACCACCATGCGGATGAGCAGGGTCAGCACGCCCACCACCAGCAAGCGCCAAAGGAAACCGCGGGTCAGGGCTACGCTTCGCTTGAGAGCTTGCCGCGCGCTGAGATTCTCGAGCACCAGGGCGGGAACTGCCACGCTGTAACGCACCAGGAATATGATCAACAGGACTCCGGTAATGACGAATCCCACCAGCAGCGCCAAGCCCAGGAGGATGGCGACCCATACGAGGGACCTCGGCAAGGAGCCCATGAGGGCCAGGCAGAATGCAAGTAAGAACCCTGCCAGAACGAAAACACCGAAAGTGCGGAACATGATGGTCAGGGTCACGTTGATGAGCCGCCCCAACCTTCGCCGCACGGCGCGATAGGACTCGAGAATCGTGGTGGCCCGCCCCAAGTGAATCTCCGAAAGCGCGTAAGTCGTGGCGCCCAGGGCGAGCGCATAGACGACGTAATACGCAAGCAAAATGGCCAAAGTGCTCATACCGGCCCTCGCCAGAAAAGCGGCCATTTGGGCGGACGGCACAACACGCGTGCCGGGAACGTAGCGTGGCGGTCTGAGGAAAATCTGCATCAAGAGATTCAGACCCACCAAGACGGCTTCCGGCGCCACCATGATCCCGGCAAACAGCCAGAAGTGCTTGCGCAGGTAGCTGAAGGTTTGGTCCAGCAACTCCCCGAGGCTTAAAGGAGCCAGATTGACGGTGGGCATGGGGTCCTCGTTGGAGGAGACAGTCTATTGCAGTCTGGCATATTCCGCCCTCGCCTGTTTGAGGATGGGTATATCCGGGTCGGCGCTTCGCCACAAGGTGAGAAACTCTTGATAAGCAGAGCGAGCCTTGGCGAGGGCAGCCGGCGGGGGGGTGGGATTTGCTTTGCTCGCAGCCGCGCCGGATTGGGCGCCGAGCTTCCTTTCGCCCCTGAAATCAATGCCTGCCTGGAGGGCGTAAGCCCGCCCAAGGCCCAGGCGCGCCAGGGCGCCAATTGGGAACGTCCCGACCAACCCGGGGTGATCGATGATCTTCTGAAACTCGAGGGCAGCATCGGCCCCACGGCCCATGGTCAGATAGGCCTCGCCACGCGCCTCCACCGGACACATCGTGACATTCAGCACCCAGTACAGGGTGGGGAGCCCCAGTTCGTAGGGCTTCGCAGGCTCGAGCAATTCGATCGCGGCACTCCCGCTTTTGAGCGCAGCAGGCGAAGGGCTTGCGGTCGGCACAACGTCGGGGCCGAGGACGTTCCAAGCGCGGATGGTTGGCAACCAATAGACATTCAGTAGAGTGTCCCAGGGGTCCTGCTGATGGAGGTAATCGGCAAGTTCGCTCGCCTGGGCGCTGTCACCGGCTCGCGCCAGGGCCAGGGCCGCCAGCGTCTGCATAGTCCATCCGGGAGTCATGGCGAGCGCCGCCGCGGCCTCGCGACGAGCCTGTTCCCGGTTGCCGAACATTGCCTCGCGCAGTGCTCCTGCTGCCCGGAACGTTGCCGCAGCCTCCAAGCGCCCGTCACGCATCGCGGATTCGACCGTCCTCCGGGTAAGCTCGCGCGCCTTGGCAAGGCTCCCCAGGTAGGCTTCGGCATACGCCTGCTGGGCTAACAAATGGTCTTCGGCCGGTTGCCCCGCAGCGGCTGCCACGCGGCGCTCCATCTCCGGCAGGTCGCCACGAAGAAAGGCCAGGCGGTAGAGAAACACCTGCATGGCGGGACTGGTGAACCCTCGAGTTTCCGCTTGCGAGAGGACTTGTTGTGCATCCTCGAGACGGTTCATGATGAGCTCGATATTTGCGAGATTACCGTAGCTGGAGACGCTGTTCGGCTGGAGGCGCATCGCTTCGCGGCACTCCTCGAGTGCCTTCTCGAATCTTCCTAGAATCTGGTACACATTCCCTAGCCAGACGTGAGGCGCCACGTCGCGGGGATAAGTCTGCTTCCACACTTCGCAGACCTGAGCGGCCTTCTCCATGTCACCTGTAAAGCGAGAGTAGTAGAAGACTTCAATATTCAGCTTCTCCCTCTCGCTGACGCGCCCGCGCAATTCGTAGGCTTTCTTGATGGACGCCATCCCCTGGGTGGGCTGATTCAAGTTGGCACAAAGGTTGCCGAAGAGAGCGTGAGCCAGGGCAAAATCAGGATCCAGTTCCGTGGCGCGATTGATAAACGGAATGGCCGCCGCATCGCCTTGGGTGTACAGCGTCTTTATCCCCAGGCTATAGGCCTGAAGCGCTTCCAGCGACGCCGTGGTGACCTGCTGAGCCGGTGCGTCATACTTCTGAATGCTGGCCAGCGATTCTCCCAGTCTGGCCCGCATCTTGGCAGCAGCCTCGCCGAGCGCCCAAAGAACATGTTCGCGGCTGTCGGCCTCCGACATTTCCGTTCCCAGGGAGTCCCCACTTTGGCAGTTCACCGCGTCGAGGCTGAGCACGTAATGGCTGCCCAACTTGGCAATCGAGCCCAGCAGCATGGCCTTGCTTCCGGTCCGCAGGCAGACCTCCCGGACCACGGCCTCTGTCAACTGTGTGTCACGAGGCCGCCCCATGAAGCCGAGTGTCTGGCCGACCTTCTCTTCCGAGAGAGCATTGAGGAAAGGCGACTGCTCGAGTTGCACGCGCAGCGCTTGCTTTAGCGTTTCATCAAAGATCTTCTCCCCGGTCGTATTGGCGAAGTCGGCGAGCACGATGTTGTCCTGCGAGCGTCAGGGGAGGTGCGATTCGGCGCAGACGATAGTAAACGGCCAATACGATTGCAACCAGGACGGCCGCGGCGATGAGTGAAAGCGCCCAAGCCTTGAGGCTCCGCGACTGCGGCGCGCGGTCTTTCGAGTCGAGATCGCGAACACCCGCAGCCGCCAATGCTTTCCCCGAGTCCGTGTCGCGCCGGAAACGTTTCAGGTCAGCGCGCAATTCGGCCGCCGACTGATAACGCATGTCGCGGTCTTTCTCCAAGGCCTTGTTGATGATGCGCTCCAGCTCAGGCGGAAGTTGCGGATTGAGTTCGCGGGGAGCAATCGGCGTGTGAGAGAGGACCGCCGCCAACACGGCCGCCGTACTTCCCCCCGGAAAGGCCTGCTGGCCGGTGGTCATTTCAAAGAGTACGGCGCCGAAACTGAAGAGGTCGGTGCGGCCGTCAAGCGGCTCGTCGCGCGCCTGCTCAGGAGACATGTAGGACGCTGTACCCATCATGATGCCGGGGCCGGTAAAGCTGCGGGAATCCGCGGAGGGGGTCGCGCCGGCCGCGGCTTGGCCGCTCCCTGGACGGCGGGCGCCGGACCCCTCAGTCGGCGTGCCTGATGGGCTGGTCCTTCTCGCCGGCGTCGATTTCGCCAGGCCGAAGTCCAGGAGTTTGGCTTGCCCCGATTCGGTGACAAAGATGTTGGCCGGCTTGACATCGCGATGAATGATGCCGTTGTGGTGGGCCGCGTCCAGCGCGTCGGCGATCTGGATTGCCAGTTCAGCCATTCGTTCCGTGCTGAACGGAGCCGGCAGTGATGGCGGGAAGACCGCGCCGTGACTGGCCTGGATCAACTCCTTCAGCGTGTGGCCCCGCAACAGTTCCATGACGATGAACGGCTGGCCTTGGTGGGAGCCGAAATCATGGATGGTGCAGATGTTGGGGTGATTCAAGGCCGATGCCGCATGCGCTTCGCGCTGAAATCGCTCGAGCGCCTGTTGATCTTTGGCCAACCGCTGAGGCAGGAATTTGAGCGCCACCTCGCGGCCGAGGCGAACGTCTTCAGCTCTGTAGACGACGCCCATGCCGCCCTCACCCAGTTTATCCAAGATCCTGTAATGGGAGACATTTTGTCCAACTGCCGGTTCGTGAACCGCCGCACTCTGCTGCTGCGCCAGCGCCCGCGCCGCCACCTCCATGGCGGGGGCTTCCATGAAGCTCTCGGAAGGCTTTTCGTAGTCGAGCAGGGATTCGACTTCCCGCAACAGTTCGGAGTCCCCGCCGCAGGCTTTCTCGACGAACTCCCGCCGCCGGCTTTCGTCCTGCTCGAGGGCCGAGTGGAACAGCTCTTCAACTTGCTTCCAGCGTTCGGATTGCATCTTGCTTTCCACCCATCTCACGGAGCAGCCAGGCTTTCGCCAGTTTCCAATCGCGCTTTACCGTTTCGGGAGAAACCTGCAGCACTTCTGCCACTTCTTCCATACTCAAACCACCGAAGAAACGCAGTTCAACCACGCGGCTCTTGCGGGGATCGAGGGCTGCCAGGGTTTTGAGTGCGTCGTCGAGAGAGGCCAGGTCCAGCCGCTCCTCCGTCACGTCCAACCCTTCATCCAAGGAGACCGGGCGGACTCCGGCTCCCCGCTTCTGGCTTTGATAAATGCGGGCAAAATCCACCAGGATTCTCCGCATTAAGCTGGCCGAGATGGCGAAGAAATGCGCGCGGTTCTGCCAGTTCACCTGGCGGGCATCGACGAGCCGAATGAAAGCCTCATTGACGAGTGCGGAAGTCTGAAGGATATGGCCGGAGCGTTCGCGGCTCATGTAATGTCGCGCCAGGCGGTGCAATTCGTCATAGACGAGCGGCATGAGCCTCTCGAGGGCTTCGTGCTGACCATCGCTCCAGGCCCGGAGCAGTTGCGTGACCTCATTGGGAGCCGGCGGGGTCATAAGACCTCTTCACCTCCACCACCTGCACTCTCCCTGGGTGGGGAGGGGCGTCAAGAGTGGCAGACATCGCCGCCTACGGCGGGGCGCGCCCCTCATGATAGCACACCGGATTTTCATCACAATCTCTTTCCTGGACCTTACCCTTTTCAGAAGCCCTTTCCGCATTACCAGGTGAGGGCGAGAAACGAAGGCCCTCAAAATTAAAAAGAGGAGGCTCCACCATGAACGTCAATCGTTACCTCAGGTTTTGCGGGTTCTTCGCTCTCGCGCTGCTGGCCATCTCGATTATCCCAACCGTCGCGAGCGCTCAATCCTTTCGCGGAAAATTCACCCTGCCCTTCGCGGCACGTTGGGGCGGGTTGACCCTGCCGGCCGGAGAATACACCTTCACCGCCGACGACCTAACAAACGCCAGCTTGATCTCCATTGAGCATGACGGGCAGTGCTTAGGGAGAGTCATGGTCGCAGGGGTCTCATACGGTACCCCTTACAAGAGCAGCGAACTGGTCGCCGTGCCCGCCGGGGACACGTACAGGATCAGCCTGCTGCGTCTGGAAAATCAGTGTGTGATCAGTTTCCCGATACCGAAGAGAGAACGTGAGCAGATGACCGCCCAGAACCGTGGGCCGGCGCTTGCTCGGGTCATCGCGGTCCAGGCACATGTGGCCTAATACCCCCGGACTGCCCAAGATGGGGGCCAACCTTAACCTCCCGGTTATCCCACTCGGAGAGCGGTTGGCCCCACAGATCGGTTGTAGAAGATAACTTAGGCAGCGCAGGTGATTTTGCTCAGGCTCAGGAAATGCGAGACGGGAAAGGAAAGCACAGGCACGAAGGCCTGTGCTGCGTGCTTAGAACGAGGAGGAAAAACGTATGAAGAGGAGAAACGCTGCAGTGCTGGTTTCCACGTTGTTCTGGGTCCTGGCTGTGACGCAGTTGGGTGTGTGTGCTGCGACCACCCATAGCGCGCTCAAAGTTAAGTTGAATTACACAGGGGCGGGAATTGTGGATGAAAACCACAAGATCTATGTGCTTCTGTTCGACACCAACCCCTTCACTGCATCCTCACTTGTGGATTCCACCTCGGAGATGACACCGCCCGCCACCACCGCGGGTGTCAGCCACATTCTGCGGCGTTTCAGCGCCTCCCGAAAAGACGGAACCATCACCTTTGATTTCCTCAGGTCATCGGCGGTTTATGCCGCGGCATTCGTCGATCGGAATGGCAGCTATGACGGACACTCGGACCCGGTCTCTGGGGCGCCGATGGGTCTGTACCGAAAAGCCCCAGACAAGATCCAACCAATCAGGCTGAAGAGCGGAAAAAGTGTGAAAATCGTCTTAGCCTTCGACGATTCGACAAAGACTCCGTAGTGCGACAAATGGCCCTCGGAAGGGCGGGGCTTCAGCCCCGCCGCCTAGGTGACCAAAGTCGCAAGGGCCTTTAGGCCCTGAAACCAACTTGCTTCAGGGGCTAAAGCGCCGCCCTTCCGCGCAGGCAGGGCGGTTCCCGAACCGCAGGAATTTCGGCGGAATTTGGAACTGCCGAACTTGTTCCAGCGTTTAGGTAGAAGAGAGATCGAAACGACGCGCCGGAGGTCTTCTGCAATGCGAACCGTACTCCAGGACCTGAAATTCGGTTTGAGGATGCTGGCGAAGAATCCTGCGTTTACCGCCGTGGCGGTGTTGACGCTGGCCTTGGGCATCGGCGCTAACACGGCACTCTTCTCCGTGGTGAAAGGCGTGCTGCTTGACCCGCTGCCCTATCCTCAGCCCGAGCGGCTCGTAGCTCTTTACACACGCACTCAGGCTTCTCCGTGGTGGTCCATTTCTTATCCCAACTTCCTCGATTGGGTGCGCGACAACCGGTCGTTTTCGGCGCTGGCGGGGTACCGTGAAGACGACTTCAGCTTGACGGGAACGGGCGAACCCGAACGCGTCACGGCGGATATGGTCTCGGCGAGTTTCTTTCCGTTATTGGGCGTGCAACCACGCCTCGGCCGGAATTTTCTGCCTGAAGAGGACCAAGCCGGCGCGGCGCACGTGGTGATGATCAGCAGCGGCCTCTGGAAGCGCAAGTTCGGCTCTGAACCTGGCGCGGTAGGGAAAAGTCTCACGCTTGATGGCAAGGCCTACACCATTGTCGGCGTGGTCCCGGAGGATTTCCGTTACACCGGCAACAACTTTGACAGCAACGCAGAGGTCTACGTCCCCATCGGCCAGTGGGACAATCCCGTCTTTCACGATCGCAAAATCGGCATGGGCATGGACGCCGTCGGAAGGCTCAAGCCTGACGTTACCTTCAAGCAGGCGCGGGCCGACATGGATGCGCTGGGACAGCACCTGGCGGAGGCGTACCCTGATGCCAACAAAGGCACCGGCATCACGATGTTCCCACTCGTGGAAAACATGGTGGGTGAGATCAGGCCGTTTCTGCTGGTGCTGCTCGCCGCAGTGGGGTTCGTGCTTCTGATCTCTTGCGTAAACGTTGCCAACCTCTTGTTGGCGCGCTCGACCGCACGCACCCATGAATTCGCCATACGCGCAGCCTTGGGTGCCAACCGGAGCCGTGTCATTCGCCAGCTACTCACCGAATGCGTTTTGCTTGGCCTGTCCGGTGGGGGCCTGGGCGTCCTGATTGCCTCCCTGGGAATGCGGATAGCCTTGAGTGCTTTGCCGCAGGCATTGCCGCGCGTGGAACAAGTCCGCCTCGACGGACGTGTGCTGTTGTTTACGCTCGCGATCTCGATTCTATCGGGCGTCTTATTCGGCCTGGTGCCAGGATTGAAGACGTCGCGGACAAATCTTCAAATAACCTTGAAAGAGGGTGGACGAGGGTTGAGCGGCGCGCGCCATGGCGCCCAGCGAGTTCTGGTGGCCGCGGAAATGGCATTGGCGCTGGTGCTCCTGGCCGGCGCCGGCCTGATGATTCGCAGCCTTTTGAAGCTGTGGAACGTCAATCCCGGCTTCGACCGCCACAACGTGCTCACGTTCAGGCTGGGGCTTCCCAAGGCAACCATTTCGACTACGGAAGGGGCCCTGGCCGCCTGGCGCCAACTGGAAGAACAGCTCGGCGCCGTTCCGGGCGTTCAAGCCGCCTCCGTGACCATCGGCGCGATGCCGATGTCCGGGGATGAGGAATTCCCATTCTGGGTGGACGGCCGGCCCAAGCCTGCGACGGAAGCGGAGATGAAGCAGGCGATCATCTACAACGTGCAGCCCAGTTATCTGAAAGTGATGAGGACTCCGCTCCTGCGCGGCCGCTTCCTCTCTTCCGCCGATGACGAGCATGCTCCTCTCGTCGCCGTCATTGATGAACGCTTTCAGCAGATCCACTTTGGCAAGCAGGATCCCATCGGCCAACGTCTCCACTTCGGCATCATCGGGGATACGGTGGAAATTGTGGGAGTGGTTGGGCACGTGAAACAGTGGGGCCTTGATTCGGATTCGAATCCCAACATGCAGGCGCAATGCTATCTTGCCGTGGCGCAGGTTCCCAGTAAGTTCGTGCCCATGCTGGCCGGATATACCAGAATCGCACTGCGAACCGCGGGTTCGCCGCTAGCGCAAGTTGCTTCCCTTCGCCATGCCCTGCATCAGATCAACAGAGAGCAGGTGATTTACGAAATCCGCACGATGGACGAAATCGTTTCCGACTCGCTCGCCGCTCGCCGCTTCTCGATGGTGCTTCTGGGAGTATTCGCCGGCCTTGCCCTGGTCATGGCCTGCGTAGGAGTGTATGGGGTCGTTTCTTACCTCAACAGCCAGCGAACCCACGAGATCGGCATCCGCATGGCCCTTGGAGCCGACCGGATAACGGTTTTGCGAATGGTGCTCGAGGACGGCGTGAAGATGGCCCTCACGGGTGTTGCGATCGGCCTGGTCGCAGCTTTCGGGCTGACCCGCCTCATGGCCAACATGCTCTTCGGAGTGAGCGCTCACGATCCCTTGTGTTTTGCGGCGGTCGCCGGCCTATTGGTTCTGGTTGCGCTGGCGGCCTGTTTGATACCAGCCCGCCGGGCGACTAAGACTGACCCGCTGGTGGCGCTGCGATATGAGTAGGGCAGCGTAGGGCAGAGCGGAACCCCCTCACCCGGCGCTGCGCGCCACCCTCTCCCCCAAGGGGGCGAGGGTATCAATTCAGTGCCTCTCCGTCCTGTCCCCTCAAGGGGGCGAGGGTATCAATTCAGTGCCTCTCCGTCCTGTCCCCCCAAGGGGGCGAGGGTATCAATTCAGAGTTTCACCCTCCTACCCCTCAAAGGGACAAGGGCATCAATTCAGTGTTTTTTCCTCCCTCGCCCCCTTGGGGGAGAGGGTGGCCTGCAGCCGGCGCTTTCATCAGCCGGGGCAGGCCGGGTGAGGGGTCCACTTGCCATTTTCACAGCCCGCCACGGGGCCCCTGCTCGAGCGGCAGAACGCGGACTTCCACTTCCACGGACTGCCCGCCACCGCCCAGCGTAAGGCCCTTCATCGGCGTCACGTCGCCATAGTCCCGCCCCCACGCCAAGGTGATGTGAGTGTCGGAAGGCATTAAGTTATTGGTGGGATCGAAACTCAGCCAACCGTTCGCCGGATCGAATACCGACACCCAGGCATGTGACGCGGCGGCTCCCTGAAACTGCGGGCCGCTGCGGATGTAGCCACTCACGTAGCGCGCCGCCAGGCGGAGCGAACGAAGCACGCCGATCATGAGGTGAGCAAAATCCTGGCAGACGCCCCGGCGGTTATTGAACACTTCGAGGAGCGGCGTATCGATGCAGGTGGACTGAGGCTGGTACCTGAATTCGTCGTGGATGCGCCGGGTAAGTTCTTCGAGCGCGCTGAACAGCGGGCGGCCGGGCGTGAAAGTGGGGCAAGCATATTCCCGCAACTCCGGGTGGGCGGAAACATAGGGAGAATCGAAGATGAACTCGGACGCGGCGATGGAATCCGGCTCGAGCGGCTGAGCCAGCGTCTCGCGCACCGCCTCCCACGCCGGGGAGACACGAATTCCGCTTCTCTGCGGTCCGACCTCAACCACACTGGAGGCGGCCGCCTCGAATCGCTCATGTCGATCAAAAACTGCAAAGGTGGAAACATCGTTGCCAAAATAGTCCTTATGACCGCTCTGGAAGGCCGGTAGAGGGTCAACTTGCAGCCGATGCTCGAGAACTCGTTGGGAAGGCAGCGCCCGCGGAGTCAGGCGCGCCTCGCTGTAACACTGTGTCACCGGCGACGGGTAAGCGTAGCGAGTCGAGTGTGTAATCCGGTAGAGCATTCGGCATCACCAGGACGCGGTCAGGAGCGAGGCCTTGGCCGGGCTCAGGTATTGCGCCGTCAACGCTTCGGAGAATTCGTACAAGTGCGTCTTGAGCTGCCGGAGATACGACTCCAGCGCCACGAACTTGCCAGCACTGTCCCGCTGGGCGAGCGTTGACAGGGATGCGGCCCGGATTTCACGGAGCGTTCCGCCCACCAACTCGTCCAGCCGGCCGTGCTCGGGGTCGTCACTTCGCGCCAGGGAATACAATTGATCCGCCAAATCGGCGATTTGGAATCCGATCGAGCGGGGGTTCAACTCATCCACCAACAGAAGTTGTAAGACCAGGTCGGTTCTTAGGATGCTGACATATCGCGTGCGGTAGGTAATGGAACTGTCCGCCGCCTGAAGAAGAATGTGAAGGTAGGGTTGGGAGCTGGGCGGAGCCTCCACCACCGCGACGCGCAGCAACTCCGCCAATTGCCAAGCCCTCTCCAGCCGGCGGCCAAGCTGCACGAAGCGCCAGCCCTCGCCGCGGGTGGTGTTTTCCATCAGCAAGCCGGACAAGGCGGAAAGTGTCATGACGGCGCGATCCAGAACGCCAAATTGAGCGATATACCTGAGCTCCTGATTGGCGGGCAGGGCGCCGGAGAATTCCGCATCCAGGCGCCGCAGCGCGTGCCAGGTGTCGCCGGAGAGCCGCTCCTTCAATTGCCGGGCGACGCGGTGCATCTGTTTGAGGTTCCATCCCAGGCTGGAAATCCGGGAGGGATCGTAAACGATTTCCGTCAGAAAGCGCTGCACGCGCCAGCGCTGCTCGGCGAGGGACGCGGTGGCGTCTTCGGGCGGCAGAAAACCCAGGCCCACCAGAAGAGAGACCGCGGTATCCAGCGTCAGAGCGTGTCCGAAATCTTCTTCTGCGGAAAGCGCAGGTAACAGAGCACGGAAAAGGCGAACATGGGCTTCCACGCGTTCGGTGTAGCGGCCCAGCCAAAAGAGATTGTCGGCTACCCGGCTGGGCAGCGCATTGCGGCCAGCGGACGCGTCGAGGGGCACAGAAGGCAGGTTGGGCCCCGGCGAAGATTCTCCTGTGCCCCCCAGCACCCAGGTGTCTTTGCTGACACCCCCCAGGCGCAGAGGAAGCTGCCGGGAGGATGATTCCGCGGTAACCCGCGCCAGACCGCCGGACATCACGCCATAAGACTGGCCGTCCCAGGACGCAAAGACTCGAAGGACGACGTGGCGAGCGGCCAATCCGCCTTCGGTGCGCGACGGCGCGGTGGAAAGCGCAATCTCTTCCTGCGCCACATACCGTTCAGGGTGCACTTTGATGGCGGCAATCAGCTTTTCCCGCCCTGCGCCGTCCGGAGACGCCGGAAACTCCGGCGGCTGGCCGAAACTGGTCGAGGCAGGCCGGACCACCAGGTCATCGAGATGTTCCAACACGTATTGGCAAGCTTTCTCCTGGCCGCACCACCAGGTGGCCACCGAAGGCATGCGTAGTTCTTCGCCCAGGAGCAGGCGGCAAAGCCCTGGGAGGAACGCCAGAAAGCCAGGCCCTTCCACAACCCCGCTGCCGAGAGCGTTGTCAATGACCACCCCGCCGCTGCGAGCCGCCTGGACAAGGCCGGGCACGCCCAGCAAGGAATCTCCCCGCAGTTCGAGGGGATCGCAGAAAGCGTCCTCGAAACAGCGCAGAATCAAATCCACCGGTTCTAGCCCTGCCAAGGTTTTCAAATAGACGCGACCGTCGCGGACCGTCAGGTCGTCCCCTTGCACCAGGGGCAAACCCCAATCGCCGGCCAGAAAGGAATGCTCGAAATAAGCGTCGGTGTGCGGCCCGGGAGTAAGGACTACGCCACGAGGATGATTGCTGCGCCGTGCGGCGAGAGAGAACAGGGCAAGGCGGTGGACGTCCAGGAAGCGCGCCAGTTGCCGAACCCGGTGTTGGCTGAAGACGCCGGGCAAAGCGCGCGCGCTCACCAGCCGGTTCTCCAGAGTGTAGCCCATTCCGGCCGGCGCCTGGGTGCGCTCCGCAATCACCCACCAGCGGCCGTCCGGTGAACGGGCCAAATCCGCAGCGTAAGTGTGCAAGTAGACGCCGGCAGGCGGCGCAAATCCAAAGCAAGGCCGGAGGAACTGGGGATTGTCGAAGACCAGCGCCGGGGGCAGGAAGTGCTCATACAACAGTTTTTGCTGGCCGTAAAGATCGAACAGAACCGCATTCAGTAATTCCGCGCGCTGGATGACGGCCCTTTCAATGCGGGTCCATTCCTCTTCCGCAATCAGCAAGGGTATGGGATCCAGAGTCAAGGGACGCTCATTGTCCCAAGGATCCCCTGCGAGGTTGTTGGAGACGCCGGTTTCCCGGATCAGTTGCACGCCGGATTGCCAGTAACGGTCGAACTGCCGGAACCCTAAGTGGCGAATGGCGGCGGCGAGGCGGCGCCAAGGGCGGCGCGGCAGACCGGAGGGCAGCACGGCCTCGTCCCAGTAGCCCTTAACGGGAGCATATCGCCACTCCTCCACCGCGGTTTGATTCGCTGCCTGTGAGGTATCGCTCACTTCTAGGCTCTTGATGACGAAACCTCCTCTTCCACGGAGGTTTGAGAATCCGATTCCCCGGCGAAGAAGTCGCGTGTCAGGTTGTCGTCGAGGGCGTTCATCCGCGCCTGCAGGCCGTCCAAATACTCGTGCAGCCCATCCTTGATGATTTTGTTCACAGAAATGTAATCAAGTTCCGCGCGCAGCGGGGCCAGGGAGCATTCCGAGGGGCACTCACATGACCCCATGGGAGTACCGGTAATCGTGTGCAGCGATTCATCGGCCTCGCGGAGGCAGTGGCGGATGGCGCGGGGAAACTCGCGGTCAAGGATCAGGAACTCCACGATACTGCGCGGGACGATGCGTCCGTACTTTTTACGGTACATCTCGAATCCGCTGACCGATTTCAAGACCGCCGACCAGTGAATGTCATCATAGGGAGTTCCGACAGCGTTCGCGGAGGGGAGCAGCATGAAGAACTTCACATCCAAAATGCGCGATGTCTTGTCGGCCCGCTCGAGCTGCCTTCCCAGGCGCAGGAAATGCCAGGCCTCGTTGTAACTCATCGTGGCGTCGGTGATTCCTTCAAACATGTGGCAGCCCAGGCGGATGCCGCGCAAGAGTTCGGCCAGGCGCTCCGACTCCGCCAGCGACATCTGGGATTGAATCTTCAGGTACAGGCTGTTGACTTGCTCCCACATCTCGGAGGAAATGATCTCGCGAATCGAGCGGGCGTTCTCACGGGCGGCGCGCAGGCAGGAGATGACGGAATTCAGATTGTCGCTATCGAGCACCAGGAACTTGATCACCGACCGCTTTTTCGCGTTGCCGTAGCGCTCGCGAAAGACCGCGGCGTCACCGCTGGTGTCAATCAGGGGTTGCCACTGGTGGGCGGGTTCGAGGGGCAAATCCAGTTGCAGGTGCAGGTTAACATCAATGAAGCGCGCCACGTTTTCCGCCCGCTCGATGTAGCGCGCCATCCAGTAAACGGCGTCGGCCGCCCGGCTCAGGAGCGGCGCGGTTTCACTGCTCATGCCTGGCTCCTTCTGGCAACGGCGCGAGTACCCAGGTGTCCTTGCTCCCGCCGCCTTGCGAGGAATTCACCACCAGCGAGCCCTTGCGCAAGGCCACTCGGGTCAGGCCGCCGGGCAGGACGTAAATCTCCTTGCCGTAGAGAATGTGAGGGCGCAAATCCACATGCCGCCCTTCCAAGTGGTCCTCCACCAGTGTCGGAACGCGCGAGAGGGCCAGAGTCGGCTGCGCAATGTAGTTCCGCGGTCTGGCGTTAATTCGGGCCGCAAACTCCTCGCGCTGCGCCGCGGTGGAGTGCGGGCCGACCAGCATTCCGTATCCGCCCGCTTCATTGGCAGCCTTCACCACAAGCTTGTCAAGGTTCTGGAGCACATGCTGCCGCTCCGTGTCACGCCAACAGACGAAGGTGGGGACGTTGGGCAACAGGGGATCAGCACCTTCGTAGTAGCGGATGATCTCCGGCACGTAGTAATAGACAACTTTATCGTCCGCGACACCGTTTCCGGGGGCGTTGGCCAAAGAAACTCGGCCGGCCCGATAGACATCCATGAGCCCGGGAACCCCCAGCAGGGAGCCGGGGCGGAACGTCTTGGGGTCCAGGAAGTCGTCGTCGATGCGACGATAAATCACGTCGACGCGCCGCAGCCCTTTCGTGGTGCGCATCGCGACCCACCCCTCGTGCACCACCAGGTCGCGGCCCTCGACCATTTGAATCCCCATCCTCTGCGCCAAAAAGCTGTGCTCGTAGTAGGCGGAGTTGTACATGCCCGGGGTGAGCAGCACCACCGTAGGCTTGGCCCCAGCACGGGCCGGAGCGATGGCCTCCAGAGTCTCCAGCAGTCTGCTCGGGTAATCGTCCACCGGGCGGACGTGCAGGCCCGCGAACACATGTGGAAAAGTTCGCTTCATCATGTCCCGGTTCTCCAGGACGTAGGAAACGCCCGAAGGCACGCGGAGGTTATCCTCCAAAACGTAGATCTGGCCATCGGAGTGGCGAACCAGGTCCGTGCCGGAAATGTGGCACCACACTCGGCCGGGAGGGTTGATGCCACGGCATTGGGGGCGAAAGAACGCGGCGGACTGGATGATCTCCTCAGGGATGACCTTGTCCTTCAGGATTTTCTGGTCGTGGTAGATATCGTCAATGAATTCGTTGAGGGCATGGATACGCTGCTTGAGTCCGCGCTCGACCCAATCCCATTCTTGGGCGCGGACAATGCGCGGAATCAGGTCGAAGGGCCAAATGCGTTCCGTACCCGCCGAATCCCCATAAACATTGAAGGTAATCCCCATTTGCAGGAGAAGCGTTTCGGCCGCTCGCTGGCACCTCAAGAGCTCACCGTCGGCGAGCGACTGGATGGTTTCCAGCAGCAGGCGAGCTTCCGGACGCGCTTTGCATTCGGCGTCAAATACCTCGTCGTAGAAACCGTCCGTCTGATACGAATTGAGCTGCATTCGCACCTTCCTGCCCCCCAACACTGGTTGCGCCTTGTGAATCCCAAGGAACTGCTTGTCTCAGTTTAGCAGGTCAACCGCATGGAGGGGATGGCTTTTTTCGCACACCGGAGGGCTTCTGTCCAGCGGATCGAGAGGGTATACTGTCTAGCAGGGAACCTCACAATTACGGAAACTAGCAGTCAATCCGGCCCATGCCGCCGTCGCCAGGAACTCTAAGCGGAGATGAGCGGTGAGCGGAGGGAAGAGATCTCGAAGAATGGAGAAGGTTGCATGAAGACCACCACCAAAGCAGCCGCACAAGCCGGCGCTTCACCTGCGCAACAACTGGAAGGATTTATCGACAAGTTTGACTCGAAAAACGCTGCGCTGATTCGTTCCGTACGCAAGGCATTGCGCAAGCGTCTACCTACCGCCAATGAATTGGTTTACGACAACTACAACTTCTTTGTTATCGGGTACAGTTCAACCGAGCGTCCCTCCGATTGCATCGTCTCCGTTGCCGCCGCCGCGAACGGAGTCGGGCTTGCCTTCTATTATGGAGCTGCTCTACCCGATCCGCATAAGTTGCTCCTCGGCAGCGGTTCCCAAAACCGCTTCATCAGGCTTGAGTCGGCGGCCACGCTGGCGCGTCCGGAAGTCGAGGAACTGATCGCCGCCGCCATTGCCCAGGGCGAGACACCATTGCCCGCGAGCGGCAAGGGCAAGCTGATCATCCGGTCGATCTCCGAAAAACAGAGGCCCCGCCGTAAGATTTAGGAGCGGCGGACGCGCCCGCCGAGCGTGGTGGAAGTGAGCTCGACGTTGTCCTACGGCCTCAGGCAGAGCTTTTGATCAACGAAACGACTTCCTCGGGAGTATCCTTTACCCATCGAGTATGCCCGTCGGCAAGCTGAAGCTCGGTTGCTCTTTGGGCGGCAGTGATCGCAACAATGTGGTCGGTATTGACAAAGAGGACGCCCGCATCCTCGCCCGCCTCATCGGTTTTGTGAAGTTCAATCAGTGCCATATCTGCTTGTCCCCTTTCGCGCCAGGCGCCTGCTTTGAGCCGCACAGGTTGGAAAGTAGGCTCGCGCTAATTATTCGGCTTGCTCAAGCGGCGGAAGTAATCCGCCACCGCGTCCTGATAGCCGTCGGGCACGCGTTGCGCGTCGCCGGTTCGGACTTGTCCCGACTGCTTGTCGTCCATCGCGCGGCGAATCTGCAACTCGAGTTTATCCATGCTGGCCAACACTTGGGCGTGGAGTTCCTGGAGCATGGCGGGGTTGCCAGGGAAACGCCGCGGGTCCAGGTGGTCGAGTTCGCGCTGCAGATCTTTGATGTCGCCCAGCGGCCCGGGCTCGCCGCGTACCGTCTGTCGCAAGGCATTCAAGTCGTGCAGCGCCTCCTGGTAAGCGCGCTCGATGTCCGCCTGAGTAATGGGCTCAGGTTTGCGCTCCGTACCTTGCGCCCTTGTTAAACTGCCGGGATCATACCCACCGTAGAAGCGCTCGCCGTCCCAGCGGCCGCCATTGGAGTTTCCGCCGGCGACTCCGTTCCGCAAATCTCCACCCGCGGCCCGATCACCGGTTTGCTGTTGCCCGCCCGGTTCGCCACCCTGCCCGCCGCGGCCGCCGGGATTTCGTGTCAGCATATCGATTTGGCTTCGCAGGCGCGCCATGCGTTGCAGCGCCTCTTCCGGATTCTGCTGACCATTGCCAAGCGACTGCCGGGCCTCGCGCAGTTGATCGTTCAGGCGTTCGATCCCGGAGTTGATCGTAGCCTCGCTGGGATTGGCGCTAGGATCCATGCCCCGACGGATCATCTCCGCACTTCGCTGGAGTTTGGCCTGGAGGTCGGATTGATCCATGCCGGCCAGAGCGTCACGCAGCTTCGAGGCCGCGGCGCGATCTGCGGAGGCGAGGCTGCGTGTGGCGTCCTGCATCCGCTTTTGCAGGTCCGCGAGGTCGTCGGCGAGGCGCTGGCGATCGCCGGCTAGTTTCGCCAATTCCTCCAGCGAGGCTTCGGACGGGCCCTGTGCCGAGCGCCTGGCTGCTTCGGCTGAATCGAACGCGCGCCGCATGCGCTCCACCTGGTCGCGCTGCTCGCCGCTCAATCGCTCGCCCTCGTGAGCCAGCGAATCGAGCTGTTGGGAAGCGTCCTGCCCCCTCAAGCTATTGAGCAGGTCGGATGCTTCACGGAGGCGGTCGGCGGCGCGGCGTGCATCGGCCCCGTTTTGTCCGGGCGAGGCAGCGCGGCGCATATCGTCGTTGGCCTGTTGCAGGCGTTCGAGCGCTTGCTGCATGCTCGTGTCGGATCCGCTCTGTCCGCCCCTGGAAGATGCTCGGCTGGATGATCCCGATCCAGTCTGCTGGGACCCTGAGTTGCCCTGCTGGGGACCCGAAGCGCTCTGCTGCGAATCGGAAGCGCCCTGTTGCGAAGCGTTGCGCGCCATCTGGGCCATCTGCTCTTGCAGCTTTTCCGCTTCGCGGCGCAGCATTTCCTGCTGCCACCGTGACTGGAAATCCTGCGAATTGTGCGGCTGCTGGGCTAACTCCTGCTGGCGCCGCGCTAGTTCATCCAGCTTCTGGAGAGCCTTGTCAATCTGATCGTTGCGCTGATCGGCGGAGTTCGCCGTTTGTTCCGTCTCGTACTGGTTCTTCTCAGTATCCAGTTCGAGATCGAACAGGCTCTGGAGGTCGCGCCCCGAGCCTGCCCCGCCGCCCCCTGCCCCGACGCTGCCAAAGGCCACTTCGATTTGGCGGAAGGTCGCTTCCGCCCGCAGGAGGGATTGCAGGGCCTTCTGCTCCCGGGGCAGGGCGTCCCGCCACTTTTGTTGTTGCAGGGCTTTGGCTGCGGGGTCCATCGCCTGGGCGGCGTTGCCCATATCTTTTTGGAAACTGCTGAACTCCGCATTTTCTTCCGTCAGCTCGCGGCGCTCGAGACGTCCCGCGAGCGAAAGCGCCTGGTCACGGAGCTTGGCCTGCACGCCGGAGAGGAATTTAGCCGCTTCCGCGAGGCCCTGCGGTGAGGCGCCTTTATCGAGCTCATGCTTCCAGGTCTCCGCGATGATTTCCTTCTCGCGCCGGGAAATCTGCTCCTGGAAGCTACCCATCCCACCACCCCCGCCACCCATGACTTGAGATTGCGAGTAATCGCGGGAGAATGGCTCAGCCTGGATAAACATCATGTCGGTGCGGGATTCCGCACGCGCGTCCTGGGCGCTCGCGTACAAACTCACCAGGTCGCCCGGAACAAGTTTGAAGTCCTCCAGTGCGAGCGTGGCGGACCCATCCGCCTGTTTGGCGCCCTTCTGCTTCAACAAACTGCTTGTCTGCTCCGGCCCTCCGTTTACCGAATAGTGAAGGGCCAAAGCGTTGAGGCCAAACTCGTCGTCGGCTTGAACCGAGACAGTGACTTCTTCGATTGGGCTGGCGTGGTATTCGCCGGCCGGCCGGGTGATGCGCACCATCGGGGGATTCACCTTACGCGCTTCGATGAAGAAGTCCTCCGACAGCCGCACCGGCTGACCTTGGTCGAGCGCGGCGACATGATACATTCCATCCTTTTCGATCGCGACTGCGCCGTCATACGAATTGTGGCCGGCGTGGGCGAGGTCAATCTGCCTTCCGCCGTCGAGCGCGAGAAAACTATGCGCCACCGGTTGGCTGAGGAGGATGTTGAGCCGCGCCTCGGTGCCCTCGAGGGCTCGAAGGTCGCCGCCATGCTCTTCCACGGCATCTCTCATTCCTGTCCAGGCGGGAAAATGGTAGGTCACGCGGATCTGTTTTACCGCGGGCAGGTCGACGATCCGGAGTTTGAAATTCCGCGAGCGCAGCGGTCCGGCTTCGATGTAGTACTCGACACTCTCGGGAAGCCCCGCGAAAAGGAATTGAAAGCCGTTCCCAGCGGGTTGCCGCTGCATCGTGACCTCTTCCCACTTCGAGGCGCTCTGGTAGCGGGCGTAAAGGCGGGCGTTCTCCACCTGGCGTCCGATCACCTGCGCGGTCACCAACTGGTTGGCGCTGCGGCGCACGACCGCGTCGCCGGGGCTCACTTGAATGTCATAATAGGGAGCGGTGTGTTGCAGCGAGCCGGCCCACAGCCGCGCAGCGCCATAGCCAAGGAAACCGGGCCCCGCCGCGATCATCCACACCAGTATGCCGAGGGATGCTCCCCCGCTCGCAATCCATGCCAGCAGCTTGCGATTTGGAATTAAGTGTGCCGGTTGGGCAGATTTTGCCACCTCGAGCGTATCCGCGGCCAGCAGTTCGAGGAAGGGATCGCGCCCGCCCCGGTCGCGCTCGGCGAAGGTTACCAGGCGCTGATCGAACTGCGGGAAGACCGCTTCCGCTTTGCGGGCTGCCCGCCGGTCGTTGAGCGTGCGCCAAGGCAACGCCAGGCCGTACCCGACCACGATGGCGAGTGCGACGATGAGCGCAAGGCGAGCGGCAAGAAGGCTCGAATCGGAGAAGCCGAAGGCATTGGTAATCAGCACCAGGACGAGGGTGGCCGTCAACGCAGCGGCTACCAGCGCCGCCACGCCCCGCAATAACGCCCCCAGGCGCAGACGTCTTTGCAGCATCTTCAGGTAGGACGCGAGCTGATCTCGTGCACTCATGGTTCCTCCTGCGCCGAGTAACTGACCCCTCACCCGTCACGCTCCGGCTGATGAAAACGCCGGAACGCGACACCCTCTCCCCCAAGGGAGAGGGCGGCTGAGTAAACTAAGCTTCTTCCCGCAGCTTGCCTAGATAGCGATCGCTCACCAATGACTCCACTACTGCCCCGGCCAGAAGCAGCAACATGAAATACCACCAAAGGCTGAGCGGCTTCGCCTCCGCTTGCGTCACGCTCACTGCCGCGGCCGGTTGAGAAACCGGGCCTTGTTTGCCGCGCCAAAGCGCCAAGACATCCTCGCTGAGGACATCGAGGTCGGACTCGCGGCGGTCCGCATTCACACCCACGACCTCATGGCGGCCGTTGGCGAGGCGCATTTCGTAAAACCCTGCCATGCTCAATTGGAATGTTGAAGAAGTAGCGGCCTCATTCAGAGAAAGGGGCCGGCGTCCCTCGGGGTCCACCACCTCCACACCTGCCGCCCGGTCCTTGTCGGAGCGCAACGCGAAGAAGGAATCGACGACGCTCGACCCGATCCTCTGCCGCATCCCGGAAAGATACCGGGCAGTTTGCTCGACAAAGGGGACGAAGATGGGGTGCAATGGAAAGTCGTTCGTGAAATTGTCCAGGCCCGAGGTAAACAGCAAAACACGTCCTTCGTTCAGCTTCTTCTCCACCAGCAATGGCGTCCCGTCGGTAAGCCTTGCCGCGACCCGCGCGCCGGTGGTGTCGGCAGCCACGGCAAAATAGAATTCCACATTGGCCCAGCGCTCGGACTTGGCGAGCGAGGGATAGGTGGGGTCGGCATCGCCGACCGTCAGGAAGCGCTGGGAAGAGTCGGTGTAATTGTGGACGGCCTGGATGCTCTCGGCCAGAACGGGAATGCGCGGCCGGCGTGCCGCCGACGTACCCAGCGCGATGAGGACGCTTCCCCCGCTGCGTACGTAGTCGACCAGGCTCTGTTCCAAGGCGGGTGGCAGCGACAGCACGTCAGACAGAACGACGAAAGCGTATTGGGAAGGTTGCGCATTCGATGCCTGTTCCACGCTGCGGCTTTCCAGCGCGAACACTCCCCCCGCCGCCGAGGCCAAGGCCGAGCCAAAGTAGAGCGGCGAACGGGTGTCGCTGCCCTCGTGAATGAACAGAACACGACGCGGGTCAGAACGCTCAACGGAAAACATCAACCGGTCGTCGGCAGGAAGAGCGTCTGCGGAATCGATGCTCACCTCGCAGCGGCTGAAGCCGTAACGGACATCCAGGGAGTCGAACTCGACGGTAGCGCGGCCGTTGGCGGGCACGCTGGCGCTGCGCGTCGCAAGGCTCTTGCCGTTAACAACCAGGGAAACAGTGCGGGTTGCCGCGGGCGTGTGGAAACCCGCCACCACGGCTTGCACCCGCGCCTTCTTCGGATCCCACACCTGGGCCGGCGCGCTCACGCTTTCCACTGTCCAGTTGGGCGCCGCGTCCTTGACCACAGGGTGCAACACCAGCGTGGTATTACGCGGCAGGACCATTTCCCGAAAGCTCGCCGGCATCCCGGATTTCTGTAAATCGCTGAAGAGGTGGACCTCGACGGGGATGGAGACTGCTTCCGCAAGGGAGCGCACCCCGCGCGCGACTTCAGCGAAGCTGGCGCGCGAGTCGCTGGGCGCTACGCTATTGACTGCTTGGCGAAGTTCAACCGAATCCTGGGTCTGGGCCGTCAGTGCATGAAGCTGTGATCCGAGCGTCATGACTTGCGCGCGCGTCCCCGGATTCCTTGCATCGAGCACGCCGAGCGCGGCGCGCTTAGCGTCCGCCAGGCGCGAGCCGGCCCGCATGCTGAACGAGTTGTCGATGACCAGCACGAGCAGCTTGTTTCCCATCATGCCCGCCACCGGCCGGTTAAGAAAGGGGTTTGCGAAGACCAGGGCGAGCAAGAGCAGCACGGCTATGCGCAGCGACAGCAACAGCAGATGGCGCAGACGGCGATGCTTGATGGAACTCTGCGTGCGCCGCTCGAAAAACATCAGCGAACTGAACGGCAGCGCTTCCGACTGGTGCCGGCGCAGCAGATGGAGATACAGTGGGAGGCCCACCAGAGCCGCAGCCGCCAAGAACCATGGGGAAAGAAAACCCATTCACGGTCTCCATTTTGGAGTGCGGCAGCTTGCTGCCGCTTTTCTTTCACGCGAGCTTGCTCGCGTGTCTCTCTGCGTTGTGGGGTCAGCCCCAATGTGTACGCGGTGCTACCGATGCCCGGCCAGCAAGCTGGCCTGAAGAAAAGCGGCCGCAAGCTGCCGCACTCCAGACAGGATTCACCACTTTCCTTGCCTGATCGCCAGGTATTCCCGCAACGCGCTGTCCAGCGGCCGGTCTGTTACCAAAAGGAAGTAGTCCATCCCGGAACCGCGGGCGCCATCGCGCAGCGACTCGATGTGCGCATCGATCTTCTTCGTGTATTCGAGCCGGGCGTATTCGGGGCTCACCTCGAGCGACTCCTGCGTCTCCATTTCAATTAAGGTGGTGGGTCCGCGAAAATGAGGGCGAACTTCCGCGGGATCGAGGACATGAAACAGGAGCACTTCATTGCCGCGAAACCGCAACGGCTCGAGCGCCCGGATAACCCGCTCCGGGGCTTCATAAAAGTCCGAAATAACGATGACCACGCCGCGCTTGCGGAAGACTTCGAGAAAGCGCTCGAGGGCCTTGCCGAAGTCGGTTTTCGCGCCGGGTTCGGCGTGCTCGAGGCCGCTCAACAGCCGGTGGAATTGCCCCTGGCGGTTGGAGGGCCGGATGTAGTTGCGGACCTCGTCGTCGAAAACGATTAACCCCGCGGCGTCGCGCTGGATCTGGGTGGTGAGATAAAACAGCGCCGCCGCCGCGAAGCGGGCGTAGTCGGACTTGCTCACCCCTTGCGAGGAGTACTTCATGGAGTTGCTCGAGTCGAGGAGGACCGTCAGCAGGGTGTTGGTTTCCCCTCGATAGCGCTTTAAGTAGGCGCGCTCGGTGCGGGCGTAAACGTTCCAGTCGATGTGGCGCAAGTCGTCTCCGGCCGTGTAGGCGCGGTACTCGGCAAACTCCTGGCTGAAGCCAAAGTTCGGCGAGCGATGGAGTCCGGCGATGAAGCCGTCCACCACGGTCTTGGCGATCAGGTCTAATCCGGAGATGCCGGACAGCACCGCCGGATCGATGAAACGTTGCACGCTCATCCTCCCGCCGGAGGCGGCATTTGCTCGAGCAAGCGGTGAAGAATCTCGTCCGAATCGATGCGGTCCGACTCGGCATGGAAATTCAGAAGGATCCGGTGGCGCAGGACCGGCGTGGCCAGCGCCCGCACGTCTTCGTAGGTCACGTGGTAGCGCCGGTGCGCAAGGGCGCGAGCTTTGGCCGCCAGCACGATGAATTGCGCGGCGCGGACGCTGGCCCCGTAGTTGACGTATTTCTTAACGAAGTCCGGCGCCGTTCCGCTCTTGGGACGCGTGGCGCGTACCAGGCTGACCACATAGCGCGCCAGGGAATCCGCGATGGGCACCATGCGCACCAAGCCCTGAAACTCCAGAATTTCCTCCGCGTTGGTCACCGCCTCCACTTTCGGCACGCGTGTGGTCGTGGTCAGGTCAATGACTTTGGCCTCGTCCTCGGCGCTCAGGTAACCGAGCAGCGTATTGAATAGAAAACGGTCAAGCTGAGCTTCGGGAAGCGGATATGTCCCTTCCAGTTCGATGGGGTTTTGAGTGGCCAGAACGAAGAAGGGCAGCGGTAACGAATAGTGGTTGCCGCGCACCGTGCAGGAGAGTTCCTGCATCGCTTCCAGCAGTGCGGCCTGCGTCTTGGGGGGCGTGCGGTTGATTTCATCCGCCAAAACGATGTTGCCGAAGATGGGGCCCTGGACGAACGTCCAGCGCCGGTGGCCGGTGGTCGGATCCTCTTCGATAATATCCGTCCCGGTAATATCCGAAGGCATCAGGTCGGGCGTAAACTGGATGCGCGTAAAAACCAGGCCGAGCGTCCGCGCGATGGTGCGGACCATGAGTGTCTTGGCCGTGCCGGGCAGTCCGGTGATCAGGCAGTGCCCCCCGACGAAGAGGCCGATGAGAATCTGGTCGAGGACTTCTTCCTGCCCGACGATCACTTGCCGGACTTGGGAGAGAATGTTGTCCCGCACTGATTGAAAACGCTCAATCCGGCTCTTGAGTTGGGTTAAGTCAGGTTGTACTTCCGTGATAGTCCCCATGATTCACCTTTTCGTAGAATCCTGAAGTTGCAAGAGTAGTTTCTGCGCGGGGCGGTAGCCCGGCGCCGCCTCCAGCGAGGCCAAGACGTGTTCCTCGGCTTTATCGCGCTGGCCGGCGGCGAAATAGGCCTGGGCCAGATTGAACTGCGCTGAGGAGGCGTCCAGCGGGTGCATGGCCACAACCGCGCCGTATTCACGAATCGCGCCGGGATAATTCTCCTGCGCGAGCCAAAGCTTGCCGAGGCGGCGATGCAAGTCCTCGTCCATCGGGTCAATATAGTTAATCCGATCCAGCGTGGCAGCGGCGTCCTTGGGTTCGCCCAGGTCCTCCTCCAGCGAGGCCAAGTGTTTAAGCGTCTGCGGGCTGAGGCCCCCGGCCTTTTCATACTCCGTCAGCGCTTCGACGGCGGCCCGTTTCTCGCCTTTGGCAAGGTGCGCATCCGCTAGGAACTCATAAGCATTCGCGTCCTCAACATACTGTGGGTACATGCGGCGGACTTCCTCGCCTTGCTTCAGCACCTGGTCGTAATCGCCGGCCTTGGCGGAGGCCACCAGGGCCTTCAGGCTCGCCCGCCAGGTGTCAAAGCCGGCGGCGGTCTTGCCGAGGTCCGCGTAAAGCCACGCCTGAAACTGCGTGTCGAAATCCTGCGGCGAGCATGCCGAGATCCAGTTGGATTGTCTCGGATGTAGTCTTTCGATTGGCGAACGATTGCACCATTTCGAGCAGCTTCCCCGTCGCCCCAGCGGCCCTGGATGTAATCGCAGATGCGCCCTGCCTGGAAGTAGGAGACCAGGACCTGCGCCGGGATATTCCGGTCGAACGAAGCCGCGGTCGAGTTGCGCAACCGGAAGCAATTTCTTATCGCGCAAGGCTACCAGGATGTCGGGTGTAACGCGGCTGCTCCATTCCGGAGACACGTCCGCCTCTTCGTGGACGGCCAGGCCTTCAGTGAACCAGCGCGGCACGCGGCTGTGCGTTGCGGTAAGGATGTAGACGTGGCTCAGCTCATGCCACAGCGTGGCGCCCCAGTGGAAATCACCGGGCTTGCGTGCGGAGGGGCTGTCCATGGCGACGACCTCGCCAAACGTAACTCCCTCGGCGCCCAGGCCCGGCATCCCCATGGTCCTGACCGCGAAGTCCTCGTGGTCGGGGTAGGCTTCCACTTGCACGGGACCCGGAAGCGTCATCTTGTATTTCTTCTCGTAGGTCGCCATGGCGCGCTGCAGTAGGGCATTGAAATACGGGTGCAGCAGCTCGGCTTCCTTCTTGTGCAGCCTCAGAATCGTGGCCCCATCCTTGAAGGTAATAAAGTTCTTGTAGCTGTCCAACAAGCGAAGCGTGTTAACGGTCGCTGCGTCCCGGAAGCCGTTGTCGTAGCAGAGTTCGAGTTGGCGGCGGGCTTCGCTTTCATTTCCCAGGCGCATCAGATTGACGCCCAGGGCAGAGCGCGCCGACCAAAGCTGCGGATCAAGTTCGACCGCCTTGCGGTAGTAGGCGACGGCATCCTCGAAACGGTAGTTCAGCAGCAAGTGGTGGGCGATGATCGCGCAGCCTTCACCGTAAGTTGGATTGACTTGGCGGATCTTCGCGAGCCAGAGCATCAGGCGAGCGATCCGCCAAGACCTCCACGGCCGCATGAACGGCCATGGCGTCGAGTGCTTCCGGGGAAATTTGCAGGGCGGCGTCAGCCTGCTTCAATGCCTCCGCCCGATTCGAATCTTCAAGAGCGAGACTGGCCATCAGCTCATGGGCTTCCACTCAGCTGCGGGTCCAGCGCGAGCGCTTGGGCGGCCCATTTCACCGCCTTCGAGTCGTACCCATCGGCACTTACAAGTGCGAGGCCCAGATAGGCCTGGGCGTTCTTGGGGTCGCGCTGCAAGGCTTCTTGAAAGAGGGTTTCCGCTTCCACGTTATTGAAGCGCTCATGCATCAGGCGGCCCCAGCGAACGCGGTAGTTGGCATTGCGGTCGTCCTGGGCCACCGCCTCGCGAAATTCGTCGTTGGCCTCCTGATACATTCCAAGACCCCAGTAACCTTCGGCGCGGAGGAATGATCGCGCTGCGCCGCAAGCGATTGGTAGCACGCGTGGGCTTCGTCGCGACGGCCGTGCTTGGTTAGGGCATGGCACTCGTCGGGCGTCGTGGCCTTCGCGGCACTGAGACCAAGCGCGGCCATCATCCAAAATGCTGCAATCGCTTTGGAGTGCGGCAGCTTGCTGCCGCTTTTCTTTAGACCAGCTTGCTGGCCGCGCACCGGGCGAAGCGCGAGCAAGCTCGCGGCAGAAAAAGCGGCAGCAAGCTGCCGCACTCCAAAGCGGCTGCGCCGCCTGGAAAGGCGAAGCCTTTCCGCAGAGCGGGGCGGCAAGCCGCTGCAATCCCTGTCACCTGAAGCCGCAGGCATTGCCAACTGGATCGAGCTTAAAATGGACAAGCCTGGTTTCATCCGCATCACTTGTCCAACTCCTGCTGGACGCGCGCCAGCTCCAGCAGCGCAGCGGTGAGTTGCTTCTTGTAGTCTTCCTCTGACATCGCGGCCTTTTGATACTTCAGGGTATCGATCTGGCGTTCAAGCTCCTCTTTCTTGGCCAACAGGGCGCGCTTGCCGGGATCGTTGGCGGCGCGTTCCGCGGAGCCGAATCGAACCAGGGTGAAGCTGGAAAGCATCAACCCTTCCCCGGCCTCGCTCGATGCCGCGCGGACCGCCTCGCCTTTGCCCGTGTCCTCGAACATGGCGTGCTCGGTGGCCAGGCGCTTTTCCGATTCGTAGTAAGCTGCGGTCTTACGTGCGGCGTACTGGAACGCTTCCAGCGCACTGATGGCTTCGTTCTTGTCGACGTCGGCGTCGGGGTCGTGCAGCGCCTCAACCCAGTAGCGGCAGAAGACCGTGGCGTTCTTCTCAGTTCCCGACTTGGTGGCGGCGACGACCGCTCGTCCCGGCCGTTCGAGCGCGGGGACGGCGCCGCCGCTGGCACTGGTGGTGTTGACGATCAATTGCCGCCTGGCGGGTACGCGATCACACAGCCGCGCCAGCTCTTCGGCTGAAACATCCGGGCCGACCAGGTTGAACTTGTATGCGACGCCATCGAACGAGCCGTGGCCGATGAGGATCAGCACGAATTCGTCGTCGGGCTTGGCCTGGCTGGAGATGACGCCGAACATTTCGGTCAGTCGCTCGCGCGTGGCCTCTTTGCCGAACAGCGTCTCGACATGCGCGTCCACGCCGGAGGCCTTGAGCACCTTGTCCAGGTCCTTGGCCAGTGCTGTGAATTGCTGCTCATACTCCGGTTCGCCGCCCAGGCCCGGCGACAGTCAGGTAGTACGTCGCGCCTCGGGAGCGGGAAGCGCGGAGATGAAGCAAGAATGCAAGGGGCAGTCCTGCCGACCCCATCCTACGGAGGAACCCCCTCACCCGGCGCGGTGCGCCACCCTCTCCCCCAAGGGGGAGAGGGTATGAATCTAATGATTCTCTCCCCTCTCCCCTCGGGGGAGAGGGGTCGGGGGTGAGGGGGCTCTGGTGCCTAAACCCGCCGCCTCATTCAATATTGAAGAACTCGTCACACGATCCCCCACCTCCGGCGCAGCAGCCATTCCGAGCAACGCAGGAGCAAAAACAAAATGAAAACAGCCGGCATGTTCCACAGTTCTTTAATCTGACGGACGCTGATTCCCGCCTCCGAGTAGGGAATGTCGCGGGCAAGCTGGGCAGCCTCATCGGGCTGCCAATATCGCCCGCCGGTTTGTTTAGCGAGCCTTTCCAGAAGGTCGCGGTTCTGCTCGAGATGAAAGTTCTCCGCAACCCCGTCCATCCTTTCAAAGTCCAGGTTGTCGCTGCCGAGATCGGCGTCCCCGCGCTTGGCTGTCACCAGGACCGAGTACAATTCCGGCCGCTCGGCATTCCACTCTCCCTGAAACGTGCCGGGCGAGGCCGGGTCGGGAGCCAGATCGAGCGTTGCGCTCACGCCTCCCGGTCCCGAGATGTGGGCCTGGACAAGGGCGTCGGGGGCGGGCGCGAAATCCTGACCGCGAACCTCGGCCGAGATTTTTGCCCGTCCTTCGTCAAACAGTATGGGCTTGGCTGACGGACGCGACGACGTGGCCCGGTGTGTCGGCCACGAGCCAGCGCAGCAGTTGCTGCCAGAAGGCGTCGTGCGCAGGGTCACCGGAGGGCAGAGCCATCTGCCATCGCCACGTCCCGCCCGTGGCCAGGATCGCGGTCCGTCCGCGCCCATAATTCTCGGTGACCAGCAGCGGCTCCTTCCGTCCCCCGCCGTTCATTTCCACCAGAACTGCCGCGCCGGGTTTGGGCGTGCCGGGGTCCTGATAGTCCTCGAGGTAGGGCAGTTTATTCCAGCGCGCCAGGTTGCGCGCCGGGTCTTCTACCAATCGGCAGATGACGTTGTCGGCGCCCACGGGCGTCAAGGCGACGGTCGCCGGGTCCCGGTGAAATGTGCCCTTTGCGAGCGGGCAGGAGCGAGGGAAGAAGGTCGGCAAGGCCGGACGCGCTCCAGCCTCCGTCGGACAAGGCGAAGCGGCCGCCGAGGAGCAATAGCCCGCCGCCGCGGCGATCGACGAATTGCTCGATCAAATCGCGCTGCGCAGGAGTGAAGTAGCCCGCTTCCACCGACCCGATAATCAGCCCTTGATATGCGAAAAGCTCCTCGGCGGTGGCCGGGAAGCCCTGCGCCAGTTCGTTCGGACTGTCGATTCCCTGGCGATAGATTTTGTTCTCCGTCGTACGCAACATCGAGACGAGCTGGACGATGGAGTCATCGGACTCTGCGCGGCGGATAAACTTGTATTCCCAACGAGGTTCGCCTTCGAGATAAAGAACGCGGCGCCGGCCCGACTCGACATTCACGAGTCGCGTGACGGCATTATTCGAGGGATTCTCTTCGCCGGGCAGCGGGTCGACGGAGAAGCGCAGCGCCTTGGCGCCGGCGCGGCCGGCGTTGAACATCAAATTCTC
Source organism: uncultured Acidobacteriota bacterium (assembly GCA_963722675.1). Classification (GTDB taxonomy): domain Bacteria; phylum Acidobacteriota; class Terriglobia; order UBA7540; family UBA7540; genus CAVROP01. The sequence goes on from CAVROP010000090.1 coordinate 63,603, forward strand.
GGTTTGGGCAGCGCCGTCGGCGGAGAGGGTGATCTCGCGCGCTGCCAGCGCTGTCGCGCCATCGTGAACGCTCAGCGTAGCCTTCCGCCCTGCGTAACCGTGCTGGTGAAAACGGACAATCGCCGACAGGCGCGAGTCCGCCAAGGCGCGCGGCTGCAACCGTCGCGTCGTCGATCTCTACGTCCTGCACCATGGCAAGGCGCCCGAAGCCGACGGTGTGCACCGGAATCCGGCGTGAGCGAAGAGCCGTGATGGTGTCCAGATCGACGCCGCCGGAGTTGTCGGACCCGTCGCTCAGCAAAACCACGGCCCCAATCGGCAAATCGCTGGTCTCCTCCGCCAATTGTTTCAATCCCGCGCCGAGGTGCGTTACGGGCGCCGACGGCCCGCATTTCCTCCAGGCTCGAAACGCGCGTCGCTTCGCGGTCGAGCCGATAAAAGCGTGTCTGGAATTGCTTCTGGAGACCCGCCAGCACTCCGCCTTGCATAACTTTGACGGCACGCTCCAGGCGGGAGGCGCCGTCCTCCGTGGTGGCCATGCTGCGCGAGTCGTCCACCACGATGGCGATGATGTTCTTTTGGGGTTCGAGTTGCGCAACCACCAGGGCCGGCTGCCAGAGCAGGATCAGCAGAAGCGCCACCAGACACGATTGCAAAAGCCAGATGACCCCTGCCCGCCAGTTCCGCACGCTGGCAGCAGCTTGAGGCAGGCGAGCGCGAATCAGCGCCGCCAAAGCGCCCGCTGCCAGCAGCACCAGCAATCCCAGGAGCCACCTCGGCCAACTGCTGAGCAGGACCAGTTCGCCTCTCGCAAATACCAGGCGTGGGTATTTGAAGAAAAAGTGAAACATGGAGTACTCGTAGAGGCAACACTCGCGGTTGCCTATATGCTCTGCGTCAAGAATCTCGAAGCCCTGGTTACCCTGAGTACGATGCCCTGTACTACCCTTTGGATGCAAAAAGATCGCAGCGTGTGCTGTCATCCCGAGCGCAGCCAAGAATCCGGGCAGTTGTTATTCGTTTGCAATAGCTTACGACGAACTGCGGAGATCCTCTGGCTGCGCTCGAAAGTCATGTCATTCTGAGCGAAGCGAAGAATCTGAATTTGTTCGCCTCGGAGCTGCAGATCCTTCGCTTCGCTCAGGATGACAGCGATTCTCATTGCATCGGATCGGTCAAAGACGCCTGACCACTCGGGACGACAGGCATGGCCGCCACGCTTCACGCATATCGGAACAGCGCCTTAAAGCCAAAGTCCATGTGCTGCTGGTTGTGGCAGTGAAAAAGCGTCAGCCCCGGCTGGTTGGCCAGCAAGTCCACGGAAACCACCCCGTAATTCGGCACTACCACCGTGTCCTTGATTACCCCTGAGGTCTTTTTACCGTTCACATCGACGAGCTCAAACGTGTGTCGATGCATATGCACGGGGTGGGCATCGTCGCTCCGATTGTGAAACACCAGGCGGTAGCGCGCGCCCTCTTTCAGGACGAACTCGCCCTCGTGCGGATATTCCTTGCCGTTGATGAGCCAGTGGTTAAAGTTCCCGGGCCCGCCCGGAATGACCTCGATGAGCATGTCAATCGTCTGATCGGGCGCCGGATGGGCGGCGGGCTTGCCGAAGATCGAGTAGTCCCATTGAAGGTTCGTAGGGGCGACCCACTTTGGATCTCCGTGTTGGTTCGCATACTCGACCAGGACGCCCATGCCGTCATTGCGGTCGTCGTCCTTGGTGGCGCCCAGAATCCAAATCCCCGGCCGGTTCATCTCCACCACCGCGTCCACGCGTTCGCCCGGACCCATCGCCAGGACTTCGACCGGGTGCGGAGACGGAACGGGGTTTCCATCCAGAGCCAGAACGTTGAACAAATGACCCGCAAAGGCAATGCTGCGGTTTCCTGTGGCGCTGGCGTTGAGCACGTGCACCAGCAGGCGTTGGCCCTGCCGGACTCGAATCGGCTCTCCCGCGCCGAGCGACTTGTCATTGATCGAGAAGATCCGATAGCCGACCTCCAAACCGTTTTGCCGCTTATCGGGGACTGCGGGCTTTTCGGGCTGCGGTCCCGGCGGCCCCATCTCCATTTCGTCCATATCTTCTGAACTCAGATACGGTTCCCAGTCGCGCAGCGCCAGAAACACTTCCTGGTCGTATCGGCCCGGATTCTCGGCCGGCTCGACGTAGACGAAGCCGAATTGGCCGGTGTAAGTGCCTCGGTGCAAGTCAATCCCCGCCATCGTGTGAGTGTGATACCAGCGCGTGCCCGCGGGGCGCGGCACAAACTGATAGCGCCGCCGGCCATGAGCGGGAACCATCGGCGTGCCTTCCTCTTCCGACCCGTCGACCTCGGGGGGGATGAAGAATCCGTGCCAGTGCACGAGTTCCGGCACGTCCGTGTCATTCAAGACCTCGACCGTAATCGGCTTGCCCTCGCGCATGCGCAAGACCGGGCCCGGTGAAACCCGTTGTAGCCAATGGTGCTGATGGCGCGGTTGGGATCAAGCTGCACAATCACGGGGGCGATCTTGAGCGTGACATCCGCCCCGCCCGCCTCGGGCGCCGAGGCCTGCGGCATCGGCATTTGCGACCCGAGCCGCCGGGCCGCGCCGAGTCCCGCGGCGCCACCGCATCCGTATTTGAGGAAGTCTCGTCGATCCATGCCAAAACCCGAAATCCGAAACTCGAAATTCGAAACTGGAAATTCGGAAATCAAGGCCCGCTCGCTCCAGGTTCACTTCTGCGCCTTCGCGGTTCCTCGAATTTCGATTCTCGAATTTCGAGTTCTTCCCGGCTAGTGCGTCATCCCGTAGATGATGTAATTGATCCCCAGGCGATAGGCGAGCGAGGAAAACCGTTCCGGGTAGCGCGGATCATCGGCGTGCTCCCAAGCATCTCCCAGATGCATGTTGTGGCAAATGGCGACCATGATTCGGCCCTTGTCGTCCCGGATGGCGCGCCAATGCGGCTCGATACCATCCCGCTCATAAGTTCTGCCTGTCCAGATGTACTGATAACCCGGTATTTGGAAGCGTTCGTCCAGGTCGTAGAGCACGTGAAAAATCTCATCGCTGTTCTTCAGGTCCTCGACTTGGCGTTCCGGAAACACTTTGCTCATGCCCTCGAGGAAAGTCTGCCACTCGGCGGCGCCGTGGAAGTTGTCGGCCAACAGGAAGCCGCCTCGGAGCAGGTACTCGCGCAGGCGCTGGGACTGTGCCGGGGTGAAATTCCAGCGGCCGACGTTGACGGCATACAGCCACGGCCAGTTGAAGATCTCGTCACTGTCCAGGTCCAGGACCTTTTCAGTGCTGCGAGCGTTGAGCCGGGTAAGACGCCGCACACCTTCGGAAAACTGGCGATCGGCCTTGGGGAAATCCTCCGACCAACCGAGGCGACGCCACCCGCCGAAGCTGCTCCCGCTGGTGGCGAATCTCAGGCGTCCAAAAGTGAACTCGGCTTTTTCGTTGGTCTGGGCGGGAGCTTCCTCCATATCCCAGGGAGCAAAGCCGTCCTGTTGAAAAGCCATCAGGACGGTGCTCAGCCCCAGAAGCAGAGACACGAACAGCGTGCGCGGACGGAACCCCATGGATCACCCTGCCTAAATGGTAACAAAATGTCAGCGTTTTTTCCAGCCGACCGCGCCCGCTGTATCTGAGCCCCGACCAGCAATCGTAGCGCAGACCTTGAGCTGCGGGTTGGCGCTCCCGAGTATAGCCTATCTGTGGAGACTAGCAAGGGCGCCCGGCGAGACGCGCGGCGTCCCTTACGGATGCAGGGTTTTGCCCAGCACGACGGCGCGGCGCGCGCCGGTGACCCGGGGAAGGTTGCCCGGCAACCCGTGCAGGGTGCGGTCGGCAAGGATGGCGAAGGCGATCGCCTCTTTGGCGTCAACCGGCAGGCCGTACCGGTCGGAGAGTTCGACGGCAACTTGCGGGCAGCAATTCCCCCAAGCGTTCTAAGAGCCTAGCATTGTGAGCTCCGCCGCCTGAAATGATCAGCCGGCCAACCCTGGTTTCAGGAAAGACAAAACGAGCCAAGGCGTCAACGATGGTTCGCGCCGTCAGTTCGAGAGAGGTGCGAAGCAAGTCTTCGAAGCGATGTTTCTTGCGCGAGAGAAAACAGCCCTGCACGAAATCGTGGCCGAACTGCTCACGCCCCGCACTCTTGGGCGGGGGTCGCAAGAAGAAAGGGTGGCACAGCGCGCTGGCAAGGATGAGTTCATCTACTTTTCCAAGCGCCGCCACGAGCCCGCCGGCGTCGTAATGCTCCCGGCCGCCGGTGAAGTGCCGCACCAGGGCGTCGCTGACCATGTTTCCGGGGCCGGTGTCGAAGCCAAAAACATCGGCAGGCTTTGGCTTCGCCGGGATCACAGTTACATTAGCGATGCCGCCGATGTTTAAGGCTACCGTCCCTTTCCGCGCATCGCGGAGCAAGAGGTAGTCCACCATGGGCACCAGCGGCGCGCCTTGCCCTCCGGCCGCCATGTCGGCGGTGCGGAAATCCGCCACCACCGGCGCGCCCGTTCGCTCTGCGATGACGGCAGGTTCGGCAATCTGGAGAGTGTTCGGACCCACTGCTGCCTTAAGGCCTAAACTTGGCTCGGGCCTGCCCTGGTGATAGATGGTCTGGCCATGCGAGCCGATGACGGAAACGCGCCCAGGGGAGACGCGAGCCGCGCGGCACACCCGCAGGGCAGCTTTGGCGAAGAGTTCTCCAAGCAAGAAGTTGAGTTGGCTAACTCCCCCCGCTTTGATGTGGACACCGGCTGCTACGTTCATGATCCGTTGCTGGACTTCAGGAGGGTAGGGAAGTGTGGAGAACGCCAGCAAGCGTACTCGCGGTTGGTCCGGAGAGCCGGTGAGGCGCACCAAGGCTGCATCGATTCCGTCCATTGAAGTGCCGGAGATCAGGCCTACAGCGAGGCGGGTTCTACGATCCTTTGTTTTCATAGACATTCTCGCTTTGTTCCGACAGTTCTGGAGCGACGGATGGCGCAGACCCGTGATGTCCGGGGTCTGCGATGTCCCGAAGAGACAGTCAAGGCCGGCGGCACACAACCTAACCGGCCTGCGCCTTCGACGCATCGCAGACATTCAAAGGCAATGTCTGCGCCAACCCCTGACTGTTTGTGCTCTTCCTTTGTTTTCATAGACATTCTCGCTTTGTTCCCGCGTTTTCGGTTTCGCAAACACGGTTTCACGCCAAGGCGCAAAGCAGGCAAAGTCCGCAAAGCCGCACTACCCCCAACCAGTGATTCCCCTCCTTGGACAAGGAGCGGTCAGGGGTGGTTGATTCCTGCTCCGATCCTTTGTTTTCATAGACATTCTCGCTTTGTTCCCCGGTTTTCGATGCCACAAACTCCAGTTTCACGCAAAGTCGCAAAGCACGCGAAGGTCGCAAGGCCGCAGCACCCCAAACCCTTCCTCATCATAGCCTATGATTATGGGTTTTGTCAAGAGACAAACAGTCCTAGTCGAGATTTTCCGAGGCTGCGAAGACGGCGGAGGAGGCTGCGAACTGTTTTATAAGGTTTTCCAGCGAGCCGCGCGGCAGCTTATCGACGGGGGGGCGCAGGCACCGTTTCACAAGCTGAATGCGCTGGAGAGCTTGTTCGACGCGAGCGCTGGGAAGTTTCCCTGACTGCAGAGCGGGGTTCAAGGCTGCCTGGACACGCTCGGCGGCTTGCGGCTCTTCCAGGAGAAGAATGTCGCATCCCGCGCTCACAGCCTGCACAGCCGCCTCCTCCAAAGTCAGGGTTCCGCGCACGGCCTCCGTTTCGAGCCCGCTGGCGATCGCGACGCCGTCGTAGCCTAGTTTGACACGAAGCAAGCCCTCCACAACCTTGGAAGACAATCCGGCGGATTGCGGCAAATCAAAGTCGTAGGCCTTATAGGCGGCGGTGCTCACCAGGATCAACGGCAGCCGGGGCAGAAGCGCCCGATAGGGGACCAGATGCTCGCGCCACAACTCGGCCATGGACTTGGAAACCAGTTCCAGGCCATCAGCGCTCATGGCTCGTGCGCCGCCATAGCCGGGGAAGTGCTTTCCGCAAGCCAGTAGTTCGTGACGCTCCAGCCCAGTCAGAAATGCTCCGCCAAACTCCGTCGTCTGCTGAGGGTTGGTGCTGAAGGCGCGTGTCTCTGTAGGGGCACGCCATGGCGCGCCCCTGCCCGGAATCAGATTGGGCGACGCCAGATCGAGCAAAGGAGCGAAGTCGGTGTTGAAACCGAGAAGTTTGAGGGCAGCACCCACAAGTTCACCCAGGCGTTCGACCGCCGCAAGGCCTCTCGCGGCGGCGGCGCGGGGCGAGGGGAGTGGAGGCAGGAAGGCTTGCAGCGGATCCATGACTCCGCCTTCTTCTCTGATGGCGAGGAAGGGAACGCTCGGGATCGAGCCGGCCACCTTGGATAGGAGGTCGCGAAGGTTCTCGGCCGCGCTGGGAAGCGGCGCATCGACAAGCACACCACCTGGGTGCAAACGGCGCAGGGTGTGCTCAAGGGTGGACCCCCAGCGCAGTTCGTTTAGTTTCAGGAACAGCAATTGGCCGAGATCGTTCTCGTGCAACGGACCCCTCACCCGGCCCGCGGCGGCTGATGAGAGCGCCGTCGCGGGCCATCCTCTCCCCCAAGGGGGCGAGGGTATTTTCACGACAAGTCCGTATCAGGACTGAATCTGCTTCTTCAGCTCCGCCAATAAATTCAAGGCCTCAATCGGTCTCAGGTTATCGAGGTCGGCATTTTCGATGGCGTTCACTACGTCAGCGTTCAAGGGTGTGAAAATGGTAAGCTGCACGGGGCCGGCTTTCGCCTCGTCCGGCCTGGCGGTCAAGCGCTCGCTCAGGGAGTGCTCGGTCTGTTCGTGGCGAGTGAGGATTTCGCGCGCGCGCGCGATCACCTTGCCGGGCAGGCCAGCCAGGCGAGCGACCTCGATGCCGTAGCTCTTGTCGGCGCTTCCCTGTTCCACCTTCCGCAGAAAGACGATGTTGGTTCCCGATTCCCGCACCGAGACGTGGTAATTGCGGACGCCGGGAAGAAGGTCGGCCAGCTCGGTGAGCTCGTGGTAGTGAGTGGCGAAGAGGGTCTTGGCCCGAGTGTGCGTCTGGAGGTGCTCGACCACGGCCCAGGCAATCGCCAGGCCGTCGAAGGTGGCGGTGCCCCGGCCCACCTCGTCCAACAAGACGAGGCTGCGGGGCGTTGCGGTGTTGAGGATGGCCTGCCGCCTCCGTCATCTCCACCATAAACGTGGAGCGTCCCCGCGCCAGGTTATCCGAGGCTCCGATGCGAGTGAAGATGCGGTCGAAAATGGGAAGCTGGGCGCGCGTGGCGGGCACAAAGCTCCCCATCTGCGCCACCAGGGCGATCAGGGCCGCTTGGCGAAGGTAAGTTGACTTTCCCCCCATGTTCGGCCCCGTGATGATCAGGATCAGGTCGGTGCCGCCATTCATGTAGAGATCATTGGGAATGAACTTGCCGGATTGGCCTTCCTCGTTGAGTTGGCTCGACGACGGGGTGGCGTCCGCGCTGGATGACCAGCTCGCCATCCTGCGGAAAACTCGGGACGTTGGTAGTGGCGCTCCGCGGCAAGGTGGGCGAAGCAGGCCAGGACATCCAGTTCCGCCAGCGCGCTGTCTGTCGGATGCGCCGCGCCTCATTCGCCACCTGGCGCCGGGTGGCGAGGAACAGGTCGCACTCGAGGATGTGGCTTCTGCTCCTCCGCGTCAAGGATCTTCGCTTCCAGTTCCTTCAACTCCTGCGTGGTAAACCGTTCGGCATTCACCAACGTCTGCTTGCGTTCGTAATCCGCAGGAGCAAGGTCGCAGATTGGGTTTCGAGACTTCGATGTAATAGCCGAAGATGCTGTTGAAGCGGACCTTCGAAAGAAGCAATGCCGGTGCGTTCGCGTTCACGGGCTTCGATTTGGGCCAGCAACTGTTTGCTGTTCTGGCTCAGGTCGCGGAGTTCGTC
>CAVROP010000091.1:0-16519 GCA_963722675.1 uncultured Acidobacteriota bacterium
CGATCGGGCGGCGAGTACGTTTATCTGCGCGAGGCTTGGGGACCGGCGTGGGGATTCCTGAGCGGCTGGATTTCGTTCTTCGCGGGTTTTGCGGCGCCCATCGCCGCCGCAGCCCTGCTCTTTTCTGAGTATCTGGCGCACTTCTACCCCGCGCTCTCGCCAAGCTCGGCAACGGGATTGACGCTTTCCTCGAAGTGGATTCACACCGGCAACGGGAACCTGCTGGCGATCGGTGTGGTTGCGGTATTCGCGGTTGTCAATATCGTTGGGGTGCGTTTCGCGGGCAAAGTCCAGAACCTTCTTACCGGGTTGAAGATCGGAATCCTGGGCGCTTTCCTGGCGCTTGCCTTCCTGCTGGGGAAGGGAAGCGCCTCCCATTTCTCGGCGCAGGCAGTCCGGACCTCCCACCACAGTCTGGGCGCGCAATTCGCGGTTTCACTCATCTTCGTGATGTTCGCCTACAGCGGCTGGAACGCCGCAGCTTACGTGGCGGAGGAGATGAAGTCGCCGGAGCGCACGCTGCCCGCTTCCCTGGTGGCCGGAACTTTGATTGTGGCGACGTTCTATTTAGCCTTGAATGTCGCGTTCATCTATGCCCTGCCTCTGGAAGCCATGAAGGGCGTGGAGCGCATCGGCGCGGCGGCAGCGGCGGCGCTGTTCGGAGGGAAGGGAGGAGACTTCTTCAGCGCCGTGATGTCGGTGGGGTTGCTTTCCACGGTGAGCGCCATGATGATCGTGGGGCCGCGCGTTTATTACGCCATGGCGCAGGACGGCTGTTTTTTTTCCGGGGCCGCGCGCGTCCATGCGCGCTGGGGAACGCCGATCCAGGCCATTCTCTGGCAGTCTCTGGCCACTGCCCTGATGATCCTCACGGGAAGCTTCGAGAGCCTGCTCTACTACATCGGCTTCGCACTGGTTCTGTTTGCTGCCTTGGCGGTGGTGGGCATGGTGCGCCTGCGCAAGCGGCCGGGTTGGAAACGGCTGGGGGCGGCAAGCTGGGGATATCCGCTGGTCCCCGCGGTCTTTGTCGGCGCCAGCGCCTGGATGCTCTGCTACACGATGGCGCTGCGGCCGAAGGAGTCCGGCTTCGGATTGCTGACGCTGGCGGCTGGAATGCTCGCCTATCAGTGGTTCTTCCGGCCGCGCCGTACGGAGTGAGATTCACCATTGACGCCTAGGGGCGGCTCGCGAAGAAAGGCAGATCCTTCGCTTCGCTCAGGATGACATGTCATTCTGAGCGAAGCGCTGACTTGTCTTTCTGAGCGAAGCGAAGAATCTGCATTTGGTTGCGGCTTTGCCGCGCCGTGCCTCGGTGGTGATTTCCTTAAGGAGAATCGTCATGTCAGAAACAAACGTGCACGAAATACTCACCAAACAATATCGCGCTTCGATGGCGATGCTGAAGGAAGCAATCACCAAGTGTCCGGAATCACTCTGGATTGCTCCCGAGTATCCGAACAAATTCTGGCACATCGCTTACCACGGGCTTTATTGCACCCACATGTATCTGCAGAATTCCTTCGAAGCCTTCACCCCATGGGAAAAGCATCGCGAGAACTACCAATGGCTGGGCCGCCTTCCCTGGCCGCCCCACGACGAGCCCAAGATTGGCGAGCCTTACTGCACGGAGGAAGTCCTCGAGTACTTCGAGGTTTGCCGGCAAGAGATTGACGCCAAAGTGCCGGGCCTGGATTTCGACGCGCCCTCCGGTTTCTACTGGCTTCCGTTCACCAAGCTGGAACTGCAACTCTACAACATCCGGCACATCCAGCATCACGCCGGACAATTGATCGATCGGCTTAGGACTGTCGCGGGGATCGGAGTCGGGTGGGTCGTGGCGGTGTGAGAGGCCGCCGGCTTCAGCTCAGCCCCTCGTCAGCGCGCTTGAAGGGAATCGATAAACCTTCCGGTTACGGCATGCGCCTCCTGCCTTGCTTGCCGGATCCCGGGAGCCCCATCTCCTTGCGGAGTTTCTCGATAGATTCGGGCTTTCCTCTGCGGCCTTGTGCTGGCCTCAGGGCGGCGAGCAGCCGCCGGGCGTTTTTCGGCGAACGAAGCAGATGAGCGGTTTCCATCAGACTCCCTAATTGCATGGCAGGCACGAGTGCAGACTGCGATTCCATTACTCTGATTCGCAGACCACTGGTGACGAAGCTCCCTGATTGCTCAGCACGCGCGCGTAGCGGCTGACACGGGCGTGCTCGATGGAGCTATGACGCGCGGCGGTAACGTAGGGAAGAAACAGAAAAGGCGCGGCCAGAATGCTGAGGAAGATATTCCTCACCCGGATGCCCGCGGGAAGTTCTCCGTTCCCGATGCCAAAGACGGCGGGGTAGTAGCGCAGCACCACGCCGTAAATGTCGGCCGCCAGCGAAAGATGGTTGGAATGCGCGCCGCAGACCTGGCTGCGGCCGCTGCGGATGGCCTGCAAGAATTCCTGGCGATTGGCAGCGGGGCAAGCCGTGTAAGTCCGCCCCAGGCGGCGCAGCGTATGCGAGTCGCTGCCGCCGATAATCCCCACGGTCCGCCCGCCCTGCCTGAGGCTCTCCACCAGGCGGCAGATTAAAGTGTTGTGGTCGCGCTCCTGGGTGCCGTTTCGGACTTCGAACACGTCAAACAGTTCCGACATTTGCTCGGTGAAACCCTGCACGCGCGCCAAGTCCGCAAAGTCGTGGAAAAAGTGGTTCAGGTCAAATAGCAGGTGTTGTTGGCGGAGATAAAGAACGAGTTCTTCGGCGTTGGAGCGCAGACGCTGGATTTCCCGATGCTGCGCCTCGTCCAACCCGTAAACTCCGATATGAACGATGTGGTTGAATTCCGGAAAAGTGGCGCTGACCTCTTCGCCGGTGATGAAATCCTCGCGTTCGCCCAGGCGGTCGAGCAATTCCAGGCAGCCGTCGATAGAATCGTGGTCGGTGATGGTGACGAAGTCCATGCCGCGATGCTTGGCCGTCGCATAGACATCCAGGGGCCGGGAATAGCAATCCCTGGCGCGCAGGAAGCGGAGGTGCTTGACCCGCCCCGAGTGAAGGCTGTGACAGTGCATATCCGCCTTCAACAGCTTGTTTGCTTGTCCCTGACCCACAAGATGTTATATTAGAAAGCCCGGAAGCGGACGGCAAGACTTTTCTGGAAGATGCAGAGGCCAGGATTCCGATACAGACTGCAATAATGCGAAATAGGATGAGGATCAGCGCGGCGGGCGCTCCAGCGATCGTCAATCGACCATCGTCAATCGTCAATCCCCAGGTCCTCGCCGGTCTTGTTGCGCTTCTCCTGCTCGCGGCCTCCGCGTTGGGCGGGTCGGACCCGATCCAGTACCACCTCGATTTGCGTAACCCCGCCTCGCACCAGGTGGAAATTGAGATGACAGTCTCCGGGGCCTCGCCTGCCACGGAGTTCCAGATCCCTGCCTGGAACAACCTCTACCAGATTCGCGACTTCGCGCGTACCGTCAGTGGCGTGACTGCGGAATGCGACGGGCGCGCGGCAACGCTGGCGCGAGTCAACCTCGACACCTGGCGCTCGGAGTCCAAATCCTGCGCCAGGCTTACGGTGCACTACAGCGCCTATGTGTCGGGGCCGACGCCGTTTTCAAGCGATGTCGATGGCACGCACGCTTTTCTCAATTTCGCCACCATGCTTTTCTATCTGCCCAAGGAGCGCGAACGAGCTGTGCTCGTCAAGCTGCTTCTGCCCGAGGGGTGGAAGGCGGCAAGCCTACTGGAAGAGGACGCCAACGGATTTTCCGCGCCGAATTACGACCTGCTGATCGACAGCCCGGCGGAAGCCGGCCAGTTCCAGGAATACAGCTACAGCCAAGGCGGAGCCACTTACCGCGTCATCGTACACGCGGACCCCAAGGATTATTCTTCCGAGCGCCTGCTGGCCTCACTGGGCAAGATCACGGCCACTGAAACCGCACTGATGCGCGACGTGCCCTTTTCCCGCTACACTTTTATCTTCCACTTTCCGGAAGACGCGCCCGGTGGCGGCGGCATGGAGCACCGCAACGGCACGGCGATTACGGTGCGGGCGAGAGAAGTCCGCGAGCGCTGGGAGAATGTGGAGAGCGTCGCGGCGCACGAGTTTTTCCACTTGTGGAACGTGAAGCGCCTCCGGCCGCAACTGCTCGAGCCCATCGACTACGTGCACGGCAACGACACCCGCGACCTGTGGTTTTGCGAAGGACTGACCAGCACCTATGGCGAACTGGCCTTGTTGCGGGCGGGGTTGATCTCACGCAAGACTTTTTACGCCCACCTGGCCTATCAGATTACCGAACTCCAATCCCGGCCCGCCCGTTTCTTCCAAAGCGCCGAGGAGTCCGGCCTGGAGGCCTGGTTCGAGAAATATAGCGACTACTTCCGTCCCGAGCGCAGCATCTCCTATTACAACAAGGGTGAATTGCTGGGTTTCCTGCTCGACCTGGCGATCCGTCACGCCACCGGCAACGCCGCCGGGCTGGATGATGTGATGCGCCGGCTGAACGAAGAATTCGCCCGCCGTGGCCGCTTCTACACCGATTCTGACTTGCAGCGCGTGATGGCGGAGGTTGCCCCGGGGTATTCGGGATTGGAGGCGTTTTTTGCAGACTACGTCAGGGGCACGCGCGAACTGGACTACCCGGCTTACCTGGGCTACGCCGGCCTGGAATTGGAGAGTCAAGGTCCCGGCTCGGCCCGCCTGGGATTCACGGCCAGCGTGAATTCGACGGGGGAAGTTCGAGTGGATTACGTCGAAAGGCGCAGCGCCGCGACACAGGTGGGACTGGCGCAAGGCGACATCCTCCAGAAAATGAATGGCCAGCCTTTGCACGGCTCGCCCGCCGACTTGCTTTCCCAACTCAAGCCGGGTGAAGGGATCAAGTTCGAGGTGCGGCGCGATGGCTCCCCCCGGGAGATTGAATATCGCCTGGAAGCCACTGCCGGAACCACTTTCCGCGTGCAGGAGATCTCGAACCCTTCGGCTGAACAGGTCCGAATCCGGGAAGGTTGGCTGCGCGGCAAGACCAACGGTGAATAGTGAAGGGTGAACTATAAATTGTAAATTCTGAAGGCTGTATATTATACTTTAATAGCATTACTCTACTAGGGATAAACCAGAATCAAGATGGCTATAATAGTAATTTACAATTTATAATTTACCATTTATAATTGCTATGGTTCGCGCCTTCCTCGTCACTTTTATTACCTTCGCTTACGTCTTGGTCCTCGGGCCGCCGGTGCTGATTTATAGCCTGCTCAGCGGCGACGGAGAACCCGTCTACAGAACCGGCGTGCGGGGCGCGCGACTGGCTCTCTGGCTGGCGGGCGTACAACTGGAGGTGCAGGGGCGCGACCGGATTCCTCGCGGGCGGCCGGTCGTATTTATGGCCAATCACCAAAGCAACTGCGATCCTCCCGCCCTGCTGGCCGTCTTGCCGAGAGTGCTGGTGATGGTAAAGAAGGAGTTCTTCCGCGTCCCGATTATGGGCATCGCCATGAGGTTGGTGGGCTTCATCCGCGTCGACAGGAAGAACCGGGGACAGGCGCTCGACGCTGTGGATAGGGGCGTGCTCGCGCTGAAGGCAGGAAGGTCGTTCCTGGTTTACCCGGAGGGTACCCGCAGTCCCGACGGCCGGCTTCAGAAATTCAAGAAGGGTGTCTTCTTCATGGCTCTTAAGGCCGGCGCGCCCATTGTTCCTATCTCGGTTTCCGGAAGCAGCAAAATCATGCTTAAAGGCAAGTTCGTGATGCGGCCGGGACGCGTCCGCATCACTTTCCACGATAGTGTCTCGACCGAGGGTCTTACCGTTGAGGATCGGGATATCATTATCGAGCGCGTTCGTCAGGCCATCCTCACTGACCTGGCCAAGGACGAATGGCCGAGAGAGGAATGACGAGTAGCGCTGACCTTCAGGTCAGCACTATCGATGCCGACCTGAAGGTCGGCGCTACCAGTCAAATTGGCCTTCACCTTGACATTGCCCACAACGTGGGTGATGCTGAGTAAGACATTCCTCACATCAGGGCACGAGGTGATTATGGGTTGTAGCGGCACGGGTAGCGGCGTGTGCCTTGTCCTTTCAGGACGGCGTACCTGGGCGGTCTTTCTCATGTTCGCCCTGCCCGGTGGCAGCGCCGGCAAAGCCCTTGCGCAAGCTCCGGCCGGTTCGGACGACGCCAGCACTTTATCTTTTGGTGATCAAGAGGTAGGAACTCGCAGCGACGCCCAACCTATTCACCTTCAGAACACCGGTAAGATCGAGCTTGCGATTAAAAACATTCAAGCCACGGCAAACTTCGCTGAGACGGATGACTGCCGGCCCTCGGTGCCCGTGGGGAGACACTGCACGGTCCAAGTAACCTTCAGTCCGGCGGCCACCGGACCTCTCATAGGCACGATCACCGTCAGCAGCAACGCCGCCGGCCCCCCTTATGTGTTCAAAGTGGACGGAATTGGGGTTCTCACCGCGCCCGATATATCGCCGTCGAAGCTGAGCTTTGGCGAGCAATCGGTTGGGACCGCGAGCGCCTCGCAGACTGTGACCTTTACCAATACCGGCGCCCTCGCTCTGACCTTTACCGGCCTGAAGATCTCGGACGGCTGGACGCAGAGCAACAACTGCTTCCCTTCCGTTCCCCCCAAGGGGAGTTGTACAGTGAAGGTCAACTTCCGGCCCGTCTCTTCCGGATGGGTTGACGGCGCGCTGACTCTCACTGAGTACACAACCAACAGCCCGCAGTCGATTTCGCTGACGGGCACGGGTGTCATTCCATCCGCCAACACCGCCACGCAGCGTTAATGCTCCGCGGGCGGTAAATTGCTCAGCCCCGCGGGGCAACCACTGAGTAGCCGCGCACAACGCCCCGGAAACGCTATCCAGCGTGGCTGGACTTCTCGAGCAACTCTCGAACTTTGCGATAAGTCGCGAACATCTGGGGAAGGCGCGCGTAGGCCGCGACGCATTTCATCCACTGGGCGTGGTCAATGGCGGGCGAACCGGACATCATGCGGCCCGGCTCGACGTCGCTATGAATCCCGGACTGGGCGGAGACGATGACACCATCGCCGATCGTCACGTGGCCCGCGATGCCAACCTGGCCGGTGAGGATAACGTTCCGGCCCACTTTGGTTGTACCGGCAAGGCCCACTTGGCCGCAGAGAAGGGAATTGTCGCCAATTTCGCAGCCGTGACCGACTTGCGCGAGATTGTCGATCTTGACGCCGCGGTGCACGCGCGTTTCTCCCACCGCGGCCCGGTCGACACACGCGTAAGCTTGAATCTCGACGCCATCCTCGATCACGGTGGTGCCCGTCTGCATGATCTTGTAATAGGAGCCATCGTCCTGGCGGGCGAAGCCATAGCCATCCGTTCCGATGGCCGCGCCATTCTGCAAGATGACGTCGTCGCCGATGCGAACGAATTCGCGCACAACGGCGTGGGAATGAGCGAAGAAGCGATGCCCGATTTTAGCACCGCGATAAACCACCACGTGGCTCTTCAGCACGCAATCATCGCCGATCTCGACGCGTTCTTCGATCACCACGTAGGGCCCCACGGAGGGATTCCGCCCAAGTTTGACGTCCGGCGAGACGACGGCGGTGGGGTGAATACCCGCGGGAGGCCGGTGGGGAGCGTGGAAAAGCTCCAAGGCCTTGGCAAAAGCCAGGTACGGATTCGCCGAGCGCAGCGCCGGCCGGCCCCCCAGGTCCTCGCCCGGATTGGCAATGATGGCGCCCGCGCGGGTGGTCGCGAGCTTGCGAAGGTACTTGGGATTGGCTAGGAAAGTCAGCTCACTGGGCCCGGCTTCGTCCATGCCCGCCACGCCAGCGATTTCGAGTTCTTCAGGACCCTCCAGCCGGCATTGAAGCCGTGCCGCAATTTCACCGAGTTTCATCGTTTTCTCCTTCCCATCGCCGTCACCGAGTGATACGCTCAGACGATGCAGGCAAGGTTAGCAGCGGTGGGCAGATTAGGCAATATGTCACTTAGTCTTGGGGTTCTAATCATCCCCCCGATTTTGCAGAATTTTCGGGACTTTCCTCTTGCCACGATGGCAGAAACGAGATAACCTTTTGTGGGAATCTGGTTCTGTTCCGGGAGATTCTATGAGTGAAAATCAGCGCTCCGGGATACGAATTCCGGTTGTGTTGCCAGTCGAAGTGCACTGGAAGAGTCGTGGGGGCCGCACTCGTCGCGTGGCGGGAAAGACCGAGAACATCAGTGGGAATGGGTTGTTCACGTGTATTCCCGTTCGCCCTCCTTGCAAGACCACGGTGACGGTGAGAGTGCTCCTGCCTGAGAACATCACCCCCGTCCCCGTCGAATTGCTCTGCAACGGCCGGGTCATCCGTTGGAATGGCTCCGGCGAAGCAAGGGGAATGGGGGCGACGATTGACGAGTACGAATTCAGGCCCGCTCGCACCTAAGCCGTTGGACGCTGTCTGAACCCAGGGTGCCGGATTCCAGCCTGGTCGGCCTTCAGGCACGGCGCGGTTCAATGGAAGCGAATTTCCAAAAATCAATCGATGACCTCGGCGCCAGCCCACGGCGAGAGGCAGGTAGGACGAACGAACCAGTAGCGCTGGGACGTGATTCCGGATGAGCTTGCGCAAGAGCGCGAAGAAGAAGATCCGAGTCCTCATAGCAGACCGTGAAGGTATCTTCAGGTTTGGGTTGAAAGAACTCTTCGCGGTTGAGGACGACGTGCGTGTCGTCGCGCAAGCCCACAGCCCGTCGCAAGTCCTCGAACTAACCAAATCCTTACGTCCGCATTTGCTCTTCGTGCAATCGGAAATTGTAACGGAAGCAGGCGGCAATCTGTTTTCAGAGCTTCGCGAACAGGCTCCCAAGTGCAAAATTGTGGTCACCTTCTCTGCGGTACCGAGCGAAGAGCAGGGCATTCGGTACGTCCAGTTGGGCGCTTCGGGAATCATCCTGAAATCGGTTGAACCGTCGTTGTTCGTCCGGTGTGCGCGCAAGGTGGTGTGGGACGACGAGGTTTGGCTGCCGCACAAGCAGGTGGCCACCATGGCGAAGTTCGTCGAGACTAGCGCCGCCGCGCCCTTGCGCCCTGTCGACACCTTGACGCAACGTGAGAAGACTATCATCAGCTACCTGATGCAAGGGTGGCGAAACCGCGAAATTGCCGAGCATCTGAACATCACCGAACAGACGGTCAAAAACCACCTGAGATCCATCTACGACAAAGTGGGAGTTTCGGACCGGCTGGAACTGGTGCTTTACGCCATCCATCAGAAGCTGCTGCTTCCCCCGGTGGGGCCTGCCGAGACCGCGGCCAACTCAAAGCCCGCCGAGTAACCTCGCTGAAGTCCGCAAGCGCAGATCGCGCCCCGAATTCCCTGTAGTTTTCTCCACGGCCTCCACGTTATCGGACGACGAACGGCCCTCTCCCCAAGAGAGAACTCACTATTCACAAAGAGAAAGAGTGCTGTGGACTCCGGCTTGAGGAAGCAAGGACGCGGTAATGGGCAGCTACAGCTTTTTCTCTTCCAGGGCAGGGAAAAGACCGATCTGGCGATCAGAAGCTGCCGTCTCGCGCGCCCGCACACCCCTTCTTTGCGAAAGCTCCCTCACGCGCCGATCAGGTATCACTCCGAGGACAGTGATATCGCTCAATGCACTGCGAGGAACGAAGATTTTGAGGTTATTGGAGTAAAGATCTGCGGGCGTAAGCAGAAATCCTTCCGGGCTAAATTCGATCAAGTTGCCCGGAAGAAGTCCTTCAAGTATTTCTTGATCTTTGAAGGTCATTTGAACCCAAAGGCCTGCCATGCGGGGACGGCTCTGGAAGAGCTTACGTTCGGACCGCTGGGCATTGCCGTCGAATTCTCGCACGAAAAAAACGCCCTTAATCTCCGCCAGAGAAACGGTCAGAGCCCGGCCTTCGCGGTCCAGCATCTCGATGGCGTTGGGCTTCAGATAGCTCGAGCTGTCAACAAAGCCTTTGATTAGTTCATGATCGAGTCTACGGACTACCACTTTCTTGTAGGTCGATTTGGGTTTGTCGGTCACTTAAGGGGCGGTCCGTGAGGAATCCGCTGCGCTGAAATGCAGCTTGGCCACGGCTAACCGCTTGTGCTAGTATAGGGTCGGAGCTAAGCCTGTCAAGGTCTTTCGGCGCAAAGTAGTGTCAGAATTCTAAAACAGCGCCCCGACCGGTCGGGGCGCTGCAAGTCAGATTTGGGCACTACCCGGCGCACAGTCGGAGTAGAGACGCTTGAAGAAAGCTCATAATCTATTGAAAATTAACCGCTTAGGTGGTACTGTGCCCGGCTTGCCCGAGGTTACGGACTATCTTGACTATGCCCGTGTCGAGAAGGGCCTTGCCGCCAACAGTATTTCGAATTACCGGCGGGACCTGCTGCAGTTTTGCGGCTTCCTGGCTGGCCGCGGGAAGACTGTTGCGGACGCCGTGCGTGATGATGTCCGTGCCTTTCTGGCCGCCCTTTATGAGCGGGGCATGAGCGCGCAAAGTGCGGCTCGTCATTTGATTTCGCTTCGAAATTTATTCGGATTCCTGGCGGAAGAAGGCAGGATCAAAGTTGATCCAACGTCGGATGTCGATGCGCCCAGACTGGGACAAAGGCTGCCGAGGTATCTCAGCGCCGGCGAGGTTGAATCGCTTCTGGCAAGACCCGATGTTTCCACGCCTCTAGGCCTCCGCGACAAAGCGATGCTGGAGGTTTTATACGCCACCGGCATGAGGGTTTCCGAGTTGGTGCAGGTGCGCTGCGCCGATCTTGAACCGGATTTGGGTGTGATTCGCTGCCTGGGAAAAGGAAACAAGGAGAGGCTGATTCCGGTAGGCAAGTCAGCTCTGCGAGCCGTGGAAGCCTACCGGCAAGGCGGCCGCTCGAGCTTGTGCAAGACCGGGAGCGAGCCGTTTCTGTTTCTCAATCGCCAGGGAAAGCCCCTGACGCGCGTGGGGTTTTGGAAGATCCTGGGAGGCTACGGGCGTCAGGCAGGCATTTCGACTCCCTTGACGCCGCATATGGTCCGGCACTCTTTTGCCACGCATCTTCTCGAGCGGGGAGCCGATTTGCGCTCGATCCAGCTTATGCTCGGGCACAGTGATATTTCGACCACGCAAGTCTATACGCACGTTTTGAAGCAAAGGTTGAAGCAGGTTTATCAGAGCCACCATCCTCGAGCCTGAGCTTCAGGCCCCTGGGTTTTCAACGAAACGGACGCCGTATACCCATGAGCGACTATAACTTCCTAATGGAAAGCAAGCTCTCGCCAGAGCAAGACGGCGTGCTGAGCCTGATCAGCCGCGCGGCCTTCGAGCAAGGATTCAACTTGTATCTGGTGGGAGGCGCGGTCCGAGATCTGACTTACGGCCAGCAGGTCGTACGTGATTTGGATTTCGCCGTGGAAGGCGATCCCCTCAAGCTTGTTCGCCGCCTGGAGTCGAAAGACTCCTCGCCCGTGACGGGCCTCGCAACCCGCGTCAGTTCGAGGAGTGCCAGGCCTTTGACGCTGGAGTATCAGGAGTTCGATTCGCATGCCGGGGCGCTCGAACTTTGGTTTTCGAATGGAGTGCGGGTGGAGTTGGGCCAGTGTCGGGAGGAGCTGGTCTCGAGGCCGGGCCAGCGCGCGGAGTCCCGGCCGGCCACCATTTTTGAAGACCTGCGGCGACGTGACTTCTCAATCAATGCCATGGCCATTTCGCTGCATCCCAACTCCCGGGGATTGCTTCTCGACCCCACGAACGGCGCCGGGGACATCGAACGTCATGAGCTCCGGGTCTTACATCCGCGCAGCTTCTCTGAGGACCCCGTGCGCATCTACCGTATTCTGCGGCTCGGCCTGCGGCTGGATTTTACGATCGAGGAGCGAACCAAGAACTATCTCGAGACAGCCCTCGAGAATCATGCCTGGGAGCGGCTGACGCCGGAGCAACAAGGTCGCGAGTTGCGTGCCATTCTGCAAGAGGCTGACCCCTCCCGTATTCTGAAGATGCTCGCCGAGCGGAAACTCCTGGGAGGGCTGGACAAGAAACTGGCGTCGTTACGCATCACCTACGATCACTTCTCGAAATGCCGTTCGGCGGCGGGGATCGCTCAGGGAGTCGATCCCTATCTGGTCAATTTCCTTTCCCTGGTCGAGAAGCTGGGTAGCAGTGAAAAACAGAGAATGGCGAAGAAAGTCTTGCGAGTCGGAAAAGTGATCAAGGAAGTCCTCAGCCTGGAGCACGACGCCAAGAAGCTGAGCCGCGTGCTCGCGGGCTCGAAAGCTGCTCTGCCGCACCAGGTTTATAACCTGCTGTCGAAGGAGTCGCGCAACCTCCTGCTCTACCTGCTGGTTTACTGCCCCCAAGCCAAGGTTCAGTCCCGGGTGAAGAATTACCTTACCAAATACCTGCCCATGCGGGCCAACCTGCCGCAATCGGAATTGCAATCCTTGGGATTCAAGCCTGGGCCCAAGTTCGACCAGATCATTGAGAGCGTATTCATGGATCAACTGGACGGCAAAATCAAAACCCCCCAGCAACTTACTAAAACCCTGCGCGAAAGGGCAGGCATCAAAGAACTTCCCGCTGCGCCGCCGCCCCCAGTGCGTCGCCAGCGCAAATCCAAAGAAGTCGCGTAGGTTACGCGCCTGAATCCTGCGCCTGAATCCTGCTTGACATCCCCTCGGCCCTCACCTATTATGTGCATGAGAGGTTGACCTTGTTTGGTGGTGCATTTCCGGAAATCGCGTTCATTTTGTTCATTGCTTTCCTACTGTTTGGGCCCAAGAAACTCCCGCAGATTGCGCGCACCCTGGGAAAGGGTTTGGGCGAGTTACGACGCGCGTCCAACGAGCTGAAGTTCTCGCTGGAAGAGGAAATCAAGAACCTGGACCGACCCCAGGAGAGCCCAGCCGACTCAAGCCCAAAGTATGGCCACAACGATCCAGAACCCACCCCCAAAGAACCCGAACAGTGATCCTGAGGACGAAGAACTGAGCGGCAAGCAGATGTCGTTCCTCGAGCACCTCGAGGAACTCCGCAAGCGGCTGGTTCGTTCTGTCCTCTCGATTGTCGTCGGATTCTGTGTCTGCTTTTACTTTCACGAAAAGATTTACGGTTACTTGGCCAAACCCCTCACCGACACTCTGCGCGCCCTGCACATGCCGGACAAGCTGGTCTACACGAATCCGATCGACCCCTTTAATCTCTACCTCAAAATCTCCGCCATGGCGGGACTGTTTGTGGCCTCGCCTTACGTTCTCTACCAGCTATGGCTATTCATTTCTCCGGGTCTGTACCGGCATGAAAAACGCTATGTGTGGCCGTTCGTCGGGCTGACGAGCGGATTGTTCATCTCCGGCGGGTTCTTTGCTTACAAGCTGGCATTCCCCCCGTGTCTACACTTCCTGCTGAACTTCGGCCACGACTTCCAACCGATGGTGACCATCAACGAGTATTGGAGTATCGCGATGACCATCATCGTTGGCGTCGGTGTGGTCTTTGAGCTTCCAGTCATTATTCTCATCCTCTCGGTCTTTGGGATTGTCACTCCCAAGTTCCTCCTGAAACAACTGAGATACGCAGTGCTCCTGACGGCCGTCGCCGCCGCTGCCATCGCACCCACTCCCGACTTTGCCACGCTGTTTATGCTTTGGATTCCCATGGTGGGGCTCTATATCGTCAGCATCGGGCTTTCCTGGCTTGTCTATTTGCGCAGGAAACGGAAGAAACAACGTGCTGAGGCTTAAACGTACGGCACGGCGGTCTTTCCTGGCCCTGGTCGCGGCATGCGTGTGCCTCGGTTTCGCCTTGCCGTTGACACCGGCCGACCCGGCGGGCTTCAACGGCGGACACGCCTTCGAAGATCTTAAACACCTTGTTTCCTTCGGCCCCAGGCCTTCCGGCTCCCCGGCTCTGCTCAAAGCGCGTGAATGGCTCATTCATGAGCTTCGAGACGCAGGGGCCGAGGTGGAAGAGGATTCCTTCACAGCGTCAACCCCCATCGGGCCAATTCCAATGGCCAACCTCATCGCCAGGTTTCCCGGCACGGGTCGCGAGACGGTGATCGTGGCCGGCCACTACGATACCAAGCGATTCGACGAGTTCCGCTTCGTGGGAGCCAACGACGGCGGCTCCAGCGCCGCGCTCCTGGTGGAACTGGCTCGCGTCCTGAACGGTCAAAAGCACACGTTGAATTACTGGCTGGTCTTTTTTGACGGGGAAGAGGCGGTCCGGCCTCAGTGGGCCGACCCAGATAACACTTACGGAAGCCGCCACCTGGTCGAGAAGCTCTCAGGGAACGGGGAACTGAGCCGCATCAAGGCCCTGATCCTGGTGGATATGGTCGGCGATGCGCAGCTCCGCATACCCCGGGAATCGAACTCGACTCCCTGGCTGGCGGATCTGGTTTTCAGGACCGCCCAGCGCCTCGGCTACTCCAAGTACTTCGTAGGCAGCCAGGACGCGGTCGCGGATGACCACATCCCGTTCGTAAACGCAGGCGTCTCAGCTCTCGACCTGATCGATCTTGATTACGGACCCAACGGGAGCTACTGGCACACCGCCCAGGACACACTCGATCATTGCAGCCCCTTGAGCTTGACCATCGTGGGCCGAGTCGTCGCCGCTTCACTCGTGGAATTGGATAAATCCTCACAGAAGCACTAGGCCGCTCTTTCCAGCTTACTCTCATACGCAGCGTGTGGTGCGGGCGGGACGCCCGCACCACAACGGCGGGGCCAACGGTGTCGGCATGGGACTGACCACTGAAAACTGATAACTGAAGACTCTCTACGCGAAGAAAACCGGGGCGTCCTTGGAAGCGAACGAATGTTTGGCGGGTGCGGCTTCGTCTTTCAAGGGGAAATCTGAGCGATAGTGGGCCCCGCGACTCTCCCGCCGGGCCAGCGCGCATTGCGTGATGATCCTGCCGACTTCCAGAATGTTGCGAGCCTCGTGAAATTTGCTGGAGGAGTCGGACTGGCAGACCGGTAGAAGCGAGTTGAGCCGCCGTAAGGCATCGCAAGTTTCCCTGCCGTTGCGGATGATGCCCACGTTATGCCACAGAAGAGAACGGACGTCGTCCACGCATTCTTGCGGAGAAACTCGCATCGGTTCGGCCTCGCCGACCTTCGACTCGTGCCGTGGCACAGCATGGCCCGGGTGAGTGTTGGGAACCTTGCACGGCGAGGGCGGCTTGAATTCCCGCCGCTGCTCAATCATCGCGAGGGCAGCCCGGGCGCCAAACACCAAGCCTTCCAGCAGGGAATTACTGGCCAGCCGGTTGGCGCCGTGGACACCCGTCGAGGCGACCTCACCGGCGGCGTACAGGCCACGCAAGGTCGTGGCGCCGTGCAAGTCGGTGGCAACTCCGCCCATGGCATAGTGTGCAGCAGGGCGAATGGGCACCAGGTCGGCGGTGATGTCGATGTTGTAGCTCAGGCACGTCGAATAAATCCGCGGGAAGCGCTTCTTCACGTGCCCCGCGTCAAGCTCTGTCATGTCGAGGTAGACGCACTCGCTTTCCGTCTTTTGCATCTCCATGATGATGGCGCGTGAAACGATATCCCGCGGAGCCAATTCTCCGGCCTCGTGATATCGGGGCATGAAACGTTCCAGAAGCACGCTGCGCAAACAAGCGCCTTCGCCGCGTAGGGCCTCGGAAAGCAGGAAACGCGGGGCTCGCTTCGCGTACAGGGCGGTGGGATGAAACTGCACAAACTCCATGTCGCTGCACAGCGCGCCGGCGCGATAAGCCATCGCCACGCCGTCGCCGGTGGCAACTTCGGGATTCGTAGTTTCCTTGTAAACCTGCCCCAATCCTCCCGTCGCCAGCAGCACCGCTTTGGCGCGCACGGTCTTGAGCGTGGAAGTCTTCTCCTCGAGGAAGGTCACTCCGCAGACCCGTCGATCCTCCACCAGAAGGTCAACCGCAAAGGAATGCGGCAGGAACCGGATGCTGCGCCGGGAGCGCGCCCTGGCCATCAAGGCGCGGAGGATTTCGCTGCCGGTGGAATCACCTTGAGCATGCAGGACGCGCGAACGGCTGTGAGCGCCCTCACGCGTGAAGGCCAGCTTGCTTCCTTCACGATCGAAGCGCATTCCCCAGGCGATCAACCGCTCGATCTGCTGCGGGCCTTCGCTCACCAGGATTTGCACCGCTTTTTCGCTGCACAAGCCGTCGCCGGCGCGCAGTGTATCCTCGAGGTGCAGTCCCACTTCATCATCCTCAGCCAGCGCCGCGGCGATGCCTCCTTGCGCGTACTCCGTGCTGGATTCGTAGAGTTCGCCTTTGGTGAGAGCGAGTACTGCGCCGACTGAGGCGAGTTCAAGCGCCGCCCGCGTGCCGGCAATCCCGCCACCCACAATCAGGAAATCCGTTTGCAGCTCTTTCCTTCCCGGCATATCCCCTCAATGATAGCCTTCGCACCACAAGGCTGCAACAGGTACAAGAGAAGGGGCTAGTGGTTAGTGCTTAGTGCCTGGCAAATCAGCCACGAGACGTCATTCTGAGGCCCGTTCGTTGGGCCGAAGAATCTCAGCAGTGTCTCGCGATG
>CAVROP010000092.1:0-68303 GCA_963722675.1 uncultured Acidobacteriota bacterium
CGCTCGGGAATTTCAAATTACAGATTTGAGATTTCAGAAGCCCAGCCTCCAGTTTGAAGCGCTGGCCGGCGGGTCAGCGCGTTCGGCATGCTGACCGAAACGCAGGCGTCAGGGAGAAACGAAAATGAAAATCGAGATATCTGAATCCCATCGAGCACGACGGAAAGCGGTTTGAACGCGGCGTTGTGGAGCTGGCGGACGAGCTGGCAAAGATCTTTCTGAAATTCAAGCATGCCGCGCGGGCCGCCCTGAGCGCGGTGGAGACGCCCGCACCGGCAGCCGGCGCGACAGGGCTCCCCGTGACTCCGACGACCGCACCGGGTAATCCGAAGTAGCAGGCAGTCAACCGTTACGAATGTAGGAGCCACATCTCCTACACCAGTTCAAAGACCCGCGGAGATCCCCAAGGGAGCTCCGCGCGACCGGAGGTTCTATGGCAGTCAGCGTTTCACTGACAGAGCAGTTCATCGAAGAGACTTTGGCCGGTCCGTACGTTAAGAATGCCAAACTCACCGTGACCGGACTCACGACCGGCGGAAACAACAGCGTTCCCCACGGCCTGAACGATGGCAAAGGCAACGCCGCCACGCCGATCACCGTATCGATCGAGCCCAGTTCGAACAACAACTTTTATGAGTATCAGGCTGCCGACAGCACGAACATCTATGTCGGCGTCGGGACGGGATCGGGAACGTCGTGCAACATCTATGTTGAATACTGAGAAAGGATAAAGGGTAAAGGGTAAAGTCTGAAGGCCGGTAGTGCCTCAGCTTTAGGCGCGTTCGCTGGGGACGCAGCGGCTAGTCCGCATTGCCTGCGGCCAAGGATGGCCGCGCTCCCAAAGGTCTTTACTTTATCCTTTACACTTCAAACTTTAGACTTATGTCCTATTGCACTGTTGACGATGTTTGTACGGCGTTTCCACGCTTCGTGCGAAATGCGGCGAATTCGATTCAGGACACCCAGATCCAGGACTGGATCGATGACCGAAAGGCGCGCATCCGCTCCGCGCTTTACGCGCGGGGCATCGATCCCGACGCGATGGCACTGACGCCCGACCAGGCGAACTTCCTTCGAGCGCTTAATCGCGACGGAGCTATTGCGGACCTGGCCGACGCGCTGCAAGGAAACGTTTCACTGCAAGCCGGCGAGGACGCCCATGCTTCCGAGCGGCGGAAGTCTTTCGAGCGGCAAGTCGCAGAGATCAAGCAAGGTCTCTACGACAAGTTCTTTAGCCAGCTTGCCCGAACGGTAGAAATCGAGCCGACGCTCGGCGGGACGGCAGGCGGCGAGACGGACCGCTCCACGGCCCGGGATCGTGGTGAGAATAAAGCCTTCAGCAAGGATCAAGTGTTTTGAGAATCGGGAGATCCGGTGATCGGGAGATGGGGTGAATTATTTGTGATTTGTGATTTCTGATTTGTGATTGGGCGTTTCAATCACCAATCGCCAATCACAAATTGTCGCACGATCACCCGATCTCTCGATCTCCGGATTCGAGAATAAGAACTCAAATGTGGATCTCATACTACAACGCGGGCTTATCGAAGCAAGTGGTGCGGCAACTCCTGGCGGTAATCAAACGGGACATTCAGGCGGCGCTGGATTTTGTATCGGGCGCGCCCGGGAGTTACGCGCCCTTCGCCGAATACGATCTGGCGCTGCTTCCTGTGCAGCAGTTCCCGGCGCTTCTGTTGACTCCCGATACGGTGTCGGTCGAAGAACAAGCGAACTTTACCTTACACCAGAGCATGCGGCTCACGTGCGTGATTACAGTCACGCATCAGGACCGCAATGCCTTGGCGGAACTCATCCAGGATTACGTGCGCGCCGTGCGTGCAGTGCTCGATTCGCTTTGGGAACTGACGCCGGGCGACTTTCTGCTTACCAGTCTTCCCTTGCCTTCGCCGCCTTTTCCGAAGGGCACACTTTCGCCCGGCCTGGCAAACGGAAAACTTACGGGGCTCTTTGCGGAGCGCCACACGTTTGAAGAGATTCGCCGCGCCCCCCAAAGCGGGTTTGCGATGGCGGCAACGATGTCGATTGTTGCGGAGATCGAAGAAAACTGAAAGAAGCTATCAGCCGTCAGCTCTCAGCTCTCAGCAGGCCGGCGGCGGCTCACGGATAGCTTAGAGCTGAGAGCTGAAAGCAGTCCGAACATGGCACCAACACTGTCTCCAACCTCAATACATCAAGGCCCGGGCCGGCTTTGGCTTTATGTGCCCGCGCCTGCACACGGAAACCGGCTGGTTGTCGGGACGGACGGTTCGCCGACGCAGCCGAGCGGGCTGGGGTCCTGGGCGGCGACAACTGCCTATATGGCCGGGCAGATGATCAAAGACGCCAACAACAACACGGAGCTCTGCCTGGCGGCCGGCGCCTCCGGCTCCTCCGCACCGCCCTGGCCGACTTCTGTCGGCCCAGCCATCAGCGATGGCGGAGTTGCCTGGCTGTTCGTCGGACCCTACGGGGCTTACTTTGCAGGAGCGACGGAGGGGGCGATCACCTCCACCTTGACACCCAAGTATCAAGAAATTGGAGCTGACCAAGTGGCCTCTCCCATCGACGTCGTGATGACTGCCGATGCCTACGAGATCAACGTCACCATCAAGCAGTCGAACTTGGCCAACTTGATTAGCTTCTTTGCTCCAGGCACCTTCTCGACCGGCACAGACGCCAACCAGCCTTCCGGCGCGCAGGCCTACGAGCAGATCACGTTTGGAGGCATTATCCCTGTACTTAAGCTGGGCGTCGCAGTTATCTCCCCACGCCGTGACGCGACGGGGAAGTTCGTAGTCTCGCATCTCTACCAGGCTTACCAGGCAGAGGCGGTCAAACTCCCCTTCCAGCGCGGGAAGGAAACTACTTTTGGGGTGAAGTTCAAGGGTGTGGCAGATTCCAGCCGTCCGGCAGGGGACCAGGTGGGCATGGTTTGGAGACAAGTCTGAGGGGAGATCGGTTGACCTGGTGATCGGGTGAACGGTACTCGGCCTCGACTTTCCCCGATGCCATTGGGGTAACCAAGTTAGTCACCCGACCTCGCCGTGGGGCCGGACAGTGGATCAGAAGGATGGAGACAATGAAAGTCCCGGTAGAGGAACTGAGTATTTTCGTTGGCCTCGATGGGCTGGCGATGGTGCAGCACGAGAGGGCCGACGTGGTGGAAGAACTTACGCCGGTGGGGACGGCGGAAGCCATCTTGCGTGCGCTCGAGGCCCAGCGGCGGGAGAAAGAGCTGAAGTTGCATCGGTTGCCTGATTGACGGTCTGAACGGGCACCCGAGAAGCAGAGCGAGATTCCTCGCTCGAATTGGTGTGGCAGGAGTTTTCACGATCAGGGGTTTGTCAACGGTAGGTTGCTATGACCACTGGAAACGAAATCGCGACGGCCGCTGACTTCCGCAAGCTGGCCCAAGAGAGTGCCTTCGAGGAAGCAAGGCGCGTAGTGCTGCCCGTGAGTGGTTATGCAGTAATGCTTCGACGGCCTACGAAATTCTATTGGGCGTTGCGCCGCAGCGGGTGGCCAGCGGAGTTACGCGAAAAGCTGGATCTGGTCGGCGTCGGCGTGCGGAGGGAATTAACGGCCGAGGAAACACTTTTACTGGTTCGCGAAGACCGGCAGATGCTCTCGGAGGCCTTCGTTGACCCGAAGCCCTCCTTGGAGCCAGGTGCAGGTCAGTTCGATCCCAACTGGCTCCCTAAAGAGGACGGGGATTTCATTCTGAAGTACCTGCGAGGCCAGGTTCTGGCAAACGGCCAGGACCTGGAATCCTTTCGTCGCGGCAAGCCGGAGCATATTGAGGGAAGCGGCAGCGATGGGCCGGATGTACGGCAAAACACCGAGTGAGATGCTCTTCCGTGCCGTGGCCCTTTGGCGGATTGATGAAGCGGCCACGCAGGCGCTGATGGCCGCAGATGACGTGGATCACGAAGATGACAGAAAGGCAAAGAACGTTTTTTGGTGAGTCTGTCGGTTGTCGGCTGCCGGTGAGAGCCGCCAACTGAGAATGGATGACCGGGACGAATCGATGGTTCTCGAAGTCACCCCTCACCCGTCCCGCTCCGGCTGATGAAAGCGCCGGCAGCGGGACACCCTCTCCCCAGGGGGAGGCTTGGAATTCACGTTTTTGAACTGAAGACTGATGACTGAGAACTGAGAACCCAAAATGGCCACAGACAGATCCAAAAGCAAGGGCAGGACGCCGCGCATGACGGGGCCAGCGTCAAATTCGATGGTCAACCTGAATCGGGAGATCGTCGCCCCGCTTCAGGAGTTCGATAGCTTGGCACGGCAAGTCTCCGAGGATATGGTGAACGATCTGGCGCCGAGCATGCAAACTTGGGCGAGCGAAGCGACACAGTCGATCAACGCGGCTCAAAACGCCATGCAGAATTTCCAGATGGTAGCCAGCGGGGCATTCATGGCAACCGCCGATGCCATGACGGCGGCGGGGATCGCGGCGTCTGTCTACGGCGAGAATGTCGGCAAAGCGATGGAGCAGGCCGCTAAAGCCGCCTTGGCCTCTATCGCCGAGCAGGCGGGCGTCAACGCACTCAATGCTCTGGCGCAGGGACTCTGGTTTCTCGCACAAGCGATCTTTTTCGGAGACCCCGATGCGGCGGCCGCTGCGACTACGGATTTTGAAGCGGCGGCGGAATGGGGCGCCATTGCCGGAGTGGCAGGCGCAGCGGCCGCCGCAGTGCCGGGCGGCAAAGAGCTCAAGCTCCAGTCGCGAAGCAGCCAGCCGATCCGCGGGGGGCGGTTATGGCAGCACTCCGCAAACCGGCAGCTACGGCCTTGCTCCAGGTGCGGCAGGGGCGTTGAATCCCCCCAGCGGCAACCTGACCGTCATGGTAGTCGGCGAGGCGCAAGCCGGCCAATGGCTCGCTTCCACACTGAACACGGCAGTGCAGCGTGGCGTGTCGCTGAACGCCACGACGGTGCAGAAGTCACCGTATGCGGCAGGTTAGTTATCAGTTCTCAGTGGTCAGTTCTCAGTAAGAACCGACGACTGAGAGCAGAAGAGGCTTTATGACCAGTATTTCGGAGTCGGCTTTCTGTAGCAACTGAAGACTGATAACTGAGAACTGAAGACTACACATGAGTAACCCACAGATTGTTTACGATCCCGGAACCGGCCCAGTGACGCTGGCGTTCGCTCGTCCCCCGCGTAAGGTTCCGGCTTACGATTACAACGCCGTCCGGCACGACAACATTTCGAGCGCCGGAGTGCGTGAGGCAGTACTCGAACGTATCGAGTCTTTCCTGGAGTTGGAGATGGAGTGGGTGGGAGTCGGTGCAGATGTGCAGGCCTGGAATCAGTTCATGCAATTTGCCCTGGGCGGTGGGCAGTTCGGCTATTACCCGGACGCCTCCCAACCGGCCTTCACCAATTATTGGCTCGAGGACACCAGTTGGACGGCAGGCTATAAAGCGCCCGGACAGTATTCTTTTAAGTTGAAGTTTCGTCAGGCTGTTTCGTGAGGAGAAACTGGAAAATGGAAAATAGAAACTGGGCCATTTTCGATTTTCGATTTTCCAGTTTCCGGCTTTTATGATTCAAGGGAATCAAACTTGGACGCAAGCGTTGGCGCAGGCGCAAAAGCAGCCCTACTACTTCGTCGAGATCCCGGACTTCGCCATCGCCATCGCGAGCTTCTCCTCAACGGCTAACGTGGTGACAACCCTCGGCGGGTATGGCGTCACGCTTTATGGTGTTGGGGGATACGGAACCTGAAAAAGGGTAAAGGATAAAGGGTAAAGGATGAAGGAGAGAATAAGAGTAAAGTACAGGATTAAGAAGTGATGGTAAAGCATTAAAGGCTAAGGTACAAAGCAGGGTTGTTTTGGACTTTGTCCTCTAGCCTTTAGACTTTACCGTTCAGCCTTCACCCTTATTAGGAAAATGCCAACCGTTAGCCAATACTATCCCGGCGATTTTTACGGCGACGCTGCCCAGTCGCTCGCATGGCTCTACGCGCGCCAGGAAAAGCTGGTGCAAGGCTGGGACGCGAATGCGGTGGAAACGGGCTTTCCGGCAACCTCGTGGCCGGGGGCGCCCTGCGTCCCGACTACGCCGCCTTTTATCGAGTGCGGGATTGTTTCGCAGAACGATCTGAGCCAGTTTGCCCAAACCGCTTGCGAAAGCATCGCCGTGGTTCCACCCGGCATTCTGATGCTCGGAGCGGATGACCAGCTTGGTCCGGACGGCTGCCCCATCGACCTCTCGCCGATCCCTCTTCCCTACGGTCTGCTCTTTCCGCCCGTGCTGCCCGTTACGGCTGCCGAGATCAGCGCCTATTACGAGCAAATGGTCGCCGACAACCCGAATGGCTCGGTAATCAATGGCGTCACTTACCCTGTGCTGCCAGGCCTAACGGTCTATGGGTATCTTTTCAACCCTCAACAGGTGATGACGAAATATCGAGTCGACCTCTTCGCGAAGACAGATCTCTTTTATTACCAGGGGTCGGCAGCAGGCACGGGGCCTTACACGTCAGGGCCGATGTTAGGACAATATCCGGCGCCCTCGCAATTCCAGTCGCTGCTGGTTCAACAGGGACTTTACGGATACTGGGGAGCGCAGGTACCCAGCCCGGGGCTGGTGATTGCGGTGCTCTACCCGACCAGCGTGCCGCAACCCGCGGTGGGCTGGTCCGGCGAGTATCTGCCCGCCGGCTGGCTGTGCCACTCGAATACCGGAGTTGGCTACAAGCTGGCGGATTATTTTGCGCGCATCTACGCCAAGACGGACGTTGAGTACCTGCAAGAAGACAACATTCCGATCATTGTCCAGGACGACTACCACGCTCGCTGTGGGTCGAGCCATCCGCTTTATCCGGGCACGCCGACGGTGCATGTGCTGTACAACGATCCGGTGAAAGGTCCCACCCAGGTTTGCACCTCCCTGGCAGCGGATTGGGCTTTCCCTTCTCTGCCCCTCAGCTTTATTATTCCCACTTCCGACCCCCTCTACTTCCCCGACCCGACCATGACCAACGGGGCGGCCCTCCAGAATCGCAGCTATATCTACGATTGCGCGCTGGCGATCATCGCTTTCACGGCCTCGGGGAACTTTGTCGCAGCGGCGAGAATCATCAAGCAGCTTGACGAGATCTTGGACAACCCCGGGTATCTGGCGTCGATCATTTTCGAGAACGGTGAAGATGGGCAATCCGCAACTCGCTGGACGAAGAGCCATCCGGCAGATACCGTGACCGACATCAATGATCCAACGCAGCCGCCCTATGGTGAAGGTTCGGTGGTCGATTTCCACGCGCTTGCCGCCAATGACACCTTCACTTACAGTGGCAACGGACTGCCCGACACCCAGGACACACAGGTGCAGTTCCAGCACAAAGAAGTCGAAGCCGTCACCTTTAATTTCACCATCGGCGTCACCACGGCGGCCCAGAAGGTAACGAGCCTCCAGGTGACCTCAGGCACTCCGGCGGATCCCGTTCTCAACGGAACCGTGATCACTATCGCCGTGGGTCCTGGGAATGGCCTCTACCGCTTCGAACTGGTGAACGTGAGCGGACTAGTCTCGACGCTCGCCGGTGACACGCTCAATTCGATCCATAGTTTCGTGGTTACCCTGACGGGCGCAGGCGACCTGTACTTTGATAACTTCTCCGCCGGGAACGTTCAGCCCGCAAATTCCCTTGCCTTCAGCTACGACACCTACAACGGCTTGGTGGATCAAGCTTATGTCCGCGCGGGCGCCATGGCCTGGGTGTGCTATGGCTATTGCATTTACATGCAGCTCACCCAAGATTACAGTCCTGCGCTCTACCTCCAGCGCATGCTCGACTTCCTTTTGACGCTTCAATCCGCCGGCGGAGGTGGTTACGGCGAGGGGTTATACGGAATCGCTTCCTACGGAGTCGGCGACATCACCACGGGTCTCTTCTACCTTGGCTATGGTTCCTACATCAACCCCGGGTATCAGTTCGTGCCTGGCATTCAATATCGAGTGTCCACCGAACACCAGATCGACCTCTATTTTGCTTTCCAGCGCGGCGCCGCAACGCTGCCCACGGCGGCGATCCAGCTTCAGAAAACCGGCACGATCACTGCAACTCAAGCGGCGGCGCTGAATGCCACGGCTGCGCAGGTTGCGGTCGCCTCGAATACCATCGCCGCGAACGTCGTTGGCACCCTCTATATTCCCCCGGGCAACGGGGTCCCCGGGCACTTTGCTCAGGGCGCCGGAACTGCCGCTACCCCGCCAACGGGTCTGGATACCAGCCAGGCGTGCGACGCTGCAGGCACGTGGGCGGCGCTTTTCTGCCACGCCATCCGTCGCGACGACCTGGCACTGCAATGCCTCGAATTTGTCGACCAGAATTTCCTGCTTCAGAATCGGCAGATTCTGTTGTCCTCAGCCGCTAATTCCTATAACGAAACTTACCAGCAGCTAACGCCCTTCAGTGGATCTAAGTTCTTTAACGACTCTCCGGGAGGCTATTCAGGTTCGCCTCTGAGCATTTCACAAGAGCAGAGCTGGAGCATGATTCTGGCATTGCTGGACCTGTACAATGTCTCGGGAGTCGCCAATTATTTCGCGGGGGTCTACGGCAGCCTCGATAATTACATCACCACGCTGATCACCAGCCAACGCACCGTGCGGTCGACCACCGGCGACGGCTCGTTCCTGATGTATTCCCTGGCCTCTCGCGATCTACCTTATGAATTCGAGGTCTGGCCGGGCTTCTCCCCAACTGCATGGTTCTATCTTGTTTCAACACATCCCGGCCTGCTGCTCACACTTGGTAATATCCCGACGATTATTCCTTACCTTCAAATTCCCCAGGGGGCAAGCCAGTCTGTCAATGAGCTCGAAGGCGCTTCTTCGCTGGGCAGCATGACCGTGACCTGTATCGACCCGAATGGCACGCTCAAGGGTCTGGCAGCTCAGAACGTGCTGATCGGCAGGGTGGTGCAGCTCAAGCAAGGATTTCCGGGCATGGCGGTGGGCGACTTCACAACCCTCCAAACCATGCAGATCACCCAGGTTGGCCAGGACCCGGATGGACGGATCACCATTCAATGCGCGGACGTGCAACGCTTTATTCAAGGGATGCAAATATGGTTGAGGGGCGGGCCCCTCTGGTGGGCGCCCGGAGAGCCCACCGCGGAGCAACCGGTGGGTGCATCCTGGCTCGAGAACGGCTACGCGGTGAGCGACAGGAATCCGCGCTACGTGGCGGGGAACCCCATCGACATTATCCTGGCGGCGCTTCAGAACGAATTGGGCGTGGGCCAGGACCCGGCGCTCCTCACCTCGAATTACGTGATGCAAAGCCTCGCACCCGTGTACGAGTCGCAGCAGAATTATGAGCCCTTGCCGCCGCCGGAAGGCTGGGCAGTCTATACGCCCGGCCAAGATTCAACGTTGATTAATCCCAATCCCTATATCGACGTGCCGGGCTTGCTGGCTTTGCGAGACGGTCAGTTTTCCGGCCTCTGGTTTGATTTTGTCATCACGCGGCCGATCGATGGAAAGCAATTCCTCGAAGAGCAGATCTTGAAGCCCCTCGGCCTTTACTGGATCGTTCGCGCGGACGGCCACCTCTCGCTCAAGACCATGAAGCCGCCGATTGAGCAAACGCCTGTCTTCTCTTTCAGCGCCAAGAACATCGTGGGAATCCCCAAGACCCAGCGGCAAAACATCATCAACTTGGTTACCTTTCAGTTGGACGTCCAGCAAGGCGGCGTCACCACGTCGGCGCGCAGTTACGGTTATCAGGTGAACTACGAACAGCAAACCTCACTTCAAACCTATCGGCAGGTCTTCGAACAGCAGATTCAGTCTACCGGCCTTCGCGTGGCGCGCGGTGGCATGATGCTGTCGCGCCTACTCTCCGATCGCATCTTTCGCCGTCACGCCTTCGGCCCGCCCACTTATAAATTCACGGCGCAGCTCGCTACTTTGCCGGTGGAGTTGGGTGATTACGTTTGGCTGAGCCACCCGAAAGCCCTTGATCTCAATTCCGGTAAGCTGGGGCTGAACAATGTGGTCTGCGAAGTACTCGACCGGCAACCCAACTATAGCCAGGCCACGGTCGATTTCACCCTGCTTGACACGCGCTTCATCAATATCTCTCCGCCTTACCAGATCGCGGCGGCCGCAGGCAATGTTCCACCCTGGAGTCAGGCCTCGGACCAGCAGCGAGCGCAGTACATGTTCATTTCTTCCGCAAGCACGGGTGGTGAGAACAGCGATGGGACAGCGGGGAACACAATTTTTTGAGGGCGGACAATGGTTTTGGAAACTGGAAACTGGAAATTGGAAAATAGAAACTGGAAACATGGGATTGTTTTTAGATCACATCACCCAATTACCGTCGCGAATATCCATTCTCCAGTTTCCAGTTTCCTATTCATAAATGGTGATGCATGTCTCAACTAACACTCGGTTCGATTCCGGGATTCTTCGATCTTGCGGACAGCGCCATCGCGGCCGGCCAGCCCCTGACGGACGATAGCATGCTGAAGATCTCTCATAACGCCAAGTTTGGTACGGTGCGCAGCAAGCTGATCTTCATGGGCTTCTATGCCAACGGCAACACGGTGCCAACCCCGATCGACCCAGACGACGGCTACGCCTACTCGCGCGGCGAGTGCCAGTTCGTCTGGATGATCTACAGCAATCGCGCACCCGCTCCGGGATTCGTTCCCGGCCAGGCGCCCCCACCAGCCCAAGCCAATTCACAGTCGGGCCAGCTCTACAACTACCCCGGCTCCTGGGACATCAACGATGCGACAGGGGTAGTTACTCTCCGGACAACTTATTGGCAAAACGGGACGGAAGTCGTGACCAACGACGGAATCATTAAGGTATACGCAGTCTGCTTACGCTTGAGCTTGAACAGCGCAAATTAAAAGGCAGTGACGAGTGACCGATGACGAGTGGCGAGCGAAAGAGAAACGTCCGAGCGAACCCTTTTGGGCTCCTAACTGATCACTCGCCCTGGACCGCTGGTCATCCAGTTCGTCACTCGTCACTCATCACTCGTCACTGAGGTTTAAACATGGCGGTAACAAGAACAGTTCTCCCGCGCAAGGGTTTGATCCAATCCCAACACGGCCTGACCAGCTATGAGGCTGACCAGGACCAAAACTGGACGCTCCTCGATGCGAATGTGGCGTTCCTGAGCGACCTTCCTGTTTCCCTGTTTCAGCCGCTCGGGTGCAACGGGCTGGTGTCGGGATTCGTTCTCTCCACATCCAGCACGTTGGTTCCCGGCATCACGTCAGGGGTACTTTTCGCGCAAGGCGCAGACTACGCGCCCACGAGCGCGCCAACGCTCGGGCCGGCGCCGGCAAATCAAACCAGCTACCTGTTTTATAACTCGAGCACTGGGTTTTACTACCAGACTGGGGCAGTGGGTGCGCAGGCCGGCGACGCCCTGGTAGGCGTCGTAACGACGAACGCCACGACCGTGATTGCCGTCCAGCAAGCCACACCCATCTATGGCGCGATCAACATCACCTCCGCTGCCGCCGGCAATGGTTCGGCCGCACATCTACTCGGCCGAGCCCCGCTCTGCGCCATCATTCAAATGACCAGCGGCGGCGCGATCTGGTTTCAAACTCCAACCAGCTACGATGGCACTCGCGTCTATTTTGTGGCTTCCGATGCGGGGGTTACCGCCAGGGTGATTGTGTGGTGAGAAAAACATAATTCACCGTGAAGGCTGAGGAAAGCCGCCGTCAGGCACCAGGTTCGCGGCGTCGGGACCGAAAAGGAAGCCAGTGCCGCGGGAGCGTTTAAAGAGACAACTCCTGCCTGAATTCGGTTGGCTGGAGCCAATGACCGTCTCATTCCTGCCATCACCGGCATCCTGGCACTTCCCTTTGGGTTATACTAGGCCCAGAGGATAAACTATGTTCTGCTTACGCATTGCCTCCCTTTCAATAGCTATGGTGATGTTTCTGCCTATTGGCGCATGGGGCTCAACCTCTAACGTCCAGCCGGCCATAATTCTGCGTGCCGGGCAGGCGATGAATTTTACTCTTGAAGGCAAAATCAATACGCTAGATCACAACAAGCTCACCGTTCACACTGAGGACAACATCATTTTCCACGTGAGCTATGATGACAAGACCGAGTTCAAGGACGAAGACGGCAAGCCCGCCCACAGCTCAGACCTTAAAGTAGGCCTGAGGATCAGGGTGGAGGGCGATCTTGCCGAAAGCGGCGAGATAGCCGCGCAGAGGATTACACTGCTAAAAGCACCGTCCCCAAAATAGAGCCTCAACGGAAATCATGGGAGGCCATTTCGGCGAATGCCACCGGCAGCGGACGGACGTGTTCTGCTTTCACGGAAACTACACCCTCCTGATTTTGCAGTTTGCCA
This sequence comes from uncultured Acidobacteriota bacterium, assembly GCA_963722675.1. Taxonomy (GTDB): domain Bacteria; phylum Acidobacteriota; class Terriglobia; order UBA7540; family UBA7540; genus CAVROP01. Next base: position 12,366 of record CAVROP010000092.1, read on the forward strand.
TCAATCAGTAAGAATTGTTGCTGGACCACGGTCGCATAATCTTCCTCAAACAGTTGAGGCGTGATGATGGCATTGGTGATGCCTGTTTCGTCTTCGAGGCTGAGAAACACAAAACCTTTCGCCGTTCCCGGCCGCTGCCGGGCGATTACAGCCCCGGCGATCCGAACGGTCGATCCGTTACGCAAACGGTGAAGGTCGGCGGCCGATCGCACACCTTCTTTTCTAAGTTGTGGCCTTTTGTAGGCCATAGGATGAAGTCCAATGGTCATTCCCGTGCCCCGAAAATCTGCAACGAGCCTCTCCTCGGGTCTCATGGGAGCTAAGGGAGAATTCTCGCGTGCCGAATTTTGTTCGGGCAACCGCTCAAGAAGCGGGCCCGCGCGTCTTGCCGCCCGCTCGATCTGCCAAGACGCATCCCTGCGATGGATTCCAACCTCTTGGCCAGCAATGAAATTCAAAGCTCCGATATCCGCTAAAACCGCCAATTCGGATTTCTGGATTGCCGGAATCCGAAGCTTCAAGTCCTCGACCGAGGAGAAGGGGCGACTGCGGCGTTCTTGCACGATCTGCAATCCAATCTCTTGCCGCAAGCCCTTCGCATAACGAAGCCCCATGCGCAGAGCAAAACCCTGGTTGTATTTTTCGAGCGTACACAGCCAATCCGAACACATCACGTCAATCGGATGGATCTTCAAACCATGCCTTTGCGCATCCTTCACAAGGGTTGCCGGTTGGTAGAATCCCATGGGCTGGTTGTTCAGAAGCGCCGCTGTAAAAGCGGCGAGGTAATGGCACTTCAAGAAGGCGCTGGCATAGGCCAGCAAAGCAAAACTCGCCGCGTGCGATTCCGGAAATCCATATAGAGCGAAGGAAGTAATCGCTTTTACAATCTTGTCTTGCGTTTCCGCCTCAATCCCTTTTTTCGCCATTCCGGCGCGGAGCTTTATCTCAATGTCCTTCATCCGCAGTTCGGACCGTTTGAATCCGAATGCCCGCCGCAATTCCTCCGCCTCGCCTCCCGAGAATCCCGCGGCGATCATTGCCATGCGCAGCAACTGCTCCTGGAAAAGCGGCACCCCAAGTGTGCGTGCCAGCACGGGCTCCAGCGAGGGATGCAAGCACTGCGGCAATTCGCGACCCTGCCGGCGTTTCAGGTAGGGGTGAACCATTTTCCCGACAATCGGGCCGGGGCGGATGATGCCCACCTGGACCACAATGTCATAAAAACACCTCGGTTGAAGCCGCGGCAAAAACGCCATCTGAGCGCGGCTCTCAATCTGGAACATCCCCACCGTGTCCGCCTTTTGCAGCGCTGCATAGACCATGGGATCATTGGGCGGAAGATGCGCCAGGTCGATTTTCTCTCCATAATCTTCCCGGATAATCTCGATACAATCCTCCAGGGTGGCCATCATGCCCAGGCCGAGCAGATCGACTTTCACGATCCCCATGTCGGCGCAGTCTTCCTTATCCCATTGCACCACAACACGTCCAGGCATCGTGGCCGGCTGGAGCGGAACAATCGAATCGAGTTCTCCCTGACACACTACCATCCCCCCGGAATGCTGCCCGAGATGCCGGGGCATATCCTGAGCCATCAGGCACAGTTCGACGAATTTCCGGATTTGCAGGTTCTGGTAGTCCAGGCCTGCTTCGCGAACGTGGCCCTCCAGCGTCTGGCCCGGGTCGGGATATTGCCAAGCTCCCACCAAGCTTGAAATACGATCGAGAACTTCCGGCTGGAAGGAAAGCACCTTGCCAATTTCGCGAGCGGCAGAGCGACCGCGATACGTAATGACGTTCGCCGTCATGGCCGCGCCCAATTTCCCGTAGCGCTCATAGACGTATTGAATCGCCCGTTCACGCTGGGCGCCGCTGGGAAGGTCAAGATCGATGTCGGGCCATTCTCCGCGTTGCTCAGAAAGAAAGCGCTCGAAAAGCAGGTCCATGGCAACCGGGTCGACAGCCGTAATACCCAGCGAATAGCACACCGCACTGTTGGCCGCTGAGCCGCGTCCTTGCACCAGAATCTGCTTTTCCCGGCAGAAGCGCACAATGTCCCAGACAATCAGGAAGTATCCCGGCAAATCAAGCTTTTCAATCAAGGCAAGTTCACGCTCAACCTGTTTCCGAGCCTTCTCGTTATGCAATCCGTAGCGAGCGATCATTCCCTCCTCGACACGCCGCCGCAGGAAACTCATTTGAGTCTCGCCTGAGGGAAGAGGGTATTTTGGAAACCGATACCCCAAATCGTTAAGCGTGAACTCCAAACGAGAGGAGAGAATCCCTGTGTTCTCCACTGCTTCAGGAAGGTCAGAAAAAAGCCGCGCCATCTCAGCGGGGGGCTTGAGATAGCGCTCGGAGTTCTGGGAGAGGAATCGGCCGGCGGTGGCCAGCGTTCGATGGTTCCGAATGCAAGTAAATACATCGAGCAGTTGACGCTGCTCCGGGCGCGCATAACACACCCCATTAGTCGCCAGCAGAGGCAGGCGCAATTTCCTCGCAATTTCCATAGCCGCCTGGTTTCGCTTTTCCTCTTCACGGTTGAAATGCCGCTGGAGTTCGACATAAACGTTTTCCCGGCCAAACACCTGGCAAAGCAATTCTACTTGCTCAATTCCCGCGTGGATTTCACCGGTTCCCAGAGCGTATGCCAGCGGTCCTTCGTCTCCCCCGGTCAGGCAGACCAGCCCAGACGCTTTCTGCGCCACCTCTTCATCGAGGACATAACCATCCCCTTTCTTCCCCCGCAATTTCATTTGGGTTATCAAACGGCAAAGGTTTTGATACCCTGTGCGCGATTTGACGAGCAGGGGATAACGCCAACCTTGTGGCGATGCTACCTCGGCGCCGAGGTGGGGGCGGAGGGATAATTTCCGTGCCGCGAGATGAAACCGGGGTGATCCATAAACGCCATTGCGGTCCAGCAGAGCCATAGCCGGCATTTGATAGCGCGCGCAGAGGTCCGCTAATTCCTCCGGGGTGCATGCCCCTTCAAGAAAACTGAACGCAGAGCGAGCGTGCAGCTCAACGTAGCTCAATCGAAGGCCCCCCACACGTACCACCCCTTTTTGGCGCAGTCATAGCACACGCGGTAAACTCGTTGTTGCTTGCCGCTTTGTGTCTTTGAATTGGATTGAATCTCGAGATCCCATTCATCCTTGGCGTAAGAGTCCTCCGTCCACCAATCTCCCGAAGAGCGCCAGGGCCCCGAAGCAGCAACCACTCGCCCGCGAAAGCCCGAAAAAGCAATCTGCAAAGGATAGCCATTGCGAGTTTCGACTCGAGCGGCCGGCGCCGGGCGGTACACTCGCAACGCACTCTGAACCTCTTTTTCAAGCCCTTGACTCGGAGGTCGAGGCGCGCGGGCATGAGCCTTTTGTTCTCTTTGGATTCTCCCCCCAAGTGAGCTCCGCGCTGGCCGGCAACTATCCCTCGAAGCTGAAATAGGATCAAACCGGCACATCCGGAACCCCTCCGGCCGATGCGTATCCAAGAGCTCTGGGGAGCCAATATTCGCATCTCCGACTAAGCTCGCCAGGCGCGCAACCGTCAATTCAACTTTTTCAGGATCGGGGCAAATGGCGGAGAACAGGTCTCCTTGCGAAGTGCGTGGATGCACCGCGTCCACGGCCAGCCTGATTTTCACAACCGGCGCGGGAGGAGGAGCAGATTGCAGACGTAAGACCAGCAACTTCAAGAGAGTCCTTGGATCGCTCATCGGCACCGGAAGCCGCAAAGCCCATTGGAAAATGTCCGACGCCTTCCCTTCCCCCGGATCAGTCGTCTGGGCGCATGGGTGCCCGGCCGTAATTCGACCGTCTTCGAATGATGGCTGGAGCTGAAGCCGCAGATCAATGCCCCCCGCAGCCAGGGAACGCGCAGCTATTCTTGAGCACATTCGCTCCAGCAACTGGCCCAAGAGAATTGATAAAGGCTCCATCTCAGCTACGGCGTCTTCCAACTCCATCTCCTCTTCAAAATAACCAGCCGGTTGTGCCGGGACCAGCGCTCGCACTGCGCCGCCGCGCGCCAGTTTGTGCAGGCGAACCCCTTCTTGCCCGAGACGCTCCGAAAGCTCCAGGACTGGCAAGGCCGCAAACGATGCGCAGGTGTGAACGCCCCAACGATTAAGCGTTTCTAAAAGGTCCGTCAGATCATGTGCTGCACTGGCAGTTTCGCCGTTCTGTCGGGAAACACTTACGCCTGCCGCGGAGAATAAAAGGGCAGTAACCGGCGCCTTCCCAATAATGGCCGCTTCTTCACCTTCAGGAATAACTGTGATCCCGGGGAAAGCGCGGGAAGCAAGAATAGCGGCCTCAATGTTGCAGGCGGTGGCAATTTGCGTTTCCAGGCCAAGGCGCATTGCACCTTCAGCGAGACGGTGGACGATGTTCTCGTCTGACCCGAATAAGGAAGCAAGCCCGGCAAGATCGAGGACGATGTCATCCGGCGCAGTATCTTCAACTCGAGGCGAGATAGACCAGGCAAGATCGAGCAACGCGGCGTGTGCGATTCGCTCCTGGAGGCGCGAGCGTTGGAGGATGCCAATTCCACCGAATTGCTCGACTTCGGATTTGGTCATTCCAGGCTTGATTCCTTTCGTCGAGGCATGCTGGTTTAAGCATATGACTGGGCGGAGCGGCGAAGCCGCATCTACAAGAACCATGGCCCTCATACCGATTCCCGGCGCTGAGCGCACCACAGCTTGCAGCATAAAATCCGGAACGAAAATGGAAGCAAAAGACATGGCAGCACCGACGAATAATAGACGCTGTCCTCATTCCCTCGAAGGTATGAAAGAATTGGCTGTCATGCTGAGCGAAGCGAAGCATCTGCATTTATCTCCTGGAAAACAAATGCAGATTCCTCGCTGCGCTCGGAATGACGGAGCTGGTCGATTTCTTCATGCTTTCTTCGTGCCGCGGTTCACAGCGCTCTTGAACGGACCACTTTCGCCATCAACCGCGAACCGCGGAACAGGCGCACCCGCGGATGGCCAGCGATCTCCTCGTGATCTTGCGCGGCTTCCAACCATTGCGCAGTCCCCGTCTCCATTTGCACCACGAGCGATGCACAGGATTTGGCGTGCGGTTCCTGCTCAACCACCAGGAAGATGGTAGGCGTGTGCTCTACAGCTCGACGAAACCGGAACCACACGTAGAGAGGAAGGCGGCGGACCGTTTCCGGAGGGAAGTCGCCCAGGTCCAAAGCGACTAGCCCGAAGCCGCCGGCATGCAAGACTAAATCGGTAGCCCGAAATGCCTGATCGATACTGGCGCAGCGTACCCACAACAACTGGCTTAATTCCACACCGGTCGCTTCCGCGGAATAGGGGTCGAAAGCGTTGTGCGCATCAATGAAAGCGCAGGCTTCGCCTTCCGCCGTGCGCAAGGCCAGAGCCGACAACATCAAACTGGTCCGGCCGGAACCGCTGGGCCCGCAAATCTCCGTGACGGCGCCTCGGGGCAGTCCCCCGGTCAGGGAATCGGTCTCAACGTTACCCGTGGGGACTCTTTCACCCCTTTTGGGGGTCCGCCAAGTAGAGGGATCTGGAATGCGGGAAGCCAGAAGCGAGGCAATTTGGGAGCGCAAGAGTTTAAAATCGCGAGGCATGGGCTTACTCCGTATATTCGCTTTTTATTCGCCTACCCGAAAAGTATCACTCCGCCGGCCTCCCTTGTCAAGGCCTCACTCAATCCTTGCTTGCTCCGGAGGTGTAAGAGAAATCTCTGCTCATCCGGCGGCAGATAGACTTGCCACTCTGCCTGAGAGCGCAACCTAACTCTGAGGGTCTTTGAAGTCAGTGTGGGAGACCAAGCATTTCAGCGTGGAGGTCCAGGGCTTGGCAAATTTCATGCAGAAAGTCCTTCCGCAGGCGTGTGCTGCCGGAAGTCTCAACGGAGCGATTCATGGACAGAAATGCGATGCGAGATTGGTGAGGCAACAGCCAAGTGTATCGCCACAGGTACAAGCCTGAGACAGGAAGGGAAGGCAGGTAGTATCCCGCTCCACGCCGGCCCCAGAAGTGCGCAACTAAGATGACCGCGAGGATATACGACCCCAAGATTACCAGACCGCGCCAGAGCCATGTCGTGAAGTTGTCCCCGTCCGTTGCCTTCTTAAGTAAACCCGTCCAATAGAGGACGGCCAAGGCGAGAAGGTGATTGACCAGTCCGTAAATGGCAAGGGGAAATCCCAAAACCGTTTCCAGCAAAACGACGGCACGGCCCAGGGGTGTGCTCAGCCATGCGCCCGCCCCTTCGGTTTCAAGGCGGTGGAGTTCGCCCCTCCGGCTGGCTTCGCGCCAAGCTGCAAGCATTTCCCGCAGCGAGACCAGCAAGCCGGGATGCAAGTAGTTCATCTGCTCTGCCCACTGAGCCACAAAACGGCTGAGTTCAAACCCCTCGAGCTTCTGCTTCCCTCCCGGCTGCGACTCAAATTCTTCCTTCAGGCCATCGCGCAACGCATGCTCGAGGTCCGCCAGGAAATCCGAGAGCGCCGAGGGTTGAAGGCGGAAAGAGTTTTCCTGGCATCTCTTTTCGAGCTGCCGGGCGACTTCCTGCGTTCGATCTTGCTCACTGCCTACAGCGCTTGAAATAAGGTCTATCGCAATCTCCGGCCGATCAATATCGACCAATACCTCTCTTGTGCGCGTGTGACCCACGGGCACAAAAAGGTGAATGGGGAACAACTGGAGTCCCCCCAGCACGGAATCCGGGCCCCCGGCGGTTAGAGCGATCGAAGCCGCGTGCGTGGCGAGGGCAGAATTCGCAGGGCCCGGTGCGACGAAGGTCACCACCGCAGCCCGCTCCGCCAATAGGGCACGACAGGTTTCAAGCGCCGCCGGGCGGTTCTCGGGATTGTACCCAATCATGCCCAAGCCCCGCGCCAGAATTGTGGGGAGTAGTCCTTTGAATGATCTCGCGGGGACAAGGCAGCGCACCTGCCGCTCGAACCCCGCCACCAGAATCAGGGCGTCATAGAAGCTTTCCGGGTGGCTGACCAACAGAAGGGCCGGGTCTGGCTCCATCAATCGATCCTCGTGCAGCACGCGGATTTTTCGAAACGCCAGGGCAAACCACAGGCGGATCACGCCTCGCCAAAACTTGTAGATAAAGGGTATGGCCGGCGCCGGGTTGGGAGCAAACTCAATAGTTGCCGTGGTACTTTCCATCCGAAGCCCTCTCCGGTATCGTCTAACCGTCGACTAACGGCGGCGCGGCGCGCGGCGCGAGGGTACGCGGGTGGGCGGCGAATTGCTGTCCCATCCCTCGACAAACCCCTGCGGGCGCGTAATGGTCTCAAACAAAGCGTACACCTTCTGAACTTTGTTCCCCTGTTCGTCCAGCAGATTGAGGCGGAATTGAGGGACTTTCCCATTCCGCGTCACGCGCATGGGAAAGTACCCGTGCAGGCCGCTTTCAGCGTAGGAGGTGACGTATTGCTGGTTTTTCACCCACCAAGTAAAAACGCGAATGTGAGTGAAGTCCGCGTCCTGATTGGCGGCCCGATCGGCGGCGAGGTATTGTGGAACTTGGCGGCCATTGTCGGCCACCGTATTGAGCACCATCCAAGCCACCAAGTTATAGCCCTGGGCGTTGGCGCTGATCGGCGCCGGAATATCAAGCGTAACGAAGCGGCCCAGAACCCAGCCTGCGCGGGTGTCCGCCTTGACGAGATACCACGCCTCCTTGACCGGCTGTGAAGATGCATCGGCAGATGGAGAGGGCCGCTCCACAATCTTCCGCCCAAACACCTGGAGTTTCTGGTTGTTGGGGAGTTGAGCGAGAGAAACCGAGTCACGCGAGGGTTCAAATCTTAAATTGATCGACTGCGGCGCGTGGCCTTCCGCCTGCACAGGAATGTTCTCCAAGTCCCTCAGCAGCTTTTGAGAGCCTTCGTAGGCCGGCGCATCCACGATGTCCTTGCCTTCCACCCATCCCGTGCGGCCATCTTCGAGTCTGATTTTCGCCCAGTTGCGCGAGCGAAGAAGAACCTGCACCCGGTCACCAGCCTTTACCGATTCGACGGCCAGGCGGATCTCCCCCGGAGCATCCACCACTTCCAGCGAACTCGGCAGCACATAAGCCACATCCTTGGGGGAACTCCGCTTTGCGCCACGATGCATAATAATGGTAGCCAATGATTCCGGCAGCGATGATCAGGAGGAAGGCAAGAAGTTTGAATCGGATATGCAGCCTCCCCATGTTCAGGATTCTGTCCTCACGCCAGACACGACGCGTCTTGGGTTACGGCAGCTCCGCGCCTGCACTCCAAGAAGTACTCAAAATCTTGAGGCTTATTCTACACTATTATAGAGGTGAATTACGAAAGTCGAACGACTTCTAATCCCAAGCCCGGCAGGAACGCTCGAAGCGCTTCTCGAGTGGGATCCCCGGATAAAGCCACGCGGCGCGGCGCTGGTGTGCCATCCTCACCCGCTCTATGGCGGGACGATGCACCACAAGGTGGCTTTCCGAGCCGCAAAGGCTGCCGTCGAAGCAGGCCTGCCGGCGCTGCGCTTCAATTTCCGCGGAGTCGGCAAGAGTACGGGGAGCTACAGCGACGGCATCGGCGAAGGCGACGACGTCACGGCGGCGCTGAATTTCCTCGCCGCGCGCTTCCCGGCTGTTTCGGTCTGCCTCATCGGGTTTTCTTTCGGCGCGAGTGTCGGACTTCGGGTTGGAGCCAACGACCCGCGCGTCGCAGTGTTGGCGGGGCTGGGAGTTCCCGTGGCGGTCATGCATCTGGACTTCCTGCTTGGGGTGTTGAAACCCAAGCTCATCGTTCAGGGAACGCTCGACCAATTTGGGCCGCGCCAGGAAGTGGAGCGTTTTTATGACTCGTTGGCTGAGCCTAAACAAATCCGTTGGATTCAGAATGCGGATCATTTCTTCACAGGCAAGCTCGAGGAGGTCCAGCGAGTTCTCAGCGAGTTCTTGAAATCGGCGCAGAATCTGCCCGCCGCGGAGTAGGCCACTGCGCCGGCTGGACCATCAATACTCGCGTCATTCCGAGCGAAGCGAGGAATCTCGCTCTGCTCCCTCGAAGCAGCGGCCAGGGCGAGATTCTTCGCTTCGCTCAGAATGACAGACTTTGAGAGAGGAAGCGAACCCATGGACAAGGATGAGGGTCCGGAAAGCCAGCCGCTCTATTGCCCCCGATGCGGGGAGGTGGTCGAGCCGCTGGTGTGCGGCGACTGCGGGGCGGTGATTTGCCGCCGATGCGGGACGGCGCTTGAGCGGGTGGATGAACTTGGAATAGGCTAGTATACTGGCCTATCGGGAACGCCCGCGGATTCTGCCGCAAGAACCCGCTGCACCCCTTTCTAAAATGCGGCCAGGGCTCTCGCCGCACGGACGATATCCGCAGGCTGGGGAAGCACCGCGTCCTCGAGCACCGGGTGATAGGGAACGTACACGTCCTTGGCGGCCAACCGCCGCACGGGGGCGTCGAGAAACTCGAAAAGCTCGTCGCCGATCCGGGCGGCGATCTCCGCTCCATAGCCCCAGGAAATGTTGTCCTCGTGCAGGACCAAAACCCGGTTGGTTTTTTTCACCGAGGCGGCGATCAGTTCCCAGTCGTAGGGATTGAGGGAGCGCAGATCGAGGATCTCCGGCTGAATCCCCTCCTGCTCGAGCGCCTTTAACGACTGGACGGCGCGGTGCACGAGCGACCCGTAAGTCACAATGGTCAGCGTCGTCCCCTCCTGGACCAGTTTGGCTTTTCCGAACGGAATCATGTAATCGCGTCCGGGATAGGGAGCGCGGTTATGGGTCTGCCGGTAAAGGTGCTTCGGTTCGAGGAACAGGACGGGATCGTCGCAGCGGATCGCGGTGCGCAGCAGGCCATTGGCATCCAGGGCCGTCGCCGGCATGACCACGCGCAAGCCGGGCAAGTGCGTGAAAATGGATTCGCCGGACTGGCTGTGATAAATCGCGCCCCCCGCCAGATACCCGCCGATGGGCGCGCGGATGACGAACGGGCAGGAGAAGTCGTTGTTGGAGCGCCAGCGCAGGGTGAGCACCTCGTCGCGAATCTGCATCATGGCCGGCCAGATATAGTCGAAGAACTGGATTTCGACTACGGGTTTCAGGCCGCGCGTGGCCATGCCCATGGCACGGCCCACAATACTCGCCTCTGCGAGGTGGGAATTGTAGCAGCGGGCGCTGCCGAAGTGCCGCTGCAGGCCGTGCGTTACCTTGAACACCCCGCCCTTGCCCTTCACCTTGGGAAGCTCGTTCTCGTGGCTGCAGTCCGCCACGTCTTGTCCGAAAACCACCACCCGCGGGTCGCGCGCCATCTCGTCGCGCAAGGCGGCGTTAATGAGATCGACCATGGTCTTCGGCTCGCCATGGAATTTCGGCGGCTGGTCGAATTGTGAGGAAGTGGGGTCCACGGTGGGCGAGCATAGGAAACGCATGACGGTATTCGGCGCAGCGGGCTCAGCCGCCAGAGCCTGATCCACCGCCTCGCGGATTTCGCGGTCCACCCCGGCTTCAATTTCCTTCAATTCCTTCTCACTGACCCACTCTTCCTGTCGCAACAAATCGCCAAATCGAGTCAGAGGATCCCGCCGAGCTTCCTTTTGGCGCACCTCGTCCGACTTGTAAAGCCGTTCATCGTCCGAGAGAGAATGGGAGTAAGGCCTGATGACGTGGGCATGGATCAGCGCCGGCCCTTTTCGCTGCCGGACGTACTCGACAGCTTTCCCGGCCGCTTCATAGCTCTCCGGAAAATCCGTGCCATCGCATTCGAGCACCAGGAGGTTCGGAAAGCTCTTCACCAGGCGCGAAATGCTGCCCCCGGCGGTTTGCACATCCACCGGCACGGAAATGGCGTAACCGTTGTCCTCGACCACGTAAAAGACCGGCAACCTGCGGCCACAGGCCCAGTTCAGCGATTCCCAAAACTCGCCCTCGCTCGAAGCTCCGTCGCCCAGCGAAACGTAGACGACTTCGTCCGCATGAAAGCCCTTGGCAAGATCTGCGGCTTCTTTCACCAACTCGAAATACTGGCTGCCTTCGGCCGCGCCCACGGCTTGCAGGATTTGCGTCCCGGTGGGACTGGATTGGGAAACTATGTGGAGCTTTTTGCTGCTCCAATGCGAGGGCATCTGGCGTCCGCCGGAGGCCGGGTCGTCCTGGGCCCCGACGGAACCCAAAAACATATCGCGAGGCGTTACGCCCAGTTGGAGGCAAAGCGCCCGGTCGCGGTAATAGGGATAAAACCAGTCGTCGCCGGCTTTCAGATGCAGGGCTGCCGCAACCCCGATGGTTTCGTGGCCGACCCCGCTGATCTGAAAAAAGGCACGGTTCTGGCGCTTGAGCTGAATCTCCTTGTCGTCGACCCGCCGTGACATGTAAACCATCCGGTAGGCTTCGACGAGCAGTTCCTTGCTCAGCTTCGTAGCTTTCACCTCATGGTTGGTGACAGTGGACATGTGCCCTCGCCGGAAGGAGGTAACAAGGTATTGTGCCGACGTCAAGCGCCGGGCGCCAAGTTACAGAAGTAATAGTACTGTCCCGGACCTGACCGTCGTGAGTTCGTGGCGGGGGACTGCACCGCGCTCCCTCGCCGCCTTGTTTCCCCCGAGTTGACCATTGTATGAGCCGCATGAGAATTATCAGATTGCCAAAAGCCAATGTCAACCCGTGATGTGGCGCGGGCATCTCGCCCGCCGTGGTGCGGGCATTCCTTCGCAGTGCTCAGGACAGGCTCTGCCCGCGCGCGGAAGCAAGTCGCCCGTGCCACCCTCGGCATGACAGCGCCGACGAAAACCACGCGCCTGCCTAGCCGACCATTTGTCACTATCTCGTCGCGGCCTTGCGACTCCGGGGCCTGGACTTCGTTTTCGCAAAATGCGCCGTTTCTTGCTCCTTTTAGGATCTGATTAGTGCTAATCTGCGCGCAAAACGCACGCAATTTGCACCATTCAAAAAAGTGATGTCCTTTGTTTTCAAGTACTCCTTGGCTTCGTTCCCACTATTTTTGCATTTCTCGCGCGCCTCCGGATTTCCGCCAACCGGGCGATTTCGGACCCTGCCGCATTCCCGCGCTCCGGACTCCAGCCCACACGCGTGTGGCGTCAAGAAGCTCGAATTTCGGGTTTAATGCACGCATTGAGCACTCAATTTGAGTTCGTTTTGAGTTCGTTTTCGAAATTCATCGTGTGTTTTCAATGACATACTGGCTTCGATCGTATTGTTTTTTGCTTTTTTCGGACCCCGGTTTTCGCCAGTGCGGGGACTATTGCACTTTTCCTCGCGGTCCGGGCCCTGCCCACGACAATGTGTCCACAAAATGACCACAATTATAGGCTACCATAGGTCGGCGGGTTTGTCAAGCGGAAAATGCAACAGTGAAAAATGCTTGGTGGTACCATTTAATGCGGTAGCGGCGAGTTTAGCTCGCCAAATGGCGGCGTAAAGCCGCCTCTACATCAAACTGTACCACCACCGAAAAATCCAGGAAATGCGAGCGGACGTGGCTGAGTTTCTTCGCCGAAATCTTACCGCGGAGGCCTGCTAGCGATGCGCACCCGTCCCGGCTCCACGACCGTGAAACTGTTGGAGAGGCGTGCGCCCAATTTGGCTACTGCCTCGACCACGGACGCGGGTTTGGCTTGTCGCACGCGATTCGGGAACCTCACGAGCATCACTCCCGCAGCGGAGTGCCCGCGTGCGTAGACCAACTCGCCGAAATCGGAGTCTTCCGTAATCAGGGTGCGGCGCTCGCCCTGCGCGCGGCCTATCACCACCTCGTCTGCCGCGCCTTGAGCGACCTCGGCAATCGCCGTGACGTCGTGGCCGGCATCGCGAAGGGCGCGAATTACGGGTCCCGCACAGCTCTCGTCGGCCAGGAACTTCATCAGTGCTTATTGCGCGATAGGAGCAGCGGACAGCAGCACCACTTCCTCGTGGGCCACGCTCGCCGCGCCATAGGCAATCGCTGCCCGGATGTCCTCGGGCGTCAAGTGGGGATAATCTTCGAGCAGATCGCTTTCGCTCGCTCCCTCGGCAAGCTTGCGCAGGATCACCTCCACCGTGATTCGCGTCCCTTGGATCACGGGTTTGCCCATCATCACGGCCGGATCGATTTGGATTCTATGCGTTGTCATTGCTCACCCCACCCCGCGCTTTGCGAGCCCTCACCCCCTAAGAATACCACGAGCTGGCGGGTGGGGGCGGGTTGTCGAGGGCTCAAACAATGCTTGGGTGGCGCACACTTCGGTGTCTACGATGCGCCACCCGTGGCGATCTGTGGTATGCTCACGGGCAATGGACTGGAAAAATCGACTCTACTTTGGCGACAACCTCGACATCCTGCGCCGCGAGGTGCCGGACGCGAGCGTTGACCTCATCTACCTCGACCCGCCCTTCAACTCCAACGCCACTTACAACGTCCTCTTCAAGGAAAAGAGCGGCGAAGAATCCGCCGCGCAGATCACGGCCTTCGAGGACACCTGGCAGTGGAGCATGGAGGCCGAGGCGGTATACAAGGAAATCGTTACCGGCGGCCCGAGCAGGCTCGGGACTGGGATTCAATTTCGGTCACACGCGCTGGGTTGGAGTTTGCCCGATGGCAGGGCTATGATGGAAAGTTGATGAGTTAGCATGTGACCGAAGCTGTAAGGTGAGGAGAGTGGATGGAATGGCACAACGCTTAAAAAGCATCACGTTGCGCGGCTTCAAGACCATCAGGGAGCTCAAGGACTTCCAACCCGGCCCTGTCACTGTGCTGATAGGACCGAATGGGGCGGGCAAATCGAACTTCATCTCGTTTTTCCGGTTGCTCTCTTGGGCGTTAGTCCCTCCTGGGCAATTGCAGGAGCACGTCGCGAAATTGGGAGGGGCAAGCGGCATCTTGCACGACGGCCCAGAGCGAACCCGCGACATCGAGGCTCATCTTGTGCTGACCACGGATGCGGGCGAGAATGATTACTCCTTCCGTTTAGCGTACGCCGCCGGAGATACATTCATATACACGGAGGAGAAATTCCGATATTCGAAGAGCGGTCGGCCAACGAAAGCTGAATGGAAGGTCCCGGGCGCGGGCCATAGAGAACCGGAGTTGATCAAAGCGGCGGAAGGCGGCGACGAGACAGCGAGCACTATACTTACACTGCTCCGAAAGCTCATCGTCCATCAATTTCATGATACCTCTGAAGGGTCGCGCATTCGCCAGAAATGGAGCTATAGAAGACGGCCGGTGGCTCAAGGAGGACGCGGGAAACTTGGCTCCATTTCTCTACCGGCTCCAGCAGCAATATCCCAAGTACTACGCGCGGATTTTGGAAACCATTCGGCTCATCCTGCCGTTTTTCGCTGAATTCGAACTAAAGCCTGAATTCGGAAAGGTGCTGCTTGCCTGGCGCGAAAGGGGCACTGACCGGGTATTTACGGCCAGCCAAGCTGCCGACGGCATGCTGCGGATTATGGCGCTCGTGGCGCTCCTCCAACAGCCCGAATCCGACCTTCCCGATGTGGTCATCCTGGACGAGCCGGAATTGGGACTTCATCCGTATGCCATCGAAGTCCTTGCCGGGTTGATACGGTCCGCGTCGCAGCATGCCCAGGTAATTCTCGCCACTCAGTCCGTTTCGCTGGTTGACCGCTTTACCCCCGAGGATATTGTGGTGGTAAACCGAACGGCCCGAGAGTCGACGTTTGCACCGGCACACGGAAGCCGAACTCCATGCGTGGCTTGAGGAATACACGCTTTCGGAGTTGTGGGAGAAGAACGTCATCGGAGGGAGGCCTTCTTAACGATGCGACTGCACTTCGTCGTTGAGGGTCAAACGGAGGAGACCTTTGTTCGCAGCCTGCTTGCACCGGAGTTGGGCGCAAAGGGAATCTACTGCGATGCCCACCGGGTGACGACGGGGAGAAGGAGGGGAAAGGTATACCGCGGGGGCTTGGTTTCTTTTGCACATTTGCGAAGGGATCTTGAGCTTTGGATGAAGCAAGACAGGGCTTCCGACTCATGGTTCACGACGATGGTTGACTTATACAGGTTGCCATCCGACTTTCCGGCTATGGCCGAATCTCGCCGCATCGTTGACCCGATGAAGAAAGTTGAGCTTCTTGAACAAAGTTTCACGTCAGATATAAACCACCCGCGTTTTGCTGCTTATGTTCAACTCCACGAGTTCGAGGCGCTTCTGTTTTCCGATCCGGAAAGCTTCTCCAGCGCGTTTCCCAGCATCGGCGACAAAGTGGCCAAATTGCAGGCTATCCGAAGCGCGTTCGAAACACCCGGGCACATTGATGAAAGGGAAGATCACGCACCATCGAAGCAAATCCTCAGAATACTGCCCGAATATGATAAGCCTGTGTCCGGGCCATTGATCGCGATACAAATAGGTTTGGCCAAGCTCCGCCAAGAGTGCCATCATTTTGACGCTTGGCTGGCCCGACTGGAGGAGTACGGCAAGGCAGCCATATCCTGATGAAGAGTGGGAATATAAATGTAAACCACGGCCGCGGCCTGGAAGGCGTGCCGAAGAGCGAGAAGGCTTCCATGGGCGCGGTGATCACCTTACGCGAGCCCACCAAGCCCATGCTCACGGAAGCGGCGGCCACTGGCTTTTACGAGTCAAAAGACTTTCCGGGCCGCTATCCCCGCCTGCAAATCCTCACCATCACCCAATCGCAGGCGAGAAAGAAATTGGAATACCCCAAACTATGCGTCGAAACCTTCGCCAAACCCGAACGCAAAACTAGCCACGAATAGGCGAAGTTGTTTTAGGAGGACCCCGCGATGAAGAGAGTAAAGACCGTGCTTAAAGGTGCCGGCACGAGTCTCATCGGAATCATCGCGACGGTGGCCGTCACGCGTGCAATTACCGGAGAACCGCTCGCGGGGCTCACGAAGCTCACGGGCTTGTACCGGACTCTCGCTCAAGGGTCGGTGGCAGCATGGGCATTCGCACTCACGTTCTTGGTCGCCCTTTGCGGCATTTACTACGCATCGATGCACCCGCCTGCGCGGTTTCGGAAAGGCAGGGTGCATTTCGTTCCTGACGCCCACAACAGTGGTTGGGCGAGGCATTCTGACACCCAAATGGATTTGAGAATCGGCGGAGTGTTTACGTACGAAGGCGTGGGCTTCGTGACGCTGCTGAAGGCATTCTTAAGGGGGACGCAGCCAGTGACGGATATGGCCGCGCAGGTCCTCGCCTGGGGCACGCAGCCGGTTATGGTTTCCCAGTTGCACTTACAGAGCGGCCATCCGCAACCCGCTGTCATCCAGGTTTACCTCGCACCGGTGGTCGGAACTCGAGGCGAGCCGCTCCGCTGTCCGCTACTATTGCTCGACATATACAACAGGGAGTTCGTCGTTGGCCCCGTTGAATTCCCATATATCGGCACGAGGTAGCCGGGACCAGGTGTATCGCTGGGTGGCGCATACGTTATGTTGTACGTATGCCCCCGGCCGTTGGCATCGGCAGCGCCCTCTACCCTCTCGCTGGTCCGCGCTGAGCCTCGGCTCGACGTTTGCCGAGCAAGGATTCGCCCACTGCTGTCGCGCTTCTCGTTGCCACCCGGACCATCCCGCCGCTCTGTCGAATCTCAACCACGCGTTCTCCGCTCAGGAGAGCCTGCTCGATGCGCGGCCATAGTCGGTCGAGGGCCTCGATCAAGGCGCTGGTGGGGCAAATCCCTGCGATCGGGGATTTGAGATTCGAAATTTGAAAAGCCTACGGAAAGGCAACCCGGCCTTCGGCATCAAGCCGGCTTACCGGTCACCTCTGGACAATTGAAGAAATGCTGACTGTGATCAGTATATAATGCCACTCTTGCTCGACGATACAGTCCTTCAACTGATCCAAATGACGCTCCGTTCGGAAGCCCCGGCTCTCATACGAGCAAATCTCGAACTGATTGAGGCAGGCGGCAAGGCTCCCCTGGTCGAAATAGGCGCATTGACTCAAGAGCAGCTTGCGGCCGTCAACGGGCACCGCGCTGCTCAGGGCCTCCCTCCAGTTATTGCAGAAGTGGTATTTATTGGAAAGCACATCTACCAAAGCCGCATCGCAAAAGACGGGTACACAATCGAAGACGTCATTGATCAAATCTCAAATGCCATGCACTCGGACTCGTTGGTTCTTGACACCGGCATGATGACGGCCATGGAAAACCCCGACCCGAGAGCAGATCGCTACGGCAATAAGGTCAGAGACAGAGTCGTTTTCGAATGCACGGCTCGTCACCCACGTCCTGAATTGTTTTCAGTTATCCCTAGAGGAGACGTGATCAAGCCGCAAAAGAAAAGGGCCATTCCGCTGCGGAATGGCCCTTAGCAAAATCCGAACGACTCACCGGGTAACTCGTTCGTCCGGCTGCCAGTCGCTCTAGAAACAGTATAAACCGCCGCCGACTATTGTCAAGGACTTTCGGTATAGTTCTCTCTACCCAAAGAACCCATAAGCACCCTTATTCCAGGAATTGCCAGAGGTTCTCCAGACTGGACCAATACTCACTTTAGGGGGCCGTAGCTGGCCAGAGCCTCGGTTCTGCGTTTCCCTGGGCAAGGACCCACCTGCCGCTGTCGGACTTCTCGCTGCCATCCGGACGACCCTGCCCCATTATCGAATCTCAACCACGCGTTCTCCGCTCAGGAGAGCCCGCTCGATGCCCGGCCACAGCCTGTCGAAGGCCTCGGTTAAGGCGCCGGTACAGCAATTGACCAGGCGCACCCACGTTGAAATCAATGCATGCGCCTCCCGAAAACTTGACCAGCCGGAGGGTTATCTTGACGCACGAGCGTATATTACTGTAATATACGTGCTTGATGGCAGAATTCTCCGAAGAACTTGCGCACTGCTCCGGCTTCGACTGGGATGCCGGTAACGCGACCAAGAACCGGGATCTACGCCAGGTTACCCCGGCTGAATGCGAGCAGGCCTTCTTCAATCGGCCAATTCTGGTGGCGGTCGACGAGAGGCACTCTGCCGAGGAGCGGCGGTACGCGGCGCTTGGGCAGACGAAGGCTGGAAGGCGGCTAGCGATAGTGTTTACGATTCGCGGCACGCTGGTTCGGGTGATCTCGGCCCGCCACATGAGCCGCCGTGAAAGGAGAATCTATGAGCGTGTCGAGGAAACCAAGTAGAAAGGCGATTCCCCGTTTCGCGAACGAAGACGAGGAGCGGAAGTTCTGGGCAAGGCATGATACGGCCGACTACTTTGACTGGAGCAAAGCCGTACGTGCGACCTTCCCGGAACTCAAGCCGTCGACGACGACCATCTCCTTGCGCGTGCCGGCATCGATGCTAGAGGAACTCAAGACACTGGCGAACGAAAAGGACGTCCCGTACCAGTCGCTCATGAAAGTTTTCCTGGCAGAACGAATCGCTCGCGAGCGCGGCCCGCGGCGCAGGATGCGAGCTTGATTTCCAGGTTGCGCAACTGAGACAAACTGCAGGGATCCTTCGCTGCGCTCAGGATGACATGACGGGCGAGTTTTCACCCAAACTCTCAGGCCTTGCGGTGGAATTCGAATCGGGAAGTGCTCTTCTGGCCCTTGTCGAGGTACGTCCAGTCTTGATAGTGGTGATTGGCATCCACGAAAGTGATCTTGAGGCCAACCATGTGGGGCGTCGAGGGGCTGGGGAGGTTGGTTGCATCCTTAAATTCAAAGGTCACGACATTCGGTTCGGACGAGGGCACGAGGCGGAAGCGCGGCTGATTATGGGCGGCGCAATAGTGGGTGGCCAGCAGATCGCTGTTGTCCATATGAAACATGGTGACCATCTCATACGGCGTGCCTTCGCCGAGAAAGTTCATCAGCGCCGAGCCGTCCGAGACGAGACGGTATGAGGTGGTGGCGGGAAGATCCTTTCCGCCTTCATGCATGGTGCCTTCCCACGCGCCCACCAGGGATTTCAACTTGTCAAAACTCTCGCCGGCCGCGGTGGGCCGCTTCGCCGGATTTGTCGCCTGGGCCAGAACCACGCCCGCAAACACTAAGACCGCAATGAGCACCTTCGCGCTTTTCATGATTGATCCTCCTGCGGCGATTATACACTTTTCGGATATCGCACACGACCAATGGGGCTGCTGAGCATTAAGCGGCTGCTACTTACCCGTCCCGGACAGACTCACCGTCTGCGGGCTGTTGGCGGCCGTGTCGGTGAATGTCAATGTACCTGTAGCGGCGCCGGTCGTGGTGGGCGTGAACTTCACGCTGACGGCGCAGTTGGCCCCGGCCGCGATGCTCGTCCCGCAGGAATTGCCGGAGATCGCAAAGCCGGCACTCGCGACGATGCTCGAAAAACTCAGGGACACGTTCTGGTGATTTGTCACCGTAACCGATTTCGCTGAGCTGCTGGCGCCAACCGTTACCGACCCAAAACTCAGTGAACTGGTGGAGAGGGTGACCGGCGTACTGCCGGTCCCGGACAAGCCCACCGTCTGCGGGCTGGTCAAGGCGCTGTCGGTAAACGTCAGGGTTCCTGTAATGGCGCTGGCCGTGGTGGGAGAGAACGTCACGCCGACCGTGCACTTGGCCCCGGCGGCGATACTTGTTCCGCAGGTGTTGCTGGCGATGGCGAAGTTCGCACTGGCGGCAATACTCGCGAAGCTGAGGGCGATGTTCTGGCTGATTGGTCAGGGTTACGGTCTTGGCCCCGCTGGTGTTGCCGACGGCCACCGTACCGAAACTCAGACTGCTGGAGAGAGGGTGACCGGAACGACGCCCGTTCCCGACAGGCTGACGGTCTGCGGACTGTTCAATGCCGCGTCGGTGAAGGTCAGGGCGCCGGTGGCGGCGCCGGCCGCCGGCGGCGTGAACGTTACGCCCACGGTGCAAGAGGCGCCTGCCGCGACGCTGGTTCCGCAGGTGTTGCTCGCGATCGCGAAACTGCCGCTGGTGGCAACACTCGTAAAGCCCAGCGCGATGCTTTCGTGGTTGGTCAGCGTAACGGTCTTGGCAGCACTGGTGTTGCCGATGGCCACATTTCCGAAGCTCAAGCTGCTGGCGGAGAGGGTGACAGGCTGCGTGCCGGTCCCCGTCAGACTCACGGTCTGGGGGCTGGTCAGGGCGCTGTCTACAAACGTCAGGGTGCCGTTGTCAGTGCCCAGGACCGATGGCGTAAAGCGTACGCCCACCGTGCAACTGGCCCCGGCAGCGATTCCCGCCCCGCAGGTGTTGCTGGCGATCGCGTAATCCGTGCTGGTGGTGATGCTGGAGAAGGTCAGCGCCCCGCCGCGATTGGTCAGGGTTACGGTCTTCGTGGCGCTGGTGCTCCCGACGGCGATCGACCCAAAGCTCAAAGTGCTGGAAGAGAACGTGACCGGCGCGGTGCCGCTGCCGCTCAGGCTGACGGTCTGGACACCGGCGTCATCGGTAACAGTAAGGGTTCCGGAGGCTGACCCCAGGACGGTGGGGCTGAACGTGACCTGGATGGTGCAGGAAGAACCCGACTGCGATGCTGCCGATGCAGTTGCTGGTCTGGCCAAAGGAGGTGCTGGCGGCGACGCTCGCCACCTGCATGGGCCCCGTGCCGGTGTTCTGCAAGGTGACGGCCTGGGCAGGGCTGGTGGTGCCCAGGGCTTGCGAACCGAAAGTGAGGGAAGTGGGAGTTACCGAGGCGGCAGGGGCGGTTCCCGTGCCGTTCAGGGCAAAGGACTGCACCGGCCCCGCGTTGCCGGAGTCGTCGCTGACCGTCAGCGACCCGGTCACCGGCCCCGTGGCGTTGGGCGAAAACGTCACCGTAACCGTGCAACTCGTTCCGGCAATGAGTTGGCTCGGACAGGAACTGGTCTCGCCGAACTCACCGCTGGCCGAAAACCCGGAGAGGTTCAGCGGGCTGCCGCCGAAGTTGGAAATCGTCACGTCTTGAGATGAACTTGCTCCCACGTTCTGCGAGAAATTCAAGACGAGTGGCGCAAACTTGATGGCGGACGGGAGCGGAGAGGGCAGGGGGACCGGGGTCACGCCGAAAACGTAATAGCTGCCAATCGGCGCGATGGTTCCCGAGGAATTCATCACTGCGAACATATCGTCAACAACTTTCACCCCTCCGCCCCCCGTGAACAGGGTGCCGGTGGAATCCACCGCAATGCTGTTCAGCCCGCCGCTGCCGGCGGGGCTGACGTAGAGGGAAGTCCAGTTGGTTCCCGTCATGTCGTCGACGCGGACAACCTCCGGCGCGTAGTAGGCGTTGTCGGCAACATAGATCCGCCCGGCGGCGTCGACGGTTACGGCCACAGGAGAAGAGAAGGAGTAGATGTAGCTGTTGATGACGGGCGATTGTGATAACTCGGTCCAGTTCGCTCCTGTCATGTCATCCATTCGCACGATGCGCTGGTTGCCGCCATCGGCAACATAGATGCGATTGGCGGCGTCCACCGCGACCGAAACGAAGCTGGCGAACTGGTTCACTCCCGATCCGACGCTGTCGAAGGTCAGCCAGTTGGTGCCGCTCATGTCGTCCATGCGCACCAGGCGGGAGTTGCCAGTATCCATCACGTAGATGCGTCCCGCCGAGTCGACCGCGATGCCGGAGGGGTCGTTGAACTGCCCCTGGCCGGTGCCATAGACGCCGTACGTCGGTCCAGTTGGTCCCGTTCATGTCGTCGATGCGGACGATGCGGCTGTTGTAGGTGTCGGCCACGTAGATTCGCCCAGGGAATCCACCGCAAGGCCGTAGGCGCCATAGAACTGGCCGACGCCGCTGCCCTGGGTGCCATAGGTGATCTGATTGGTGCCTTGCAGGTCGTCGGCGCGGAGAATCTGCTCGCTGTCGGAGTAGTAGAAGGGGGTATAGGCGGAATTGTAACCCGTCGTCCCGGTGCTGGCGCCGCCCACGGGGTCATACTGGGTAGGTAGATCCGTTGATCGCCTCGAAGCATGCCATTCACGGTGAGCGTGCCGCTGAAGGCAGCCGATGAAAGTGTAGGCGCAGGTGACGTGGCCGCCCTTGCCGCCGCCGGAGCAGTTCTCCGTGTTGGAACTGGTCGTGAGCGTGGCGTTGAGGACGGTGGTTCCGTCCGCGGAAACCCACGCCAGGGTGTTGGTGCCGATGGTCAAAGTTCCGGGCGGAGTGGTGGACGTGCCGGAGTTGGTAAAGCCTCCTTGATCAGCGTACGCCGGCCGGAATCGCAACTGCCAGAAATGCGACCGCAAGCCATCTCGCCGGGAATGTCGGGACCTTCATGTTCGCCTCCGTGGTTCTGCGTGTGTGTTTCAATCCTCAAGCAGACCGGTGCCGGGTACGCGGCTTCGTGCGGAGAGTCGAGACTCGTGATGACGACACGGAACAGCTCAGCTTCCCGATACTTCGGTGCTGAAGAATCCCGAAGGCCGGAGAAATCGCACGTTGTATGCTAATTGCCTACCCTGTAGACTATGATGAAGTCGTTGTGCAACAGTTTCATGTGTGCAATCACATTTTTTTGACCAGAGCGCAGGCAGTTGACAATTTGCGACAAATTGTCTACATTGTAGTTATGGCGGAAACCCTGGGAACCTTCGAGCAGGCGGTGCTGGTGGTTACTCTGCGGCTGGGCAAGGGCGCTTATGGCCGCGCCATTCTGCGCGAGATGGGCGAGACGTTAGGGCGCGACGTGGCGGCGGGCGCGGTCTATGCCACTTTGGACCGATTGGCAGCCAAGTCTTATGTAACCTCGCGGCTGGGCGAGGGCACGGCGGAACGCGGCGGACGAGCGAGACGCTACTTCCGGGTCACCGCCGCAGGTGTTCGCGCCTTGAACGAGGCCAAGACGGTGCTGGAAGCACTATGGCAAACAGTATCCTGGCCGGTGGGAGGGCAGGCATGAAACAACCGCCGAATCCAACGCCACCCCGCTGGCTGGAAAAGCTGCTGGTCTGTGCCCTGCCCCTCTCGCGGCGAGACGACATCCCAGGCGATCTCCGCGAGGAATTCCAGGCGCGCTCGGTGCAAGGCGCACCTCGAAACCTCTGGTATCTCCGCCAGGTTGCGGGGCTGCTCGGTCGTCAACTCTATGCGGGAGGTAAGATGCGGACCATACTGCTGACGGTTTGTGCGTTTACGCTGCTGGCCTGTGCCTGGCTTACCACCATGGAAAGCGTCCTCCGCCATCCGGGATACCCTTCCCGGATGATTCTGGATGCGCTGCTGGGCGCAGGGAGCCTGATGATTGGGGTGATCGTGCTGTTTCTAGCCACCACAAGCTGGCGTTGGCTGGCGCTGGCGGCAGCGCTGGGCGCGGCGGGAGTCGGCGTCTCAGCCATTGTGCGTAACGCGCGCGCGGAGCATTTCGAGGGCTTCGTTCTGTTGATTGGAACCGCTCTTTGCGTGCAGGCGGCGCTGGCGCTTTGGGTTTTGGTGTTTCGCCCCCGAACGGAGCGCGCGTGAGCGCGTTCCGCCACCCGCGCTCAAATCTTCAGGGCAGTCGCTCATGTTCGTCGGCCGACGAACACCCGGATACCATGAAAATCACCCGGCACTGGACGGATGTGGTGCGGGCGTCCCGCCCGCAGTCGCGGGAGCGTCCCGCTCCCGCGCGCGGGCAGGATGCCCGCGCCCCCGCGGGCGAGACGCCCGCGCCACGATTATCAGAGCAGGGTATACTTAATCCATTATGCGCGTTGCGCTGCTGCACACCTTTGTAGCCAGCAAGAAAGAACCCCTGGCCGCCATGCTGGACAGGGTCCACCAAGCCTTCCTTGATTCCGGACTGGGAGAGCCGGTTATCCGATTCAACTTCGGTGACCCGCAGTTCGGCGGCGGCGTTTCCAGCGTCGACCGGGTGCTGAAGCGATTTCCGGAGTTGGAGCGTTTTGTAACGACTAAAGAGCCGATGCCCGGCATCCCCGGGGCGCGGCGGATTTCGAATGGACCCATGTCGGAAGGCGCAGGCCAGGCTGTGGCCTACTCGACGTTACAAACGATCGCCGCCGGCGTGCCCCGGTCCTTTCCGTTCCACAGCGTAGTTTTTCATTTTCATGCGCCGGAATTCGGGGATGTGATTCCAACTCCGCTGAACTCCGCTGAAATGATGGCGGGCGTGTTACTCAGCGATAGCTGGTGGGTGAACGGGCGCAATCGCTCTCTCACAGCTTGCAGCGTGGTGGAGGCAGACCCGGCAGGCAAGAAGATGCTGCCGCCGGCTGCGGCCGTGGCGGCAGTCCTGGCATCCTGTGGGAAGATCAGGCGCACCGTTCAGGCTCCGCTGGCTGATAAAAACGCAACTCAGCTTATGGCAGTTCGCCTGCCAACGGGAACGGCGATCCCGAGCGCCAACCCGGAGGCCTTGCGCGCGGTGCAAGGCATCGTGGTCGACTATCGTGCCCGCATGAAAGAAGTCGTCGAACGGGCGGCGCTCCCGCACGAACTGCTGCCGACGATAGAGGCGTTGCGGGCCACGCCGCTAGGCGCTACTTCCGGACCGAGGAAACCGGCACTCGAGCGCGTGTTCAAACCCATGGGATATTCCTGCCGGGGCGAGTCAGGGTCGTTCACTTTGCGGCGACGAACCGCGGCCAACCTGACGCTCGAAATTCATCTGGACGTAGGCACCTGGGGTCATAAGGTGATATCGGTGTTCCGCGTGTGGGGCTTGGGATTCAAAGCAGGCCTTATTCTACCGGTGTCCGCCCATGACCTGATCGGCGGGCAGTACCCCATCGGCGACTCAGACCAATGGCAGAAGATCGTAGAAAACCTGGCGGCGCTGGTGGCTGAGTTGGAGCGGAGCTTCGTTCCGGAAATCGAAAAAGCTGCGGGCCCATCACCGGAGTGGTACCAGCCGCAGAGTTGAGCGCCGACAATTGCGCATTGCCGCCCTCTTTCGTCAGCCACGCTTGCATTCTCGTATCTAGCCTCTCTCCGTCCCAATTGCGAACACCGCTGTCCCACAATCGAACAGCAGTCGCGCGCCATTGCCACGCAATGCAGGCGTATGACATAGTAATTACAGGATCTACATGGGGTCAGGGGTGGAGCGGTAATTGCGTGGTATCCCTCCGAGGGCTTCTAGAGTCAGTTACAGCACGAGAGTTGTCCAGTTCCAGGTTCCGACGGGTTTGGAGAGGCGGGGCCGCGCGAGACCGGCTCCAAACATACTTGAACTGAAATTAAGGGAGAGAACCCATGAACAGCCTACTGCAAGATTTGCGCTTGGCTTGGCGCGTTTTGCGCAAATCTCCCGGTTTCACGGCCGTGGCGGTTGGGACGCTGGCGTTGGCCATCTGCGCAAATACCGTGGTTTTCAGCATTCTGAATGCGATAATCCTGCGGCCGGTGAAGGTGCCTCGGGCGGAGAGCTTGTACACCATCGAGCACCTCAGCGATCGCAACCCTCCTGAATCTTACCCCAACTATCTCGATCTGCGCGATCGCAACCGCAGTTTCGAAAGCCTCGCCGCGTACGCATTTTCCGAGGGCGGTCTGGATACGGGCGGAAATCCAGTGCAAGTCTGGTACTTTGACGTCAGCGGCAACTACTTTGACGCGCTGGGGATTCGGCCCTATGTTGGCCGGTTCATCCATCCTTCCGATGAGCGTGGTCCCGGCAGCGCTCCTTACATCGTGCTCGCCTATGCATATTGGCACAGCCATTTTCACGACGACCGCGGCGTGGTGGGGCGCAAGGTTCAGCTCAACAAGCATCCTTATACAATTATCGGAATCGCGCCACCTGGTTTCGAGGGAACGCTGATGTTTTTCCATCCAGCTTTCTTTGCGCCAATAGCCAACCGTGACGCAGAGGACCTGAATGCGCGCGGAAGCCGTTGGGTTGACCAGCAGATTGGACATTTAAAGGCAGGAGTAACGCGGGCGCAGGTGATCGCCGATTTAAACTCGATTGGCTTGTATCTCGAAAAGACCTATCCGAAAGACGACGGCCAAATGACCTTTACCTTGGTGCGTCCATGGCTATTTGGCGACTACCTTGCCCGTCCGGCCCGTGCCTTCCTCGCCAGCTTGATGCTGCTGGCGGCGCTGATTCTGCTGGCCGCTTGCGCCAACCTGGGAAGCTTGTTTGCCGCGCGAGCCACGGATCGCGCGAGGGAAGTCGCGCTGCGCCTCGCCTTGGGGGCAGGACGCCTGCGCATTTTGCGGCAACTGTTCACCGAAGCCCTGCTGATTTCACTGATGGGAGGCGCGGTCGGAGTATGGGTCAGTGTAGCGGTCTTGAGCAGTCTTAGCGCGTGGAACCCGCTTCCGCGATTCCCCGCGAGCGCTGCCGTGCACCCGGACGCTCGTGTTTATATTGTCGCCCTGCTGTTGACGATAGCTAGTGGCCTCCTCTTTGGGGCGGTCCCTATGAGACAGGTACTTCGCACGGATCCCTATCAGATCGTCAAATCGGGACCCAGCGGCACGACAGGACGGCGGATTACTCCTCGAGACCTTCTGTGGCGGCGCAGATTGCGATTTGTGCGGTGCTGGTGACGTCCTCATTGGTTGCCGTGCGTGGAATGGTGCGCTCGCTGCATAGCAATTTCGGCTTTGAACCCCGGAACGCCATGCTGGTCGAGACAGATTTGGCCTTCACAGGTTACGCCGGCGACAAGGCCCCGCCGATGCAGAAGCGCATGTTCGAGTCTCTGGGCGGAATCCCCGGGGTCGAAACTGTAGGATTCAGCGATGGGCTGCTGCTGGAGGACACGAACGATTCCATAGTCTTCAGAGGAGACGCAACCGATCTGAGGCCTGCGAAGGCCGCTGCCGATGCCTACTATTATCACATATCTCCCGAATACCTCCGCGCCGAGGGCACGGTGCTGCTGGCGGGAAGGACATTCACCTGGCATGACGACAAGAACGCGCCGCGTGTCGGCGTGGTGAATCTCGAGTTTGCGCGCAGAGTTTTCGGTTCCGCAAACAAGGCTCTGGGCGGATATTTCAAGATGCCGGATGGAACGCGTGTCCAAGTAGTGGGTATTACAGAACAAGGAAAATATGATCACCTTGCCGAGGACCCTATCGCCGCGATGTTTCTTCCCATCTTGCAATGGCCATCGACCACGACCTGGCTGGTGGTGCGCTCGAACCGCGATCCGAAGCAACTCGGGCCCGACATCAGGAACGCCCTGCGCCAACTGGATGCATCTCTGCCGGTCCGCATTGACACGCGGTACAATGAACTTTCTCCAGCTCTGTTCGGCCCTCGCCTGGCGACGATTGCGCTCGGAGTGCTGGGCTTGATAGCCGCTATGCTGGCCGTGACCGGCATCTTCGGCATGGCCGCGTATTCAGTAAGCAAGCGCCTGAGAGAACTGGGCATCCGCATGGCTCTTGGCGCGCAGCGGAAAGAAGTATTGCGGGCAGCGCTCGAGCGCGCAGTCAGATTGCTGGCTGTCGGCTCGGCGGCAGGATTGCTGCTGGGAATCCTAGCCAGCCGGGTGCTTGCGTTCATCGTCTACGAGGCAACTTCCCGGGATCCGCTGGTATTGGCCGGTGTCGTTCTCGCTATGGCCCTGCTGGGCCTCGTGGCGACGTGGATTCCGGCGCGACGCGCGTTGTCCATCGAACCTGCGATGCTGATGCGCGAGGAGTGATAAACTCGAGGTATATTAAACATATGATCGGACGTCCAACGAAATCAGAAGCCGCAGAATATTATTTCACCTATGTCGATCAGGTCAAAGGCGACGACATTCAAGTCGTCCTCGCAACCCAACTGGAAGAAAGCCCGGCATTTTTCACCGGGATCTCCGAGGATCAATCGCTCGGCCGCTACTCGCCCGAAAAATGGAGCATCCGGCAAGTACTGAACCACATCAGCGACACCGAACGGTCAATGGCTTTTCGTGCTTTCTGGTTCGGCCGGAACTTCTCAACGCCCTTGCCCAACTACGATCAGAACATCGCGGCATCCGCGGCAGAGGCCGACAGAATCTCCTGGGCTGCCCATATCGAGGAGTTCCGGAGGGTGCGCCTTGCGACGATCTCGCTTATTGCGAATATGCCGTCCGAAGGCTGGATGAGGACCGGTGTGGCGAGTGATAACCTCTTTACGGTGCGCGCCCTCGCGTACATTATCGCCGGACACTACGCGCACCACATCAAAATCATCCGCGAACGATATCTGTAATTACTCTCTCTGCTCGGCAAGGCCGGGCGTAAAGAAGGCGGCTTCCTCCGCCGCCTGCCGCACATGCTCGGGCGTGCCGAGGTCCCGCCAATAGTATTCGTCGCCGCGAAAGGCCAGGATCTTCTCTCCCTGCGCTGCAAGACGCAAATAGGTGGCGAAGATTGGAAAGGCGCCTTCTTCCGCCATCATGGAAAAGAGGCGGGGAGAGATGACATGCATGCAGGAAAAAGCCAGTGCCTGCGGGTGCTCAGAAGGCCGAACCAATTGGTTCTCGCCGTCGCGTCCGTACCGTCGTCCGCAAAGCTGGAGGTACTCATCGACGAGCAGGTATCGAAAAGTCTCCCGATCCTGCACCGCGATGGTGGCCAGGGCGCCATGCTCAGCATGAAATTCCGCCATGCGCGCCAGGTCAAACGTGCTGAGGATGTCAACGTTGTGCACGAAGAAAGGTTGATCGAGGTTGCCGGGGCTTTCCAGGAAGAACCAGGAGGCCTTTTTCAAGCCACCCCCCGTTTCCAGCAAGGCTTCTTCACGAGAAACTTCGATTCGCATCCCGAAATTGTCGTGCTCTTTGAGGTATTCGATAATCATGTCGGCGAAGTGATGCACGTTGACGATCACTTCGCGAACTCCAAAGGCCCGCAAGCGCGACAGGATGATTTCCAGCAGCGTATGCCCGGCAATCTCCACCAGCGCTTTGGGCCGATGGTCGGTGAGCGGCCGCAGGCGGGCGCCGACGCCGGCCGCCAGAATCATGGCTTTCATTTGTCCATTTCCTCTAGCTCGAGGTGGCGCACCGCGACCTCGATCCCGGGCTTACTGCGGAGCCGCTGCGCCAATTGTTCCGCCAGGTAAACCGACCGATGCTGTCCGCCCGTGCAACCGAACGACACCATCAAACTCTTGAAGCCACGCCTTAGATAGTTGTTCACGCTGGAATCCACCAGCATGGTAGCGGCGTCAAGATACTGGCGCACACTGTCATGGCCATTGAGATAATCGATTACCGGCGCGTCCTTTCCGGTCAAAGCCTGAAGGGCCTCTTCGCGTCCGGGATTGGGCAAGCTGCGGGCGTCGAAGACGTATCCGCCGCCATTCCCGCTCTCATCTTTCGGCTGGCCATGATGAAACGAAAAACTGAATATGCGCACCACCAGGTTCTTGCCTCGAGAAGCCAGGCTCTGGAGCTTTTCCGAGCCCAACATGCCTTTAAACGCGTCCGTGAGCGCCGGCAGCGCGATGGGCAGCTTGATGCGATGAAGCAGCCAGCGCAGGTTCTTCAGGGCATAGGGCACGCTCTCGAGAAAATGAGCCTTGCGCTCGTAAAAGCCGCGAAATCCATACGCGCCCAAGGCCTGCATGATGCGGACGTAAACGTAGGCATAGTAGTAGTGCATGAACTCGGCGCGCTCGAAGCTGATGAAATCGCCCAGAACCTCGAGATATTGATCGAGCAGTTGCTGTCGCAACTCCGGCGGCAGGTCGGCCTTCGCATCGAATAAGAGCGAAGCGATATCGTATTGCAGCGCGCCCTTGCGCCCCCCTTGGTAATCAAGAAAGTAAGGACGCCCCTCGCGCCACATGACGTTACGCGACTGATAATCCCGATAGAGAAAGTAATCGCGTGGAGCGCTCAAGAGAAACTTCGTCAGGTGGTTGAAATCAATTTCGAGCGCCTGTTCGTTGAAAGGTATTCCGGCAAGCCGCAGAAAGTAATACTTGAAGTAGTTTAAGTCCCAGGCAATCGACTGACGATCGAAGCTGCCGCGAGGGTAACACACTTTGTAATTCAAATCGCGGCCGGCTTCGATCTGAAAACGCGGCAGCATGGCCGCCACCTGGCGGTAGGCATCCACCACTTCGGGAGCAATGTCCTCGCCGGTGCGGTTCTTCAAGAGAAATTCGAAAAGAGTGGTGTCCCCCAGGTCTTCTTCGAGATAAGCGCCGCGGCTCAAGTCCTCGGCATAAATTTCCGGGACGGGCAGGCCGTGCCGACGAAAATGCCTCGAAAACTCGAGGAAAGCCACATTCTCCTCGTGTACGTGATACAGGATGCCCACCGCGCTTTGGTTGACGTTAGCCAGCCGGATGATGTTCCGCCCCGAACCGCCAAGCTGGCCCTGCAGCGGCTGCACACGCGCCACCGGGGAGCGGAAGTGCCGCTCAAAAAGCCTTTCTAGAACATCCCTGGATGTGGTCTCCATTGAACACCAAGATACCATCGAAAGGGGGAAACAGGTAGCGTGGACACGAACCCACCCAAGTCCTGGGGGCGACCCCGCTGGCCGCCGCACTGCAACCACCCGGGTTGCCCTGCGAGGCCTCACCAAAACTCATTTAGGCGCGGAGGACAGGTTACGATGGAAGAAAGCCAGTGTCTCAATGGCAAGCCGCCGGCGGGCTTGGGGGGTGCGGAAGGTGTGGGCGTCGTTGACTTTCACGCAAAGCCGCAAAGTACACAAAGTTCGCAAAGGAAAGCCAGGACTTCTCCTCCGCGCTTTTCTGGGCCGACGCTTTTGCTACTTACTCTGCTGGGCCGCCACGTTCGTGCCGTTAACCTCCTCGTAGCGAGTCAGGTGTGGAAACTGCGGAGCCAGTTGGAACGGCATTTTCTCGCTGGGGTCGACAAGTGCCACGGACTTGCGATTCGGGAAGCTGACGCTTCCGTCCCAAGCGTTCACTTGCACTCTGGAACCGAGCGGCAAGGCCGCGATCTGGTCGGTTTTCGAGGGTAGGAGTTCAGGCGCGCTTCCCATTAGCGCCCCTAACCGCACGCCCCCTTGCAGAGTCACCAGCCGGTCGCCCAGGTGGGCGCCGAAAAGTTCTGGAGTGTGCGGCGCTGCCGCCGCAGCCGCCCTCAGAAAGAGGCCGGCATTTCCCAACTTGTCTTTATAGGGTGAGTTCTTGAGGAACTCCACGGCTTTCGCATCGGCCGCCGCTTCCTCCTTAGGCTCGCGGGCAAAATCCAGCCTCGCCAGGAGATCTTCATCCCGGAGGATCAGACGATCGTTGAACGCATACATCGTGTCGAGCTTGTGCCCCAGCACCACGTGAGCCAGTTCGTGGGCCAAGATCATGGCCAAGCTAGGTTCGTCGGGCAGGACGTCGAGAAGCCCTCGGCTGAGCACAATGGTGTAGCGCAGGGGGAAAGACTCCAGAGGAGAGGTCAGCATCACGCGGCAATGCAGGGTCGGCAGGCTGGTGAGGTTATTGGTGACCACCAGGTTGTTGAGCACGGTCTCCGCAATCTTGTCCACGGGGCCCGGCGGTGCAATCAAACCCGCCTTCTCCAGCCGCCACAGCACGTTTTGTTCTGCCTCCAATTCCATTTGACGCTTGCCTTCCACGGGAGACAGGTCCGCAGCCGCATCGCTCGTGTCGCGAACCGGCGCCGGAGCATCCACGAGAATCTTCGTCCACGCCTCCTGCTGACGCGGCGCTGTAAGATCGTAGCCCCAAAGCCGGGTGCTGGCCTTGTAACGGATCCGGCTGCCGGGATCGCTCTCCTCGCTGTAGATATACACCGGCAACCATTCGTGCGGCTGGAGGTTCTCACGCCAGGAATCAAAGTGGGTATAGAACCTGAGACGCCGAGGGTTGACTCGCACGCCGTTTAAGCGGACGATCGCGTAATTGCGATCTTCGACCCAGATGCGGCCTTCGAAGGCCCCTTCGATCCTCCTGCCCTGCGGATGAACGTCGAGAGCGAGACAGCGGACATCGCCCAAGTACTCCCACCCCACCGGTTCGAAAGAATAGTGCTGCGTATCGAACGTCTGCGCGTCCACCATGGTCGCCGTCATGAATTGATCCACCATGAGCCGGCTCACAAAAGGCGTCTTGAATCGCCGCAGTCCACTGTGCAGCCAGTTGAAGTCGCTGCCCGCGAGTGGGGTGAAGGAGATTTCGTGCGGCTTACCCTCAAAGTTCATACGGCCCAGGAAATAGGCATCTTTCCTTACCTTGTCGCCTAGTTCGGCGTCCGCGTCGTCGTACTGGAGATAAGTCTCGACGCGAGGCGAGTACTTTTTCAAATTCTCCACGTAGCGCTGCTCACCCGCGATGATCCGGTCGATGATGCCGCTCGCCTGCGCCGGCGGCTGCACCCTGCTCCCCGCAGCGCCCTGGCAGTATCCGGCGGCGGGGATAGTCAGAAGCAAAACCAGCAGCAACGCGAGCGAAACTGTCAGGTTCCTCGTTGCGCTCAGAATGACAGCCTGCGCCGGGAGCAAGCCGGCATAGCTTCGGGAAACGATCATCACTTCCCTCCTCTTCTCGTCGAGTGGATATGCATGCGTTCGTCACCCCCGCGAAAGCGGGGGTCCATGGTCAGTCCACGGACCAAGGGATTCCCGCTTCCGTGGGAACGACGTGACAGGTTCAGCGGGCTACGCCAACCGGAACTCGATGTGCAGTACCGCGGGAAAACTCGTCGGCTTGCCTGCTTGTTCTGCCGGTTTGAATCTGATCTGTGAGGCGGCTTGTTCCGCCATCTGATCCAATCCGTGCCCAAGTGATTTGATGACACCCACCACCTTCAGTGTGCCATCGGCGCGAAAGATCACCGAGAGGACTACCTCACCCTGCACGCCCAGGCGTCGGGCCTCCTCGGTGTACTGCGGCGTGGGTTTGGATAGGATCTCGACGGGGCGCATTTCCGGAGTCCCGGCCATCTGGCGGTTCGCAGGCCTTTGCGCTGGTTCAGGCGCTGCGAAGGCGCCCGTTTTCACCGCGGCGGGAGCTCCGCCTCCAGACACTCCATTTGCTCCGGCGTCGATGCCGCCGTTTCCAAACCCGGAAGTGGCCACCCGGCGCGACGTGTCGGAGTCGTCAAGCTCATTGATCAACGCCACCCGGCGACGTGTTCCAAAGCCCGCATCGGCAACAACCCTCGGCCTTCCCTCCGCTCCCCCCGTTCCGTTTCCATTGCCGGGCCCGGCAGGCATATCGAAGCTCCCGAGTCTTTGCACGTTTCCGGGGTTCTCGCCCTGTGCCTGCCCTGCCAGCCCCTGCGGAGAACCGAAGCCGCCGGTCTGTACCTCCTTTGGAGAAACATTCGCAGCCACTGGAGTAGCCGCCACCTGGCTAAACAGCCCCGTGCGAATCGCGGGAGGCGGCGCGGGGAGTTGGCGTGCCGGGGCCATGGCCGGGGTGTTCTTCAACAGCGGTTCGGGGACCGCGGGCACGCGAGTGTTAGCCCGAACTTGCGGCTCAGCGATTCTGGGCGTTTGGACGTGCGTTGTGGGAACAACATAGGGCGCAAGAAGCCTTGGAACGATCCTCAGCAGAACGGGAGGCTTGGGGACGGGTCGCTGCTCGGCCACACCAGGAAAGGTCAGCACGACATAGCGGTTGACGTGGTCAGCGGCGCTCTTCGGCAAAGATGCGCAGATTACCGTCAGCAACCCGGCGGCTAAGGCCTCGGCCACACAAGCCAGGACGAAGGAAGCCTGCCGCCGCCTTTGCTCCTCGGGGGACTCCTCCAGCAACCGGAATACACCCGCAGCCATCCCTGCGCTGATAACCAACCCTCCCTATGCTGATTGAGGCACTCTGCCCCTGTTTATTAGATGCAATCTCCCTTCCGAAAATTCCGAGGGCTTATGATTCAATGGGTTAGAGAGGACGGGCGGTGCACTTGGAGGTAAAGATTACAGGCAGGATGTAAGTTAGTTAGGAATCGGGGATTAGGGAATAGGGGACAGGAAATCGGGTAGTGGTGCAGTTTGATGTTGTAGCGGCGAGTTCACCTCGCCAATTGGCGGCGAAAAGCCGCCCCTGGATCGGACTTCATCGCTACCCTGCCCTCTGTTCCCTGTCCCCTATCCCGTGTTCCTTGTCCGCTGTTCCCTATGCCCTGTTTCCTATTCCCTATTCCCTCTTCTAAGGCATAATGGAAACATCAACCAACAGGAGCAGCGATGACTGAAATCATCCCGACCGAACGGACGCAAGTACACCGTCTGCCGAAGCGCGGTGTTTACGATCGCGAGAAAGTCTATAGTATTCTCGATGAAGGCCTGGTCTGCCACGTCGGATTCGTGGTGGACGGAAAACCGGTGGTCATTCCCACCGGCTATGGCCGCAGAGGCGACACGCTCTACTTCCACGGCTCGCCGGCCAGCCGCATGTTTCAAGCCTTGGGGAAGGGCGTGGAAGTGTGCATCACCGTGACGCTGGTGGATGGCGTGGTGATGGCGCGCTCGGCTTTCCATCACTCGATGAACTACCGCTCGGTGGTCATCTTTGGAAAGGCTTCCTTGCTCAACGACCCACACGCCAAGAGAGAAGCACTTCAGGCATTCACGGAGCACGTTGCGCCCGGACGCTGGCAGGAGATCCGCCAACCTTCGGAGAAGGAACTTCGCAGCACCATAGTCTTAGCGATACCGCTCGACGAGTTTTCCGCTAAGGTACGGACGGGCCCCCCCCTCGACGACGAGGAGGATTACGCCCTCCCGGTCTGGGCCGGGGTCCTGCCGCTCGAACTCACCCCCGCGGCTCCTGTGCCCGACGACCGGCTTCCCAGGGAGACCCCCGTCCCGGACTACGTCCGAGCCTACTCCCGGAAACGCGCATAAGGGGTAACACTGCCAGAAAAGGAAATTTCCCTGCTTCTCTTTGCGACCTTTGCGTGCTTTGCTTCTTGGCGTGAAACCGCTTTGCCCGTCTGTAGATAAATTCACACCCTATTCGCCGCCTTCGCTGACCCGCGGACCTCGCGAGAAGCGAGCGTGCAGCCGATGTTAACTCGAGAGGAGTTCTTTAATCCGAAGTTCCAACAGGCTTCGAGGGGTATTCTGCTGATTCCTTGACGGATAGCGCCAAGCTCAATTTCCGGTTACTGGGAACGCACGGATCAGTTCGTACGCCCGCGCCTGGAGCGGCGTCGGCTCCGGCGCCTGCTTGCAGGTCAACTTCAGCTCTCCCGATTTGAATTCGTAGGTCACTCTTGCTCGGCTGGCCAACTCCGCCAGCAGGGTGGCAAAGCTGTGCACGGGAAGTCCCTCCCGCGTTTCATGGGAGTGCTTCTTGGCTTTTGCCGAGGCGGTGGGTTCCGCGGGCAGAATCGGGTCGCGTCGCTTACGCTCCTCCCGTCGCTCCTCATCCTCGAACAACAGCGGTGCCCAAGCCTGCCGCAAGTGCCATTCCACATAGTAGGCCAGCAGGCATAAGAAAATATGTGCGGGCACCCGCTCCTCGGTGCGATGCCGAATGGGCCGCACCAGCAGATCAATCCCTTTCAGACAGCGGAAGGCACGCTCGACTTCCGCCAGGCTCTTATAGTTGCGCACGGTGTCTTCAGCAGAGAGGCGCACCGCGGGTTCACTGGTACGCAGCACATAAATTCCATCCAGCTTCTCTTCCTGCGCAATGGAGTCCTGGCGCCGGCTCCATCGGAAACTCCCCTCGCCGATCCGGCAGTCGAAGTGTTTGCCCACCTTGTAGCGCCCCAGCACTTTCCCCACCTTTAGCCCCATCTCGGCCGCCTTGAGCGGAGTCTTCTTACGGCGCGCTACTTCCTTGGCGATTTTCGTCAAACTCTTCTCCGTCGCTTCCAGCAAAGCCTGCCGCTTGCGCGCCCGCTCCTCTTCCAGCAGCGGATTATGACCGACGACGAGCCTCTCGCCCGGGTAATCCGGGGAGGTGATTTCGGCCAGGTTTTGTTCGTCCAGCAAGGAGAGTTGCAAGGTCCCTTTCTGCACCAATTCTCGAATCGCTGCGCTGGTTAGCGCGGTGATCCAGCCCATACCGGGATGCGCGCGAAGCTTGTTGATCTGCGGCTGGGTCAGCATCCCGCGATCCCCCACCAGCACCACCCGCTGCAGGCCAAAGCGCTGGCGCAACTTCTCCACCTGATCGCCCACTGTGGTGGGGTCGCCGGTGTTGCCCGCATAAACCTCCACGGCCACCGGACGCCCCGCCTCGTCCGTCATCACCCCGTAGACGATGATCGGTAGCTTGTCTTCATCCCGGTTGTGACCGAACTGCACCAGCGGGCACCTGCGACCCTCATAGGAACTGCTGGTCACATCGTAAAGCACCAAGCCGCCTTCGGTCAGATGGCGTGCGGCCAACTTCTTCTCGATGCGTTCCTGCCGTTCCAGCAGCCAGTCCATGGCTGCGTAAAGGTCATCTTCGCTGGCCTCCTGCACCCCTAACTCTTCCGCTCAGGTGGTCGTGCTCCACTCCCGCGTGGTCGCCAATTTGGAGGAGGGCGAGATCAGCCGCTGGACGATCATGGCCACGACCAGGTCTCGTTCGCGGCAGCGCTTGGAGGAGACCAGCGTGTCGAGGTCGAGTCGCCGGATCATGGCCAGAATCGCTTCCACGTGGCCGTGGGGGGAGGTGTGCGCGGTAGTCAACAGATCCTTGGGGGAGACCAGCATCTCGCCCCGCAGCACGCGGCGCAAGGTTTCGATTTGGGATTGCGGCCAATCGGAGAGATTGGCCAAGGTACGTTTGCGGGTTTTCTGGCCCTCCCGCCAGCCCTCGCGGAGGAGGATGGCGGGCGGGGAGTTGCGGTTGGGAACGGTTTCGATGTACATGGGAGCTATTATTAACAAATAATAGCCAATGTCAAGCATAATATTTGCACTTACATGGGAACATAACAAAAACCACAATTCTTCCAAGTTCTGCGTAATCAAGGGCTCGACCCGGAGGTTCGGCCTAATTGTCAGGGGAACTTCGGTTTAATGAACGAACCATGCGGGAATGTTATTGAAAACAAAGGACCGATGTCTCAGGAAACTCGGGGTGGAGACACCCAACCAGACGGACCGGGCTCAAACGAATCGAGGGAAAATGTCGAACCAGCTATTGACCTCTTGCCGAAAACGAATTACTATCGGCCCGCGTGCGACCTTTCAGTCCTAGGGAGCAGTCGAACGTCCCCCATGACGTGGAGTGACACAATGGATACACAGCCGGAACGCCGTCGCCAGCCGCGATCTAAGCCTCTGGCGGGTCAACAAGACCTCACACTCATCTGCCAGGAAGGAGCCGTCCGGAGCATGATGACAGGCAAGCTCCTCGACTACAATGACGAGTGCTTGAGCGTCGAGGCCGGCAACCGACTGGCGGAGGGGACCTTCGTCGAGATCGTCGGCGAGATCGAGCGCCCCGGCGGCCGCCAGGCGCTTGATCGGCAATCTTACGTGCGCCGGGTCATGCCGGTGGGACGTGGAAGGTTTGCGATCGTCTTGTGGTTGAGCGGCGAGGCCAACAAGACAATTCCGGATTATTACGAGTTTCTCCAAATCAGCCCCAACGCCGAGCCCGCCACTATCTCGCGCGTTTATCGTTTCCTGGCTAGCCGCTTTCATCCCGACATCCCGGGCACCGGCGACGCTGAAAAGTTCGTCCTGTTGAAGGAAGCCTACGATGTGTTGTCCGATCCGGAGCGTCGCGCCCAATACGATGCGAGTTACAAAAAGCAGGCGCCGGAGCCGGTCCCCTTGTCCAATTCGGTTGACTTCATGAATACCAACGACGGCGAGTTCAACCGGCGGGTGGCGGTGCTTGCGCTGCTCTACATTCAGCGCCGCATCAAGCCCTTCCTCCCCGAGGTCCCGCTTGCCGAGGTGGAGCGCCGCATGGGGTTCCCGCGCGACTATCTGGACTTCACGATGTGGTATCTGAAGAGCAAGCAATTCATCACCATAGCCGACAACTCGGATTTCACCATAACCGCGGTGGGAGTGGACGTCGTGGAGTCGAATCGCGAGAAGATCCCGTTGCTGAACAAGCTGCTGAGCGACCGCACGGGGGGGCCCGCCTCCACCGGTGGAGCGGGCCGGGCGGCCGACGGCTCGTCTCTAATCACCCCCGGCAAGAGCGTTCTCGAGCTGCCGGCCAACTTCTCCTCGGAGGCGACCGACCCGAAGCGGAAAACTGAGATTTGAGGGATTCGCGAACCCATCCGCGTCAATTTCCGGACGCTTGTCGAACCCGGTCGAGTCACCCCGAACCAACCCGGACAGGGCGCAGGTGAAGCAGAGGGCGGGGAGACTGTTCGATTCAAGAAGCCTATACAAGTAGTCTACTCTATCCTCAGGGCGTCCATGGGCGATATCGCCGCCGCATGGCTGGCGGGAATGAGGGTGGCCACGAAAGCGCAGGCGGCGAGCGCGCTCGCCGCCACGCTCAACGCCAAGGGATCCCAACTGGAAACGCCATAAAGCTGGGCGGAAATCAGACGCCCGGCGCCGATGGCCAGCGGCAATCCGAGGACGAGTCCAATCACCACCCGCTTGAAAGCTCCCTCCAGCACCAATTGGATTACCCTGGCGCGATTGGCGCCCAGCGCCATGCGAATCCCGATCTCATTCGTGCGTTGCGCCACCGAGTAAGCCGTGACGCCGTACACTCCCACGGCCGCCAGCAGCAGAGCGACGATCCCAAACAGGCCCGCCAGGCTGGCCACGGCGCGCTCCTGATCGAAGGAGCGAGCGATCTGCTCCTGCATTGTCCGGACGCTGACGATGGTGAGATTCGGATCAAGTTCCGCCAATGTCCTGCGCAGCGCCGGTTCCAGCGCGCCAGCCGGCGTGTTGGTCACCAGCATGATGCCGCCGATAAAGTGGGATCGCAGCTCGATGCTTTTCAATATGTCCTGTTTGTAGTTCACATACTGGGCAAGCGGCACATAGAACATCGGCATGCGCCGGCCGGTATAATCCCCAGCCCGGCAAACTTCGCGTCCCCCACCACGCCCACGATGCGGAAGGTACTCGCGTTTTCGGGCATGTCCAGGCCGAAGTGCTGGTCCAGCGGGTTCTCGCCCGCCTTGAAGAAGCGCTTCACGAAAGCCTGATTCACCACGGCTACCAATTCCGAAGTGTCGTTGTCAGCAGCGGTAAACCCACGGCCTCGCAGGACCGGTATGCCCCAGTTCTGAAGATAGTTGGCGCTCACGCGATCCCACGAGGAGCCGGATTCCTCATCCATCTTGGGGGCGGGATGGCCGGCCACATAGATCAGCTCACCCCAGTTGTTGGTGAGCGGGTTGTACATCGCCAGGCCGCTTCCCTCGACGCCGGGCAGACGATTGAGACGCGTCTCAAGCTCGCGATAAAGCGCGGCCAACTGAGGCTGGGTGTAGGTGGGCGGGGGATTGTGCAACTCCACCTCCACGCGCCCGTGAACCTGGTACCCAAAATTCTGGTGTTCGAGCCTGTTCAGGCTCCGCGCCAGCAGCATCGCGCCGGCCACCAGCACCACGGACAGCGTGGCTTGCACGATCAGCAGCCCTTGCCGGGTGAAAGAGGAATGATCGCTGGTTCTGCGGCTCGCTCCGTGCAGCGCCTCCGCCGGATCGGTGCGCGTGGCAATCCACGCCGGAACGGCGCCGAATACAACTCCCGTTACGAGCGCCAATACGAAGGCGAACGCCAGGACCATGAGGGAAGGCATGGGGCTGATGGGCAGGAAGTGCGCGCCGTGGAAGGCAAGCGAGAGCAGCAGGCGCGCGCCGCCCACGGCCACCAGCAGTCCGACCAGGCCGCCGCCAATCGCCAGCAGCACGCTTTCCGTGAGCGCCTGCATCACAATCTGCCGCGCGTTGGCGCCCAGGGCCAGCCGCACTGCGGTTTGTCCCCGGCGCGTCGACGGCGCGAGCCAGCAGCAGGTTCGCCACGTTGGCGCTGGCAATCAGCAGCACCAATCCGCAAACCGAGAGCAGGATCTGAAGGCTTCGCCCGTACTCTTCCTTCATCTCCGCCACTCCGGCGCCGGCGGGGATCACGTTGATCACTTGCTTGGGAAGATCCCGGATCACTTCCGGCATCCAGTTGGATGGATATCCGGAATCATGCTGCAGCCATTGGCGCAGCACGCCGGTGAGGCGCGGAGCCCATTCCGGCAGTCGAAGCTCCCGGCCGCAGGCGTCCGATGACGCGCAGCCACGCCGATATCGACTGGCGCAACAGAGCGCCTCCGCCGTCAACCATGGGTTCCTGCTGCAACGGGCAGCCACAGATCGGGCGGGTCGCTCCGCAGCGTTTCGCCGAAGAATCCCGGCGGAGCAATTCCGATCACAGTAAACGCGTGATCCTCCACCACGAAGGTCGAACCCACCACCTTCGGATCGCCGCCATAGTTGGCCTGCCAGATCCGATAGCTGAGCACCGCCACGGGGGGCGCGCCGGCCCGGTCGTCGTCAGGACTCAGAACAGCCGGCCGCCGAAGGGCCGTCACGCCCAGCATGGAGAAGTAGTTCCCTGTGACGTATTCCCCGCGCACCGGCCGGCCCGCCGATTTCGCCTTGACGCCGCACGCTCAAGCAGCCAATTCACCGGCCTGGAATGCGGCCACGTCCTCGAATTCCGGCGTGTTCGCCTTCAGCCGTTCATAACAGCGCGTAACGAATAGAATCCCCAACGGTCCTGCGGTCCGCCCTCCACACAGCAATCGTCGCCCTCGCCGATCCGATAGAGTCTTCCAGGATCGGACACCGGCAGCGACCGCAGCATCACCGCATGAACCAGCGTGAAGATCGCCGTGGTTCCGCCGATTCCGAGCGCCAGCGTGACTACAGCCGCGACAGTGAATACAGGCGACTGCCGGAACTGTCGCAGCGCGTAGCGAAGATTGCCGAGCAGCTTTTGCATCACGGACCTCCTGATTTCATGACGTCGGTGCGTCGTTGCGGGTTCTCCATGAGATCATTACGGCAAAGCAGCGCCGCGGGTTCCCGAAAATACGACACGTCCTGACCACCGTCTGGCAGTCAGGCACCAAACACGTGTGCTGTCACTATTGACGATTTGGGCAGGGGTTGGTTAGCACAGCGTGGGAGTTAACCCTATTCGCGGCGCGGGTGGAGTCAGTCGGACATACCACGGTTCAGCCACGGCCCGGGCCCTGCGCCAGGAAGTCCTAAGATTTTAGTTGACAAAGGGATTTTTTGTCGTGTAACCTCCTAAGAGTTTAGGAGATTGCTGATGGACTCCAATTCCCGCTCCCGTCCGCTCACCCCGCTGGAACTCGAAATCATGAAAGTGCTCTGGGACTCCGGGCCCGCCACCGTGCAGGCCGTGCAAGCCAAGCTGCCCGGCGAGCCCCGGCTCGCCTACACCACGGTTCAGACCATGCTCAATGTGCTGCACCGAAAAGAGAAGGTAACGCGCACGCTGAAGGGCCGGGCGTACGAGTACGCGCCCCTGGTCAGCCGCGAGATGGCGGCGCGGACGACCTTGCGCGACATCATGACTCGCTTCTTCGGCGGCTCGGCGGAGAGCCTGGTGATGAGCCTGGTGGCCAGCCGCGACCTGAAGCCTGAGAAACTCGCCAAGCTGAAACGCCTGGTCGAACAAGCCAACAGCCCGGGAAAGGAGAAACATGGAAACCCTTAGCCGCTTGGTGTCCACCTTCCTGCTGAATGCCTTCTGGCAGGTGAGCCTTGTGACGGCTCTGACGGCTCTCGCGGCGCACCTGTTACGGAATGCCGCGGCGCGGTACCGGCACGCTCTGTGGGTCATAGGTCTGGGGCTTGCCATTCTCCTGCCTCTCACGACCTTGCCGGAGACATGGAGGCTCGCCTGCCAGTCCGGTCCGGTTGGAAAGACGTTGCCGGGCGACCCCGCGCTCCTTGGTCAGCAGCCTGCGCAGGGGGCTGGGCTTCAGGCAGCGCCGGATCGGAATCTCGAAACATCGGGTGGAAGGAGCCCGAGAGGCGCGAGCCGCTTGCTACTCCTGGACTCGCTTCGCCGTCACCGCCGGCCGATCGCGTTGCCGCCCTTTTTCGCGTACGCGGCGCTGGGCATCTACATGCTCTTGATTTCCGGCCAGCTCACGCGCCTCGCATGGGCGTTGGCGAGTGCCACACGGCTCCGTCGCGAGGCTCGGGCGCGCCAACTTCCAGCGGGCCTCGCAGGGCTGGTTACGCGATGCCAGGAGGCGTTGGGTCTACGAACTGTTGCCGTGAACAGTTCTTTGAATTTGGCAGGGCCGGCGACGGTGGGGTTTTTCAGGCCGGTGATCGTCCTGCCGGAGAGACTCCTTGAATCCGGTCCCTCGGAAGAACTGACCACCGCGTTGTGCCACGAAATGGCCCACGTCCGCCGGCGGGACTACCTGGTGAACCTGATCTGCGAATTCGTCCTCCTGCCGCTGGTTTTTCACCCCGCGGCCTGGCTGCTCAAGCGGCGCATCGAGGAGACCCGCGAACTCGCGTGCGACGAGGCCGCGGCAGGGTTGCTGCTCAGCGCGCCGGAGTACGCCCGCTCTCTGGTCAACCTGGCGCAATCCATTGCGCCCCGCGCCTCGGCTTTAAGTCCCCGCTATACCCTGGGCGTCTTCGACGCCAACATTCTGGAGGAGAGGATCATGAGACTATTAGATAATCGGCCTCAGGAGAGCCCCCGTCGCGCCAGACTGCTGCTGGGCGGGGCCACACTCGCGCTGGTCGTAGCCGCATTGGCGGCCGGCATGTTCTCGCTCACGGCGGTCGGAACCGCCAAGGCCGTGAGCACACCCGAGCCTCAGACTGACTTCTCGGGGCGGTGGGAGCTCGACAAGTCGCAGAGTGATTTGCCCTCTCCCTTCCCGGATAACCTGGTGGAGGTCATCGACCAGCACGGCTCGGAATTCAAGGTGACCACCACGTCGAAAGACTGGAACACCAACAAGCCCATTGCTGTCTCGCTCTTTGCCCTGATGTTGCCCGAGTTCTCGGCGACGACGGACAACAAGGAAACCGTTCAACCCTTCGGCCCCGGTCAAGTACGGTCAAAGACTCACTGGGAAGGTAACAACCTGGTACCGAGTGGACACTCGAACGAAAGGAGTTCACGGCGAGCAGACGATGGCCGTGACCGGCCGATGGCTCAGGAAGTTGTCCCCAGACGGCAACACGCAAACCATCGAGATTTCCGCTCACGACCCGGTTCATAACCTGGACGGCGCAGGCAAAAGCCGTGTTCGTGAGACGCGACGAAGACCCGAGGGCATTTCTCGGAACCTGGCGCGCTGAGTTTCAGGGCAAGCAGTTCCTCACTCTGGTCCTCCGAAGAGACGCAGAGCGGGTTACCGGCACATTGAGCTCCTTCAATGTCAACTTCGATGCGAGCGGGAACCTGTCTGAGGCGGAACCGGGGAGCGGCCCTGGCTCGGAAGTCGTTGCAGCCAGGCTCTACAATGGCGTCCTGCATATCAAATGTCAAAGATCCAGATACAGGAGAGACCCTCGAACTCGAGTTGAAGCTCGTGGAAAATGCCAAGGCGGAGCTTACCATGGTGGACATGCCGGTAACGCCCGGCAGCGCCACGCCCAAGCCGCTGATTCTCACCCGTGAGCCGGCGAAGAACCAAGGCGCAAACGCCGGGGGAGAGCAAGACCGCCGAGCATTCCTTGGCGCGTGGCGCGGCCAGTTCAACGGCAAGACTTACATCCTTGCTAAGCCTGAAAGAGGCGGACGACACGCTGGCTGGCGCAGTGAGCGTTGGCGCTTTTGGCATTAACGATAGTGGCCAAGTGGCGCGGGTAAAAGAGGAGGCAGATCCGCGTGATGCCGTGCCCATTTCGAATGCGAAGTTGGAGGGCGCCTTGCTCTCCTTCTCAGGCAAGACCCCGGACGGCGGCTCAGATGTCCTGTTCCAGATGAAACTGGTGGGCGGGAATGCCGCAGAATTAAAGTGCATCCTGGTGCCTGGTCCCCCTCCTGGTACGCCCGTGGCCAGTTGGTGGAAGCTTTCGAGGGAATCCGATGACCACCACGGGATTAGCGGGCCTGGACCACTGGGCGGCATCGTGGGCGGCACTACCGGTGGGGTTGCTCGAGGTGTGTTAGATGGCACGGTCCGAGGCGTTCCCGGCGGCGTCACGGGGGGAATTGTGGGCGGCGTCCCGGGTGACGTTGTCGGCGGGATTCTGCAGTCAGAGCTCTGCGATTGAAGGGCGGGGCTTCAGCCCCGCCGCCTACGCGGAACCCGACTGAGTTGGGCCTTTAGGCCCTGAAGCAATGTTGGCTCAGGGGCTAAAGCCCCGCCCTTCCCGGCGCTCCACAATATGACGGGTTTCGTCAGCAGGTACTAGTGCACGCCCCTGCCGGTAAGGTGCGGAACGTATCGCTTGTCGACCCCCATAATGTGCTTGACGAGCCAGTCCTTCAAGAAATCCATCACATCGATAGTCATCGCCATTTCATTTCTATGGAATCTTCCCTGGAAATCCACAATCGTCTGCGTGAATCGCTCGTGTTCAGCCTTGTGATCGACGAAATCCGGATAACGAAATCTTTAGCTTTAGCTGGCAGTTGTGTTATATTCAGCGAATAAAAGGCGAAATAGAGGAG
Organism: uncultured Acidobacteriota bacterium; assembly: GCA_963722675.1. Taxonomy (GTDB): domain Bacteria; phylum Acidobacteriota; class Terriglobia; order UBA7540; family UBA7540; genus CAVROP01. Next base: position 56,698 of record CAVROP010000092.1, read on the forward strand.
GCGCCAGGGAAAGAAATGGCGGAGATTCCTCGGCCCCAGACGACGGGGCCTCAGAATGACAGACAAGGGGGACAGCAAGAACCCAACGCCCACCATCTGGCACCTGAAACCTGGAACCTGACACCTGCTCTTACGAGGCAACGTGAGCGAGGAAACCCAAGCACTAGCGAACCTGAGAGGCGGAGCGGCGGAAGGCCTGGCGCCGATCCCGAGCGCCCTCCGGGAAATTCGTGAGAAGTTCAAGGGCCCAGCCGCCCGAGGCGGAGTCACCGTCCTTAAACACTTCCCGGCGCGCGAGGCCAAGACCGCGCCGATTCCGCAGTTTTTGCCCGCACGGCTGATCGACGCCCTGAAGGCGCGTGGCATCGCTACCCTTTACACCCATCAAGCGCGCGCCTGTGAATTGGCCCGCGAGGGCAGGAACGTGGTGGTAGTCACGCCCACCGCTTCCGGGAAAACTCTCTGTTACAACCTGCCGATCCTGGGAGAGTTGGTCGAGAGGCCGGAGGCGAGGGCGCTGTACCTGTTCCCCACCAAGGCGCTATCGCAAGACCAATTGGTGGAACTGAATCGCTGGACGGAAAAGCTCGGGGAAGAAATTCGCACCTTTACCTACGATGGCGACACACCCCAGGATGCTCGCAAGGCCATCCGGGCGCGGGGAAATCTGGTCATCAGTAATCCCGACATGCTGCACGCCGGGATTCTCCCTCACCACACCAAGTGGCAGCGGCTGTTCGAGAACTTGCGCTATGTGGTGATCGACGAACTTCACTATTACCGGGGAGTTTTCGGCAGCCACCTGGCCAATGTTCTCCGCCGATTGAAACGCATTGCGCGCTTCTACGGCAGTGATCCGCAATTCATCTGCACCTCGGCCACCATCGGCAATCCGGCGGAATTAGCCACCCGCATTCTTGAGGAAGACGTCTTTCTGGTGGAGGAAAACGGCGCGCCCGCGGCGGAGAAGTACCTGGCCTTTTACAACCCGCCGGTAGTCAACCCCCAGCTTGGCATACGGCGCTCTTACCTGAACGAAACCCGCCGCATCGCACACACCTTTTTGGCACGCGGCCTGCAAACCATCGTCTTCGCCAACAGCCGTCTGGCCACGGAGATTCTGGTAACCTACTTGAAAGAAGACTTCTCGCGCGCCCCGCTCGCGCCTGAACCGGTGCGCGGCTACCGTGGCGGTTATCTGCCGCTGGAGCGCCGCGAGATTGAGCGCGATCTGCGCAACGGCCGTCTGCTGGGCGTGGTGGCGACCAATGCACTCGAACTGGGCATCGATATCGGGAGCCTGGACGTGGCCGTGCTGGCGGCATACCCCGGGACCATCGCCTCCACCTGGCAGCGGGTGGGCAGGGCGGGCCGCCGCGAAGGCACTTCCGCAGCCGTACTCGTGGCCTCGAGCGCGCCGCTCGACCAGTTCATGGTGCAGAACCCTGATTATTTTTTTGGCCGCTCGCCGGAACACGGCTACGTCAATCCGGACAACCTCTTTATTCTGCTCAATCACCTGAAATGCGCCGCCTTCGAGTTGCCGTTGCGGGAGGAAGAGAAATTCGGCTCGCTCGACTTGCCGCGGCTCTGCCGGCACCTGGAGGAAACAGGCTTCCTGCACCACTCGAGCGACGGCTGGCACTGGGTTTCGGAAAGTTACCCGGCCGACGCCATCAGCCTGCGCTCCGTCTCTTCCGACAACTTCGTCATCGTCGACAACACCGGGGAACCCAAAGTGATTGGCGAAGTGGATTTCTCGAGCGCCCTGACCACTCTGCACGAGAAGGCCATCTACATCCAGGACGGCCAACAGTATCACGTCGAGCGCCTTGACTACGACGACCGGAAGGCTTACGTGCACGAGGTGTCGAGCGAATACTTCACGGACGCGATTTCCTACACGAAAATCAAAGTGCTCGAATGCTTCGATTCAGCGCCCGCCGGCCCGGCCAGCAAGAATCACGGCGAGGTACAGGTGAATACCCAGGTTGTCGGTTTCAAGAAGATCAAATTCCATACTATGGAGAATGTCGGCGCAGGAGAGTTGGAATTGCCGGAGCAGGAGATGCATACCACGGCCTTCTGGCTGACCCTTCCGCACGCCTTCATGGCAAGCCTGCCTTATAATTCGACGGAGAAACTGGACGGAGTCAACGGCTTGGCCAACGCTCTGGAAGCCATTGGCACGCTGTTGGTGATGTGCGACGCTCGAGATTTGGGGCGCGCCGTGGGAGAAAACAGCAGGACTCAGGATTCAGGATTCGGGATTCAGGAAGAACAGAATCAACCGCCAGAGGACGAATCCAAAATCCAGAATCTAAAATCCAAAATTAGAGGACCTGAAGTAAAGGTTGAAGTAGTGACCTTCGAGCCCAACATTTATCTGTATGATAAGTACCCTGGCGGGGTTGGCCTCAGCGAGCCGCTGTTTCGCATGGGGGAATCTTTGCTTGAAAAAACTCATAGGCTAATCGCAAACTGTCCCTGCCAGAATGGCTGCCCCTCCTGTGTGGGGCCGCTCGGCGAGATTGGAGAGAAGGGCAAAGAGGTCGCGTTGGAGATACTGCGAAGGTTGTCCGTGGTCTCGAATGACTAACCGGCTCTCTCAAAGTCCCGTTTTTTCTTTGCGGCCTTTGCGGCCTTTGCGCCTTGGCGTGAAACCGGTCCGTTTTCAAACATGAATCTGGACGACAAACTCCGCCAGCTTAAGCAGGCTTCCGGAACTCGGGACCGCAATAAAGAACTCGAGCGGACGCTCGAATACTTGCGCCGCCTGGAGAAGCCGGAGCCTGCCCGCAAGCTGCCCGCCCAGAGGTTCGCCAAAGGAATCGAAGAGTACGTGGACGGCGAGGTGGTGAAGAACTCAAGCGGCGAGTTCTTCCTGGCGCGGGAGGCGTTTCCCTTTGGGCGGCCTTACGGAAAGTTGCGCATCGGCGATATACCTTCGGCGGACCTCAGTCCGCTAAACCTGCTGCTGAAGGGCGCGGCGATGCCCGATCCCTCGCGGCTGATTTTCCTCGACACGGAAACCACGGGCCTCGCCGGGGGGACGGGCACGTGCGCATTCCTTATCGGCATTGGAAATGTGGAAGGGATGAAGTTTGTGGTTCGGCAGTTCTTCCTGCGTGACTATCCGGAGGAGAAAGCGCTGCTCGAGGCGCTCGCCGAGGCGTTGGCAGATTGCGATGGCCTCGTCACCTTCAACGGAAAGACGTTCGACGTGCCGCTCCTGGAAACACGCTATGCGCTGGCCCGCATGAAATCCCCGCTGAAGCGTTTGGTCCACTTTGATGCCCTCCATCCTTCGCGCCGTCTGTGGAAACTGCGCCTGGAGAGTTGCAAGCTCACCGTTCTGGAAGAGGCCATCTTAGGAATCGCGCGGGAAGGCGATGTGCCCGGATCGGAGATCCCAGCCATCTACTTCGACTACCTGCGCAGCGGCGACGCGCGAGGCCTGCAGCCGGTTTTTTACCACAACGCTCTGGACGTGGTGTCTCTGGCCGCGCTGACCGTGGAGTTGGCACGCACGCTGGGCGAAGGCGGAGCGGAATCGCTCGACTCCCCGCTCGATCTCTTCAGCCTCAGCCGCATCTTGGGAAGCGCCGGCTCAAAGGAGAAATCCATCACCACCTGTCGCCAAGCGCTGGCGGGAGGCCTTCCTCAGCAAATAGAAAGCCTGGCCTTGAAACACCTTGCCGCGGAGTTCAAACGCCAGCGGCGGCACGAGTCTGCGGTCGAGTTGTGGCTGGAGCTTTCGCGTCGCGAGCCTCCGCTAGCCGTGGAAGCGCTCGAGGAGTTGGCCATGCATTACGAGCATCGCCTCCGCAATCTCGAGCAGGCGCTCGAATTCACGCTTGCCGCGCTCGCCCACCTGGACGGTCAGCTTCCTTCGGCCCCGCACCGCGCGCGATTCGTCCGGCGCATGGAAAGGATCCAGCTAAAGCTGGCGCGAACAGCGGCAGCGCCGCTCCTAAGGTAGAAGCTCTGGGTCGACCTCCGGTCCGCACCGGCTCGGCCATGGGGTTGGCGTATAATGAAAGACGGTATGGCACAGGACCACGTCAATTTTCTGAAGACGAAGGCAGAGCATGGAAGGATCACGATTACGCTGAAGCCGGTGGTGGATCGCGGCATCGCAGAAAGCTTAGCCGACTTCAGAGAAGGCCGCACTTCCGGGCCCTTTGAGACCCACGAGGAACTCGTGAGGTCGCTTCATGACGAGACGGCGAAACTCCGTTCAAATCGGATATGAAACCCATCTACATCGCCGCCTATCATCAGTCAAAGTTCGGAAAGCTTATGGGCATGCCGGTGCCAGAGATCGTGAAGAACGCGATCACTGGGGGCATGTCAGGAGATTCATGTGGAGCCCTCGGTTTTGGACGTGGGGTCCATCGGCGCCACCTGCAATTTTTCGCTGAACGAGCAGGGCCTGCTCGCCGGCCTGATGGCCATGGTGCCCGGCCTCGAGGGCAAGCCGCTCGAATCGGTCGAGAACGCTTGCGCCTCCGGCGGCCAGGCGGTGCTGTCGGTGATTCAGAAACTCCAGACCGGGTGGGGCGATGTAGGCATCGCCGTCGGCTACGAGAAGATGCGTGACGCCGAAGGCAAGATGGACGGCAAGTTGATCGGCAAAGCGCTCGGCTACTTCTCCCACCCCGACGAACGCGCCGGCAAGGTGTACATCTTCCCGCACCTGTTCGCCGAGGTTATGGAATGCTACCTGAAGGTCCACCAGGCCAGCGAACGCGACCTGGCGCAGATTGCCGTCACCGAGTACGAGAACGCTCACCATAATCCCTACGCGCAGATGCGCAATGTCAACCTGACACTGGATCAAGCCGTGAAGATCGAAGGCATCAACCGCTACATCGTGGAAGGCCTGCCGCTGAAAACCTACGACTGTTCCCAGATTTCAGACGGCTACGCAGCCCTCATCCTGGCCACCGAAGAAGGCCTAAGCAAGCTGGGGGTTGCGAAGGCGGACTGCGTCGAGGTGGCGGGCTACGCCCAGGCAACGGACGCATTGAAGAAAGAGGGCCGGGACGTGCTGCGGCCGGCCGGCGCTTATAAAGCCATGAAGCGGGCCTACGACATGGCTGGAGTCAAGCCGGAGGACGTGAACGTGGCCGAGGTCCATGACTGCTTCACCGTAATGGGCGCCATCGGCACGGAGGTGCTGGGCAAGGCGCCCTACTCAAAAGGCGCGCAGTACTGGGTCGAGGGCAAGGCGCGCGTCGATGGCGAGTGCGGCATCAATACTTCCGGGGGACTCATCGCCAAGGGCCACCCCGTGGGCGCCACAGGCATTGCGATGCTGGGCTGGTCCGCCTGGCAGTTGCTTGGCAAAGTTCCGCCCGAACTGCAGGTTAAAAATGCCAGGGTCGCCGCCACCTTTAACATCGGTGGTCCCATCTGCGCCTCTGTCTGCACCGTGCTGAAACCGGCATAGTTGTCGCCTGAACGAATCTGTTCTGCCCCACCTACGACCTACCACATACCAAATCCCGGGAACCGCTTAGACAATCCTTATGCCTTTTTCATGCCTTCTTTATGCCGGTCCTTATACTCTTGAAGAGGCTAAATTCGCTCTTGGTCACAGAGCGGGGCAGGGTAAATCACCGCCACGAGTTTGATACAGCCCTGGGGGAGGTCCGTTCAAATGTTGCGAACCCGTATTGTGTCTTTATTGGGCGCCGTGCTGCTTTTGGCGCCTTTAAGCTATGGGGCAGGAAGTTTTGGCACCGTTCGTGGGGTCACGCGGAACGCCGAGGGAGCACCGCTCGGCGGCGTGCAGGTGGTTATCCACAGCCTGGACGAGGACGCCGACCGCACCACACTTAGCGATCAACGGGGCGCCTTTCTCGTCGAAAACCTTAAACCCGGTCGATACCAACTGACTGCGAACAAGTCGGGTCTGGCCAGCTTGTTAACGGCCACGGTTGAACTCGGGCCACAGCAGAGCCTGCAAGTTGATATGACCCTTGCCCCGCCCGCCGATTCGAGGGAAACGATCGCTTCCACCCGTGCGGCTGACTTGCCAAAGCCGTCGGCAAACTCGAATGCGGACGGGCCGCCTCTCACCCAACGGGAGAAGCAGTTGCTCGAGCGTATTGACCGGCTCGAGCAGCGCCTTGCTGCCTTGGAGGCGGGCGAGGCAAAAAGCGCCGAGCCGCTTTCCAGACCGCCGGTCTCTACTCAGCCGGCTGCGGCCGATCAGCCCGGCGTCGCTGCGTCCGCGAAGCACAACCTGCAGGCGGTTGCGGTGAACCAGCCTCTCGCCGCTCCGGCACAGGCGAGTAACACTACGGCTGCCGCCACGCCGCTCGCCATGCCCGCGAAAGTGGAGATCCGACCCGACGCCCCAGCCAACGCTTCCGGAACCGTGCCGCCTTCGCCGGGACAGGGTTCTATCAAACCTGGCTCTCCCACGCAGCCCGTCATGGTGGCTTCGCTCGAGGGGACGGCAGGCTTGAAGCCGGCGGCAAAGCCCGAGATTATCCCCGTCGAGCCCGCCGCGACCCAGGCAGCTACCGCCCCAGCGCCGGCCAAGATCGAGCCCTTCTCCGACGCGGACTGGACTTGGCTGAACGGCAACCCGCGCACCAAGAACATTTACTGGGATTCGAAGTTCTTTACGCCGGAGGTCAGGGCAGACATTACCTATGCCTATGACTTTAATCGTCCGGCCGACCACTCGATGGGTGGGTCGAGCGAAATCTTCCGCTCACAAGAAGTGCAGGTGGAACAGCTCGGCGTGGGCGGCGACTTTCATTACGACAACGTGCGCGCCCGCATCATGACGCAGTTTGGCATGTATTCAGCAACCACGCCGCGCAACGACGCCAGTCCCGACCACGGCCAATGGGATCTCGACACTGCTTACCGCTACGTCTCAGAAGCCTACGGCGGATACCATTTCAACGTGCTGCATGGAATCAATCTCGACGCCGGAATCTTCATGTCGTACATTGGCCTTTTCAGCTACTACAATTTCGACAACTGGGCCTATCAGCCCTCCTATGTCTCTTCGAACACACCCTGGTTCTTCAACGGCGTGCGGGTCCAGATCTTTCCCACGGCCCATCTGAAGATTGAGCCGTGGTTCATCAACGGATGGCAGTCCTATGCCTCCGCCAACCACCGCCCGGGCGTTGGAGGACAGATCAAGTGGACTCCCAAACCGTGGATGAACATCATCTCGAACAATTACGGTTTGGGGCACGACGACCTGTTTATCCCCAACCGCGGCCGCATCCACACCGACGACAGCGTCGAAGTCAAATACTACGACCAGCCGGTGAAGACCCTGGACAAGATGGCATTCACCTTTACCGGTGACATGGGTTGTGAATTCGGCGGCGGCGTGAGTTGCCACGGCGACACGAAAGGCGGCCCCAAGCAGAGCTTTTTGGGCTTTATGCTCTACAACCGCTTCTGGTTCAAAAAGGACCTCTACGGTCTGACGGTAGGCGGCGGCGAGATCAATAATCCAGGACGCTACCTGGTGCTGTTGCCACCGATCAACGGAGAGACGGCCATCTCCGCGGCGACCAATTCGCCTTACTTCACTGAGAACCCGGGCGACCCGTTCAAAGCCTGGGACAGCTCGATCACCTTTGACTGGATGCCCAAGCAGTACATCACCTTCCGCTGGGAGTTCACGCACCGCCACGCGAATGTGCCGTACTGGTCCGGGCAAGGGGGAATCACACCTCCGGGCGGCAACACCGGATTTCCCTCCCAATACGCCTGCATGAACGGCAGCCCGTCGCCAACCCTCGCAGGGTGCAACGGAAACGGCGGCGCTTGGTATCCCGACCTGCGCAGGAGCGAGAACCTGATCGATCTGGATATCCTGGTCAAATTCTAGCAGAATAAGCGTCCTGGTGAGCATGATCCGCGATGCCCTCGCGGGAGGCAGTCGGCAGTGGGCAGTGGGCATTGGGCATTAGGCAACGATGCAGAGATCGGAGGTGCGAACTGAACTGTTCATCGAGCATTTCCGGTAAGCTCGTGAGGCGCGGTCCGCTCTGCGGGGCAGGATCATGAAGACCGTCTCACCACGCTGTCATTCCGAGCGAAGCGAGGAATCTCGCTCTGAAAACAGAGGCAGTGCGAGATTCCTCGTCGCCCGTGGCTCCCCGGAATGACACGTCGTAGGGTTGTTCAGCAACCTGCCAGAGCCCACTGCATCCCGCCCGCTGTGGTGTGGGCATTCCTTCGCTCCGCTCAGGACAGGCTCTGCCCGCGCTGCGCCGTCGCAAAATTGTTATTGCTTTCGTTACTCCTTTTGCTCAATGCTATTAGGGACAGATTACCATCAGGATCTTCGTGATTTAACAGTTGCGCGAGGTGGCGGTGCGGCCGGTTGCCGAGCGAAAACCGTCCAGGAGTTGTGGGCGCGGAATCATCTACAGGGTTGAGGTGTTCTAATGACGGATAGCGAGCTACAGGAGAGGCTGGATCAGGCAATTCACTTGATTCGCGAAGCGGTTGAAGAGCGGGGCGGCATGTTGGAGATTGATAAGAAAGCCGATTTGTCCTGGCTTGGTACGGCCCGGCTTCCGTCCGGCAAGCTGATGCTGAATACCCGGAAGACCGGCAGGCATGCCGCGCCCGGAGACACCAAGCCGGTCGTCGAGATGACGGCTGATCTGACCTTCGAGGGCCGCTTAGTCGCGCGCCTTTTGTTCTACTCATCCAAGTCTGAAGTCGAGCTCCCGGGAGGCGCTCACAAACCCTTTGGACACGCCGGAATCGCGCGTGCCTTCGAAAGCCTCTAGAGATTGGTGATTTGTGATTGGTGATTTGCGATTGAAAGACGGCGTGTTTTAAATCGCAAATCACCAATCGCAAATCACTCAATGCCCGTTTGACTTCGCTCCCGGCAACTTGCTAGGTTTGATATTCTATGCGTCAACTTCAACCGGTAATTTGGGCCAAGGGCACTTTCCTTACGCCGCAGCATCTGCAACTCCAGGACAGGTTCTTCGAAAGTGTTTTGGAGTTCAAGCTGGGGGCGCTGAAGTACTGTCCCTGGGGCTTTGCGGAGCTACAGATCGACCACGAGGCGCTTTCCGCGGGCAACCTGGCGCTGACCCGCGCCGTGGGATTGTTTCCTGACGGGCTGGCGTTCGATATTCCCGACTCCGACGCCGCTCCGGGCGAAAGGCGCATCGAGCAGTCGTTTGGTCCGGATCAAACCGCCCTCGAGATTTTTCTTGCCGTGCCTCAGCACCGCGATCATGGGCTCAACGTCTCCGTCGGGCAGAAAACCGGCGATGCTCGCTATCAAGCCGAAATCGCTCTCTCCCGCGACGAGAATACCGGCCTGGCTGAAAAACCGGTGCAAGTTGCCAGGAAGAATCTGCGCCTGCTTCTGGAAGGAGAGCCGCTTCAGGGCAACACGATTCTGCGCTTGGGCCGTGTGAAAAAGACCGAGACCGGTCTTTACCAGTTGGATCCCCAGTTTATTCCCCTCTGCTCGATATCTCCGCCAGCGAATACCTTGTGGCCATTCTGCGCCGCCTGGTCGAGATCCTCGCCGCCAAGAGCAGCACGCTTTCCGCAACGCGCCGGCAGAAGAACCAGAGCCTGGCGGAATTCACCGCCGCGGATATTGCCAACTTCTGGCTGCTTTACACTGCCAACAGCTACTTGCCGGTCATGCGCCATATTTTCGAATCCAGGAAAGGCCACCCGGAAGGGCTCTATACCACCATGCTGGCCCTGGCCGCCTCGCTCACCACCTTCTCGAGCACCTTACAGCCGCGCGACCTCCCTAATTACAACCACGATAATTTGGGCGCCTGCTTCACCGACCTTGACGAAAAGCTGCGCCTTCTGCTCGAAACGGTGGTGCCCAGCAACTTCGTCTCTCTGCCTCTGGTCCTCAGCCGGCCTTCGATTTATTCCGCCGCCCTGGCGAACGACAAGTACCTGCTCAACACGCGCATGTATCTGGCCATCAGTGCCGATTTGAGCGAAGCCGACTTGCTCAGGCGAGTACCGCAACTCGTCAAAATGTGTTCGGCCACGCACATCGAAACTCTCATCCGCCAGGCCCTGCCCGCCATGCAATTGACCCACGTCCCTTCTCCCCCGGGGTCGATCCCCATCAAGCTCAACTACCAGTATTTCAGCCTTAATCAATCCGGCGCCGCCTGGGAAGCCGTGCAGCGCGCTCGCAACATCGCCGCCTACGTCCCCGGCGACATCCCCAATCCCCAACTCGAACTCATCATTTTGCTCCCTCAGGCGGAGTGAGTTGACGCAGTCGGCAGTGGACAGTTGACAATCCAAAATCGACAAACCAAACGCGGATGGAGGAATCCCATGGAACGGACAGGAGATCAACAGATGTTGCACCGTCGTGGAAATTACCTGGTCCGGCGACAAAAGTTGTTGCCGGGGGAGGCGACACCTTGGCATCGTGACCCCTTTCATTGCGTGACCGTGGTCTTAAGCGGGGATCTACTCAACATCGAGTTCCGCGATGGGGGAGAAACCCAGCCCTGCAAGATCTCCGTGGGCGAGGTCGATTGGTCGGAGCCGAGCGGTCGCGTCCACCGTGCGGTGAACGCAGGGAAAGAGGTGTTCGAAGAGGTCGTAATTTTCTTCCTGGATCGTCCTGACGCCGTACCGCAACCGGAGGACAATTCTAAGTAGAATCCCCCTCGCAGTTTCCTCGACTTGCAGCAACAATCCGCCCCCGAGCTGGCATCTAACCTGATGATCAGGCCGCGGTTGGCGCAGACTCTTGCCTTTTGGAGTCTGCGCCGGCCCGCCAACCTGCCTATGCCATTATTCATGGACTTCAAGCGAGGAATCGGCTATACATCTCAACATGGCGTATTACCAGCCGGGACCCTTTCTTTCCGCTGCTGTTTTCTGCGAGGAGGCGAAACAAGACGGAGAGGGTTTTCTAAGCCTGTCTCGAATAATTGACCACATCGTTGTCGTGGGTGCCGATCCGAACGTGATGCCCCCGACTCAAATCGTCACGACCCTCGTGGTCATTTTCAGGTCTGGGATACTTCATGGGAGTAGTCAGATTACGGTGAATCAAATCTCGCCTTCCGGGCTTTCCATTCCGCTATTTAGTTTCCCAACGTTTTTTCAAGGTGAGGACCAGGGAGCAGGCGTGATCGCCAAGGTTGGCTTTGTAGTGTCCGAGCCAGGTTTGCACTGGTTTGAGGTTTCGCTTGGCGGGCAGCCGAAAACCAGAATTCCACTCAATGTCTCATATGCTGTGAAAGGTTAGCTTGGTATGCAAGGAACTCCGCACAGAGTAGGCGCCTGGTCGTTGAGGCAGGGGAATAAGTTCAGTCCTGTACATGCTGACTAGCGGTTCAAGCTTGCTGCGAAGCTCGGCCTCGGTCCAGTCACCGTTTGAGAACTCGGCCAGTCGAAGCTCAATCTCACCGGCCAGTTCATTCGCTTCGGAGTTATGAATCTGCTCAATGTCCCATGACACGGGGACGAACCAATCCTCGAAGTCGTGGAGCGGTATGTCACCGTTGAGGTAACGCGCCAACCGGTCGCGGATTTCCAGATCGATTGCACCAGTCATGGCTCACCCACAGAGCAAAAGAATCACG
>CAVROP010000093.1:0-43863 GCA_963722675.1 uncultured Acidobacteriota bacterium
CTTGTAACGGGTGGAACAGGGGCTCTGGGCAGTGCAGTGGCGCTGGATTTGCTCAAATCCGGCGCCCGTGTTGTGGTTACTTATCGCTCTGACCGAGAGTGGGCTTCCCTCGTAGGCCGGGCAGGCGAACTCCGCACACATCTCACTGGCGCGCAAGTGGACTTGGGGCAGGCCCAGGATGTGGAACGCCTGGTAGAAGACCTTCTGGCGAACTGGCAGCGCATCGATTGCCTGGTGGCGGTGGCGGGTGGCTTTGCGGCCGGAAAGAGCTTCGAGACCGATGAAGAGACCTGGGATCACATGCTGAAACTGAACCTGCGGTCTCTCATCTCCTGTTTGCGCTTTGTCGTCCCGGTCATGATTCGCCAGAACTTCGGCAGGATCGTGACCGTCTCGAGCGGGTCGATCCTGCGTGGTGGAGGCGCTGGCATCGCTGCCTACGCCATCTCGAAAGGGGCGGTTCGCCAGCTTAGCGAAATCCTGGCGGATGAGCTGAAGGGCTACGATATTCACGTGCACTGTATCCTGCCGGGAACCATGGATACCGAGGCCAATCGCCTCGCCATGCCCAAAGCGGACTTCTCCAAGTGGGTGAGGACCGAAGAGGTGGCCGGCGTTGTCCGCTTTCTCCTAAGCGACGACGCTCGACCCGTGCGCTCCGCCATCGTGCCCGTGCTGGGCTCGACGTAGCGTCGGCCTTCATTTCGGATTGAAAACTTGGCCAGAGGCCGGTATAATGAGGGTTTGCACTTGTTGCGAAGGAGTTTCATGAAAAACGCAATTCACCCCAACTATCACCCTGTGACCGTGGTCTGCGCCTGTGGGTACACTTTCAAGACGCGCTCCACTTATAAGAGCGACGTGTTACACCTGGAAATCTGTTCCCATTGCCATCCGTTCTTTACCGGCAAACAGAAGATCATGGACAGTGCGGGCCGTGTGGAACGCTTCCAGCGCAAGTACGCGGACTTTAGGAAGGCCGCTGCCGCATCCGCCGAAGCGAAGGCGGCGGCGCCGAGCAAGTAGGAGATCCTAGTCTCGCTGTGTCGCCTCGAGCCAGGTAGCGCGGACCCCCGATTTTGGGGTCCGCGGTTTTTTTTAGGCCCCTTGGACAAGCCGCGAGCCCAACAGAGGAATCGGACTCCACACCATGCCTGATCCTTACATCACCAAGCCGAAAGTTTACGTCGTCGGGCGCCAAACCGTAGTGCCCGAGGAAGTGGCTCGTTTTCTCCAGGACGAAGGCTTGGTGTTCACCACCGACGCGCCGGCCCCGGCCGAAATGCTCACCGAAATCGCCGGGCGCACCTGCTATATGTCATTCGGCAAAGGGCGGAAATCCAACCAGGAGTACGTTGAGAACATCCTGAGCTCGAAACACGGCAGCGTCCTCGAGCACGCCGTGTGGTGCCTGCTGATTACCGGCGTGAGCCGCGCTCTCACTCATGAACTGGTTCGCCACCGGGCAGGTTTCAGCTACTCGCAGCTTTCACAGCGTTACGTGGATGAGAGCGAGGCCGCCTATGTGGTCCCACCGCTTTATCAGGAAAACGCAGAGTTGCGGCAGAAATGGCAGGAGACGATCGAGGTCATCCGCAAAGCCTACCTCGAACTGGGCGAAGCTACCGTCCAATACGTTCAGCAGAAGCATCCGGAAATGGCCCCACGCGACCGCCGCAAGTGGGCTCGCCAGGCGGCGAGGTCTATTCTTCCCAATGCCTGTGAGACCAAAATCTTCGTCACCGGCAACAGCCGCGCGTGGCGGCACTTCATGGAACTTCGCGGCAGCCCGCACGCCGATACTGAAATTCGCCTGCTGGCTGTCGAGATTTGCCGCCTCCTCAAGCAGGAAAGCCCCAACATCTTCCGCGACGTTGAAATCGTCGCCGAATCCGACGGCATGCCCGCCGTGCGCGTCCAGCACTCGAAAGTCTGATGTTGTAGGCGCGGCCCTTGTGGCCGCCCGCGGGCATTCTCCCGACCCCGCAGGAACTGCATTCACTTGCGTTGAAAGGGCGGCCACAAGGGCCGCCCCTACGAACCTATAACCTCATCCGCCGCTTCTTCCAAAACCCCAATGGACTCGCGCAGCGCGTCCTCAGGGATGCTCAAGGGAGGAGCGATCTTGATGCACTCTCCTGACGCACCCACGGGCGCAAACATCAGCAGACCTTTTCGCAGGCAGGCGATGTTGATTTTCAAAGCCAGCTCGGGGTCGGGAGCCTTCGTCCCCGGCTTGACCACTTGAATCCCCGCCACCAACCCTTTGCCTTGCACGCACCCCAGGACTTGGGGATGCTTCTGCTGAATGCGCCTCAACTCCGCCATGAGGATTCCTCCCAGGCGCGACGCGCGTTCCACCAAACCTTCCTTCTGAATGAGTTCGAGGTTGGCAATGGCCGCGGCCACCGGCAAAGGCGATCCGGAATGCGTCGAGGTCATCGAGCCCGGGGGATAAAGTCCCATGATGTCTTCGCGCCCGATAACAGCGGAGATTGGCAGTGAGGATGAAATGCCTTTGCCGCACGCGATCAGGTCGGGCCGCACACCATAATGTTCGTACCCGAACATCTTCCCGGTGCGCCCGAATCCTGCTTGCACTTCGTCATAGCACATCACGATGTCGTGTTCGCGGCAGAGTCTCTCGAGCTTCTGCGCGTATTCCACCGGCAGGAAATCCGGGCCGCCGCCTTGGTAGGTTTCGGTCATCACGCCGGCAATGTGTTGCGGCGGCACGCCTTTTTCCCGCAGCGTTTTCAGGAAAAGGTCAAACGACGTGTCCTCATTCTTGTAGCCATCGGGAAACGGCACCTGCACGAAGCTCGGGTCGCGGTCAACCATCCACTGCTTTTGCTTCTCGATGCCACCCGCAAGCTGGGCGCCCATGGTGCGTCCGTGAAAAGCGTAGTCGAAGGTCACAAAGTACTTCTTGTGCGGGCCGTGTTTTTGCAGGCCGTAGGTCTTCGACAGCTTGATGCAGTTTTCGGTCGCCTCGCTGCCGGTGCTCATCAGAAAGACGCGGTACTTCTGCGGATCAGGGAAAGGGCGCGGAGCATTTCCGTCAGCCGCGCGCGCCGCTCGTGCACGAACACGTAAGAAGCCAGCAGCCCGCGGTCGATCACTTCCCTCAACGCCGCGCGGATCTCCTCGCGTCCGTGCCCGGCGTTGGCGATGAGTACGCCGGACGACCAGTCGATCCAGCGGTTGCCCCACGGGTCACTGACGATGAAGTCTTCCGCCTTGTCCCACACGATGGGCGGCTGCCCGGCCATGGAGCGCGGCTCCGATTGCGCCAGCGATTCGAAAATAGGCAGCGACTCGGGAACCGGAAGTTTCGTTTTGATGCGGCGGTATTTCGTTTCCACCGCGGGGACTTCCACAGGTGTTAAATCGTAGACAGCCATGTTTCTCCTTCGACCAGCTCTCTTGTCTGAAATCCGAAATCTGGAATCTGAGATTTGAAAGAAACCACAACCCGCCGTGGATTCCCGCCTTCGCGGGAATGACACGTCGTTGCCTGTTATTCCACGTGCGGGTGTTCGCCGTAAACGATGCGGACGGGCACCGCACCTTGAGTGATGGACTTGCGCGCGGCCTCCACCACCAACTCGTTGATGGAGCTATTGGCAGGCGTGGCAATCAGGCCTCGCGCATCCACCTCACGCAGGAATTGCCTGCGGCGCTCCAAGGCCGTCTCGGGCGCCAAACCCGCGGTCTCTTTGGCCAGGCGTTGGACGCTCTCGGTGATGCCCGCCACGGATTCGTACCCGTAGCCGATGGGTTTATAGCCCGGGCCTTCCCAGTGCACAAACCGAAAGAAATCCGGGCTGGCGTAATTGTATTTCGACCCTCCCGGCCCAATGCCTTCGAGATAGGAGTAGGCCACACCCCGGTTGTGATCGTCGTGAAAGATGAGTCCCGTCTGGCCCTGCCCTTCGCAGTACATGATCAGCCCCTGGTCGTTGCTGCCCGCCGCGGCATCAGGGTAGCCCAGGCCGTTGACCACCGAGAGCAGCGCGCCATTCTCCCAGGTCACCCGTCCGTGCGACCAAAGGTAAGCTTCGTTCCCGTTGGGAAATCTTCCTTTGACGCCCTGAACGGAAACTTCCACCGGCTTCAGCCCGGTAATGAAGTAAACAAGGTCAACATAATGACAGCCGATATAAGTAAAGGGGTCCGTGTTTTTGCAGGTAAACCAGTTCTGAAAATTCGAGTGGCGATAATAGTAGGGCTCGATCAGCTTGGCCTCGCCCATCACGAACGCCCCGAACTGTCCCAGCCCATAGCTCCGCCTCGCCATCAGCGATCGGCGGTCAAAACGCTTGTGATACTCGATGCCCACCAGGCGCCCCTTTTCGGCAGCCAACTTCTCGATTTCGACCGCCTGTTCGTGTCTGAGAACCAGCGGCTTCACGCACAGCACGTTCTGATCGCAATGCAGGGCATGCCGCACCACCTCGTTGTGAAGATGGTCGGGCATCGCCACCACCACCATGTTGCCCGGCGCCATCGCCGCCACGGCTTCCTTGTAAAGCTCGGGGAACTTCTTCTCCGGCGGTTCTCCCAACGACGGATGCGGTGTGAAATGCTGCCCCGGAAAAGCTTCCTTGAAATCTGCGCTCTCCGCCAGGGCCTTCAAGGGTGGGCTGTCCAATGCGCAGATGTCGATCTTGCGGACGACGCCCGTTCTTTGCAGATGATATAAGGACGGAAGGAGTAAATCATACGTGATCATTCCCCCGCCCACGATCGTGACATCAAGACTACTTCCGGATTGTGGAGTCACGGATTCCTCCTGTGATTGGCCGCAAGTTGAATAACAATCCACTAGACTACCATGGTGAGAGGGAAGACTCCACTCACAGTTTGCGCTTCTAGCGCCCGGTTCAGTGCGTGAACGCCGCCTTACGGCCTTGGCGCCGGGCGGCACCGGACTCAATGCCTCTTGACACGCCAGCAGGAGTAGCCTAGAATTCTTCGCATGGCCAACGAAACGGAGTGCGCCCTGCTCGGCATCGACGTGGGAACCAGCGGGACGCGTGCGGTTGCCGTCAGTCCCAGCGGCAAACTCCTGGCGGAGGCGGAGGAGCCCATCCGGCACGACCACCGCGCCGCGGGTGGAATCCACGAGCAGGACCCGGACGAATGGTGGCAAGCCGTCTGCTCAGTTGCGCAGAGGATTGTACGGAATCTGAAAGAGCAACCGGGCAAGGCAGAACTGCGCGGCGTGGCGGTGACTTCCACCTCGGGGACTCTGGTCGTCGCGGACGCGCAAGGCCACCCACTGCGGCCCGCCATTCTTTACGACGACGGCCGGGGGGTGGAGATTGCGGAGGAACTAAACCGACAAGGCGGCTCCCAGAGCGTCCGCCTGGGGCCGTCATTTTCGCTGGTGAAAGCTGCCTGGGTCAAGCGGCATGAGCGCGCATTGTGGGAGCGCGCTCGCTTCCTCCTCAGTCCGGCGGATTGGCTTTGCGGAAAGCTGACTGGCGAGTTTGGAATTTCCGATTTTACCAACGCATTGAAGCTCGGCTACGACCCGGAGAGAGCTTCGTGGATAGAAAGCGTCCGCGCGGCGGGCTTGCCCGCTGACCGCCTGCCGGTGGTTCGCCGTCCGGGCCAGCCAATCGCGCTGGTGAGCAATGCGGCCGCGGCCGAGACGGGCTTGCCGCCGGGCATGCAGGTCCTGGCGGGCGCTACTGACGGAATGGCCAGCGTGGTTGCCTCAGGCGCTAGGGCGTGCGGCGACGCCAACACAACCCTGGGGACGACGCTGGTTTGGAAGGTGCTCCACAACGGAAAGCCTGCGGCGCACAGCGGTGTTTACTTTCATCTGCATCCGGGAGGCTTGTGGGTGCCTGGGGCAGCCAGCAACACCGGGCTGGGAAGCATCCGGCGGCCCGACGCGCTCCCGGAAAATTCGCCGGCGGAAATGGATCGCCGGGCTGCGAGCTACCTTCCCACTCCGGTCGTGTGCTACATGCTCTCCGGTGAAGGCGAGAGGTTTCCCTTTGCCCACCCGAAGGCGACATCATTTGTGGATGGCAGCCCGCGCGATGCCGCGGAGTCTTACGCGGCGCAGTTGCAGTCCATGGCCTTCGTCGAGCGCTGGGGTTACGAAATCCTCGAGAGTTGCGGAATCAAAGTCGGCGGCAAGGTTTTTTCAACCGGGGCGGCCGCCGGGAGCCCGGTCCTTTCTCAACTGCGCGCCAATGTTCTCGGCAAAACCATTCTCTTGCCCCGCTATCCCACCGCGGCCTTTGGGGCAGCGATCCTGGCGGCTACCGGGACAGTCTTCGCGGGGGATGTAGTTCGTGCCATACAATCCATGTCTGCCATCCTGGAAACCTACTTTCCCTCGGCTGAATTGGTGCCGGCCTTCGACGCGATCTACAACTCATTTCGCGACGCCTGTGCCCGCCGGGGTTACGGCACGCTGATTGCGTAAACATGGCCTGACGACGGAGAGATGTGGTACGGGCGTCTCGCCTGCTGTCTCGCGGGCATCCTCCCCGCGACCTGACTTGGTGTGACGCCCCCCGACAGCGGGCGAGACGCCCGCACCACCACCCTCAATGCGGTGATAAGATGAAATGCGGGGAGGCGAAATGATAAGAAGCAGTAGTTTCGGCAGTCGAGGTCGCGATCTTGTTTTCACGCTGCTTTGCGGCGTCCTTGTCCTCGTCCTCGCGGCCTGCCACGGGCAGGCCCAGGAACGCAAGCAAGAAGCCGACAAGTTAGCGGCGCTGCTGAATTGGCAGCCGGGGAGCGTCGTGGCTGAAATCGGCGCGGGCGATGGCAGCATGACGCTGGCCGCCGCCGAACGCGTGGGGCCGACCGGCCGCGTTTACATGACGGAACTGGATCCGGACAAGCTCGCCAAGTTGCAGTCGCTGGCCGCCGAACAAAAGAACCACCGCATCATCGCCGTCAAAGCAGGGGAGGCTGAAACCAACCTTCCGCCCGCGTGCTGCGACTCGATCTTTATGCGGCGCGTTTACCATCACTTCACCGAGCCGCAGAAAGAGGACGCCAGCCTCTTCCAATCGCTTAAGCCGGGCGGCCTTCTCGCGGTCATAGACTTTCCCCCGGGCGAAGGGCCGGGAAATCTTACCCTGCCCAAGGGCGTGCCGAAAAACCGCGGCGGGCACGGCATGCCGAAGCAACTGCTGATCGATGAGCTCACGGCCGCAGGATTCCAAGTTGTGGCCACGCCCTCGGACTGGACCGCACCCGATTACTGCGTTGTCTTCAAGAAGCCCACAGAATAGGCGCTAGGCAAAGGATGAACGGTAACGTCTAAAGTCTAAAGTATAAAGTCTGAACTCCGAACGAACAGCCTTCCACTTTGGGAAGAGAGTCGCTCTCCCAGGTTTTCGACATCGCCCTTTATCCTTCACCCTTTCACTGACACCCGGTACCCGCCTATGATAATCTCGTGCGTGCCGCATTGCAGGGCACACGGAGGAATATGGCAGACGCATCGAGCGCTCAGGCACCAACTTCTAACCGCATTGCTTCCATCGACGCGCTTCGCGGCTTCGACATGCTTTGGATCACCGGCGGGGAGGAAATCATCCACAGTCTCTACAAGCTGTATCCGAGTTCCTTTACCCACGGGCTCAGCACGCAATTCGAACACGTGGCCTGGGCGGGCTTCCGTTTCTATGATTTGATTTTCCCCCTGTTCCTGTTCATCGTCGGCGTGGTTCTGCCCTTTTCCATTACTAAACGACTGGAAGCGGGCGCCAATCGGGCCCAGCTTTATACGCACCTGGTCCGCCGGCTGGTGATCCTGTTTTGCCTGGGGCTTGTGTATAACGGCTTTCTGAATTTCAACTTCCACGAGCTGCGCATCGCCGGGGTTCTGCAGCGCATCGCGGTGTGCTATTTCCTCGCTGCGATTGTGATGATGAACACCGGGGTGCGCGGCCAGGCAACGGTCGCAGGCGGCCTGCTGGTGGCTTACTGGCTGGTGATGAGGTTTGTGCCGGTTCCGGGCATCGGCGCCGGCGTGCTGACTCCCGCCGGCAACCTTTCCGCATTTGTCGACCAGCACCTGCTGCCGCAGCCCTTCTGCTGTTATTTCTTCGGTGACAACGAAGGAATTCTCTCCACCATCCCGGCGGTGTCCACTTGCCTGCTGGGCGCCTTAGCCGGGCATTGGTTGCGCACCTCGCGGCCTCCCGCGCGCAAGGCCGCCGGGCTGGCTCTGGCGGGTGTTGCCTGCCTGCTGGTGGGATGGACGTGGGGACATTGGTTTCCCATCATCAAGAACCTCTGGTCCAGTTCGTTCGTCCTGTTCGCGGGCGGATGGAGCCTACTCCTGCTCTCTCTCTTCTACTGGATCATCGACGTTCGCGGCTACCGGCGCTGGGCTTTCTTTTTCACGGTGATCGGGCTGAACCCCATCACTATTTACCTGATTCGCAGTCAATTTGATTTCGGAACCGTGGCCATGATCTTCGTCCGCGGATTCATCAATCAGATCGGCCCGTATAAGCCCCTGGTCTTTGATTTGAGCGTTTTTGCGGTTGGATGGCTGTTCTTGTACTTCCTTTACCGGCAGAAGATCTTCCTGAAAGTGGGATAGCGAAACCGAAGCGCGATTGCACCACAGAGGCACAGAGACACCGAGAGAGGCAGGGCGACTTTCACAGCATTAGTCTTCTTCGTGTCTTGGTGCCTTGGTGGTTAATTCTACCCCGATGTCGAACTTGCGAATTTGCATTTACTGCGGCTCCAGCCGCCAGTGCGACCCTGCTTATCTCCGCGCGGCGGCCTGCCTGGGCCGCGAACTGGCGCGCCACGGCGCCACGATCGTGTACGGCGGCGGAGCGGTGGGGTCGATGGGCGCTCTCGCCGACAGCGCGTTAGCCGAGGGCGGCAAAGTGGTCGGCATCATCCCCGGCTTCATGAATCAGCTCGAGTGGGGGCACAAGGGCATCACCGAACTTCGCATCGTGAGCGACATGCACGAGCGCAAGCGTCTGATGCTCCAGGATGCGCACGCGGTGGTCGCCCTGCCGGGCGGCTCGGGAACCTTCGACGAACTGCTGGAGGCCATTTCCCTCAAGCGCCTCGCCGTCTTCCTCGGGCCCATCGTTCTTCTCAACACCCAGTCGTATTTCGATCATCTGCTTCTGGCGCTCGAGCGCTGCGTCTCCGAGCGCTTCATGGACCCGCGCCACAAATCCATGTGGTCGGTCGTGAAGGAGCCGGAAGAGGTTTGGCCCGCCATTCAATCCGCCCCGCCGTGGCATTCCTCCAGCATCACCTTTGCGGGTGTCTGATACCACCCTCGCACCGGAGGGAGGGCGTTGGTCCGGGGCTCATCAGCAATCGACAATCGACGATCGTCAATCGTCAATCCATTGACATTCCGTCTCCTTGACGCTCTGGGAGGTATACCCTAGAGTAAAGTGGTTCATGCGGTTCCCACGCCCGAGCTCCGGAAGGTCGGGGAGCATCGGACGCGCATATGTGGCGTCCGGCAATTGCCTGAGGCACCATGTATTTCAGTCTGCGTGCAAAGCTGTTTCTGGTCCTTGTGGTGTTGGCGTCCGCCCTATCGGCGCTTGCCTTCATTCCTGTGGCGGGCCGGCACGGCATGGTGGCCTCGAGCGAGCCGTCGGCCTCCGAGGTGGGGGTGCAAATCCTTCGCGAAGGGGGCAATGCCGTGGACGCCGCGGTGGCGGTGGGGTTTGCGCTCGCGGTCACGCACCCTGTGGCGGGGAATATCGGCGGAGGCGGCTTTATGCTCATCCGCCTGGCGAGCGGCGAGGCCGTGGTGGTCGACTACCGCGAGGCTGCCCCGGCCGCCGCTTCCAGAAACATGTACGTGAACTCCAATGGGGAAATCATTCCGCACGCCAGCACCGTAGGGGTTCTGTCGGCCGGCGTTCCGGGCACCGTGGCCGGCCTCGCGTTGGCCGAAGAAAAGTACGGAAAACTCGGGCTGGCTCGGGTGATCGCCCCTGCGATTCATCTGGCGCGCGATGGATTCGAGGTCAGCTACCACTTCAGCGAATCGCTTAGGCAGGACGGCGATCGGCTTTCGAAGTTCGATGCTTCGCGCCGCATATTCCTGCGAGCCGGGCGCTTTTACGAGCCGGGCGAGACTTTCAAACAGCCGGAACTGGCCCAAACGCTCGAGGCGATCGCACACCAGGGAGCGAAGGGTTTTTATTCAGGACCCGTGGCGCAGGCGATCGTGGCCACTATGCAGAAGTATCATGGCCTGATCACCGAACAGGACCTCGCCCGCTATCATCCGGTTCTCCGCCAGCCGCTGGTGGGCCATTTTCGAGGTTATGAGATTCTCTCCGTGCCGCCGCCCAGCTCGGGAGGCGTGGCGTTGATCGAGATGCTGAATATCCTCGAGCCGCTCGACCTGGGGCCGCCCGACTCATTCGAATCCATGCATTTCATGGTCGAAGCCATGCGGCACGCGTATGCCGACCGCGCGGCTTACCTGGGAGACGCCGACTTCACGCGGGTGCCGGTGGCCCGGCTGACCAGCGAAGCGTACGCGGCCAAGCTGCGCGAGGAGATTCTGCACTCCAAGCCGGACGCGCCTATCGCTGCGGGCAATCCGCAAGCGTTTGAAAGCTCCCAGACCACGCACTACTCCGTGGTGGACGACGACGGGAACGCGGTGGCAAATACCTACACCCTGAACAACGGTTACGGCAGCGGCGTGACAGTCGAGGGCGCGGGTTTCCTCCTGAACGATGAGATGGACGACTTTGCCGCGAAGCCGGGGACGCCCAACCTCTACGGTCTTGTGCAAGGCGAGGCCAATGCCATCGCTCCCAACAAACGACCGCTCTCCAGCATGACCCCGACTCTGGTGTTTCAAGACGGAAAGCTGCGGCTGGTGCTTGGCTCCCCCGGCGGAGGCACGATCATCAACACCGTTCTTCAGGTGCTCCTGAACAATCTGGTCTTTAAGATGGATATCCTCCAGGCCGTCTCCTTCCCGCGCTTCCACCACCAGTGGATGCCGGACCGGCTGATCCTCGAACGGGTCGGCTTCTCGGCGGACACGATCCAGAAACTGCGGGAAGCCGGCTATCAGATAGATCTTTACGGCGGCATCGGCGACTGTGAGGCGATCGCAGTCGATGCCCTTTCAGGATGGAAGTTCGGCGCGTCCGACCCGCGCGCCGACGGAAAGGCGGTCGGATACTAATGAATTACGGTCTCTCCACTTCCGTTTTTGCCGCGGAAAGGCTCAATTCCCATATCCTGGACAAGATCCTGGCTGTGGGCCTGCGTCATCTCGAGATTATGGCGGCCCGCCAGCATCTGGACTATCACGATGTGAACCAGGTGCGGGATGTTGCGCAATGGTTCAACGACCATGAGGTCACTCTGCACGCTCTGCACGCTCCCCTGTTCAGCGACTGGAATTGGGGGCGGTCCGGAGGGCTGCTCATATCGGTTGCCAGCCTGGAGCGCCGGGCGCGCATCCTCTCCATGGATGAGATCAAGCGTGCCATCGACGTCGCCGAGCACCTCCCCTTTCAGTATCTCGTGCTTCACCTGGGCGTTCCGGGTGAGGAATACGACCTGGCGAAGTTCGATGCCGCCTTTACCTCCCTCGAACATCTGCATCTCTTCGCTAAAGAGCGGGGCGTGCAGATTCTGCTGGAGAATATTCCCAGCGAATTAAGCACTCCCGAGCGCATGATGACTTTTTTCCAATACACGCGCTTGGACTTGAAAGTCTGCTTTGATACAGGCCACGCGAACCTGACCGGAGGAGTGGAAGCGTCCTTCCGGACACTCCGGGAGCGCATTGCCGCCGTCCACCTTCACGACAACCATGGTGAAAAGGACGAACACCTTTTACCCTTCGAGGGGAAGATCGAATGGGCCCAGGCCATCCGCAACTTCCGCTGCGCGGACCCGCCCTACCCGATCCTGTTCGAGGTGAACAGCGAGCGCCACGATCCGGGCGTCCTGGCGCGGCTTCCGGAGGTGATGGCGCGGCTCGAGGAATTTCAAATTTGAAATCTGAGATTTGAAATTTCAGATCGGAGCATTGTATGAAAGCCCAAAGACCGTGGTCACGGATTCTGCGTGACGACGTTTGGCCCGGCCTTTTGTTCATCCGATCGTCGGATCGCCTGATCACCCGATGATTAAGGAGATCACCCTTGTTCCCTACAGTTGAAATTCGAAACGTCTCGGATTACGTTGGCCAGGAAGTTCTTGTGCAGGGCTGGCTCTACAACCTGCGGGAAAGCGGCAAGCTGTTGTTTCCTCAGTTCCGCGACGGCACCGGCCTGATTCAGGGCGTGGTGGTGAAGAGCGCAGTCTCGCCCGAGTTGTTCGAGCGGGTGCGCAAGCTGACCCAGGAATCGTCCTTGCGCGTCACCGGTAAGGTGCGCGCGGACCAGCGTGCTCCGGGCGGATTCGAGCTGGACGTTACTGGCCTCGAAATCGAGCAGTTGGTCCCGCCTGAGAATCCTTACCCGATAACGCCCAAGGAGCACGGCACGGAATTCCTGATGGACCATCGCCATCTCTGGCTGCGCTCGCTACGGCAACGTGCCATCCTGGGCGTCCGCCACGAGATCATCAAAGCCGTGCGTGACTTCTTCGACGGGCGCGGCTTCACCTTGGTGGATACTCCCATCTTCACGCCCTCCGCCTGCGAGGGCACCACCACGCTCTTCGAAGTGAACTACTTCGACGCCAAAGCTTACCTGACACAGTCCGGCCAGCTTTACAACGAGGCCGCGGCCATGGCCGTGGGCAAGACTTATTGCTTTGGCCCGACGTTCCGCGCCGAAAAATCAAAAACCCGCCGCCACCTCACGGAGTTCTGGATGGTCGAGCCGGAAGTTGCCTTCGCCCATCTCGAAGACGCCATGGTGCTGGGCGAAGAACTGGTAGCCTTCGTGGTGGGGCGGGTTCTCGACCATCGCCGCCCGGAACTGAAAACTCTGGAGCGCAACCTTGCCAATCTCGAAAAGATCAGGCTGCCTTTCCCGCGCTTGAGCTATGACGAAGCCGTGAAGCTGCTCCAGGCGAAAGGCAGCGAAATCCAGTGGGGCGGAGATTTCGGCGGCGGCGATGAAACCATCATCTCCGAAAGCTTCGATCGGCCCGCGCTCGTCCACCGCTACCCCAGCCAGGTGAAAGCTTTCTATATGGCGCCTGACCCGCAACGCCCGGACGTGGCGCTCTGCGTGGATGTGCTCGCTCCGGAGGGTTACGGCGAGATCATCGGCGGGGGAGAGCGCTTGGCGGACTACGACCTGCTCCTTAAGCGCATCGAGGAAGCAAAACTGCCTCGCCAGGCTTTCGAATGGTACCTCGACTTGCGGCGCTACGGCAGCGTGCCGCATTCCGGCTTCGGCATGGGCATCGAACGCGTGGTCGCGTGGCTCTGCGGCCTCGAACACGTCCGCGAAACCATTCCGTTTCCGCGCATGCTTTACCGCTTGACGCCGTGAGTAGGGGTGACTCACTTTGACGTGGCACGGCCATCTTGACCGTGACCACGCACGGGCAGGATGCCCGTGCCACGGGAAACCGAGCCACGGCCCTGTGAGTCGCCGGCTAGACATATATATGTCAGAATGATATGCTTTGATGCATGAGAACTACGATCCGGTTTGACGAACAACTGCTCGTTCAGGCTAAGAAGCTTGCAGCCGACCGAGGCATTACGCTCACCGCGCTTCTCGAGGACGCATTGCGCGAAACGGTGAGCCGGCGTCACCCCGCAGCGAGCCGCTCGAGGGTTCGGCTTACCACCGCCGGTCGGGGCGGCGTAAAACCGCAGGTTAATCTGGATGATACCGCATCCCTGTTCGATTTGATGGAGCCACGCAATGGTGTTGATTGACGTGAATGTGCTGGTCTACGCACACCGCCGCGATTCCCGAACCATCGGGCCTGTCGTCGCTGGCTTGAGAACTGCATAAACTCCCAGCAGGCCTATGGAATGTCGGATTTGGTTCTCTCCGCGTTCCTCCGCATCGTGACCCATCCGAGGATCTTCAAGTCGCCGAGCAGCTGCAAGACGCCCTTCGCTTACCTATGAGGTGCGAAGCCCGGCCAATTGCGTGCTCATCACACCCGGCGCGCGGCATTGGGATATCTTCAGACAGCTTTGCCGGGCGGCAGAGGCCAGAGGCAACCTCGTTCCGGATGCTTATCTGGCAGCGTTGGCGATCGAATCGGGAAGCGAGTGGATCACCACGAACCGGGACTACACTCGCTTCTCGGGCCTTCGCTGGCGGCATCCTCTGAATTAGCAGCACAATATCCCCGGCGATCCTTCCGTCGCTCCCCTGACAACCACAACGCACGATTCCGGCGGCGAGGCATGGCTCTTCTACGGCAAAGTCACCACGGCCACGGCCAGTCCGCCCAGGGTTACGTCATCACCGCCGAGTTGCGACGCGGCAGGCGGCTGGAAACCCGTCTGCTGGTCGACTACTTCGAATTGTCCTCCCGAGGCGCCGGGAACGGATGCGACGACGGTCCACATCCGCTTATTCACCAGCAGCACTTTGCGTTTGCCGTCGTGAGTGACGAATCCCAAACCGTAGACCGAGGGGGTCGCGATATTCGTGGCAACGAGTTTGTCGCCCGGCCCGAAATTCGACCGTAGCAATTTGAGCACCCAGAAGCGCGCGTTCGGCTGGCCCGTGTTCCAATCCACCATGCTGACCGAGGGCCACTGCGTGGGATAGCCGACCATCTGCGACTCGCCAATAATCTCGATGCCGAGCTTCGCCACTTCGCCAAAGACATAGGCGTACATCGCGCCGGAGAGATTCCAATAGGAGTTCGGAATGGGCGGCGCAACGTAGCCGGCCGGCATTCCGGTGCCGTCGGTTCCGGTTTGCGACCCGACTTCATCGAGGTCCGTCATGGGTCTGCGGCGAAAGGCGCTGGCGAACGGACTCAGCCCAGCGCACCACCGCCAGGAATTGATCGGCTTGATTGAAGAACGTGTACTGCTGAACTTCCGGCGGCTCATTCTGCGTAGGCTTGGCGTAGAAGTGATAACTGATCACGTCGCGCGGAATCCCCGGCTTGTGATGGTGCGGGTCCAGGAAATACTCCATGAGTGGCATGTGGCCTTCCGCCGAATCGAGAGCCAGCGACACGAACTTCATGTTGGGCGCTACTTGCCGGATAGCCGCGACGATGGCGTCGTAACTGGCCGTGTAATCCTGCGGGGTCATGGAGTGCTCGTCATCGACTTCGTTAAAGACCTCCCAGTAGTCGAACTTGTAGTGATGGCCGGACTCGTGACGCTTCCCGGCTTCATCGGTGAATCCCCCTTGCGTGTACCAGCTCACCAGCCGCGCGTAGTACTGAGCCAGTTCCTTCCGGCTCGGATCTCGCAGGTCCTTCCCATGCTCGTAGGTCCAGGTTATCTCGTCCGGGTCAGCCGGATACGGCACCGGCTTGTCCGTCTTGTACATCCACTGGGGAATCGTGCTGAAATTGATGACCACCGAATGCCCGGCTTGAGCGTTCATGAAATCTTCCATCATCGGGTCGATCAAGGAGAAGTCCCAGGAAGTGTGATCGGGAGTTGGCGGCTCGAGCTCCGCCACCGCCAGCTTGGGGTACGGCAGCCACGGCACGTATCGAACGTCTTCAGCTCCCAAATCGCGCAAAGCCTCGAAGACCCGATCGTGGATTTTCGAGCCGCGCCGCAAGGGCGGCATCACCACCACTTGCAGTGTCGGCGTCGTCTTGGAAACCGTAAGCACCTTGTCCCAGGCGAGTTTGACGGAAGCTTTTTCCGGCGCGGGCTTCTCCACGCTCCGTTTTCTTGCACAGGAAATTGCCGCGAGAAGTGGACAGACCAGGAATAGGGCAAAGATCAGCTTCCACGCCATCGCACACCTCCACGTCGTAGCGTACCTGGTGCGTTCATGAGCGGCGGCCACAAGTCCCGCCGCTACTCTCCCGGCACTCTATTCCCCCAAAACTTGCACCAGGTAGACTCTCTCCAGCGGCCCATCATACTCCATAAAGTAGATGGTCTGGCGTGAGCCCCGCACGATTTTGCCGTTTTCAATCGGGAACATGCACTGAATTCCGCCCAGGATGCTTTTCAGGTGGGAGTCCGCATTGAAGCCCATGCGGCCGTCGAAGTCAAGATAGCGCCGGTGATGATAATCTTCCTCTTCAGGAAACAGCCGCGAGAAATGCGTGAGAATGTCTTCCTCAAGGCAAGGGATACCCTCCGTCACCAGCAAACCCGAGGAAGTGTGGCAGGTCATGACATTGACCACTCCGTTCTTCACCCCGCTCTTCTCCACGATCTCATCCACTTTCGGTGTGATGTTGATCGCCTCTTCGGACTTGCGGCTTTGAACCTTCACCCTTTCCAGCTTGATGATCATTGACGCATCCCCAGCAAGCGTTCCGCGTTCGTTGAGAGAATCTTCTCCAGACACCCGTCCGTCAGCGACAACGACTTGAGCGCCCGAACTATGTTTTTGATCTCGACGCGAGGGTAATTGGAGCCGAATAAGACCTGGTTTCTGAGACTCCGTTCGATCAGCGTAGTCGGAATTTGCCGGCTGAAAACAAACTGGAAGAACTCCGTCGGACCGTCGTAGTAAAGGCAGGAGGTATCAAGGAATACGTTGGGATACTTCAGGGCCAAAGCGGTAGCATCCCAAACCCAGGGCCATCCCCAGTGAGCCAGCACAAAGCGTAGGTTTGAGAATCTGCGAATAGCTTTCTCCAGCAGGAGCGGTTGCCCTTGCTCGAGCGGAGTCCCCGGCGCCCAGCTCATTCCCGTATGAATCAGCACCGGGATTCGCAGCGAGGCTGCCGCTTCGTAGACATCGAAAACCGCGGGGTGGTTCAAGTCGAAATCCTGAAGGGCGGCGTCGAGCTTCAGGCCCTTCAGCCCCAGCCCCGTGACGGCGGATTCGAGTTCCTTGGGCGCGTTCGGCAACATCGGATCGACGCTTGCGAACCCGATGAAGCGCTCCGACATGCCGCAAAGTTCGGCCACCTGTTCGTTGCTGCTGACCGGATCTTTGCGCGCCCTTTCGCAAGCTATGGGGAGCAGCACAGCCTTCTCAATCCCCGCCACATCCATTTGCAGGAAGAAAGTCTCCAGCGGCTGAAAGTTGTTCCCGATATTGAAGACTTCTCGCGCCACGCGCACGTAATTCGGGTGTTTTTCAGTGAACTCACGGATCAGAACTGGATGCGTATGGAAATCAATGGTCACGGTCGTTTACCTTCGGACTTATAAAGGCAGTCTTTGCGGCTGTCCTGGCCAAACACCTGCGACTGGGGACACCTGTGTAGCGCTGACCTTCAGGTCGGCATGTTCGGGTCTGACGCGCGCACGCCACGAAAGAAATCCTCGCAGCGCTTCCGGTCGCGGAAGGCTTCCGTACCGCCGGGGCGAGTTGTAGAAAACGCTCCGGCGGTGTTGCCGTGCGCGACGCAGTCCGGCAGCGCCGCTCCTCGCACGTACTGGTGAACGAACCCCGCGTCAAAACTATCTCCTGCTCCCACCGGGTCAACCACCTCGACGGCCAGCGCCGGGCATCGTACCTCCCCGGACGGACCGCGAGCCAGCGCTCCCTCTCCTCCCAGCTTCACCACCAGAATGGGAACGAGCGGGGCAAGTGCGGCTATGGCGGCTTCCACGCTGCCGGCGCGCGCA
This sequence comes from uncultured Acidobacteriota bacterium, assembly GCA_963722675.1. Taxonomy (GTDB): domain Bacteria; phylum Acidobacteriota; class Terriglobia; order UBA7540; family UBA7540; genus CAVROP01. Next base: position 17,681 of record CAVROP010000093.1, read on the forward strand.
ATCTTCTGCGCCTCGCGCTCGTTGGCGAAAAAGACATCCACATGCTTCAGGACTTCAAACAAATCCTCCCCCCAACGGTCCGCGGGATCATCATTGGTATCCAGCGATGTGGTGAGGCCTTTCTGTTTCATCGTCGCGAACAATTCCGGGATGCGCGAGCGGAGGGCGCGATGCAAAAAGAAAGACGAAAGGTGAAAGTGTCTCGAATCCGAGAGGTACTCAAGGTCCAGATCCTCAAAACACATCTCGTCCATCGTTCCGGGATAAGTCAGAATGTTGCGGCAGTCCGTGCGCGGCAGGATCACGGTAAGTCCCGTAGTTGTCGGGCCGCTCGCTCGCCGCACTTTCGACACATCGACTCCGCCGGCCGCCAGTCGATCAAGCGCAATCTGCCCGAGCGGATCGTCTCCAATGCGGGAGATGAATCCGACCTTGCTCCCCATTACCGACAAGTTGTGCGCAAATATAGCTGAAGAGCTTCCCAGGGTGAGCGCCAAACGGTTGGCCAGCAATTCACGTTCCGGCTCGAGCTGTTCCGGAAGTCCGTAGAGGATCAGATCAAGGTTCAACTCGCCCACGACTGTGACATCAAAACAAGGCACTTGAGATCATCCCTTCCACTCTGGAGGTGTGAAAAAGCCGATAGGCTCTCATCCTGCGCCCCTTGGCTGTCCTCCTGCGCCCCATGCCTGTCCTCCTGCGCCCCATGCCCGTCATCCTGCGTCCCTTGCCTGTCCTCTCTGCGTCCCTTGCCTGTCCTCCTGCGCCCCTTGCCTGTCCTCCTGCGCCCCTGGGCTGTCATCCTGAGCGAAGCGAAGGATCTCCGCCGTGGTTTGCAGGTCGTCCACGTTAAAATCAACTGCCGAGATTCTTCGCCGCGCTCAGGATGACAGACTTCCCATTTTCTTCACATTCTCCCGCTGAGGATCACGGCCCGCGACAGATTTCGCGGCCGGTCGATATCGTAACCTTTCTTCAATCCTGTGTAGAGCCCCAACAACTGGCAGGTCACGAGGTAGGCGGCAAGCCTTGCGCATTCCGGCGCCTCGAGCTTGAGCTCGACGAGGAAATCCGCGTTTCTTCTCACCACCGCGTCGGCCTGGTTGGTAATCACCAGCGTCGTTCCACCCAACTCTTTCATCTCCTCCAACACTTCACGCTCCGCCGCATACCCCGTTTCTGAAAGAAGAAACGTGATGAGGGTTTCCGGTCCGACGATGGCCTTGGGGCCGTGGCGGAATTCCAGTGTATGAAAGACCTGCGCATAAGAACAGGACATTTCTTTGATCTTGAGCTGGCCTTCCGAAGCAATACCGAAGAACGGCCCCTGGCCAAGGAAGACGTAATCGGCAAAGGATCTGGACTGAACGAATTCCTGAATTCCCGGGATTTAACGCGTCAAGAATCGGCTGTACTCCTGCGGGTAGCCGCCGGAGCCCGTCGGTGACTTCCTTCCGGCCCGCCACATGCGCGGCCAGGGACTGCAAACCCAGCAGCATGGAGGTGAACGATCGGGTCATCACCACGCTTTTTTCGTCGGCCGGCAGAAGGTGGATCGTGAAGGCGGAGATCTCCTCGAGCGGGTGACCCGTGGAGCAACTGATGGCCAGCGTGCGAATGTTTCGGGTGCGCTCCAGATACTGCGCCGCCCGAACCACCTCTGAGGAGTGGCCGGACCGTGACACCAGAACGGGCTGGCACTTCGCCGGCCCGTTCAGGACTAGGTCCGGGTAAAGAAGCACCTCGGACGCCGGAACAGCCCAAGCACGCCTTCCGGTGATCAATCCCCAGCTTGCCGAGGCCGCCTGAGAAATGTAGTAGCTCGAGCCGCAACCGATGAAGACGTATTCAGCGTCTTTGGCGTCCCACTTTGCGGCTTGTTCGAGCTGCGCGCCTTCGTCCAGCGCTCTAAAGCATTCTTCCCAGCAGCCCGGTTGGGAAAGAATCTCGTTCTGCGTCTTTGCTTCGACAGCCTCGCCTCGTGAAATCATAGAGCGCCTCTCCCAGTTGTTCTCTCGGCCTCTTTCCATTTATAACGTTTCGCTTCGTTTGTCAAACAGAATAAAACGGTGGATCCCCGCCTTCGACGCCGTGACCAGATAAGGCCATCAATCCCCGCCGCCCTCAGGCGACGTAATCATAGACATTTACGCTGTTTTTTTCCACTTGACAGGGTGCTGTCCCGTGTATAAGTGTAACCCTGCGAAACATTCGGAAACTGATAAAGTGAAACCGTCGTCAACCGGAGTTCTACTAATCTAATGGCAGGAGGCACAAAGTGAGATCCGCGAAATGGAACTTGATATTTGCGGCGATGGCAGTGTTGGCCGGTATGGCCGCGCTGGTCTGGGCTCTGGATTCGACTCCACTCCGCGGAGCCAGACCCGGCCCGCCGCCGGACGACGAACTCGCCGGCTTCAGCGCTCTGGCTCCGATCGACGCTCACACCCACGTTTACAAAGACGATCCGGCCTTAGGCGCCCTTTTGGAACGGTTGAAGCTGCATATTCTCAACATCTGCGTAATCGACGATCGCGATCCCTACGGCAACGGAATTGAGCCGCAGCGCAGCGACGTGCTCAAGGTCGCCCGTACTACGCGCGGCCGAGCGGTTTTCTGTACGACCTTCAGCCCCTATGGCTTCGAGGAGCCGGGATTCAGCCGGCGCGCCATCCAGCAGCTCGATGCGGATTTTGCCGCTGGGGCCATCGCCGTGAAGATCTACAAAGTCATGGGCATGGAGATGAAATCCAAGGCGGGCAAATATGTGATGCCTGACGATCCCGCCTTCGAGCCCATCTACAAGGATATTGCCGCGCATCATCGGACGGTGGTGGCGCACCTTGCGGAGCCCGATTCGTGCTGGCAGGCGCCCAACCCCGCCAGCCCCGACTATGAGTACTACCGGCAGCATCCGGAGGAGTATGCGTACGCCCATCCCGAGTGGCCCTCGAAGGCGGCCATTCTTGCAGCCCGCGATCATCTTGTGGCCGAGAACCCTAATCTGCGAGTGATTGGCGCGCACTTGGGAAGCATGGAATCGGATGTGAACCAGATGGCCCAACGCTTCGACCGCTTCCCCAATTTCGCCGTTGACACCGCCGCGCGAGTCCCCTACTTCATGCTCCAGCCGCGTGACAAGGTGCGAGCCTTTCTGATCAAATACCAGGACCGCATCCTCTATGCGACCGATATTGTGGTAATGCCGAAGGACAAGACCGAGGCGGCGCTCTCGGAGTTTACGGGCACCTACGCGCGCGATTGGATGTTCTTTGCCACGGACCAGTCCGTCGAATACAAGGGCCACCGCTATCAAGGTCTCGCCCTGCCCGGCCCAGTCCTGCGCAAGATTTTCCATGACAACGCGGTTCACTGGCTGCCGGGGATAATGGGAAAATAGGCTGGCTCGCAGCCGGGTAGCACAGGCACTCTTGCCTGTGGCGTCACCTCTGGGAAGCCCCCCGGATCACAGGCAAGAGTGCCTGTGCTCCCTCGGCACCTCCACGCTCTCGCAACCAACCCATAGGTAATCTTCTGTAGGCCGCACCTCCCGTTCCGAATGGTCATCTTGTCACATCGAAAAAACCTAGATTTTATGCATTTTCCCCTTGTAGTAGATGATCTATGGGAGTATAACCCTTCCATGCCTAAGAAAGGTTCACCACCGCTCGAGGGCGAGCTGCTCCAGGGCACGCTCGACCTGCTGATTCTACAGACGCTGGTGCTCGGCCCCGCGCACGGCCACACCATCGCCTACGCCATCGAACACCGTTCCGAAGATGTCCTGCAAGTCGAGCATGGCTCCCTCTATCCCGCTTTGCATCGGCTGGAGGACCGTGGCTGGATTGCCTCCTTCTGGGGCACTTCGGAAAATAACCGTAAGGCCCGCTACTACCGGCTGACGCCCGCCGGCCGCACCCAATTGGCCCAGCAAACCAGCCGCTGGGACGAACTGGTCCGCGCCGTCAATCGCGTGCTCCGGCCGATAGAGCAGTGACGAGTGACAAGTGACGAGGGACGAGCAAGAGGAACAAGTTCCCTCTCCCCCTTGGGGGAGAGGGTGGCGCGCAGCCGGCGTTTTCTTCAGCCGGGGCGGGCCGGGTGAGGGGGTCGTAGGTCCCGCGTGATCGGAGCCAATTATGAGCTGGAGTCGATATTTTCGCCGTCGTCGATGGGATGAAGAACGCGCGCGCGAACTCGAGGCGTATCTCGACGCTGAGACTGACGAGAACATCGCGCGAGGCATGTCGCCGGAGGCAGCGCGCTACGCAGCGCACCGGAAGCTCGGCAACACCACCAGGATTCGCGAGGAGATCTACCACATGAACAGTCTCGAATGGCTGGAAACGCTATGGCAGGACCTGCGGTACGCAGCTCGCATGCTGGCGAGGAATCGCGGCTTCACGGCTGTGGCAGTCGTAACCCTGGCGCTGGGCATTGGCGCCACCACAGCCATCTTTAGCGTGGTGGACGCGGTTCTTTTGCGCCCTCTGCCTTTTCGCGAGCCCGCGCAACTTCTGTCGCTTCACGAAACCGAATCCGCGCCGGGGACCTACCCCCTCACCGGGCCGGACTACCTCGATTGGCAGGCTCAAACCCAAACCTTGCAAGAAACGAGCCTGTTTGAGTGGGGAGAAAGCTGCAACGCCAGCGGCGCGGGAGAACCCGAGAGCGCTGACGTGGTCCGCACCGAGAGCAACTTCTTCTCTCTGCTGGGCGTCGCGCCGATCCTCGGCCGAACCTTCGTTAAGGGCGAAGACCACCCTGGTCGAAACCGCGTGGCGATCCTTAGCTATGGCTTCTGGCAGAAGCATTTCGGCGGCGCGAAAGACGTAGTGGGGAAAGAACTCGAACTCGACGGGGAGAAATACGCGCTTGTGGGGGTGATGCCTGCCTGGTTTCGTTCCCCCGTCCGAGCGGACATCTATGCGCCGAAAGATATGAGCCTGAAGAGTCTGGGACCCAGGGGACAACACCAATATCGGGCCATTGGGAGACTGAAGCCCGGCGTTTCCGTCGCCGCGGCGCGCGCTGAGCTTAAGACCATCGCCCAACGCCTGGAGAAGCAGTACCCGGATTCTAACTCAAAAGTGGGCGCGGAGGTGATTCCGCTAAAGGATCTCATTGTCGGCGACTCCCGCACCGAGCTGATGATCGTGCTGGGCGCGGTGGGCTTGGTGCTACTGATCGGCTGTGCGAACGTTGCCAATTTATCTCTGGTTCGCGCCACCGGCCGTCATCGGGAAATCGCGGTTCGACGGGCGATGGGTGCGGGCCGCGTGCGTGTCTTGCGGCAATTGCTTACGGAGAGTGTGCTGCTTTCCCTGTTGGGGGCACTGGTCGGGCTTTTCGTTGGATGGGGTTGCCTGCACCTTCTGACTTCCGCCCAAGCAATGCCCATTCCGCGACCGAATCCGATTAGTCTGAACGGCACGGTCCTGGCGTTCACTCTCGGCGTCGGCCTCCTGGTAGGCATCCTGGTGGGCCTTGCACCGGCCTTCCAGGTTTCCCAGCTTCAGCTCAACCTCGAGCTCAAGAGCACCATGAACGCTGTACTCGGTCCTTCCGGGCGGCGGCGCATTCTGCGCGACGCGCTGGTGGCCGGCGAAATCGCGATCTCGCTCGCGCTGCTGGCCAGCGCCGGGCTTCTCTTGCGCAGCTTCGCCAAATTGCGCGAAGTACGGATCGGCATCCGCCCCGAAGGCGTGGTGACGGCCCAGGTCAACCTTTCCTCCAAGAAGTACGCCACGCTGGAACAGGCCCAGGCGTTCTTCGATCAGTTGCTCGCGGGCTTGAAAGGCGCGCCCGGCATCAAAGCGGCGGCGGCGGGAAGCATGCTCCCCCTCGAAGGTGGCAGTAACGGTTACATCAGCATCGACGGCGCGGACAGTTCCTTGTTCGAGAATACGCTGGTTGAGAATAATAGCGTCTCGGCGGATTATTTCCGGGCCCTCGGCATCCCATTCCTCGAAGGCCGTAACTTTTCGACAAAAGATTCCCAGGATACTGCCGCCGCCGTGCGGAAGCTCGCCGCCGTGATGGAGTCCGGCAAGTCGCAGCCGCCCCCCGGCCTTACTTTGGTTGCCATCATTAATCAAGCCATGGCTCGCCATTTCTGGCCGAACCAGGACGCGCTCGGCAAGCGGTTCAAGGCGGACGCGGTTCAGGTGACGGTGGTTGGCATCGTGGGCGACGTCAAGGAGTGGGGAATTCGCCACGCGGTGATTCCGCAGGCCTACTACCCGCTTGCTATGGCGCTATACCCACCCGTCGGCACGACGTCCCTCGTCGTTAACGGCACAGTTGGAACGGGTGAACTGCTGGCCAGCCTCCGCAGGCAGGTTCATTCGCTCGACGGCAGCCTCGCACTCTTCAACGCCCGCACCATGCAGGAAGTCATCTCGGGATCAATGACCGATGCCAGCTACCAGTCGCTCCTGCTCTCCGTGTTCGCCCTGTTTGCCTTGCTGCTCACGGCGGTAGGAATCTACGGCGTCATGGCTTACGCGGTCACGCAGAGGACTCGCGAGATCGGCATTCGCATGGCGCTCGGGGCGCACCCCGGCGAGATCCTGAGGTTGGTCATGCGCGGCGGAGCCCAGATAACACTCGCGGGTGTGGTCCTTGGCATTGCCGGCGCCCTGGCTTTGACCCGCTTCCTTGCCAACCTGTTGTTCGGCGTCCAGCCCCACGATCCATTCACGTTTGCCGTCGTCGCCATTCTGCTCGCCGCCGTCGCCCTGCTGGCGTGCTATATTCCCGCACGCCGCGCCACCAAGGTCGATCCCATGGTGGCGCTACGATACGAATGAGAGCTAGGGAATAGGGAAGAGGGAATAGGGAACAGAAAATAGGGAACCGGAAACGGAGAACCGGTGTCTAAGAACTCTGAAGGCGGCTCCCCTCCTTAGCTAAGGAGAGGGCCATCGGCGATGTTGGTTCTCAGCCCTCTCCCTCGGGGAGAGGGTGGCCCGCTGCCGGCGCGTTCATCAGCCGGAGCGGGCCGGGTGAGGGGTCACTTCCGAAGAACCTCAACACCTGTCTGGTTCTCCAGCACGCTAGCCCCGGCAATTCAGATTCGGCGAGTTAGCCCGGGGGTGCGAAGGTCGACTTCGGAATTCGGGTTCAACCAGTTCACTAGTCCTGTTTCCTTCAGTTCACTGCGCCCATGTTCACAAATCCCCACTATTCTTTAGCTTTTCTCCTCCGCGCCATCATCGCTCTTTGCCTTATCCCTCAAACCGTCGGTCAAGGATGTTCCCAAGAATCCCGCACAACCCGTTCCCCTCGATCCGACGCTGGATATTGCCGCGCCCACGCTCCAATCTAGCGTACACACTCCCTTGCCCGAGCAGTATATCTGGAGTTCGCAGCCCGGAAGCACCAGCGAAGGCGTGTTCAACTGCCTCCGCAAGACTTTTACGCTGAAAAAAGTCCCGCCGGTGGCAACGCTCTATGCTGCCGGACCTCGCTACATTCGCGTGTACCTTAACGGAAAGCTCCTGGCCGCGGCGGAGCGTGACGCCAAAGACAGGCTTCGGCCCTTTCTGCTGGCGATCGATGTTTCGGGTCAGCTTCGCGTGGGGCGCAACGTGATTGCCTTGACTGTCAGCGGTGACCGATTGGTGTTGAAAATCGTCCCCGCTCGACTTCAGGTCTTGAAGCCCGCGCTGCTGGTGACCGACGCCACCTGGAAATGCGGCACCGGATCGAGCAAAGGATGGGAAACTCCCGGCTTCAACGACCGCTCCTGGCCTCAGGCCATATCGCTCGGAGCCATCGAGTCCAGCAGCGAGTTCTTTCAAGCTTATGCGGACGCGGGCATGTACCGCTGGCCGGGCTATGACGGCATTTCGCCGTTCCTCGCGCACGCCATTCTGAAGGCCGAGGAGCTGACCTACGGCTTCGAGGGCATGGGGAAAGTTTTCGAACACCTCGGCGCTGATGGGCACAGCGACGGGCGTGATGCAGGGGCACATCCCGATCGCGCCCCTACCAAGGTTGCAGGAGTTCGCAGCCGCCTTGCCTGCCAAGAAACTTCCCCAATCGGAATACCCATTCCTGGTGTTGGGATTCAGGAAAGAATGTACGGGCCGCCTGCGCATCGTCTCCGATTCGCCTGCGCCCATGCGCCTCGAGATTCAATACGGCGAGTCCGCCGAAGAAGCCTTGACGAGCCCCTACCTGGGGGCCAACGAGATTGATGTGCCGCCCTTCGGCACCGTTTACGGCCCCAAGAGCGCCTTCCAGTATGCCCTGGTCAGATTCCTGGGCGGGCAATCGCCCCTGCGTTTCAAGGCCATCGACGCGGATTTCATCTACTACCCCGTGAAGCAGATGGGCTATTTCCAGTGTCCCGATCCCACGCTCAACAAGATTTGGGAAACGGGCGCCTACACCGCCCACCTGTGCATGCAGGATTCGATTTGGGACGGCCCCAAGCGAGATCGCCTCTGCCTGGCCGGCGGGCTCGACATCAGCGCACGCGTGATCAGCGACGTTTTCGGCGAACGCTTTCTGATCGAGAAGTCGCTCAAAGAGTTAATGGCCGGCGCGGGCAATCCCGTCAAGAGCGACATCAACGGTATTCCGGGATACTCGGCCCTTTGGGTTATGACGGAGGCGGATTATCTTCGCTACCGCGGAGACCTCGAGCATCTCAAATCGGTTCAGGATTCGCTCCGCGCCTTGATGGATTACATGGCTACGCAGGTTGATGAGAAGGGCTTATTCAGGAATTCCAATAACCGCTCCACCTTCGTCGATTGGTCTCCCGATCTGGATCAAGACTCCCTCGAATCGCGCCGCGTCACCCTGATGGAATTCCTGCGCGCTTTCAACGAGGGCGCATGGCTTCTTGAGCAAGCCGGCGACCCGACGGCCGCAGAAAAATTCCGGCAGATCGCCGAGAAGCTGCGCGCCGATACGCTCCAGAATTCGCTGGATCCTGCAAGAAACATCTTCGGCGAACGCTGGCAGACCAACGCCATGGCCATCTACTCAGGCCTCGCCGACCCGGCCCAGCGCGCCGCCGTGTGGGAAAACATCCTCTCCCGTCCCTATCGCTTCAACGTCACACCCCACTTCAACTACTTCGCAATTTCTGCTATGGCGGAGGCCGGGCGCCGCGACGAAGCTGCGGATTGGATCATGGATTACTGGGGCGGCATGCTGCGGCCCGACACGACGACCTTCTGGGAAGGCTACGACTCGCGCTGGCCGAAGGAGCACTTTCATGCGCACCTCCAGACTGACCACGGCGAGGGTTACTTTGTGAGCCTCTGCCACGGCTGGTCCAGCGGGCCCACAGCCTGGCTGATGGAGCAGGTGCTCGGCATTCAGCCCACGGCGGCAGGGTTCAGCAAAGTCAGCATCCGCCCCGACCTCTGCGGAATGCAATACGCCCGCGGCGCCGAACCGTGCCCGCACGGCCTCCTCAGAGTCGACTACCAATCGGATGCTTCGGGCTTCACGGCCAAGATCGAATTACCGGAAGGCGTCGAAGCAGAAGTTTGCATGCCCGTAAACCGCGGCGAGACGTCCGTTCAAGTTGACGGCAGTCCAGTCGCAGGCGTCGCCTCCGAAGACGGCACGCGGTTGATTGTGCCCCTCACCAATCCCGGCCCGCACGAACTTCACTCGCATGTAAACTTGCCATTATGATAGGATCATCGCCCTCTCCCAGGGGAGAGGGTGTCCCGCGACGGCGTTCTCATCAGTTGGCGCGGGACGGGTGAGGGGTCGTGGTCTGATGTATAAACAGCTCTTCCTAATTGCGGCAGCAGCTCTCATCTTGTGGCCTCTCAGCGGGCACGCCAAGGATGCCCGCAAGAACTCCCAATGCGATGCGCCAAACTACTTCGGGATCTGCGATTCCTACGTGCCTGGGACAATAGCCGGCTTTCCAGAAAAGCAGCCGATCTCGGTGGTTGATACATGGCACGATGGCCCGGCGGAGCGTGCCGGCATTTGCCCTGGGGATCAGATCGTCGCTGTGAACGGAGTTCCTGCGGCCGAGAACACCATGGAGCGGATGCTGCACGAGATTGTGTCGGCAAAACCATCCATGGTGGTTTTGAGCATCAGACGCGGAGATCAAAGCCTGGAATTCCGTGTCCGACGCGTGCGCGAATCAACCTTGGCCAGGCTCAGCCACCAGAAGTTTCTGAACGATCCCAGCCTTGGACGTGCCGCGCAGACGGTACCGAGGAGCGAAAAACGCGCCGAATTCACCGGTTATGTCGACTTCCTCAAAAAACTCGAGGAGCGCGAAGGGATTACGCGAATCGAGGGCCAGGATGTTCCGGTCGGAACCCCGCCAGAACAAGTCAAGAGGCTCCGCCAGTTCTCGCTGGGCGGCAAGGACAATTCCCGCGAGGCCGGATGGGTCGCCCCGGAACCCGGCAAGTATGCGTTCGGGTTCAGTGCTCTTTTGCTGAAGGACCCCAGCGAAGCGCTGATCGACTCGGTTCTCCCCCAATCACCGGCTCTTCGCGCTGGGCTGCTGCCGGGCGACCGCGTGCTCGAAATCGACGGTCGAGAGATTTCGACCCCTGGTAACGTCAAGGCGTTGATCCTGGAGCCTGACCAGGAACGCAACATCAGGCTCAAAGTAGAGCGGGGCGGAGAGCAGCGAACGTTCGAGTTGCGCTCTGAGCCTTCCGAACAGATTTTTACGGCAGGCTTGAGGCGGGAATTACCCCTTCGTTCCGGCCCTCGCCACTTTGACCCCGACACCTACATCGTCGGCATCGGAGTCTTGTACTCTCCCGATCCAAAAGAAGCTATGATTTCGAGAGTTTCATGGCCTTCCCCGGCTTTCGGCGCTGGACTGCACGTGGGTGATTCCATCCTGGCCATCAATGGCAAGCCCATATCGGCAATCAGCCGGGAAGAATTGGGTAAGCTGCTGGTTCCGCAAGGTTCCGCCGCCTTGACGCTCGAAGTTTCCCGCCTCGGAAAGAAAAAGACCCTCACGGTGAAACCGGCGACCTACCGTAACACTGAGGAGTCCATCGGAAGAAAGCCCGCGAAATCTGGTTTTGTGCCCCAAGGCTGCCCGGCAAGCTAGATGTGGGGCCAAAATGACCGCCACCGACCCCGCACCCGTCGTGCTCAACCTGCATTCGACCCTGGACGACCTTCTCATTTGTCGTCCCAAGCGCGGCGAGAAGCTTCTCGACGCTTTTCACTTGACACAATCCTCGAGTTATGATAGCCTACTGTAGTCTGTCATCTGATGGACGATTTGTCGCAGGGGAGAGATGGGTGCTTGCTGGCCGAAAGGAAAAACCGCATGCGTCGGGTCGCCGGGACAATAGAGCATCTCAGAAAACACTAAAACAGTGGGAACGACCTCAAGAATTCATTGAAAACAAAGGAAGTTGCGATTTCATGTTGTGCAAAACGAACCCAAAACGAACGCACTTTTGAGTGAAAATGCTGGCATTAGACCCAAAAATGAGATCTTTCACGACGCTCGCGTTCCGTCCAGAGGATTCGACCGTTGAAGTCCGGCAGGGCGCGAAAGGGATTGCGGGGCAACCACCCCTGACCCCTCCTTACCAAGGAGGGGAATTTCGTTGCTGACGGCCGAGAACTGACTGCTGAGTGCTGTTTTTGAACGAACGATCCGGGAATGTGTATGAAAACAAACAGTCGAGGAGTCGAGGAGTTGAGGAGTTGAGGAGGTGTGGGGCCAATTCAAGAGGTCGGGTCGGATGTTGACGGTTTGTCACTCCTCAACCCTCGACTCTCGACTCCTAGACTTGAATTCGACGGAACAAAGCGAGAATGTCTATGAAAACAAAGGACCGCTCTGGAAAAACCCTCTTGTCGCCGGCGGTGGCCGACCGATTGCCAACGTATCAGCCGATCACGCCTGCCCCTACCTTGGACGAGGGGAGAATGAGCATGGCTGACGGCTGAAAGCTGACCGCTGAAAGCTGTTTTTGAACGACCGATCCGGGAATGTATATGAAAACAAAGGAGCACGAAAAGGGTAAACGCTGAAGGGTAAAAGCAGGCAACTATCAGCTTTTTAACCTTCAACCTTCAGCCTTTTGAAGGCGGCAATTCCGCTGCCGCACTCCACGGCTACAACCCTCGCTCGCCGATCTCGAAGGCTTTAAGGACGGCTTGGGCTTTGTGGAGGCATTCCTCGTATTCGCGGGCGGGAACGGAGTCCGCGACGATCCCGGCTCCGGCTTGCAGGTAGGCGCGATGGCCTTTAACCAGCACGGTGCGGATGACGATGCAGGAGTTGAGATTGCCCGAAAAGTCGAGATAGAGGACCGCGCCGCCGTAGAGCCCTCGGCGTGTAGGTTCGAGCTCGTCGATAATCTCCATGGCGCGGACTTTGGGCGCGCCGGTGAGCGTGCCGGCAGGGAAGCAAGCGGCCAGCGCGGCGTAGCTGTCGGCATCCGAACGCAGGCGGCCGCGAATCGAGGAGACCAGGTGCATCACGTGGGAGTAGCGCTCGACGAACATGATTTCCTTGGGGCGCACGCTCGAGAACTCGCACACTCGCCCGATGTCGTTGCGGCCCAGGTCCACCAGCATGATGTGCTCGGCGCGCTCCTTTTCATCGGCGCGCAGTTCTTCTTCCAGCCGCTTGTCCTCGTCCTCGGTTTTGCCCCGCGGGCGCGTTCCGGCGATGGGCCGGTATTCGACTTCGCGCCCGGAAACCTTGACGAGCATTTCCGGCGAAGAGCCGAGAATGGTCGAGTCGCCCATGCGCAGGTAGTACATGTAAGGCGAGGGGTTCACCGCGCGCAGGGCGCGATAAATCTCGAACGGGGGAACGCGCACGGGCGCCTCGAGGCGTTGCGAGATCACCACCTGGAAGATGTCGCCGGCACGAATGTATTCCTTCGAGCGCTCGACCATGCTTTCGTAACGCCGCCGCGTCAGGTTGTGGCGCACGCGCCAGGGGCCGCGCGGCGGACGCCGGCGCGGCAGTTCGAGCGGACGGCGCAGCAGGCTCTCCATGCGCCCGATCTGGCGCACGGCGGCGTCGTACTTGGCGCGCAGCGTGCCCGTGCCTTCCTCCGTAAGGACATTGGCGATCAGGAAGAGGCGATGCTGGACGTGGTCGAAGGCGACGAGGTTCGAAAAGTACATGAAGGCCGCGTCGTCCAGGTCAACGTCCATCTCGACGCGGGGCGGAAGCCGCTCCAGCCTGCGCACCGCTTCGTAAGCAAGAAAACCCACCGCGCCGGCTGTGAAGGGCGGCAGGCCGGGCAGCGTCACGGAGCGGTAACGCGCGCCCTCCCGGCGCAGGCATGCGAAAATGTCGCCGGTTTGCTCCGTCCGGTGCGCGCCCCGCGTGAGGGTGACGCGATCGCCGCGCGAAGCAATGACCTGAAACGGATCGATGCCGAAAAATGTGTACCGGCCCACACGCTCGCCGCCCTCCACGCTCTCGAGCAGGAAGCTGTAGGGATGCGCCGGAGTTCCCGTGCCTCGACTGCTCGCCCCGGCGGTCTCGGGGGAAAGCCGCAAATAAGCGGAGACAGGGCTCAGCAGGTCCGCGACGATGGTGCGGTAAACGGGCAGAACATTGCCATGGCGCGCCAGGCGCTGAAATTCCGCGAAGCTGGGTTGAACGTCAGGCATAAGAGAAGTTTTCAGTCGTCAGTTTTCAGTTATCAGTTAAAATCTGTGAAATATCCTTCATAGCAATATCCCAATTTGAACTGACAACTGACGACTGACTACGGACCACGGACAGCTACCCCACCGGCCGATCCAGGACTTGCCGCACCGCCTGTTCCATCAAGGCGCGCGGGGCGTTGAGCCCGGTCCAGATTTCGAATTGGCGTGCCCCTTGCGCCACCAGCATCTCGAGCCCGGAAATCGTCACCAACCCGCGCCCCCGGGCTTCGTTGATGAAGCGCGTGGTAAGCGGATAATACACCATGTCGAACACCACGCGGGCGCGCAGACGCGCCAGGTCGAGCGGCGACTCATCCGTGTGGGGATACATGCCGACGGGCGTAGCATTAATCACCGCATCCACTTCCAGCCCCTCGGCGCTCGCCCAGGGGACCGCTTCGCCCTCGACCGCGCGCGCCAGGCGCCGCGCCATTTCCTCGCGGCGAGCGGCCACGATCACTTGAGCGCCCTCGGCCCGCAAGGTGTAGGCGGCGGCGCGCGCCGCCCCGCCCGCGCCCAGAATCAACATGCGGCTTCCGGAGAGCCGCAAACGCTTGGTGAGAACTTCCACCACCGCCGCGGCGTCCGTGTTCCAGCCCATCCACTTGCCGCGCTGGACGGCAACCGTGTTGCACGCCCCAATGCGCGTGGCCATCGGATCGGCCCAATCCAGCGCCCGCAGAATGGCGCGCTTGTAGGGCATGGTCACCGCGAACCCCGACAAACCCGCCTGCCGCGCAAAGCTGATGAAGTCAGGGAGGCGGCCGGTCTCGCAAGGCAGGAAAACAGCATTCACGTGCTTGGCCTGGAACGCCGCGTTCTGCATGGCGGGTGAGAGTGAAATCGAGGCGCGTGAGCCGACGACGCCATAAAGCTGGCTGCTTGGGTTCAGCCGCTCGACCTGGTACACGGAACGCATCAGGTCCGCCGCAACCTGTCCGGGAACCACGGCATGGTTTCCAGGAGAGGCGTAGGTGATCGCCGATCCCCAAAGCAACGCCAACAACCGCGAGGGAATGCCCGATGCACCCATTGCCAGCGCCACCAACTTCGGCGTCCGGCGGCGATGAGACCTGAGGAGTTGGCGGATCTGAAGGTTGTCGCGCAGATGTTGTGCCTGCGTCGCTATCTTGACCGTGTCCACGGGCAGCCGCACCAGTTGGCGATAGACACTGCCCAAGGATCGCGTCTGCCGGAAGTTGTGATAGGAGGCGATGACTTTGGCGGGATCGAATTGCCCCAGCAGAGCGGAGCCGCCCTGCTGGATGGACTCCAACTCGAGATCGACCCACTGGCAACCCGCTCGCACGGCGGCGGCCAGGACCGCGGCTTGCTCCTCGACGCTGCCTTTGAAGGCTCCTCCTGCCTCCTCCCTTCGGCACGTGGCGATAACCTGCGGAAGGTGCATACGCAAGAGTATCTGATGGAGCGAGACTTCCAAGTCGGCGAAGTCCTGGAGATAGTCCAGGCGTAACTCGTAGCCCACACCCGCAGAACCCGATCGGCCGGCTTGAGCTTCCATGGCCGCCAGGCTGGGCCCCGCCAGCGTAATGAAGATGCGCCGTGTGGTGGGTTTCGCCAACAAAGCTCCCCGTCCTTTGAGGGTTTCAACGAGTTGACTATAAAGGTTTTGACCGAAGAAACGCAAGAATTTTGCGGCTCTTGGCGTCTGCTTCTGATCCTGCCCTCGCGGCACCGGCATCGCGCCCTGTACCACTAAGCGTTAGTTTGTTCGCGGCGCGCGAAGAAGAGCAGAATCCTTCGCTTCGCTCAGGATGACATGTCATTCTGAGCGAAGCGAAGAATCTGCATTTGGTGGCGGCTTTGCCGCTCTGTTCATCTTCGCTGTTGGCAGGACAACCCTGAGCTCCGCTTGAGTTCTTGCCTCCGGCACCTCATCTGCTATAGTCAGAGAGTGCCCAGCCCGCAGGCGCGTGGCCGCGCAGCGAAGCGCTCTCGGCGCCGGAGGATTTCAGGTCGCCTCAGACTATGGGTGATTTTCAACACACGTCTGCTGCACGTCGGTCGCGGGGCAGAGTTCAGTTGCTCGGTGCGCTGCTGGTTGTGGCGGTTCTCTCTTTTCCCGCCTTCGCTCAAACCCCGCTTGATGAACACCTCCGGGCAATCGCTTGGCCGCCCTACCAGGACGAGACAGTGCAGTTGATGCGCGAGTACTTGCGCATCAACACCTCGAATCCGCCTGGGAACGAACTGGCTGCGGCAGAGTTTTTCCATCGGCTTTTCGAGCGGGCCGGGATCCCCAACACGATCTATCCCTACGCCGCCGGACGCGCCGATTTCTACGCGGTCCTCAAAGGTGATGGAACGCTTCGGCCCTTGATCCTGCTGAATCACATGGACGTGGTGCAGGCGGACCCGCGTAGCTGGCGGCTGCCGCCTTTTTCCGGTGAGATCTCGAACGGTGAAATGTATGGCCGCGGTGCGCAGGATATGAAGGACGAAGGGCTGCTTCAGGCCATGGCTCTGCTGATTGCAGCCCGGCAACGATTGACCCTGAAGCGCGACCTGATTTTCCTTGCCACTTCGGACGAGGAGGTTGACGGCACGGGCAGCCGCTGGATACTGGAAAATCATCCGGAGTTGGTGCGTAACGCGGAATACCTGATTACGGAAGGCGGTTCCAACCTGATTATCCAGGGCCGGGGAACCATTTACGAGGTGGGCGTGGGGGAAAAGGCCCCTTATTGGCTTCGACTCACCGCCACCGCCCGAGGCGGCCACGGGTCCATCCCCATTGCGGATTCGGCGCCAAACCGGCTGGTGAAGGCTCTCGCCCAAGTGGTGGACTGGCAACCGCCCATCCACTTGCTGCCTTCCGTCGAGCAGTACTTCCGCATGATCGCTACCCTCGAACCGGAACCGCGGGCCGCACAGTTCCGTGACATCCGCAAGGCGCTTCAAGATCCCGAATTCGCACGCAGCATGACCCACGACGAAGAGTACAACTTTCTGCTGCGCGACACGGTCTCTCTGACCGTCCTTCATGGCTCCAATCAGACCAACGTAATTCCCGACACGGCCTACGCCGAGCTTGATGTGCGGCTGCTCCCGGATGAAGATCCCAAGGTATTCCTGGGCCAGCTTCGAAGCGTACTGGCGGATGACTCGATCCAAATTACCTCCGCCAACCGCTTCAAGCCTCCCAACTCTTCCTCCACGGACACCAGTCTTTACCGGTTGATCGAGCAGGTGGTGCACCAGTACAATCCGCACGCGATCGTTGCGCCGGCCTTGGGCGGCGGGTACACCGAAAGCCAGATGTACCGTCCGCTGGGAATCACTTGCTACGGGTTCAACACTTTGGAAGTGACGCCGGAAGTGGACGCCACCGAGCACGCCGCCAATGAACGTGTGCCCGTCGAGCAGCTCCGGCGCGGGGTGAAGATTCTGTATGAACTCGTGGCGCGGGCGGCGAATCAATAGCGCCGCCCGGGTCCAGTTGCCTAGCGTACGAAGTCCTATCGAATCCCTCTCCCCTTTGGGGGAGAGGGTGGCCCGAACCGGCGTTTTCATCAGCCGGTGCGGGCCGGGTGAGGGGGTTTCTCCGCAATCCGAGCGACAAGATGAAGCGCGAATACCCAGATCGTCCCATCGTCGGCGTCGGTGGAGTCGTCATCCACCGCCAGCGCGCTCTCCTGATTCGCCGCGGTTGCGAGCCGCTCAAGGGCCAGTGGTCCATTCCCGGCGGCATGCTCGAACTCGGTGAGGAACTGGCGGAAGGCGTGCGGCGCGAGTTGAAGGAAGAGACCGGCTTGGACGTCGAGCCTCTGCAAATTGTAGCGGCGTTCGACCGCATCACACGCGAAGCGGAACGCGTCAAGTACCACTATGTGATCGTGGATTACGTTTGCCGGCTGAAGGGCGGAAAGCTTAAGCCCGCCTCCGACGTCACCGACGCCCGCTGGGTGCGCCGCGAAGAGATGCCCCAGTATCACCTCACCGAGATGGCAACTAAGGTCATCCTGCAATCATTTGAGTTCTTCGATAAGAGACCCAAAGCGCGATAGGTGAGTGATGCCAACGGCTACGTGTCCTTTGCGAGTTCGAGCGCTTCGGCGGAGTCACTGCCTTTAAACCAAGCACCGATTGCGCGTTGACGTCCTTCAAGACCGCTCCTCGGCACTTACTAAGATGGGGTGAGAAATCAAGGCCGCTCTGACGACGTACTCGTCTTCACGGGGAACTCTGACACCAGGAGGCAATTCGGGGTGCTGGAGATACCTCGACGGCAAACTTCGAAGAGTTATAGATCACTTCCGACAGAAATTCACTGGTTTTATAAAGCAGCGAAGGGATTGAAAGCAGCTTTTTGAGGTGACGTGAATACCTTTCAGCGAGCTCATTGTCGGCTACTACAGGTATGGCAATTCTCACCGATCAAACGAACAAGCTCGCTTGAGGTCTGGTCGGGATTTCCGGCTTCATCCACGCCCTTAATGGCGTGGTAGATAACCATAACATCCAGCAGGAATCGGTGCTTCACGCGTTAGCTCTGCTGAGGGCGTCGAGGAATTCAGTAAGCTCGGTCAGACTTTGGTCGAAAAATCCCGGCAAGCCGCCGTCGACCTGACCATGCTCGTTGATGTAAGGGGCCGCACATCCGCGGCCCCTTCGACGTTGTCGAAGTAGTGCAGCGCGACATCGTCCCGCCCAATCGCCCTTGCCAACGCATTTGAGAATCACGTGCAGAACGTGTTCGCTGTGAGTTTCTATGAAGAATTGGACGTTTTGCTCTTGCCATCCTGAGCAGCACCGCATAAGCTCGCATTGTCTCTTGGGATGTGAGTGAACTTCGGGTTCCGACAACAGGATCGTCTCGTTGGGCGGGCGTAAGGAGCAACGGGACGAGGATGAACGGAATTGATTGGCGCGGTGCCTTCGTTGGCGAAGAGAGTTCACCCGGCGTGTTAGAGTGCTTGGCCCAGATTTGAGTCTCTTCCGGAACGACTCGAAGTCGATGGAGAGATGGAGGAGATCCTAGTGGTCGGACAACCTCTCCTTGAGTCGGCGGTCAGAGGCGAGTGCGTTGGTAGCGCAAGCGCTCGGTAGTGAAGCGTAGTCAACTCCAGATTGCCCGGCGGATTTTGGTAATGGGGTATCCCCACTCCTCGAAGCCCCGAAGAGGAGAATACTGGATGTATTGACCGCAGCAAGCTGCTCGGAAAGCACGAAGCCACGGGGAAACCTAGTTGTACTCCAGCAAAGCCTCAAGTGACAGGGTGAAGCCTTGTTTTTGACGGTCATGATTCATATCCACCATGACCCGTCAGTTGGAATGTGGGCGATATCTGCAGGAAGTATTTCACGCCGGGTAGCTGGAATAACTGGGGTTTTGGCGGGGAACTCCGAACGAAGTCCCATGTGGTGTGGCAGCCCCGACTACCTCGAGCGAGCCGGTGTGGATAGGCGAGTTGGTTTGTTCTGATACGCAACTGAGCATTAACGACGCTTGTTCCACGCGCCGATGGGTCTCCGGCGCGTGCACGACACCCGTGAACCGAGATGAACGTCCTCACCGCTTTGACGAACGATTTCCTCGAATTTCCCTGCGTCGACACTGAGCAGGGACGAGTACTGGTATGGCCGGATTCTGACGGCACGTGAGCGGCAGGTGGTTGGCATAAGTACTGGTCATTTCGGAGGGCGCCTGCCGAAGGAGCAAGCAGCGCTTGAAAGATGCTGGACTTGCCGCGTGTTATTGGGCCCGATGAAGACAGTAATCGGCGCAGCATCAATTCGAGTGTCCTCGTGGAGTTTGAAGTTCTTGAGGTGGACGCTTTTCAGCATGGCCTGATTAAAGCGCAAACTCTCTGCCCCTTGGGCTTTCAACTTTCGACTTTCGACTCTCGACTCAGTCCCAAACGGAAAGCCCCTGGCCATGCGCCGACCGCACGACCAGGGGCCCGGGATACTGATTGGGTTTGGCTTTTCTCCCTCCTTCGTCGGGGAGAGGCGCCGCACAGCGCCCTTGCCACTAACCCTCTGTCGCTAGCGAGAGGTTCCCACAAGTGGGCACGTGCTTGACGCCTTAAGCCTCAGCACCCTCGCTAAGGTTACTTTCTATCGACATGGATCACCTCCTTTCTAGCTACGGTGATAATAAAATCCGGTTGAAGGCGAGTCAAGAAAAATCGCACTTACATCGGCCGCCATTCATTTTCGGGCCAGCCAGCCTTGCCGACCAGCGGCACGAACTGGCAAGGGTCGAGGATTCGAGTCCTCACTTCTCCCCCCTGTTTGACGTTGAGGAGAAGGTCCTGGTGATGGAGGTCTCCCACAGGGATGATCAAGCGGCCTTCTTCCGCAAGTTGCTCGAGCAAGGCGAGTGGCACACTGGGCGCGGCGGCGGTGACGATGATGATGTTATAAGGCGCTGCCGGCGGATAGCCCTCACTTCCGTCGCCCACGATCACTTCCACTTCGTCGTACCCGAGGCGTGCCAGGCGCTCGCGTGCCTTTTCCGCCAGCGCAGCGTTACGTTCCACGCTGTAAACTCTCGCCCCCAAATAGGCCAGGATCGCCGCCTGATACCCGCTTCCGGTCCCCACTTCCAGGGCCTTGTCTCCGGGTTGCACGCGGGCTGCTTCGGTCATGGCGGCAACAATGTAGGGTTGGGAGATGGTCTCCGCGTCACCCAGAGGCAACGGCCGATCGTCGTAAGCAGCCTTTATCAAACTCGCAGGGACAAACTCGTGGCGCGGCACGTGCAGCATGGCATCCAGGACCCTTGGGTCTCGGATGCCCCGGTTCCGCAGTTGGATTTCGACCATCAATCGGCGTTCTTGTGCGAACGGTATTGGCTCAGTCATCTCGCCATTCATTGGCCAGGAGGCCCGGCCCGGGTAGAGTATCCGGGCAGCGTTCCCCGCCGCTGGGCATTCAGGTGGCCTTAATCATCGCTCCGCAGACCGTGTGCGTCCAGAGTTTTTTCTGCCTGGGTGCGAGGCCATCACGCCCACGGTAGGGTTGCCCCGACGGCAAAGTGTGAGAGAATCATCTGTAGGGGCGGCCCTCGCGGCCGACCTGCGCAACCACACGGGTTGCGCTTCGAACCCCAGCATGAACCGCGAAAAATACTCCCGTCAGATTCTGTTCCCGCCCATCGGCGCGGAAGGGCAGGAGACGCTGCTCGAATCCAGGGCAGTAATTCTGGGCTGCGGAGCGCTCGGCACTGCCCAGGCCAACGCCCTCACCCGCGCCGGCGTGGGAACGCTGCGCATCGTGGATCGCGACTTCGTTGAAGAGTCAAACCTGCAACGCCAGATCCTTTTCGACGAGGCGGACGCCCGCGAGCGATTGCCGAAAGCCATCGCCGCCGCGCGCAAGCTGAACCAGATCAATTCCGAAGTCAAAGTCGAGGGCGTGGTTGAAGATGTGGACAACCGCAACATCGAAAAACTCGTCAGCGGTTTCCAGGTGGTTTTGGACGCCACGGATAACTTCGAAGCGCGCTACCTGCTGAACGAGGTCGCCGTGAAACACGGTTTACCCTGGGTTTACGGCGCCGTGGTGGCCAGCTACGGCATGACCATGACGATCCTTCCGGAGAGCACGGCCTGCCTGGCCTGTCTGTTTCCCGCTGCGCCCGAGGGCGCGCACGAAACGTGCGACACGGTGGGCGTGATCAGCCCGGCGGTTTCCTGGGTGGCGGCGATTCAGGTGACGGAGGCGCTGAAAATCCTTCTGGGCCGGCGCCACGAGTTGCACGGAGCGATGCTCGCCTACGACATCTGGAAGAACCAGCTCCAGGAAATCCGGCCGCGCAAAGACCCGCAGTGCCGAGTTTGTGGCGCCAAGGAGTTTGCCTACCTCAACAGGATCGGGCCGACCCACACCAGCCTTTGCGGACGAGATTCCGTGCAGATTCACGCGGCGGCGCCCCGGCAGTTGGATCTCGCGGATTTGAGGGCCCGCCTCGAACCGTTCGGCCGGGTGCGCGCCAACGAGTTCCTGCTCGTCTTCGCAGTCGATGCCTACGAATTGACGGTCTTCTCCGACGGCCGCGCCATCGTGAAAGGCACGCCCGACCCGGCCGTGGCGCGAAGCGTTTATGCCAAGTACATCGGAGCTTAGCCCGCCGGGATGTAGCCGACTTTTTGTCACTCATCCGGCCTCGCCTTGCGGCTCGGAAGCCTTGACTTCGTTTGCGCAAATTGTGCGGTTTTTGCTCATTTCAGGTTCTAATTGGTGCTAAATTGCACGCAAAACGCGCATAATCTGCACCCTTCAAAAAAGTGATGTCCTTTGTTTTCAAGTACTCCTTAGCTTCGTTCCCACTATTTTTCATTTTTTGTAGTTCCCTGCATTCCGCCATAGCCGAGACCGTTCCGCTTTCCGTTGCGCCCCGGCGCCCGCCGACGCCCGCCTACGACAATGTGTCCACCAGCAGACCACCATTATAGGCTATCACAAGTCCGTGAGGTTGTCAAGTGGAAAATGCAAAAAGGGTGGTGGTGCAGTTTGATGTAGAAGCGGCTTTACGCCGCCATTTGGTCGGTCAGTTGACGGATAAACTCGCCGCTACAACATCAAATGGCACCACTAATTGCAAGAAAGCGAGCGGACTCTTCCGAGTTTCTCCCCCCTGCCCGGCCAGACCACGCCAGGAAGAGTGACTGTGACAAGATGTCGTTCTGCGCTGTGCCCGTGGCCGGAAAATGAGAACCTGCCCCTTCCCGCGAACTCGAGCCGAAAAACCGCGGGCCTTGAACCGCAGGTCTGCGCTACTTACGGTCAAGCGAGTCATGATCGGCAAACTGTACTCCGTTACACAGGGTTGATCCCGGCCGGCAGCCATTCCCCAGGAGGGCGACTCCTTAGGCTGAGTCCATAACCTCGATGGCCAGCCGATTTGATCGTTATTGCGCAGGCGTCGTGTCGTGAGTACGATGAGGTTTGTGATCTACCTGGACCATAACGCGACCACGCCGATTCTGCCTGAGGTGCTGGAAGCGATGATGCCGTACCTCACGACGGAATGGGGCAATCCGTCCACCGCGTACAAGTTCGGCTCGAAATTGAAGTCGGTTATCGAGACGGCGTGCGAACACGTGGCGGAGTTGATTGGGGCGCACCCGATGGATGTCATCTTCACGTCGTGCGCAACCGAAAGCAACAATGCCGCCATTGCGGCCGCGCTGAAGGCGAACCCGACCAAACGGCAAATCGTCTCTCAGGTGGAACATTCCTCGGTGCTGAATTACTGCATGGCGCTGGAGAAAGAGGGCTACCGCGCCACCTACTTGCCGGTTGACCGCGAGGGCTTATTGAATTTGGCCGACCTGGAAGCTGCCATCACGAATGAGACCGCCGTGGTGTCGCTGATGTGGGCAAACAACGAAACCGGTGTGTTGTTCCCGGTCGAGCCGATCGCGGAAATCTGCCGGTCGCGGGGCGTGCTGTATCACTGCGACGCGGTGCAAGCAGCGGGCAAGGTGGAGATTGACGTGCGAAAGGTTCCGGCGGACTACCTTTCGCTGACCGGCCACAAGTTTCATGCGCCGAAAGGGATCGGCGCGCTGTACGTCCGGCGCAAATCGCCATTCTCGCCATTGGTCTACGGCGGGCATCAAGAGCGCAACCGGCGAGGTGGCACGGAAAGCGTACCGCTGATTGTGGGCATGGGGAAAGCTGCCCAACTGGCCCGCAAACACTTGCCGGATTACGAAAAGAAAGTGCGCCCGCTGCGGGACGAACTGGAGGAAGGTATCTTAAGTTCGATTCCGAACACGGAGTTGAACGGCCACAAAACGCAGCGCCTCGCCAATACGACCAACATCACCTTTCACGGCATCGAATCCGAAGCGCTGCTAATCCTGCTCGATAAGGAAGGCATCTGCGCCTCGTCTGGCTCCGCGTGCCTCGCCGATTCCGACGAGCCTTCGCACGTCATCAAAGCGATGAAACCGAATACCGCTGCATCCCGACAGATGATCAGGTTTTCGCTTGATGCCGCCACAACGCAGGCGCAGATCAGATCGGCCGTGACCGCCGTGGAGCGTGAGACGGAAGCTTTACGGGGGGTAGTTTCGCAATCCTGAATAATCGTGTTCAACGAGTGTGGCACGGAGGGCAACAACGCTACCGCCGCAGCACTGAATTCAGATTAGGATACCGTCAACCGCAGGTCCGCTGTGACGGGCAATTCAAAGAGGTCGCTCCGCAGCAGGCGCGCGGAGAAGAACATCACTTCCAGGTTCTCCACTTCACGCGTGGCGGGATTCAGGCGCGCCACAACATCGTCGCCCAATTCCTCCGATTCCTGGGCAGGATACGGCGGGCACTTGTCAATGTGCAGGATGTCGGCTTCCCGGTCGTACTTAAAGGTCAGTTTCGGGGCATTAGTCTTGTTTGGTTGAGCTATTCCGCCAGGGCAAATTGCATCTCGCGCGTGTTCTGAACCACCTTTGAAGCGTCGAGAATCTCGAAGCGCACGACGCCCCCGTCGTACCCGAAATCGGCGATAACGCCGGGACGAACCTCGTCGCTCTCCCTGATTCGATCCTCACGGAGGGTAATGGTTAGCGTGTCTGATTGCCGATCGTAAGTCACTCTCATCGATTTGCCCCTCCCATATATTTGCCGATTTTCGACGTAATGTAAACAGTGGTCACCACACGCTCAACGTCTGTTTCTTCCACAATTACGCGTACCAGCATTTCCTGCGTGAGGCGCTCATCGAAGTAACGGCGCATAAAGACCTTTCTGCCTCCGTGTCCTTCGCCAATTCGCTCCGGTTCGGCCAACGCCCGTTCGGCCTGTTCGCGCGGGATTTCGCGGTCAGTCAGACTCTTCAGAGCGTGACTTATCCATCTCGTGGGCTTCAATTCATGTTCCCATGTTTCTGCCGCACGGCTTGAAATTTTTAAAAAAAAAAAAAAAAAAAAAAAAAAAAAAAAAAAAAAAAAAAAAAAAAAAAAAAAAAAAAAAAAAAAAAAAAAAAAAAAAAGAACGGCGTTCGCTGCTTGACCTGAGTGTACCACGAGGCCCGGTCGCCGACATAAAATGCGATGCCGGGGCCACCCGGGGGCTTAGTAGCGCTCCTCGTCCCGTGCCAGCAGAACTAAATTGGGCAGAACTTTGTCGCCACAAATTCGACGCCGCCGAGCGGCTGCGTCGGGCCAGCGAATCGGGCGTCCGCGTCTAGCCGCCGGCCCCACTTCCAGCGCCGTTTCCAGTTCGTGGACGCCTGCAAAGAATTTCCGGTGCTCCCGAGGCGGCAAGGCCTTCACGTACTCCAATACCTCATTCGCGCCCATCGTCGAAAAATACCACGGACCGGGCGCGCAGCGCAAGTTCGGCCGGCTGCCGCAGAGCGAGCACAACTCTACGATTCACCGTCTCGCGCCAAAACGAACAGTCGGTCACTCTGCGCCAGCCGGCGGGTGACGGGACCACATTATTGATCTCTGCATAAAGAATGCAACGATTTAGGACAAAAAATGAGGCAGATCGGATTCCAGGATACAGCCGCGCAGTCTTTTGGGAGAGCGTCGGACCTTATTGACGGAAGCGATGACGGACCCCATCAACTGGTTCACGTCGAGGGGACAGCCGTTGGCGAGGTCGCGTTTGCCAGAGACCAAACGCCCTCGTCGGGATTGAGGTCGGGAGAGTAGGAGGGAAAGTGTTCGATGTGCAAGCGCGGGTGGCGGCGGAGGAGTTGGGCGAGAGGCGGGCCGGCGTGCGTGGAGGAGTTGTCCAGCAGAACGATGACCGGACCGCGGAGGTGGCGCAGCAGTTCCTGGAGAAAGAGACAACTTCTTCCTGCCCGATGTTGTCGAAGAAAAGCAGATAGTAGAGGCCCAGATGCTGTCGTTGGGGGCTAACCGAGATTCCCGAGATGACGGAGATTTTATCCCGGCGTCCTTGGCGATGGTGCAGAAGGGGAGTCGCACCCTTGGGGGGCCCAAGTTCGCAACACCAGGGGAGCCAGGAGGAAGCCCGATTCATCGGCAAAAACTAGGTGGGCGCCCAGCCGTGCGGCGTTTTTTTTACCCGCGGCCAGTCTTTCCGCTTCCAGCGTTCCATCGCCGCCTCGTCCCGCTCGACGGCGCGCGTTTCGGGTTTCTGCGGGCTCCAGTTGAGGCTATGCATCAGCCGACCGATATGATCGCGATGGTAACGGACGCCGAACTCACGCCAGATGACCTCGGCAATGCGGGCCGTGGTCCACAACTGCGTCCGGTAGCCGTGCGCCGGGGCTCCCTGCAGCAGCAGCCTCAGCAAGCGGCGCCGCTCGCTCCGGCCCAGTTTCAGCGGACGTCCCGGCGAGCGGCGCACCCGCAAAGCGTGCGGGCCTCCTCGGCGGCGTGCCCGGAACCACCGCAGCACGGAACTGGGCGCGCAGCGGATGCGACGCCCCACTTCGTTCAGAGACAAGCCCGTGTCCCACAACGCCAACGCTCGCCGACGCCGGTCTTCAAGCAGATCCGCACTTCCCTTCAGTCGGGCCATAACGGTCCCTCCTGAAGAGCATTGTATTGCATTATTTATGCAGAGATCAA
>CAVROP010000094.1:0-10111 GCA_963722675.1 uncultured Acidobacteriota bacterium
CATGCCGGTGATGATCATGTTCTCGAGCACCGTGGAGCGCCGCCTGTAGACGCGCGCCAAGCCGATGGCGAGGATCGAGATGGGAATCGCCGCCTCCATTCCCTGCCCGACCTTGAGCGCGAATACGCCGAGGCGACGCTGAAGACGATGCAGAGCAAGGTGCCCCACAGCACCGCGCGCCAGGTCGCCTCCGGGGGCGCCGCGCCGGCGGGCACCAGCGGCACATAGAGTTCGCCCTCCTTCAACGGCTGGTACGCCTTTTCCGAAAGCGACTGGGTTTCGACATCGGCCATATACGGGCCTCCTGACCGGGATCAGTCGCTGGGCCCCCCATCATGGCCCCGCGGCGCTCCCCCCTCACACCAAACGGGCAAACATTATTGCATAGCGAGTCAAGCGTCGCTGGCCCCAATGCACCCTCCCCTCTTCGCAGGCCTTCGCCCTGATGCTTAGGGGCTCGCCAGAAAAGACCCAACTTCGCTTGCCAGATATGACCCACCCCAAGAAACAGACTTTCGTCCAAAGAGGTCCTGAACCTAGCGAAGGTCGGACGGTACCGAAACAGCCCAGCGATCGGCGGGCACTCTGGTGGAGAGGTGTACGGAGCGGTCGTGATAGAATCGCCGTTGTGATAGAAGCACGCGGCAGTCGCCAGGCGATTCTACGGGCCTATAACCTGTTCGCCGACTTCTACGGTTGCTGGTCAGCCCTGTTAGAGGAGAAAGCCCTCACCCGGGGCCTTGCCTTGGCCAACGTGTTGCCGAGAGAACGCGTTCTGGAGGTGGCCGTAGGGCCGGGCACGGTGGCGGTCCGGCTAAGTCAGCAGGTAGGCGAATCAGGATGCGTAGTGGGTGTTGACCTCGCTCCCCGCATGTTGCGCGTCGCACGCCGCCGCGCTCCTCACGCCCTTCTGGTCCGAGCGGACGCGCGTTCGCTCCCGTTCGGCGAAGGCGCGTTCGATCTGGTCTGGTCGAGCTATTTTCTTGATCTGGTTCCGACGCAGAGTTGACACCCTTGCTGCGGGAATTCCGCCGGGTGCTCCGGCCGGGAGGTCGGCTGCTGCTAGTGAGTCTCAGCCAGAAAGGCGAGGCCCCGACTTGGTGGGAGCGCTTCTATCGCATCACTCCCTCCTGGCTTGTGCCTTATTTGTTTGGGGGCTGCCGCCCTATCCAAGCTGCTCCCTCGGCGCAGGAGGCGGGCTTCGCCCAAATTGAGCGGCAAGTAGTTTCCCAGGGGTTGGATTCGGAAGTGATGTTGGGCCGGAATCCCCTCTAATTTTGCGCCGGCTGACCCCACGCCTTTCCTTTAATCCGGTCTAAGTTTTAGAAACGCGTTCACATATCTATCAATGCGAAAGACCGAAAAGCCACAGAGGAAGGTAAACTACGCCTACGTCTGGGCTTTAGCGGTATACCTCGCGCCGGTGTGCCACCTTCACTACCAGGACCGTCTTCTCGGCGTCCGAAATGGAGTAAACCACGCGGTAGCGTCCCTGCCGCACTCGGTATTCTTCTTGCGAGGAAAGCGTTTCGCCGCCGGGTGGCCGGGGATTTCCTGCAAGGGTGGCAATCTTTGTGGCAAGGCGAGCGCGGTCCTTCTTGGGAATCGCCTCAAGCTCTTTGGCCGCCGATGGCTTGATCAAAACCCTATAACTTTCCACGCCGCCTCAGATCCTTCAGCACCACTTCGAATGCCAGGTTGGGTTCATTCGCTCGGTCTTTAAAGGCGGCCAAGTCTTCCGCATCTTCGGCCATGCTCTGCTTCACGGCAGCGTTGACAATTTCCGAAAGGCTTTGCTCCGTCACCGCAGCTTTAACGCGCAAGGCTCGATGCAAGGCGGCATCGAAATATACGGTGGCGCGCTTGTGTGAGGCTTTCATATCGCCATCATGACGTTTTGACGCGATGAGGTCAAGACGTTTGCAATCGCACACTTCGCAGCGCGGAATTGTGCGCATTCTGCACTACTCCGTGGCTCCTGCCTGGTGTTGCTTATGCCGGAATAGCAGAAGACCGATCGAATGCAGAGCGAAATCCGGGACGTAGAGTTCGTGACCCTTGCGGTTTTCGAGGAAGGTTCGGGCGTCGCCGGCGCTGACCTGACCCAACAGCACTTCGATGAAGAGGTTGGTATCGACAAGCAGTCTCATTCGCCGTCGCTTCTCCAACGCGCGATGCGGTGCTGCAACTCTACGGAGGTGTACTTATCCCGCAAGCCTTCGAGCGCGCCCGCCCAGGCGAATTGCGGCTTGCCGGGTTGCTCAATGGAACGCCGGGCCAGCAAGGACTCGACGTAGTCCCGAAGCTGCGCCCTATATTCTGAAGGGACTTCACGCACCATTTCCTCAAGAGTCTTCGGTGGCTCGCTCATCACCGTTTCCTCTTTGTTATTCTACCCTATTTTCCGACACCCGCATCCAAAGACCGGATGAGCCGCAGGCCTTGAAAAGCAGGTCTGCGCCGCTCGCTCAGAGCCAGACAATCTTGAGAAGAGACTCGATCCGCTCAAAGTCCTTGTCACCTGTTACCAAAGGAGCCTTGCGGCTCCCGGCGAGCGCGGCGGCGAAGCAGTCCGCATAAGGAAGGCCGTGTACGGCTTTGAGACTTGCGGCCAGCCGGGTAAGTTCAAAATCTGCGTCTACGATCTCGATGGGCAATTGAGCGATCTCACGGAGTTTGCCCCCGGACACCCCTTCGCCGCGCGTGCGCCAGACCGAGTAGTACACCTCACCCCAATTGACCACCGACATTAGCAGGGGGCATTTCGCTTCCGCAGCTTTGCCGAGCAGATCTTCGACCGTTCGAGCGCCGACGCGATCCTCAAAAAATGTCATGAGAGCGCTCGGAGTCAAGAACGTGAGTTTTCACAGGACACGCTCTTTCCTGCGTTCCTCGATCAATTGCTCGAGCGGCGAAGGGCCGCCCTTGAGCGAGCCTCGCAGTCGGCGAACGAATTCTCTGGTGACGGGCTGAACCACGATGTGCCCGTTTTCCTCGAGGAACGAAACAACCGTACCGCTCTTAATTCCCAGGCGACGGCGCAGCGGTGCGGGAATTACCACCTGTCCCTTGACTGATACGGTGCCGGTCTCGATTTTCATAGGACTACCCACCCATGAAAATCCTACCATGAGTCGTTCTGTAAGTCAAATCTGTTATATCCCACCTTCGTACCAACAGCTAATTTCTCCTGGTGGGGAAAACTTCCAATCATCGGCCATTTTCGCCTCTTCAGATCGGTATCCTCACGGCCACCTGCGCTGTAGGGGCGGTTCGCGGTAATCGCTACGTCCCAACGTGGTTTCCCGTAGACAAACGCGACCTCTCGCGATAGGGTAATTTCAGGGTCTGAGAAAGGCGGGTTGAGCGTGACGGTTACGCTGAAGCTGACGCTGGAAGTGGAAGCCGGACTGGTGGCCCAGGCGCGGGCGAGTGGAGTGAGCGTAGAAGAATACGTTCTTTCGGTGGTGGAAGGAGCGGTGATGCCCGCCGTAAAGAACGCCCTGACGCCGGAGGAGCGGGCGGCAGCGTATGAGGCATGGTCCGCCCAGCATCGGTCGATTCCCCCCCTCTCTGAGTCCAACCCAGGGCTCACGCCCTGGGCTACTCTATACCGCCCCTAACGGGGCTTCGAAAACGCGAGAGACAAGAACTGCCTTAACGGACTTCCGACTCAGGACAGGAGCGGGAGCCGGTTGAGGATTAGAGAAGGCTCCGTGCGGTCTTTCGCATTTTTCGCTTGACAAGCCACCGGCCTTATGATAGCCTATAACTGTGGTCATGTTGGGGACAGTTTGTCGCAGGTGGGCGCCGGGGCTGCCGAGACGCTCACGGGAACGGAATGGTCCCGGCGATTGGGGAAAGAACGAACTGCGTAGAAATACAAAAATAGTGGGAACGAAGCTAAGGAGTACTTGAAAACAAACGACATGACTTTTTTGAACGCTGCGAATTATGCGTGTTTTCAGCGCATACTTGCACAAATCGGAGCGCAAAAGGGGCAAGAACAGGCCAGTTTGCGCAAAACGAACCGAGGCTTGAGGGTGGGAAACAGCGACAAGCAGTCGGCTAGTGGCCGACTGGGATTCCTCGCTGCCTTGAAAACGCGCTGTCATTCTGAGCGAAGCGAAGAATCTCGCTCTGGTCCGTGATGAAGCGAGAACGAAAAGATCAGAGCGGGATTCTTCGCTTCGCTCAGAATGACAGCGTTGGTAGGTTTTTTCGTCCAGGGAAAGAAGGTCCTCGCCCCGGGCTAGCCGGTGATTGAGATGGCAGGTCATTCTCGTCCAAGGAAGGTTCAGATGGCAGCTTCAAAAACGGTTCTCGCCTTTTGTGCATTAATTCTCAGCTTCGGCCTGGCGCCGTTTGCCTTGGCCCAGGAAAGTCCGGCGGCCCCGGCGCACACCATGCGCCCGGTGATTCGGGGACGAACGGCGGCGGTCTCCTCCATGATGCCCCAAGCCACCGAGGCTGCCCGCCGAATTTTGGCAGAAGGCGGAAACGCTTTTGACGCGGCGGTGGGCGGCCAGGCGGCGCTGGCGGTGACGGACTTCCCTTCCAACGGCGTCGGCTCGGACGCTGTGCTGCTGGTGTATCTGGCAAGCCAGAAGAAGGTGGTCTCCATCAACGCCGAGCCGCGCGCCCCCAAGCTCGCCACCATCGACTGGTACGAGAAGAACAACGGCGGCAAGATCCCGGACAGCGACGGCCTGCTCTCCGGCGGAATTCCGGGCGTCGTTGACGCGTGGTACATTCTGCTGGACCGTTGGGGCACGATGAGCTTCGAACAGGTGCTCCAACCCGCGATCGAATTGGCGCGAGACGGATTCCCCATCAGCGAGGGACGCGCCGGCGCGATTGCCCACACCAAGAAGATCCTCAAGTATCCGAGCACCGTGAAGATCTATCTGCCGAATGGCGACCCGCCGAAGCCCGGGGAGATATTCCGTAATCCCGATCTTGCCCGAACCCTGGAGAAGCTGGTCGAAGCCGAAAGAGCCGCCCAGGCAAAGGGCCGGCACGAGGCGCTCAAAGCAGCGCGAGACCGCTTTTACAAAGGCGACATCGCGCGCGAATTTGCCGCTTTCTCCGAGGCGAACGGAGGACTGTTCCGTTACGAGGACTTCGCCGAATACACCGCCGAGGTCGAAGAGCCGGTCTCCATCGAATTATCGCGGCTATCAGATCTACAAGAACCCTTCGGCCACCCAGGGGCCTACGGAACTCTTTGCCCTGAATATCCTGGAAGGCTATGACCTGAGGGCGCTCGGCCTGAACAGCCCCGATTTCCTGCACGTCAATATCGAGGCTATGAAACTCGCCATGGCGGACCGCGAAAAGTACCTCGGCGACATGGATTACATCAAGATTCCTTATGCCGGGCTGCTCTCCAAGGAATACGCTGCGAGATCGAAGGAAGCTCATCGATATGAACGCGGCCTCGCTGGAATTGCGGCCGGGATCGCCGGAAAAATATATGAGCGATGCCCCCGCCGGGAAGCGGCAGGCCGTGGTGGTTCGCGAGGGCGAAGCCGATTACGAGGGCGATACGAGCTACATCGGCGTGATCGACAAGGACCGCAACATGGTGAGCTTTGAGCCGAGCCTGCACAGCAGCATGGGGACGGGCGTGGTGATGGGCGGCACGGGCATCCTCTTCAATTGCCGCGGCGACTACTACTCGCTGGTGCGAGGCGAAGCGAACGCCCTCGAACCGGGCAAGCGGCCGCGCAGCACTTTGCAGAGTACCCTCATCATGAAGGACGGGGAGCCGTTCGGAATCCTGGGAAGTCCCGGCGGCGACGATCAGGTGATGCGCACCATCCAGACGCTCATCAACGTCGTCGACTTCGGCATGAACATCCAGCAGGCCATCGAATCGCCGCGCTGGTCAACCTCGCAGTTTTCCGTCCTCGGTGTTTCCCCACACCATGCAACCGGGCGCGGCTTCCGTCGAAGCGCGCATCCCCGAGGCCACGCAGCAGGCGCTCGTGGCGCGCGGGCACAAGCTGCGGGTGACGGGTGCGTGGTCGCTGGGTTCGAACGCGGGGATCATTGTGGACAAAAAGTCGGGAGTGCTCAGCCGCCGGCGCCGACCCCCGCGTCGAGGCCTACGCCTGGGCATGGTGACCCGCTTCCGGACGTTTGGGCAAAAGACCGCCGGACTCGCGCGTAGGATGGGCTTGGCAGGCCTCAGGAGCCGATTCCAGGCCCTCTGCGAGGTTAGGCAAGGGTGATTTTTTGCCTCCGTTCTGTGAGAAGGCCGTTTTTCGCGGGTTTCGGGAAATGGCCTTGGCGAGGCCGCTAAGGCATCCAGCAGCGCGCGGAGTGCGGGAAGGCGTCGTTATGTCGGCCTATTCTCGAGCGCGCGGTGGAGGGTTGCCACAACCAAGTCGAGGCGGAAGGGTTTAACCAGGTAGTCGTGCGCGCCATGCTTCGTGGCTTCGTTGCGCGTCTGCACATCATCACCGCCGGCTGCCAACAGCAAGACCATCTTAGGATACTGGGCTCGCACAGTCTCCAGCAGCGCCAGACCGGACATGCCCGGCATTCGCAGATCGGAGATGAGGGCATCGAATTCCTGTTGCCGCAGGATCTCAAGCGCTTGCTCACCGCTCGACGCAGTCTGGCACTGGTACCCTGCGTCGTTGAGCAACTCTTTCAACAGCAAGCAGATTCCTGCCTCGTCGTCGACGATGAGAACTCGGGGCCTGCTCTCCCCAGGCTTGTTAAGCGCGTCCATGGCAATCCCTCGAAGTTCAGGCTACGCCCGGAAGGATACGCGAGCAAGTGCCTTCGGAATAACCCCAGTAGCGTCCGAGTTAGCTGCTGAGGCCAAGTCCATGCCTATCTTAGTGGTTAGAGAGCTCAGCCGGCCGGCAGGAGCTTGGTAAGGCTAAGCGTGTCTGTAAATCAGGGCACAAAGCACGGTGCGTACAAAATGTCCTTGACTTCCCAACCGTTGTGCTATGATATTGACAAGGCAGCAATAAGCAACAGAATGACCTCATGTCTCAGCGCTGGATTGACGAGTCAAAAACCCGACGACGGCCCGCTGTCTCTCGGATTGGCGCAGACGTGGGAGAAGCTGTATCCGATATCATCGACAACCTGAACCGCGTCGAGGTGGCTGCATGAAGCGTCTTCGGACCGTCTGGCGTTGGCTGGTGGGGCAAGTCACACGAGAAGTTCCTGTCGAGGATGCGCTTTGCGAATTCGACTGCCGCAAACCGCAGTGTTTCGAAGGAGAGTGGGAGAACTGCATGCGACGCTTGCGGCGCGGCGCGGGAGAGCTGATGCCGCTGAAGACTCCGGGCCGCAACCCTTAACGGCGGCGAAGTGCCTTGCGGCAAGACCTGTAGCCTGGCTGAAGTCAACTCGAAGAGCCGCCCCCTACAAGGGAACAATCCACACTTTGAGGTTCTCGGTACGCTGGAACGTCTCCGCCAGCTTATCCGCCTCATCCTTGCTTCCAACTAACAGTCGAACCCGGTAAAGGGTTACGCCGTTCGATTCCACCGGAGCGACCAGCGTCTGAAGACCGAAGTGGTCGGAGAGCCGGGAGGCCAAGGCCTCAGCGCTTGGCCGGTTATCGAATGCCGCGACCTGAACGGCGAAGCGCGGCCCTTGGACAGGCACCTGAACGGGGGCACGCGCCGCGTCGTGCGCCGTCGCCGCTGCTTCGGGATGGGATTGTTGATCTTTGGCGATGGGGCGAGATGGAGATGCAGGCGCGTGCTTGCAACCGGCCACCGGAAGAATTAGAAGCGCGGCGAGAGCCAGCGCACCTTGGGCGCACGGCTGTTGGCGCCGCAGGATTGGCATAGAAGTCGTCCTTACTTCGCCGGCATGACGATCGGGATTCCCACCAGGATTTCAATCGCAATCGGCTTGCTGTCGCGCCGAGCAGGCCTGAACTTCCAACGACCGAAGGCCGCCAGTGCGGCCTGATCGATAACTCCACCAACGCCTTTATAGAGCTTCAACTCGGCGATCGAGCCATCTTCCTCGATTATACCTTGCAGGATGATCGTTTCATTCTTTTTTGGCTGAGATTGCGGGAGGGGAGGGCGGCGGAAGTCGAACTGTTCTATTGATGAGGGAGGGGCGACGGGGACTTCAAGCTTGACATCCACGCGAAGGTGTTCGGGCTCCTGGCCGGTGCCCGAGCTATCGTGCGCGCAGTACTGGAGAATCCAGTTCTTTTCGGGCATGGGAAGATAGACCGTATAAATCTTCTTGCCCTTCAACACACCGTAAACACGCAGGCCGCCTCCGCCGGTCGGTCCGGTGGTGACGACCATCATCGGACGCGGCATGCCGGGATGAGCCACGGGGTAGACCGCAGCGGCGCTGAAGAAGGAGGGCAAAAGCGCGTCCGCGTCTCCGGAGGTTGAGCCCGTGATACTGACATTCGGTCCAATACCGGGTCCCGAAGAACCTGCTCCCCCGCCGCCTTTATCTCCAGAACCAACACCCGTGCTTGAATCGCCGGCCGGCCCATTCCCACCGCCGCCGCCTCCCAGCGGATCCCCACCCGGAACGCCGCCTGGCGAGCCGGGTTTGCCTCCCTGCGGAGAGATGGAGAACGCTCCCTGGCGGTTGCCTGGGGGAAGGGTCACAGAGTCCGTCGGTGGCGCGGGCTCAACGCTCAGACTGAGTAGTCCTGCATTTGCGGCAGAAGTTTTCCGCGTATCCAGCTCTGCAAGGGCTCTTGCGTCAGCCTTTTCAGAAGCCTGGATAGCCGCAGCAGGTTGCGGAGTGGGTTGCGGAGCGGGTTCCGGCGGTGCGGGTGCCGCAGGCGCCTCAGGCAGAGGCAAGGGCAGCGAAGGGTTCGGCAAGGGGTTGCGTGGAGGCACCAGAGCCAGCACGGGAGCAGAAGGCGGCGCCACCGTGGAGCGAGGCGGCACGACAACATGTGTCTCAATCGGTTTGGGCGCGGGGGGAGTGGGACGGGGCACAAGTGGAGGCGGAGGCAAGTTGCCGATCAAGATGTTGGGCAGGCGAATCTCTTTCGGAATCTTCAGTTGCGGTGGCGAAGAAGCCTGGATGATCGTCTGCCGGTCGTTATCGGGATGCGGCGGATTCGAAATGATGGTCAGAGTGGGGTGGAAAGCCTGGCCGCCACGCGCCGGCGGGCGCTCCGGGCGGTTTCCCCGCCCCGGTCTTCCGCCTGATCCGGGCGGTTTCAAGTTAGGGAGGCGATCCTTGAGACTCAGGGGCTGGAGCATGTACACCAAGTGCTCCGTGTGGTGCACCTCTGGAACATCAGGTTTAACCAAGAGCTTGGCAATGGGAAGGCGAACAAGTAAGAAGATGACGGAGAAATGGAGGAGAGCAGACAATGAAACGCCGGGGACGGAGCGGTGGTACTTCGGCCAGGGCTGTGAGCCGTGGAGGCCAAGCGCCTGGAATGGCGTATCCATCTCCCAAATCAACGCCAGTTCTTGGCCGAACGAGCCGTGACTTGGGCTCTTGCGGGCCAGGATTTGTGGTCCCTCCTGCTCCACAGGCCTCCGAACCTCTCTTATGAAAATGGCGGAACTCCGCCCCTCGGCTTCTCAAAACGAGCTCCTACCAACGAGGAAACCGGAATACGAATCCTGCCGAAATCCGGATATTGTCCTGCCGCAAATCCAGAAAGTGAGTCGGGATGTAATCGGCCTGCACAAGTCGAAGCGCCACTTTGTCGTTTATTCGGACATCGATCTCCCCGCCGAGTCCCAGAGCGAAACGATAGTTCGCTTCGGAGATTCCATCAAAGTACCGGCTTCCCCGGATGGCTCCGAACAAAGCATGAACGGAGGGTGTGATAGCACGGCTCTTCCGGTATGAAAAGCGGGGTCCGTACATGATCGACTCCGCGTTGACATTATAACCGGCATTTGATCCAAAGTGGGTGCTGAAGTCGAGAACGCCGCCAAACCAACTGTTCACGTTCTCGGCGGCAGAGACATGCACTCCGTTCAAGTTGTAGCTCGAGTTCGAGTTGTTCAGGTTGGCAAAAAGATTCGAATAGCCGCCAAAGACCTCCACCTTGGGCGTTTCCTGCGCGGCTGCGGCGACAGAGAAGAAAAGAACCAGGGCGAACAATAATCCAGCCTTCTGCATC
>CAVROP010000095.1:0-99154 GCA_963722675.1 uncultured Acidobacteriota bacterium
AGGACGACCGGCAGACCCTCAGTTTTGGTACCCGTGGCTTTCCCGCATCACATTTTGTCACATTACGTTCCAGCGGCGGTTATTCCATTGGAGTGCCCACTCATGAAAGCGCAGGCACCGACGGGATTTGAGCCCGCGCTGCCCTCGTGAAAACCAGACATACCGATTAAGGCCCGGTTTACCCGGCACGGTTTACCTGCACGGTTTACTGCACGGTTTACCTGTTGCGCAAGCCTTCAAATTCATGTATACATGTCTCCCGTAAGATTCTATTCCGATCCTAGTGGAGGCTAATATGCCGATCTCCGCAACCGTGGTTTTCGCGAGTTTTGTACTCGTTGCCTTGGTGGCAATGTATGTCCCAACGATTTACATTCGCAAAACCAACAAACTCATGAAGCTGTTAGAGAAAATTGAGGCCAACACTCGCAAATAGGTGCTGGCTCAGTCTTGGACGAACTGCCAGGGCTCCCTTTTAGCGTCATGCGGAAACTCGAGCGGAAGAGGTGGGGCATGTGGTGGAGTTTTCTCTGAGAGCAGGAGAGGTAACCCTACATCGTCAGAACGACGCGGAACTGTGCGTTGCCGCTCATCATGCGCGCGTAAGCCTCGGCCGCTTTTTCGAGCGGATAGGTTTCAATCATGGGACGCACGCCGGTCAGTTCGGCGAAGCGCAGTGTGTCCTCGGAATCGGCGGGCGTTCCCGCGGCCCAGCCTTGAATCGTTCGACTTCCAGAAATGAGCTGTATCGGCGTGACCTCGATGGGATCAAATGCCGCACCGATCACCATGAGCTTGCCGTTCGGCCCCAGCCCGTCGATCAGCTCGGACATCGCTTTCGAGCTCGGGGCCGTCGCCAGGATGACCTGGGCGCCGCCCAGTTTTTGCAGTTCCTCTGCCGCGTTCGTCGCTTTGCTATCGATGTACACGTTCGCTCCGAGTTTCTTTGCCAGCGCCGCGTTTTCGGATCCGCGCCCGATCGCCGCGACCTTATAGCCAAACTTGTTCGCGAATTGAATTCCGAGGTGACCCAGGCCGCCGATACCCTGCACCGCAACCAGGTCGCCGGGGAGGGCGCCGCTGTGCCGCAGCGCGTTGTAGGTGGTGATTCCGGCGCAGAGCAGCGGCGCCGCTTCGACATCCCCCAGACTTTCCGGTATCGCCACCAGCGCCTCCACGGGAGCCACCATGTATTGCTGGTATCCGCCGTCATAGCTGATGCCTGGAATTTTCAGATTCCGGCAATTGCGAAAATCTCCGCGCCGGCACGAGAGACACGTGCCGTCCTGGCCGCCGTGCCAGCCGACACCGACGCGCTGCCCCTTCTTCCACTCGGAAACACCGGCGCCCAGTTCATCAATGATGCCCGCCACTTCGTGTCCTGGAACGCGGGGATACTGAATTCCGGGCCAGGCGCCTTCTTTCGTGAGCACGTCGCTGTGGCAGACGCCACAAGCCTGCACTTTGATCCGCACGTGTCCCGCGCCCGGCTTGGGAATTTCGCGCTCGACGATCTGGAAATCGGCTCCTGGCTTGGAAATCTGCGCCACTTTCATTGGCGCGACTGCGACTCTTGTTGTTGCCATAGATCCTCCTTTGAAATTCTGAGATACGAAATGGTAGCGCCGAACTTTCAGGAACTCGGTAAGTGCTGGACCTAAAGGTCAGCGCTACCGGTAAACCCCGAAATTTCCGAATGCGTACCGCCTAGGCGCCGGCCGCCTGCGACTTCCTGGCCTTCTCGCCCAGGAAGCTCAGCAATTCGGCGTTGACTTCTTCCGCGTGCGTCCAGGTGACGCAGTGTGGACCGTCCTTTACGACCAGCAGGCGCGCCCCTTTGATGAGCTTGGCGGTGCGCAGTCCCGGCAGCCGTGATGGGAAGGATGCGGTCGGCATCCCCGTGGATCACCAGCGTGGGCACATCGATGCGGGCCAGTCCGCGCGGAAGTCTTCGTGCCAGGTTGGGACACACGCCAGGCTGGCGGTGGCGGAAGCGCTGGCCGCGACGTTCCAACTGGCCTGGACGGCTTGTTCGCTGACCCGCTTACCCAGGATCACGTCGGTGTTGTAGAAATCCCGGAAGAAGCCAGTGAAGAACGCATAGCGGTCGGCGGCCACCGCTTGCTCGCTGCCGGCAAATACACTGGCGTCCACGCCCTCCGGGATTGTCGGCCGGTCTTAAGCAGGTACGGTGGCACACCGGAGATGATCACGGCTTTGCTCACGCCCTTGGAGCCGTATTTTCCGATGTAGCGCGCCACCTCGCCTCCTCCCATCGAGAAGCCGACCAAGGTGAAATCGCTCAGCTTAAGCTGGGTGACCAGCTTGTGAAGGTCCTCTGCGAACGTGTCGTAGTTGTAGCCTGTGGTCGGCTGGCTGGACTTGCCGAAGCCTCTGCGGTCGTAGGTGATGACCCTGTAACCCGCATCCAGCAGCGCGGGCACTTGTTTCTCCCAGGAAGCGCCGCTCAATGGATATCCGTGGATCAGAACAACCGGATTGCCCGAGCCATGGTCCTCGTAGTAAAGATCGACGTTCCCTGAGTTTTCTTTTCCGACTGTAACGTATGGCATTGTGTGTCTCCTTTTCGGTTCGATGATTTGAGTTGTGTATGTTAAAGCCCTGCTCAGATAACTTCTTGCGAAGGTTGAGTCCTTCCAGTAGAGCCGGTGGCGCGGATCGCGGACCTAAAATGCAGGTCCGAGCTGCCCCTTCACTCACGACGCTACCCGGAACGCTCGATGACGCGTTCCGCGCCCGCTATCAAGGCCAGGTCGGCCATACCCAGAAAGAGGCCGTGCTCCACTACCCCAACAATGGAGTCGATCTTCGCCGCGATCTCTTCCGGGTTATCGATAAGAAGGCCGGAGCAGTCGAGAATCAGGTTTCCTTCGTCCGTGATGTAGCGCGTTCCGTCCCGATTCAATCGTACCGTGGGCGTGAAACCAAGCTCTTGAAGGGAATCGCTCACCAACGGAGCAGCCATTGGAATCACTTCGACCGGCAAAGGAAAGCGCCCAAGCTTCTCGACCTGCTTCGATTCGTCGGCAACGATAACGAAGCTCTTCGATGCGCTGGCGACAATCTTCTCGCGCAGAAGTTTGCCGCCCCCGCCCTTGATGAGCGCGAGATGGGGCGCGATTTCGTCCGCCCCATCGACAGTGAGGTCAATACGGCGGCACTCCTCAAAACTGACGAAGGGTATTCCATAGCTTCGCCCCAGGAGTTCGCTATCCTTGGAGCTTGCAATGGCGCGAATCTGCAAGCCGTGGGCGCGGACCCGTTCGCCGAGAAGCTTGATCCAATAGGCCGCGGTCGTCCCGGAACCCAGTCCCAGCGTCATTCCGGGTTCGACCAGCCCCAGAGCCCGTTGCGCGGCATGCAGCTTCATCCCGGCGTGGGCATCAACATCCATGTAGGTCGCCATTGAGGTTGCCGCCTTTACCAGGCCGCTTCCGGCGCGTCCCTTACCTGCTTCGGATCGCGGAGCATCAGGTATTCCGTCGTCGTTAAGTGTTCCGCAAGTTCGGGCTCTCGCCAGGCGAGTGCAAGGGCTTGACCGGAATCGTACTGGTCACCGTTTCTCGCTTCGCCTACCGGCGAAAAGCACAATCACAGTACGGGGTTCGGCGCGATACGTTCGTTCAGTAACCACGGGTGCGGCCTGCCACTCCACGATGTCTTCCGGCGACTCAAGGCTCGTGTCGATCCAACGGCGCCATGTCTTAGCGTCTTCGCTGCCTGGCGGCAGTTCGAATTCGAGCGGCTCCCAATAAGCGTTCAGGATGACGTGGAAGAGCAGCGCCGTCGTTTGGGATCTGGGCGGTGAATGCCAGGCTATGCGAGCCGGCGCTCCAGTCAGGCTGCCCAAGTTTCACGCCGTGCCAGGTTCTGCTTGCCCTGGAAAGAAGCTGGTTCAGGCTCAAGTGCGGCTCATCGGGCTCCGCCGAGCACAGCAACCGGCGCGCGTTGAGCAGGCTGACGAACCGATGGATGCCGGCATGCTCTCGAAGCAGACTCCAGTCAAACCAACTGGTCTCGTTGTCCTGGCAATAGGCGTTGTTGTTGCCACTGTTGCGTGCGCCGCACCTCGTCGCCCATCAAAATCATGGGCAGCCCCAGCGAGAGCATTGTCACCGTGAAGAAGTTCTTCACCTGCCGGTTTCGCAGCGCCTCGACCGCCGGATCATCGCTGGGACCCTCGACTCCGCAATTCCAGCTTCGGTTGTCGTCCGCGCCGTCGCGGTTGTCTTCCCCGTTGGCCTCGTTGTGTTTTTGGTTGTAAGAGACAAGGTCGTTGAGCGTGAACCCATCGTGACAGGTCACGAAGTTCACGCTCTCCTCCGCTTCGCGTTGCTTATGCCCGTAGATTTGAGGACTGCCCACGAGCCTGTCGGCAAGCGGGGCCACCGTGCCTTCGTCGCCGCGGAAGAAGCTGCGGACATCGTCGCGGAATCGCGCGTTCCACTCCCGCCAATGTCCCCGACGAAGTTGCCCACCTGGTACAACCCGGCCGCGTCCCAAGCCTCCGCGATGAGCTTGGTTCCGGCCAGGCAGGGATCAGAGTCGATATCCCACAACACCGGCGGCTTCGGCAGCAAATTCCCTGTCTCGTCGCGTTCCAGCACCGACGCCAGATCGAAGCGGAAGCCGTCCACGTGCATGTGGTCCACCCAATAACGGAGACTGTCCAGAATCATCCGGCGGACGACGGGATGGTTGGCGTTGAGTGAGTTTCCCGTGCCGCTGTAGTTGGCGTAGCGCGAGCGGTCACGCTCGAGGATGTAGTAGGTGCTGTTGTCGAGTCCGCGGAAGCACAGGGTTGGCCCGAGACTGGTCGCCTTCGGCGGTGTGATTGAAGACGACATCGAGAATGACCCCGATGTCAGCGCGGTGCAACGCCTTCACCATGTCGCGAAATTCGTCGATTGGACCAAGCCGGTCCTGACGAGAGCTGTAGGCCCGGTGCGGCGCAAAGAACGAGACCGGCGAATATCCCCAGTAATTCGTCTTTCCGGGCGGTGCATCCTGGGCGTCGAACTGGAACACCGGCAACAGTTCCACGGCAGTGATGCCGAGTTCGCGAAGGTATGGAATCTTCTCGATCAAACCGGCGTAGGTGCCGCGCGCTCAGTTCGGGAACGCCCGAACTGGGATGCTGCGTGAAGCCCCGCACGTGCATCTCGTAAATGATGGTGCGCGCCGAGCGGTGGTAAAGCGGCGCGTCTCCTTCCCAGTCGTAGAGATTCGGATCCACCACCAGGCTCTTCATTGCCACAGCGGTGTTATCGCCCTTCCGGCGTGCTGCCTCACGACTGTAATTCTTGGGCACGGCCACGGCGAGGCCGTAAGGGTCCAAGAGGAGCTTTTCAGGATCAAACCGCATCCCGTTCGCAGGGTCGAACGGCCCGGAAACCCGGTACCCGTAAAGCTGCCCCGTTCTCACTGCCGGGACGAAGACATGCCAATAGGGATAAGTGCGGTTCTTCGTCGGATCGATCTTTATCACCCGCGAGGGCCTGGAGTCATCCTCCCGATCGAAGAAGGCCAGTTCGACGCCGGTAGCGTCCCGCGCATAGACGCTGAAATTCACACCGGCTGCAACGACCGTTGCGCCGAGGGGGAAGCTTCGCCCCACACTCACAACCCCTTTCGGGGCGACGGATCCTACGCCCACTGCCATGGTTTGCTCGCCCGTGGCCACCTGCACTGCTCACCTACCCCACAACTCTTTCGAAGCATCCATTACCCGGTCTGCCCCGAATCCTGAATTTCCCGGGTGCGCGGCCGAATTAGTCGATGAACCCGCCTTACACAGCACTGGGTTTTTACTGCGCTGTTGGGTTGTGCCAGCCGCCTTCCGGCGAAACCTTCGGGTCGACCTCGCTCGGTCCCCAAGTACCTTTGTCGTATTCGTAGACCGGCGCGTCGGCTTTGAGCACCGGATCGACGATGCGCCACGCCTCTTCCACGTAATCCTCACGGGCGAACAGAGTGGCGTCTCCGGCCATGGCGTCGCCCAGCACGCGCTCGTAAGCGTCCATTTCCTGCGGCGGAGGGATGACTGCTGGCCACGATTTCAACCCCTTCGGTTTTCATCTGCTCATCCGGACCCATCACCGTTGCGCCCACGGCGATCGTCATCTCAGGACTGATTCGGAACCGCATGTAGTTTTGCGAAAGGGAGCCATCCTGGATGACGCTGGGAGGCTTGTGAAACCGCGCCAGAACCTCAGTGCAATTCACCGGCAAATTCTTTCCGGCTCGAATATAAAACGGCACGCCTTTCCAGCGCCAGGAATCCACTTCCAGTCGCAGGGCAGCAAACGTCTCCATCTTCGAGTCGGGCGCCACTCCCTTTTCCCGGCGATAGCCGCGGAACTGCCCGCGGACCAGATTCTCGACCTCCAGCGCTGGAATTGCCTTGAGTACCTTAACTTTTTCGTCGCGAATAGTTTCACTGTCGTTGCGGACCGGAGGTTCCATGGCGAGGTTACACAAGATCTGGAAGAGATGGTTCTGAATCACGTCACGAATCGCGCCCGTCTGATCGTAGAAAGCGCCGCGTCCTTCCACGCCGAAATCTTCCGCCATGGTGATCTGCACGCTCTCGACGTAGTTCCGATTCCAGAATGGTTCCATGAACGCGTTGGCAAACCGGAAAACCACAACGTTGTTCACCGGCCGCTTGCCCAGATAGTGGTCGATGCGGAAGATAGCGGATTCCGGGAAAACCTCGTGCAGAATCTGGTTGAGCTCCCGCGCCGAGCCCAGATCGCGGCCGAAGGGCTTCTCGACGATCACGCGAGCCTGGGAGCACCCCGGCTCGGCAGCGCAGCCTGTTTTTGCTAACTCTTCCACCGTTGTCTCGAATAACGCGGGTGGGATAGCCAGATAATGAGCCGGCCGCCGCGCCCCGTTGAGTTGCTCGCGGAAGCGCTTGAAAAGTGGCGGGATCCCGGTAATCGCCGCCCACAAAACCCAGCAAGCTGCTCAGCTTCTCGAAAGCCGCCGGATCGACTCCCCCGTGCTTCTCCAGGCTTTCGTGCGCCCGCGCCCTGAGCTGGTCGAGGCTCCAACCGGGCTTCGCCACGCCAATCACCGGTACGCTCAAATGCCCGCGCTTCACCATGGCCTGGAGCGCCGGGAAGATCTTCTTATAGGCTAAGTCGCCGGTAGCGCCGAAGAAGACCAGAGCGTCAGAATGGTTATCGTTCATCCAGAATCTCGCTTTCTCACGTCGAACGCCGGCCATTCGCGGCGAGATCAATGCCGAACGGGCTCTGTAGCGCCAACCCTTCAAAGTCTGCCCTGAGCAAGGGCTCAGGATCGACAGGCGACTTCCAGTCTGCACCTGAAGGTCAGCGCTACTTCGTCTTCTCCAAGTGGCCGCCGAACCCAAAGCGCATCGCGGATAGCAGTCTGTCCTGGTAGTCCGCTTCCCCGCGTGAACTAAACCGCTCGTAAAGCGCGGTGGAAAGGACCGGCACCGGCACAGCCTCATCGATGGCCGCCTTAATCGTCCAGCGGCCCTCGCCGGAGTCCGACACGCGCCCGGCAAACTGTGAAAGCTCGGGGTCATTCACCAACTCAGCCGCCGTCAGGTCCAGCAACCAGGAGGCAATGACGCTGCCGCGTCGCCAGACCTCCGTGATGTCCCGCAAATTGAGGTCATACTGGTAATTCTCAGGATGCGCGCAGCGGGGTGGTCTCCGCGTCGATGGCGTCCTGACGCTTTCCGACATTAGCGTCGTGCAAAACGCTCAGGCCCTCCGCGTAGGCGGCCATGATCCCGTACTCGATGCCGTTGTGGACCATCTTGACGAAGTGCCCCGCGCCGTTGGGACCGCAATGTAAATAACCCTGCTCGGCGGTGCCGTCGAGCTTCTCGCGGCC
Organism: uncultured Acidobacteriota bacterium; assembly: GCA_963722675.1. Taxonomy (GTDB): domain Bacteria; phylum Acidobacteriota; class Terriglobia; order UBA7540; family UBA7540; genus CAVROP01. The sequence continues at coordinate 7,897 of CAVROP010000095.1, forward strand.
CGGCGTGCGCGGCAGGTTGCCCCTGCCCGGCGCCAGCGTCGAAAAGATGGGATCGAGGTGCTTGACCACGTTCCCTTCTCCGCCGATCATCATGCAGTAACCGCGTTCCAAGCCCCACACGCCGCCGCTGGTGCCCACATCCACATAATGGATATGCTTGCCCGAGAGTTCTTTGCTCCGCCGAATATCATCCACGTAGTAGGAATTCCCGCCATCGATAACGATGTCCCCGGCCTCCAGGTGAGGCAGGAGGTCGGCGATCGTCCCGTCTACAGCCGCGGCGGGAACCATCAGCCACACCGCGCGAGGTTTCTCGAGTTTCTTCACGAGGTCCTGAAGTGATGAACTCCCCTCAGCTTTCTCTTTTGCCAACTCCTCCACCGCCGTTGCCGACCGGTCGAAGACCACACAGTGGTGGCCTCCTCTGAGGAGGCGACGCACCATATTTGCCCCCATCCTCCCCAGCCCAACCATTCCCAATTGCATAAACCCTCCGTCAAAATCACGTACCTCGGACATGCGGTCCAGCGCTGCAGCCCGTCAATGCGCAGCGGCAGCTTTCAGCGCGGCGCTCTTGGAGGTAATCACCGTCATCAGATCATTCCACGACTTGACAAACGACTTCGCCCCTTCCTCCTGAAGCCGGGCAGCCAAGGCAGCGACATCAATTCCCGCTTTCGCGAACTGCGCCAGGACCTCCTCGCTGTCGCCCCCGTCTGCCGGAAGGATTGAGCCTAATTCACCGTGATCGGCGAGCGCCTTTAAAGTAGCTTCCGGCATGGTGTTCACCGTGAAAGGCGCTGCCAGGGCCTTGATGTAAAGTACGTCGGAGGCTTTGGGATCCTTGGTCCCGGTGCTGGCCCAGAGGAGGCGTTGGGGACGCGCACCCGCATTGAAAACGCGCTGCCAGCGGGATGAGTCAAGCAGCTCGCGGTATGCCTTGTAGGTTCGCATGGCAATAGCGATGCCGAGCTGACCACGTAACGGCTCCGGCGCCGTGCCCAGCACCGCGGCATCCCAGCGGCTGACAAACAACGACGCAACGGAGCTGACGTTGGGGTTGAGGCCGGCTTCAATGCGCCGCTCGATACCGCGCAAGAAAGCTTCCGCAGCCGCCCGATAGTGCTCGCGCGAGAACAGCAGGGTGACGTTGATCGGGACCCCGGCGAAAATCGCCTCTTCGATAGCCGGCAGGCCCTCCTTGGTTCCGGGGATCTTAATGAACAGGTTAGGCTGTCCCGCCCGCGCATGTAGATCCTTGACCGCTGCCGAAGTGCTGGCGGTGTCATAAGCCAGCAAGGGCGAAACTTCGAGTGACACCCAACCGTCCACACCATCGGTCCGGTCGTGAATCGGCCGGAACAGCGCGGCGGCCCGGCTGAGGTCTTCCAGCGCCAGCGCGAAGAAAAGCGCCTCGCCCGATTTGCCTTGGTTCAGGTTCTCGCGGATCGCGGCGTCGTAAGCCGTGCTGTTCTTGATGGCGTGGTCGAAGATGGTCGGATTTGAGGTCAGCCCGGTTACGGAGAGTTCCTGGATGTAGCGGCTGAGTGTGCCGCTATCCAGCAGATCGCGCGTAATATTGTCAAGCCAGATACTCTGGCCGAGATTGTGAAGTAATTGAGTCGCTTTCATTATTCCACCTCAAATTTCAAACGCAGCGTGCGGCCGCTATCCTTAAAGGCCGGCATCTACCGACCTAAAGGCCGGTGCTGCTTTCAGATTAGGACAGAACCCCATGATTGTTTCCTTCGCCCGAATTCACGCCTTGGCCTTCAACAAGTTCGGTTCCGTTTCGATGTGCCGGGTGTCGTCCCACAGGCGGATCACCGGTTGACAGAGACTGTTTTCGTACCCTAGCGCGCTCAGGCTTGCGGTGCTCAGCAAGAAATACCTGCCGCCCGCCGGCTCTAGACCCAGCCATCGGGCTGCCAGCACACGCAGGAAATGGCCACTCGAGAAAATCAGTGTGTTCCCCGGGTCCGCTCGCAGGCGGCTCACCACTCGGTCGGCCCGCGCGCCCACCTCGGCGGGCGACTCGCCTCCCGGGCAGCCGTCGCGGAACAGTTGCCAATCCGGCCGTTCAGCGCGGATTTCGGAAGTGCGCCGCGCCTCGTATTGCCCGTAGCTCCACTCCGCCAGGTCGTCGTCCACTTCGACTGCGCCGCCAAACCCCGCAAGTTCACAAGTGCGGCGAGCGCGCAGCGACGGGCTGCTGAACACACGGCTGAATTTAAGCCCGTCGAGTCGCTCTCCCAAGGCGCGCGCGTTCCGCTCGCCGCGCTCGGTGAGAGGCAAGTCTGTTGTCCCGGTGTGCTGGCCCGTAAGGCTCCACGCGGTTTCACCGTGCCGGGCCAGATAGATGATGGGCAGTCCAGTGGTCATGATGGGGATGAATCCCGTCTCCTAACTACGCAGGCCGAGGCATCTTATTCGACGCTAAATAGTGGCAGTTCCTTTCCACTGCTGTCAGGCGGCGTTGATTTGAGGCCGCCGCCCGACTGAGAACTGCCCCTTGCAGTCACAACGATTCTTGGCACTTCCACTGCCAATCCGGCGTGCGCGGCCGCGCCTTCCTTCCAATTATGCAATCAAGGGCTTAACAAACCGGCCGCGCCTTGAGAGCCCTCTTGAGTTCCCCCTCACTTTGTCGGGATTTCGACGCGGCGCGTCGAAATCTCGACATGTTACGGGCGGGTGACACCGCTGCAGTCTGTTTTGGTTTGCTCTGCGCCCAGATTTTTTAGATTCTTCAACCGGGAAAGTGGTTGCAGAAATTACAGTCGCCCGGGCAGATGGGTTGCGAAGCCGCAAAGCGGGAAGGCAAGCAGGGAGGCTAGCTGTGTTGTCAGCCGCGCACAAGGAGCGCGGGCGGCAACAACCTCTTGGCCGCCTCGGCCCGTCCCCGTGCCCCTTGTTCCCAGGAGAACGGCCTGGCGCTGAATTCCGTTCTCAGCCGCCAACCCAGGCTACTTACTGACCTCGATGTTATGCTCTCCGGCAGGAACTTCGAAGATCACGTGGCCCTGGTGCACGTGCACCTTTCTCGCCGGCCGCTTATCAATTTTCAAGTTGAGTTCGCCGGATTTAAACTCGGAACTGGTGACGCGGACGGGGCGGTCGCCTTTGATAGTGAACGATAGGTGCGCGCCGTCGGCTTGATACTGCCTCACCACCACGCCGCCGCCGGCTTCGAAACAGACAGAACCGTCGCGCTTGAGAGTGGTTTTCTCCGGACCGATGCCCACGTCATACCGATGGCCATCCCACGCGATGCCGGTAAGCTCGCCGCTGGAAGGCGGATTGAGCGCACCGAAGCGCAGGCCTTCCCAGGGGTTCTTGTCGATGTATTGTTCCAGCCCCACCAGGCACAACAGCGCTCCCCAGGTGTAGTGCGTGTCGCCGCCGCCGTTTCCGCCCCAGGCGTGGTACTGCTCGTTGTCGTGCTGGTTGGTCTTCCAGTCATCCATGAAAAGGTCATAGCTCTTGTGCGCGTACTCGAGGGCCACCTTGTCGAATCCGTAGCGATTAATCCCTTCGTAAAGCATGTAGTTCGTGGGACCCCAGATCGTGCCGCGCCAGTAGTTCTGGTCAGGGAAGGCCGGGTCGTTGCGCGCGATGGTTGGCGCGACGTAAGTCCCCCAGAACTCCTTGGGGTTCAGGAGATGTTCTTCCACCATGCGCTTGGCCTGCTCCGGAGTCGCAATCCCGGCAAACATGGGGTAGAAATTCGTGGGCGAGAGGCGCTTCGAGAACGAGCCGTCCCAGAAGCGGTTCTCGTAAATGCCGTCCTTCTCGTTCCAGAGTTTCTGCTGGACGAGCTGCCGCCGGTGATCATACTCCTCCGCGAATTTCTTGGCGTCATCGTCTTTGCCGAGAATCGCCGCAATCTTAGCCAAGCACTCCGCGTCCAGAGAATACAGCGAGTTCAGGCCGACATCGACCAGGTTCATCGTATAGGCCTGGGGATCGTAACTAGCCTCGTCATACATGGGGCTGTCGTCCATGCCGCTTTCCCACTTGGCTGCCTGGAGAAAGCCCCGGCCACCCGTGGAGGGCGACGAGCCTTTGTCGCTGCCCCACTCCAGCAGGCTGTCATGATAACCATCGCGCCACCCTTGGCCGTCGCCCCGGTCTTGCAGCCACCATTCGTGCCACTTCTTCAGCCGGGGGTACGCCCACTCGAGCAGCTCCCGGTCCTGGATTCGTTGATAGACCTTCCAGGTAACATAGGAGCCCACGGGAGGTTGGGAGCGATCCGGGGTTATTCCGGAAGCGGCGGCAATGTTGGGCACGACACCCGTGTCGGTTTGCGCTAGAAGGATCGCCCGAATTGCGGCCGCCGTCTGGGCCTTGTCCTCGAGGCTGGTGAGCAGCGAACCGAAGAAGCAGTCCCATTCTCCCACTACCCAGCCGCCCCAGTTTTGCGCCCAGCGCCGGCTGATGCTGGGAAAGATCAGGCCGTTCGAGGAAGCATAAAGCGTGTTCCAGAACATGGAGTTCCCGATGGCTTCCGGCGCGCCCTCGAACAGCCCCTTGGCGCGCGGCCGGGCGGCAGCGTAGGCTTGCGACTTCTCCTTGAGGATGGCGTCGATGTTGCCGGGCGCAAGCAGGGCCTTGGCCCTGCCCGTAAGCGTGTCCTTGTCCCAGCCGAGCGCAGCCACGAAGTGCGCCACATCGCCGCCGGTCGTAAACTGCAGGCCTGCCGCACCCGCGTTCGGCTCGCCGGCTAGCGAAGACACCAGCTTGCCGGAGCCTCGCATGTTTTCGCGTAATTGGCCCAGCGTGGGGAATATCCCGCTGCCCTCGAGGGGCCGGTCCAGCATTACGACAAATCGCGCCGTGGGGCCAAAGACATTGTCAAAGTAGCGTTCGCCAAGAATGGCTTGCTGGGATTCGTTGACGGAGTAGAATCCCTGCGTGCCCCAACTCACGCCGAGATAGGGAAAGTAGGTCTCCAAGACAAGCTGGAAGTCCTTGGCCGCGGTCAGACGGCCCACAACCGTCGTCTCGTCGATGCGCGACCACTCGAGCGTGATCAGCGCCTGGCGGGGATTGTGCCGCCACGCCATGCGGCAATAAGAAGCGTCCGGCGCGTGAGGTCCGACTTCTCCTACGGCATCAAAAACCTCGTTGCCGTCAAGAAACCCACCGCTCGCCGACCCCACCCGCAGGGCGAAAGGCGCGGGCTGGTTGAAGGCGCGGGCCAGAAACACAACACCGTTCCAGGCCTCCGGGTCAAGAGCATCAATGGCCACACTGTCATAATGGGGCGCGGTTTGCCCGCTGGCGAGCTGGAGAGCAGGGCCGAACAAGCACGAGCAAAGAGCCAGAGGTGTGAAATATCTGCCCAGGCTTCGGAACTTCATGCGAAACATTATACCTCCTCGCGGTAAGCCATTCCATCTTGCATCTGCTGGCGTTATATAAAAAGTATTGCCTCGCGTCTCTAACGCGACTATGCTGAAATCTGAGGTCGAGCGCGCATGGCGAAAGTAATGGTTTCAATTCCAACCCGGTTCCTGAACAAAGTCGATCGCGTCGCACGCTCGCAGGGACGATCGCGAAGTGGCCTGATCCGGGAAGCCCTGAGAGTTACTCTGGGTGAGAGCGATGCCAGGAATTCCTGGAAAGAGGCTATAGCTCCTCTGCGCGAACTCGAAGCTCAGTGGATTGGGGACTGGGACTCCACGGACATTGTTCGGTACTACCGCGACCGCCGCTATGGCTCCAAAGATCGTCGTTGACACCTCGGTTCTCATCAAGTGGTTCAAGACCCGCGACGAGGAGCATTTGCGAGAAGCCAGGCGACTCCTTGAGGAGATTGAGCGGCGCGGGGTGGAGGTACATGTTCCTGCTTTGCTCCTGTACGAAGTGGGTAATATACTCCTCCTTAAGGCACGTCTAGAGCCGGCGGCGTTGGACGAAGCAGTTGAGCGCCTCGAAGCACTTCCCTTTGTGGTGGCTCCTCCGGCCACACCACTCCTCAAGTAAGCTCTCCGATTAGGACAGGAGTTTAGCCTCACCTTTTACGACGCTTCTTTCCTGGCTCTGGCCGTTGAACTCGACTGCCCTCTCGTAACCGCAGACCGCCGCCTTTTCGAGCATGCTCGCCCACTTCACCGCGTCCGCCACTTATCGAGGTTGGGCTCCATCGCCTGAGGCACGAAAGTGTAAACGCGAAATTCACACCATTCTCAGTGCTCAGATCAGCGGGGTGAGGCGCACTTTGCGGAACTGTACCCTGCCGTGATCCCCTTGCAGCAGAACCGGGCCGGGCTCTTTTTCATTGGCGTCAAGCGCGCCCCCGGTGATTCCCGGGACTTCGGCGTTATCGATGATTTTGGTTCCGTTCAGGATCACCGTCAAGCGGTTGGCAATCAAGGTAATTTCATAGGTCTGCCACTCCCCCGCGGGCTTGCTGGCTTCGACCGGCGGAACGATGAATCCGTACAGGGCCCCTTGACTATGGACATCCAGCGGGCGGTTGAGGTCGTCGAGAATCTGGATTTCATAGCGGCCACGGAGATACACCCCGCTGTTACTTTGCGGGTCAACGTTGAACTCGACATCCAACTTAAAGTCGTTAAACTTCTGCCGGGTGTAGATGTTGTTGGCCTCTTTTCCTTCGTTCATCAGAATGCCGTCCTTGACAGACCAGCCCATCGGACGGTGCGGGTCCTGGCAAAGCCAGTTGGAGGTGTCTTTGCCGTTGAAGAGGTCGACGGGCTTTCCGGGCTTTCTCTGTGGGGGAGTCGCAGGCCACACCGGCCCTCGCACGCCAATCCACGAGAGTGTTTTCCCATCGACGTGCGCCGTACCCACCAGGCGCGCACCCTTGATCACGGCTTGCCACACCGGCGCGTTTTCTTTTTCCCTTGCGGGTACTGAAATTTAAGTTCGCCGTGCTCGATCGCGACCACCGGCAGATTGAACACCGCGCCCCCACCCTGATTGAAGCGGCCCTTCAATACTCCGCCCTCCCGCTTTATCTCCAGCCAACAATTCCTGGGCAGCCCGGAGGGCGAACCCGTGGCGGTGATGTCCCATCGACCCAGATAGGCATCGTCACTCGCCGGCCTCGCAGAGCCGACCACCACGCTTCCCGAAACGATCATCCCTAACATCAGTAGCGTTACAAATGCACATGAGCGCATAGCTTCCCCTTTCTTATCGACAGACTTAGCCGCCAATCTGCGAGATCATATCACGGCTTGCCCGCCCCGCTGCAGACAGAAAGTGGGCCCGTGACTTATCTCTCCGTGACCTCCGTGCGCTCTGTGGTGGATCTTGGCCTGGCGGCCGATGACCTAGTGCCAGGCGCTGAGAAAACGTCGAAGCAGCACGGCTTCACCCAAGTGATAGGCGTTGTGGTCGGCCACGAGCAAGGCCTCGCGCAGGATGGTTTGACCATCGCCGTGCGGAATCTTGGCGAACAGATCCGTGGATTCGTCCGCCACCAGCTTGCACATCGCCTCGAGATCTGCGCGGAACGACTTAATACTCTTGTCCCAGGCTGTCTCGTCCGGAGGTGAAGCTGTGCGCGGCCAATAGCCCTCCGGAAAATCCGGCGATTTGTGCTTCGGGTTGCGCGAGAATTCGAGAATATCCCACTGGGCGATGCGCAAGTGCTCGAGAACTTCCCAAGGCGAGTGCTCTGCGCCGTCAGGCCTTTTGCCGCGGAGTTTGACGGGGAGGTCCTTAAAGACCGTATCGAAATCGGCGTGAGCAGTGCCGCCTTTGAGGAGACTCAAAACGTGCTGCCTTAAAGCTTTGTCGTTAGCCATAGGTTTGCTTCCTTTCCCGATTCGGAATTTAGTCCCAGTTTTGGAGACCTCTGTGCCGAAGGCGCCTTGGAGTGCGGCGGCTTGACGCCGCCTTCTGATCTCGAAGCCGCGACGGCGCGCCTCAGGACAGCCTTTGGTCCGAGTTCTGCGAAGGCGGCCTCAAGCCGCCGCACTCCAAGGCGCTGCGCGCATTTCCATGGTTTCCAGGGCGCCGATCAATCAGCCAGCACGAGCGGCTGCATTCGTTTAGCGAGAAACTCGCCCTCGACCTTCCAGGTTTGGCCGTCCGGATTAAGCGCCTCGCCGATCTAATGGAAGGAATCCGGCGTGATGTCCGTAAATCTCCAGCGGGTCGGAGTGCCCTCCGCTCGCGCGCCGACCTGAACGATCTCGCGGCCAATCCTCCGCCCGATCTGTTCCTCCAGGTGGCACCGGACGGGGTTGATCCACCTGATCAGCCAAGCCTGGATGGCCGGATCCCAAATGCGCAGTGTGGTCCCATACATATTATTGACCTTGTCGGTCTCAGCCGTGCGTTCGCTGCGACGCGGCATGATCCGGACGTCTTGGATTGCCCGGCCTTCAAGAACCCATGCGAAGTGAGCTTCACCCGTGATCCCCATACCGGAAACATCAACAGCCCTATAATGAAGCACCCGCAATTCCCAACTCCCAACCAGCCAGCCGTAGACATCGGCGGACTCCGGGATTTCGGGGGAGCGGCCTGGCGCCGCCAATACCGCGAGAAAAGTGTCCTTTGCTGCTGCGATCATTTGCATTCTTGAGCCTCCTCCTGCCCTCTGAAGATTGTTCATCTTCGAACGTTATACCGCTTGGCGGGGAGAGCGCTCTTGGGGAAAATTGCGGTCAAATTCGAAGCTCGGTTCTCCTCCTTGATAAGGAGGGGCTAGGGGTGGTTGACCGATGCGCCACCACCCCCTACCCCCTCCTCCTACGGAAGAGGGGAGCACATTACTCGGCTATCAACAGGGTATGCGCAAACGGCCATTCCTCGTCCAACCATTGGGCGTCGCAGCGGAAACCGCTCTGGTGAGCCATCTGGAGAATTTCCGGAAGATTATACTTGTGGCTACTTTCGGTCCAGATGGTCTCGCTGCGCTGGAGTGTCACCGCCAAGCCCGCTCCTGGAATCGTAACGGTTTGTTCCGACGTCGATTGGAGGTGCATCTCGATCCTCCGCTCCTCGCGACTGTACCGGGCGATGTGGCGGAACAGGTCCAGACGAAAATCCGCCTCCAGCTCGCGATTCAGCCGGGCCAGCAGATTCAGATTGAACGCTGCCGTGACGCCCAACGGGTCGTCGTAGGCAAGGAGCAATTGCCGGACAGGCTTTTCGAGGTCCGTGGCCAGAAGCAGAGAGTCGCCGGGCATGAGATTCTGGCGCACCTGCTTGAGAAACTGCACACCTTGCGAGCGAAAGAAATTCCCGATGGTGCTTCCTAGAAACAAAACCAGAAGAGGCGCGTCTGGGGGACGCAGAGCGCTGACTTCCTCCAGTCCGTCCAGGTACTCGCGTTCGAAGCCCACGAAGGTGAGGGAGTCGAGATCGTCCAGTTGGCGCTTGCACATGGCGAGAGCTGCGGCAGAAATCTCGATGGGGCAATAGGTCAAATGCCGTCTTCGAGAGAGAGCTTCGAGAAGCCAGCGCGTTTTTCTGCCACTGCCGCACCCCAATTCCGCAACCACGGCCGGCGCCCGCATTTGAGATGCGAGCGCTGATGCGTGCTTGCGCAGCAAGCGCTCCCCAGCCCGACTCAAGCCGTACTCCGGCAGATGAGTAATAACCTCAAAGAGAGCAGAGCCGATTTCGTCGTAGAAGTACCTGCAAGGTAGTTCTTTTTGGCCGGGCTTGGACAAGCCAGCCCGCACGTCTTGGGCGAGTTTGGAAAGGGGAAGGGCTGCAATGGCCGTGGTTAACATGGGTTCCCGCCTGATTCAGGATGCGCTCGAAACGCCTCGGAATTTCGCGAACACGTATGGGTAGTGCGGTTGAAACCAGTTGCGGAAAGAGCGCCGCAGGAGACGGTTCGCGGTCCGCGCGGAGCCGCCCTTGATGATGTAGTGCTTCCCGTCAAAGAAGTCGGCCGAATAGCCGGGATAAAAAGGAAAGGCCCGAAATCCGGGCAGGGGGGTAAAAACCGTGGAAGTCCATTCCCAACCGTTGCCGACCAGGTCGGCCACGCCAAAGGCGCTGCTGCCAGCCGGGAAGGCGCCAGCCGGGGCAGGGTCCCAGCGCTGGAAGTTGAAATTACCCAAGTGGGGCTGGGGAGACTCATTTCCCCAAGGATAGTCGCGCTCCGGGCCATTCGGTGTTCCAAAGGCGGCGCGATGGAACTGCGCCTCGGTGGGCAGCGCTGTCCCCTTCCATCGCGTGTACGCCGAGGCCTCCGCGTGGCTCGCATAAACCGGCCAATCGAGCGGCAGGGGAATCTCCTCAAACATGGCGCGATAGAACCACTGGTCGCCGTGGCGGGCCCAGGAGATGGGATGGTCGATTCCCTGCCCTGACTTCCAAGCCCGGTCCGAGTCCGACCAGAGACTCCGGTCTGCATAACCGCCGGCGCGCAGGAATTCCAGAAACTGGCGGTTGGTAACGTTGTGGACATCCATGGCGAATTCCGCAACCGCGACTTCCTGGGTCTCAAACTCATTGTCCCAGCCGAAGGCGCCGTTCCCGTTTCGGGACATGCCGAGCGTGGCGACACCTGCGGGTATCTTCACCATCCCCGATGCCTCCGGCGGCGGAGAGGGAGGCGAAGCTTGTTTCTGGCGAAGTTTGCTTTCGAGAGGCAACTGGTGCAGCATGTAGGCAAGGGTTTCCGCGTGCATCAAACGGTGCTCGAGGGCAACATGGAGAGCATAGCCGTCGTGGAGCAGAGGCAAGGCCGAATCTCGAAAGGAGACTTTTTCGAGCGCGGCGTCGAGCGTTTCGCGGACCCGCTGGTTGTAACCGCGCACCTGCTGAATGGAGGGCCAGTCAGAGGGCTGATCGTCGGGTAAGCCGCCACCCACGGGATCGATCCCAAAAGCGAAGAGTCGGTCGAATTCCTTTTGAAATGACTCGATCTCGAGAATATTCCGGCCGAGCAGGTTCCAGTCGAAGGCCTCCAGGTGGCCGAGATAAAAGAGAATGCGGTGGCGCTCGGGGATGGGCCGCTCATAGAAGCTGTCGGGACGCACCACGTTGAACAGCGCGTCAGTGAGGGCGCGAGCTTCAGCAAGAGATGCGGCAATCGTGCGATCGCCTTCCGTCAGGGTTTGTTGCGCAGACATGTGCACCTCCCTGTACTGGTGAGAATCAAATTGTGTCGTAGCCCCGAATTCTCAGAGTACGGCATGCCGCGCGTTGGAGTCAACGGGGTAGTCAAGAGTCGAGAGTCGAAAGTTGAGAGTGCGACTCTTTAGCTTTTGGCTTTTGACTTTCGACTCTCGACTTCCCGTGCGGCAGGCAGTTTCTACGAACATGACTCAAGAAAACGACTTGGCGATCGAATTTCGTGGCGTGTCGTACCGGCTCGAGACGGGGCCGTTCCTGCTCGAGGACTTGAACCTGCAAGTCCGGCGCGGCGAAACTCTGGTGCTTCTGGGGCGCAGCGGTTCCGGCAAGACGACAACTCTAAAGCTCATCAACGGGCTTCTGAAACCCACGCAGGGACAGGTTCTGGTTGAGGGACGCGCTACCTCGGATGCCGATCCCATTCGACTGCGCCGCCGCATCGGCTACGTGATACAGGAAGTGGGACTGTTCCCCAATCTCACGGTGGAGCGCAATGTGGGTCTGGTGCCTCGCCTGGAGAATTGGCCCGCAGAACGAACGCGTGCCAGGGTACAAGAGATGCTGGCCCTGGTAGGCCTTGAACCCGGGCGCTTCTCCGCTCGGTATCCGAGGCAACTGTCCGGCGGCCAGCGGCAACGAGTGGGGGTGGCGCGCGCGCTGGCTGCCGACCCGCCGCTGCTGCTGATGGATGAGCCCTTCGGAGCTCTCGATCCCCTGACTCGCGTTGAAATCCAGCAAGAGTTTCAGCAACTGCAACAGCGGCTTCAGAAGACCGTCGTTTTCGTTACCCATGATTTGAGGGAAGCACTGATGCTCGCGCGCCGTGTCGCGTTGCTGCATGGCGGCAAACTGGCGGGAGTGTATACGCCCGAGGAATTCAGGTCGGCGGCCAACCCAATCGTGCGTGCTTACCGTCAGGCTTTTGAAACCGCTTAGTAACGACGGCCCTTGTGGCGCCATCCGGAGGTTTTGCTTTGTGCCCCTCCATGACGTCCGGATGCTGACACTGGTCTGAGCTGCTAAATTGATGTCCAACTCTGAGGTTTCCTTCTGGCACGACTGATGGGCCGAACGGGCTTGCTGAGAGCTGAAAGCTGAGTGCTGTTTAGAGGAGGCAAATGAGCACCCTGCAATTCATCTGGAGCAACCAATCGCAAGTCTTGGCGCTGACCTTCGAGCACCTCTGGCTGGTCGGAATATCCATGCTGTTAGCGGTGTCCATCGGCATGCCCTTGGGCATCCTTGTGACGCGCCGTCCCGCTTTCGGCAAGGCGGTTTTGGGCGCCTCGACGGTGGTGCAGACGATTCCATCGCTTGCCTTGTTCGGCTTCCTGTTGTCGTCTGCTTGGCTGGGCGAGCGCGCGGACCGGCTTGCCGTCACCGCGCTGACGCTTTATGCGCTTCTACCCATCATCCAAAACACTTGTGCCGGGATTACGGGAGTGGATCCAAGCGTTCGCGAAGCGGCGCGTGGTATGGGCATGAGCGACCTGCAGCTTTTGTTCCAGGTCGAACTGCCTTTGGGCATGGGCGTAATCCTCGCCGGGGTGCGTGTAGCAACGGTAATCACCATCGGGGTTGCCACGATCGCCGCTGCGATCGGCGCCGGTGGCTTGGGGGAATTCATCTTCCGCGGCCTGGCGATGGTGGATAACCGAGTCATTTTGGCTGGAGCTATCCCGGCGGCGTTGATGGCGCTGCTTGCCGATTTCCTATTGGGCCGCCTGGAGCGGCGATTCCGGTACGTTTAAGGTGGCGCGGGCGGCTCGCCGCGGTGGATTTGGCGCCACGACCGCACGAGCGGTCTGTGTGGAAGCGGGAAGCTCCCGCGACAGCGGGCGCGAGGCTCGCGCCACAGGGCCAGCCAGCCCAACGCCGAGGCTGTATGAATCGGACACTCCTGATCGCGATCTGTTGCGCTCTTTTGGTGGGCTGCGGAAGTGCTCGCAAGAACCGGATCGTGGTGGGGTCCAAGAATTTCACTGAGCAAGCGATCCTGGGAGAACTGCTCGCGCAGCACCTCGAAGCCCGGACGCATTTGGCGGTGGACCGGCGTTTTTATCTTGCCGGAACCTACATCTGTCATCAGGCGATCCTGGCCGGCCGCATCGACCTCTACGTTGAATACACCGGCACGGCACTTGGCGCCATTCTCAAGCAATCGCCGTCGAACGATCCTCTCCAGGTGTACGAACGGGTCAAAAGTGAATATGCGCAGCGGTTCCAGCTTGGCGTTGAGGAACCCTTGGGGTTCAACAACACTTTCGCCCTCGTCATTCGCGGCGCGGACGCGAGGCGACTGCAAGTCCGGACGATATCCGAAGCCGCTGCTTTTGCGCCTCAATGGCGGGCCGGATTCGGTTACGAATTCATGGAGCGCCAGGACGGTTACCAGGGCCTGGTCCGCACCTATGGACTGCGATTCAAGGCTCCGCCGCGAATCATGGATCTGGGGTTGTTGTACAAGTCCCTGCTGGAGAACCAAGTCGACTTAGTCGCAGGCAATTCGACTGATGGTTTAATTGCCGCCCGCGACTTGGCGATGCTCGAAGACGATCGGCACTACTTCCCTCCCTATCAGGCGGTTCCGATCGTGCGCGAGGAGACCTTGACTCGCCATCCCGAAGTCGGGGCGGCACTGCACCAGTTGGCCGGCAGCATCTCCGACCAGGACATGCGCCGCATGAACTACAACGTGGACGGCGAGCACCGGGACATCAGGGAAGTCGTACGTGCCTTCCTCCACTCCAAGCACTTGGACTAGTCCTCAGTTTTCAATAGCTTACAGCGACGATAGGTTTTCGGCTGCGAATCCCCGTAGATGTGGACTCAGGGTTCGCGCGCAGCGAAGGAGCATGACCGATTTAGGGATAACTCGATAGCTGCCGATGAAGATAGAGGTACCACCTTTTCGATGGGGACAGGTGCGCGGATGTATCCTCACCTCACTGCCAGCAGCGCTCGGTTCTCCAAAGCGCGGAACGCCGTCCGCATCGGTCTGATGTTAACGCTCTTCCCGGCTGCGTTGGCATGGAGCGAGGACGCCTGGCCCGAGCAATTGCCTACACTCACCACTGCCGAAGAGGTCCGGGAACTTACCCCAGATCAAGCCAACCGCGGCTATCCGGTCCACTTGCGAGCAGTCCTCACCTACATCGATTTCAGCGTCGGCGATTTCTTTGTGCAGGACTCGACCGCCGGAATCTACGTTGACGAGCACGAACTAAGACATCACTTCCGGCCCGGAGATTTGCTCGAAATCAATGGAGTAACGGAGGAGCCCGATTTTGCGCCGCAGATCGGGAAGGCCCACTACCGGGTATTGGGGCAGTCGCCACTGCCGTGGCCTCGCAAGGTCGGTTTCGGCGACATGTTATCCACCCGCGAGGACAGCCAGTGGGTGCAAGTCGAAGGCATTGTACAGGACTTCGAGCCGGACCACGACGGGCTGAGTCTGTACGTGATTGTCGAGGGAAGGGGGTTGCTCGTCTCCATCATGGACCAGCGGGGGTTGAGCGGAGACCGGTTGGTGGACGCAAAAGTGAGAGTCACCGGGGTTTGTGCGACTCTGTATAACCGGAACAACCAGCTGACGGGCATATGGCTGGCGGTGCCCACGGCTCGCCAGGTAAGTGTCGAGGAGCCGCCGGCGGCCGACCCGTTTTCTGTCCCGATCAGGCCCATCAGCAGCCTGTTAGCCTTCACAACCCGCAATGCGTCCGAGCACCGCGTGCGAGTGCAAGGCACGGTTACCCTCCAACGGCCCAGAGGCGTGTTCATCCAGAACGGCCGCCTGGGGGTCTACATTCCGGGGCCCACCAAACGCCACTCCAACCCGGCGACCAGGTCGACGTGGTCGGTTTCGCCGATTTGGGCGATTACACGCCAGTCCTTCGACATGCCCTCTTCCGGCGAACAGGATCCGCGACGGTTCCTTCGCCCCTCGAGATCACCGCGCAGAAGGCGCAATCCGGCGCCTACGATACTCTGCGCGTGAGCTTGACTGCGACCCTGCGGGATGTGAGGCATAGCGAATCAGACCGCACGCTGGTGCTGCAGGATGGCGACCTGATCTTTGAGGCACGGATGGACGAGCGCAAGACGAACGAGGACTGGTCGCAGCTTCTGGGGAGCCGTTTGAGAGTAACCGGGATCTGCTCGGTCAGCGTGGACCGCAATCGCCTGCCCGCAACTTTCAATATCCTGCTTGACTCACCGGGGAGTGTTGTGGTGCTCGCGAGACCTTCCTGGTGGACGTTGCGAAAGGCTGGGGTGGTTCCTGGCGCTGCTGGTGGGAGTGGCGTTCGCCGTGGGTGTCTGGGTGGTGGTGCTGCGCCGCCGGGTGAGCGCCCAAACCGAGGCCATCCGGCGTCGATTCGAGGCCGAAGCCGAGCTGGAAAAGCGCTTCCAATACGTGGGCCGCGCCCTCAACGACGCGATCTGGGACTGGGATCTCGAAACGCAGGCTATCAGTTGGACGAGCGGAATTCAAACCACGTTCCGGCACACAGCCAATGAGATTGGCGCAGACCCGCACTGGTGGTTCGAGCATGTGCACCCGGAGGACCGCAAGCGAGTGGAGGACAGCCGTCGCGCAGCCATCGAGGGCGGCGGGGAGACTTGGTCGGCGGAGTATCGTTTCCTCACGGGCGATGTGAAGTACGCTTCGGTTCTGGATCGGGGCTACGTCATGCGCGATCACGCGGGCCGGCCGGTGCGGATGATCGGCGCCATGATGGACATCACGGCGTTCAAGCAGGTTGAGATCAAGATGCAGCAGGCCAAGGAGGCAGCGGAGGCGGCGAACCGCGCCAAGAGCGAGTTTCTCGCCAATATGAGCCACGAGATCCGCACTCCCATGAACGGCGTCATGGGTATGACCGACCTCCTCCTCGACACTCCACTCACCCCCCAACAAGCGGAATACGTCGGCATGGTCAAAGCTTCCGCCGATTCTCTGCTGACCATCATTAACGACATCCTCGATTTCTCCAAGATCGAAGCGGGCAAGCTGGAAGTAGAATCCATCCAATTTGCGCTGCGGGAGAGCATCGAACCCATTCTCAAGACGTTTCTGTTGCGCGCCCGCCAAAAGGGGCTGGAGGTGAGTTGGGAAGTCGAGCCTGAGGTTCCCGAGGCACTTGTCGGCGACCCGAACCGCCTGAGCCAGATTCTCGTGAACTTGCTGGGCAACGCCGTGAAATTCACCAACCAAGGCCAAATCAGCGTCGCGGTGGAGGTCAGCGCTGTGGGGAAGGATTTCGTGCAACTCCATTTCAGCGTGCAGGACACAGGCATCGGGATTGCGGCCGAGAAACTGGAGTGCATCTTCGAAGCCTTTACGCAAGCCGACGGATCCACCGCGCGGCGCTACGGGGGAACCGGCTTGGGTTTGACCATTTCCCGGCAACTTGCGCAAATGATGGGCGGCCGGTTGTGGGCGGAAAGCGTTCCATGGCCGGGGAAGCACCTTTCACTTCACCGCCCGTCTTGGCATAGCTCAGACTTTGCCCGCCCCGGAGAGCGGGCAGAGCTTGGCCGGCCGGCAGTCAGCCGGCGATGCACCTCAGTCCTTGCGGATTCTGCTCGCGGAAGATAACCCGGTGAACCAGATGTTGGCCGCGCGCCTGCTCGAAAAACATGGACATCGCGTGGCCTTAGCACGCAACGGACGCGAGGCGTTGGAGCAAATCGCGGCGCAGGCGTTTGACGTGGTCCTCATGGACGTGCAGATGCCGGAACTGGACGGATTCGAAGCGACCGTGGCAATACGCGAGCAGGAGAAGACCACCGGGGGCCACCTCCCCATCGTGGCCATGACTGCCCATGCCATGCAGAGCGATCACCAGCGTTGCCTTGCCGCCGGCATGGATGGGTATGTCTCAAAGCCGATCAACATCAACCAACTGGTTTCCGTGGTTGAGTCGGTGCTAGGAAACGGCTGAGCGGCGCCTGGGCGGAATGCTCCTGAAGAGGTTGCTCAGGATGGGCGCCTAAAGCTAACTGCTTTATTTTCAATGACATTCCTCGAAATACGGCTAAGTACCTTTGTTTTCATACACATTCCGGCTTCGCTCCAGAACTCCTCGGAGCGTCCCTTTGTTTTCATAGACATTCTCGCTTTGTTCCCCGAGTTTTGAGAACTGGAAAGTGGATTGTCGCGTGTCGATCAGTTGAAAGCCTGCCCTGCGCTGCCACCTGACTTCGTTCTCGCATGCGACCACGGATATTCCGGCTTTCGAACCCCGTGACTCCCGAGTTTTCGTCCCATCCTTTGTTTTCAAGGCATCTCTTTGTGGCCAGGGGTGGAATATTGATCTACCACGGCGTTCCGTTGGCTGGCTTTGTTTTCTTATAGACTCATTCTCGCTTTGTTCCCGCAATTCTGCAGTCGCAGGAGTAATCCCGCAGCTGTCGCTCGGGCATTGTGTCGGCTCTAGCCTTTTGCCACTCGACTCCTCGACTCCTTGACTTCTCCGCTTTCTTGACCTCATCCTTTGAGCCCCGTCCTTCCAAAGGGAATCCTAGCCTATATTTCATGTTTTGTCAAGAGACAATAAGTCCGGTGACGAATTTGCTACTCTTCTGTCGCGGCGGAGCCGTAGGGGCACGCCATGGCGTGCCCCTACCAGAGATTGAACCCCGAGCAGCGTCGCGGTTGGTGTAGCAACTCTGCCGTTTAGTGGTGGGGTGGGTCTGGCAATGTCGGTTGGCGGGGTCCTGCTCTCCCTCGGTGGGTCGTCTCTTGACTCCTGGAGCCGGCTGTACAGCAAACCGATGTTGACGCTGCTCGAGAGATTCCAATTTGCGCACCCGTAGCGACGGCAGTGATTCGTGAATTAGTCTATGAAGGGACAAGCCGGCTTCACGCAAAGACGCAAAGTACGCAAAGGTCGCAAAGAAAAGCAATGGCTTCTGCTTCAGGCTTCTTTGCGCCTTCGCGTCTTGGCGTGAGCTGTTTTGGTCCTCGCAGACCTAGCTACGCTTTAGGCCAGCCTCTGCCACCCCTGGCGGGGCCCTGAAGAACGGGCGCTCCCAGGCTCATCGATCGCGCTCGCGGCCGACGATTCTCATGTTCCCCGTGTCAAGGTCCGCCACGGAGCTGGTTTTTTCCCACTCGGCGCGCGGCAGGGCGCGGACCGGGTCCAGTTTCTTCCGCGCCAGGGCCTGATTCAGCGGCGTCACGTCTTTGGCCAGGAAGTCGTCGAACTGCTTCACCACGTCATCCAGTTCGCGCTTCAACGAGTCGATGCGCGCCACCTGGTAATCGCCCGGGCGGCCTTCGTAGTTGGTCAAGGTATCGTACAGCTCGATCGCGTACTCCCGCAGACGCAGTTCGCCGGTAATGGCGCCGCCCGTTTTGGTCGCGACAATCTTTTTCCGAATAGTTTCGGCCTTGTCGGCGGTCTGGGAGAGTGTCTTGCGAAGCGGATCGCTCGCATCCAGCTTTGACATACGGGCCAGGAGCGCGTCATGGACCGCGCCGATGTTGTCAACGTCGTAGCTCATGTCGCCCAGCAGGTCGCGCACGCGCGTGGAGGCCTCGAGCTGAAGCTTGCGGTCCTCAGCCGTGTAGGTGGCGCGAGGATCAAGGTTGATGCGGAGCTGGGTCGAGAAAACCTGGTCGCCGCGCGTCATCCTGATGGTGTAGGACCCGGGCAATACGCGCGGCCCCGACGATAGCGCCGGAGAGCGAGGCGGCGGGCGGAACGCGCGGCGGCTTCAGCGTCATCGACCATGGCACGCGGGTCAGGCCGCGCCGGCTGTTGGCGGGCAGCGTCTCCACGAGTTTACCTTGGTCGTCCAGGACTTCGATTTTCATCTTGCCGAAGATGTGGCGCTTCTTCTGGTAGTAGGTGATCAGCGCCGCGTCTTGCGGATTCGGGCCGTTGAACGAGGCATCTCCCTCGATCCAGCCGCCGCTGGCCATCAAACGCTGCCGTATAGGCCTGCCCTCGAGAAACACCGCATCCTGGCTCAACACTTCCTGAGTGAGTTTGCGTAGCGGTGTGATGTCGTCAATGATCCAGATGCCGCGGCCGTGCGTGGCGAGGACCACGTCAGACTCGCGAGGCTGAATCGCGATGTCGCGCACGGCGACATTGGGAAACTCTCCGCCCTTGTACTGCGCCCACTGGTGGCCGCCGTCGAGGGAAATCCAGAGGCCGAATTCCGTCCCTACGAATAAAAGATTGGCGAGGACGGTATCCTCCTTGATGACGTGCGCGTAGCCACGCACTCCGCTGCCGGGCCGACGATGGGCGCCCACGTCTTTCCGTAATCCGTTGTCCTGAAGACGTAAGGTTCCATGTCGCCGAAAGTATGGCGGTCGAAGACAGCGTAGGCGACGGCAGGATCGTATCGGCTTGCCTCGACCCACGACACCCAGGAGCATTTGGGCAGGTTCGGAACGTTGCCCACCACGTTCGTCCAGGATTTGCCGCCGTCGCGCGTGAGCTGGAGATTGCCGTCGTCCGTGCCCACCCAGAGGGTGTTTCCGTTAAGCGGCGACTCGCTGATGGAATAAATGGTGGTGTGGGTTTCAGCGTCGGAGTTGTCCACCGTTACGCCGCCTGACTCTTCCTGCTTCTGCTTCTCGGGATCGTTGGTGGTGAGGTCGGACGAGATCCGCTCCCAGCTCTGGCCGTGATCGCGAGAGCGAAACAAAAACTGCGCGCCGATGTAAACCGTCCCCGGTTCGTTGGGGCTGGCGTAAAGGGGCGTGTTCCAATTGAAACGCAGTTTCCCTTCCCTATAATTAGGGAGCGGTTTGATGCCGCGCGCCTGGAGAGTGCGTCGATTGACCCGAACGATTTCCCCGCCCTGCGAGTCTTCGAAAACGTATTTGGGGTCCGAGGGGTCAGGCAGCACCCAGAACCCGTCGCCGCCTCCAATGAACTCCCAGCGACTGTTCGTGATCCCGCCGGGATAGGAGGAGTCGCTAATCCAATTGCCGTTGTCCTGTAACCCGCCGTAGACGTGATAGGGATCTTCGTTGTCCACGGCCACGTGATAAAACTGCGATACGGGGAGGTTGTTGGCCTTCCACCAGGTGTCGGCTCCGTCGTAGGAGAACCAGACTCCGCCATCGTCCCCGGAAACCAGGCGATCCGTGTCCTCGGGGTCTACCCAGACATCGTGGAAATCGCCATGAGCTCCACCTGACACGAAACTGAAGCTGCGTCCGCCGTCGGTGCTCATAATCAGGCCCAGATCGGTCTTGTAGAGCTTATTCTCGTCCTTGGGGTCAACGATCAGATTGGCGAAATAGAACGGCCGCCACACCATCCATTGGCTCGCGTCGCGCCGCTCCCAGGTCTTGCCGGCGTCGTCGGAACGATAGAGGGCGCTTTGCGGCGATTCAACCAGGGCGTAAACCACATTCGGATTGGAAGGCGCCGCGGTCACCGCGACGCGCCCCCACGGCTTGGGCGGAAGCCCCTTGGCAGTCTTCTCGTTGAGGTCGGTCCAGGTTGCGCCGCCATCCGAGGTTACGAAAAGACCACTACCGCTGAAGGCAGTCGGCGTGTCACCGCCGGACCGGAACGTCCAGCCCTTGCGCCGGAAATCCCACATGCCCGCGTAGAGCGTCTTTGGGTCGCGCGAACTCATGCTGAGCATCGAACAGCCGGTGGAAAGGTTCGCGCCCTTGAGAATTTTCGTCCAGGTGGCTCCGCCGTCCGTGGTCTTGTACAGGCCACGTTCGTCGCTATCACTCCAGAGCTTTCCAGGCACGCAGGCATACACGGTGTTGCCGTCCGCCGGATCGACAATGATCTTCGCGACGCGCTCGGACTCTTTCAGGCCTACGTTGGTCCAGTTCTCACCCCCATCGGTGGATTTGTAGACACCGTCGCCGATGGAGGCGCTGTTGCGGGTCCAAGCCTCGCCCGTGCCCACCCATACCGTCTTGGGATGCGAGGGGTCGATGGCAATGGCGCCAATCGACTGCACCGGCTGCTTGTCGAACATCGGTTTGAAGGTCGTGCCGCCATTCAAGGACCGCCAGACACCACCGCTGGCCGCGCCTATGTAGATCGTGAGCCTGCCCTTCTCATGCACCGCGGCGAGGGCGGCGATCCGGCCACTCATGACGGCCGCACCGATGTTCCTGGCGCCCAGGCCGGAGATCGTGTCCGAGTCTATCTTCACGTCCTGCGCGTGCAGACGCGCGCTGGGGGCGAGGCCGGCGATGATCATCAAGGCCAAACATTGAGCAGTGAATCTGTTCAAGGTTGAGAGGTCCTTTTGCAGGTCTGGGTTACGCCCCCGGCTCCCCTGTGGTGCGGGCGTCTCGCCCGCTGTGGGGGGGGGCGTCGCGTCCCCGCAAGAACCCGCGGGCAGGATGCCCGCGCCACAGCGGCTCCAGGCGTCTTCATTTCGACCCGGCCGACGGTCCGGCCTGAGCATTGGCGGCAGGCATCTTGAACAGGGCATCGTCAACCGGTGGGTTCAATTCGATCTTCTCTACGGTAAGACGGACGCGGTCCGGGCTCCCCTTCTGGCCCTTTTCAATTGCGAACGGGTAATAAATGCCGCTCACCGGGTCGTAGTCGCCGTAATACGTTTCCGACTCGTGCGGAGCCCCACGGACGAAAGTCTGTGTCTCGAGCTTGAGCTCCAGGTACGAATCGGTATCAAAATAATAAGTCCGGATATCGCCGTCTTTCAGGGTCAGCTTCACCTTATAGCAGTCCGTGCCCTCGACGGAATCGTGACCCAGGAACTCCGCCTTGTGGCCTTTCTGCTGATAATTCACCAGTGGACCGTCGATGTCCGAGTCAACCACAAGGTCTTTCATGTCGTCTTCGGCCAATAACTCGGCCTTCCGGCGGCCCTCGAACGGGTCCAACTGCCACCCCGTCTTGCCGTCGTACGCCCTGATTTGCGTCATGCCCTGGAGGATGAACTCTTCGCGCACCTCGTTCGGCCGCTTGGTGACGAATCGAATGTCAGCCTTAAACGAGCCGGCGCTGAACTTGGCCGTCTGAATGCGGCTGTGGACGGCACTCATCTTCTCCAGTCCGCCGTGTGCCTGGATATTCTTCGCAACGATCTCATCCACAGTTTGCGGGCGCGCCGCCGCAGGCAGCAAGGCCAGCGCAAGAATTGCCCTGAGAAGCGTTCGACACATACGCCTGAACTCCTTCATATGGACCAGATGGCGTGTGATGATAGGTATTGGGTCCGAGCAACAGTATACATCAGTTTGTTAAGGAATTGCCCCGCGATGGACGAATACTGTCCTAGTCTTGAGGTAACGCCGATCGGCGCAAGGGAGGGTAAGCGGTTAGACGACGCGCCGGGAAATCAGGCCCAGGCGGGTACGCTTTGAAGGGGCGGAGCTAAAAACTCAGGGGGAACTCGGCGTCGGCCAAATTGCCGAACTCTACCGCTTTGACGCGCTGGCCGACCACGTTGGCAAAATACTGAAGAACCGAGGTCAGTCGGAGGATGACCCGATCGTCACTCATGCCCAGCAATCGCCGCATCGCAAGCGAAAGAAATTGCCAGCGGAAATAGAGAATCAAGAAACGCTCTTCGCTGGCGTACCTTTGATTCACGTTAGCGGCATTCTTGAGGAGATAGGTGAGAGCGACGAAATCACATTTCAGCGCCTGGCGTAAGAGGGAACGAGCGGCCGGCTTGCCGAGCCCGTCCAACATCTCACGCAAGGACAGGAACTCCAGACGATTGGCGCTTGCAATGGATTGAAAGTACTCCCGGTCAAACTGCCGGCGCAGAATCTTCTGGCAAGTGATTTGGAAATAGAAACAGAACAGCGCCGACGAGAGGATCATAATTACTGTGGCAACGATCATGGCTTCTCACCTGTTTTAGAAGTTGGAATCCGGCATGGCTTGGCGCGAAGCAAGAGAGCGGAGACGGGCGGCCTTCACCGTTTCTTGCTCAAGCTGCGTGATCGAGTAAGCTGACACCGGAAACCTCCTCGCGTATGGTACGAGATGGTTATAGTGCTTATCCACCACCTGAGCTATAGCACAATAGTACCGGGACTTCCGCGCAGGGCCAGCTTCCCGCTCGCCGCTACCCTCAAGGTCAGACTCTTTTTCGAGATGACTTCGCTTGCAACGCAGATGTCGGGTGAATAGAATCTCAGAGTGAAGGAACAACAGGCATGATTAAGGACCCTTTGTACTGGGAAAAGTGGGAGAGGGAAACGCAGTTGCGGCAGCCTGCTGATTTCCGTGCCAATCTGCGCCTGCTTGAAGCCATGTACGAGGAGGCGCGAGCGCTCGGAGTCATGGCCGTGCCTCCCGCCCTCGAAGGGTTAGAGAGCCGTCTACGGCTTGCCAAAGCGCTCAATGTTCGAACAAATTCTTGAGTCCATCGCCGAGGGGCTTGAACGTCTCGGCATTCCCTATATGGTCATTGGCGGGCAAGCCGTGCTGCTTTACGGTGAGCCCCGCCTGACGCGTGATATCGACGTAACACTGGGAACGGACCTTGGCCGCCTCTCAGAAGTGCTGGACTGGGTTCGAGGTAATGGCTGGCAGGTATTGGTCGAAGCGCCGGCTGAATTCGTGGGCTAGGACGATGGTTCTGCCGTGTCTCGATCCCGCCACGGGCATTCGAGTTGATTTAATCTTTTCCTTTTCATATTACGAGCAGCAAGCCCTTAAGCGCGCGCGACGGGTGTCCATGGGCAGAGCGGAAGTATGTTTTGTTTCGCTTGAGGACTTGATCATCCACAAAATGCTCGCCGGCCGCCCGCGCGACCTCGAAGATGTGCGCACTATCCTGTTGAAGAATCGTACGCTCGATCTCGACTACGTTCGACCATTGGCTCCGCGAGTTTGACCGAAGCCTGGGCGAAACATCGCTGGAGCGATTTGAGAAGCTGTGGCTGGAAGGGCAATCATGAAACGAATCATTCTAATTCTTCTTCTTTCTACGCTGGCCTGCCTGTGCTTTGCTGATGACAAGAGCGAGAAGCAGAAACCGGCGCAGTCCATCGCCGAACTCCAGCAGCAACTCGAGAAATTGCTCAAGGACACGCACACGCCGGGCGTCTCCGTAGCCATCGTGCATCGTGACGGACCGGAATGGATCGCCGGCCTGGGCGAATCGGACGTTGCCCGTCACCGTGCGACAACTCCGGACACGCTCTTCCGCATTGGTTCAACATCGAAGGCCTTTGCGTCGCTCTCGATCCTGATGCTGGCCGAGCAGGGCAAGCTCTCGCTCAATGATCCCGTCCGCAAGCTAGCTCCCGAGGTGTGGTTCGAGAATCGCTGGGAAGCGAGTGATCCGGTGCGGGTGGTTAATCTTCTGGAGCACACCACCGGCTGGGACGACATGCACCTGCACGAATACGCCGTCGACGCGCCGCCCAGCCTGGGTCTGGGCGAGGCGCTGGAGTCCTATCATGGTTCGCGCATTTCGCGCTGGCCGCCCGGAACGCGCATGGCCTATTGCAATTCCGGCCCGCCGGTGGCGGCCTACATCGTCGAAAAGATCACCCATCAGCGCTTCGAAGATTTCGTGCAGCAGAATCTCTTTCTGCCGGTCGGAATGAAGACCGCAACCTATTTTCCGCCGCCCGAAAAAACCGCCACAACTCTCTATCACCCCGACGGCAAGACGCCCTACCCTTACTGGAACATCGTTTATCGCCCCGCGGGTTCGATCAATGCTTCCGCCCGTGACATGGCGGCCTATGTCCAGTTCTATCTCAATCGCGGCAAGGTCAACGGCGTCCAGATCGTCACGGCGGCCGACATTGATCGCATGGAGAACCCGGCCAGCACCTGGGCCGCTAAAGACGGCCTGAAGAGCGGATACGGCCTCAGCAACTACTGGAGCCTCCACGAGGGCTTCGTGTACCACGGGCATAACGGGGGCGTCAACGGCGGGCTCACTGAAATGGCGTACCTGCCCGAGTACGGCGTGGGCTACTTTTACAGCATAAACTCCGGAAACGGAGATGCGTTTTCCCGCATCGGCAAGACGATTCGCGCCTACGTCACCGCCAAGTTGCCGAAGCCGGCGCTGCCTCCTGTCGCATCTCCGCCGCCAGGCGCCGCTGAGTGGGCGGGGTGGTATGAGCCGGACTCGCCACGCAATGAAATGACCCACTTCCTGGAGCGTGTGGCAGGGCTTAGCGTGGTGAGTTTGAAGGACGGGAAACTTCTCATGTCGAGTTTAGGCGGACGGAACGAGACCTTCCTTCCCGTTTCCGGCAGGCAATTCCGATACGCTCCCAAGAAGGATGCTCTTGAACCCGCAGCCACCCTCGCGTTGCTTACCCCAAACACGGAGGGCCGCTTCATCGAGGCAGGTACGGTCGTCTTCAAGCATATCCCAACGTGGTTGGCGATCCTGGAGATCGTGCTTACGGCGTTGGTTGCGCTGTCTGTGGTGTCGATTCTGATTTACGCGCCCTTCTGGATTCTGGGGGGGCTCAGCAGAAAGCGCCGCCGCCCGCAAGAGCGCGCCATGCGAGTTTGGCCGCTCGTGGCCGTCTTGAGCCTGGTGAGCGTTGTCGTTATCTTCATCCTGTGCGGGAACGACTTGATCGAACGTCTGGGGAATCTGACCGCTTGGTCGATGGCTCTGTTTTTGGTCACCATCACGTTCGCCGTCGCGTCGGTGGCGAGCGCCATCGCATTGTGGCGGGCGCCGGCGGGGGCGGTTCGCCGCGGCGTCCGCGGGTATTCGATGGTAGTCACGATGGCATTGCTGATCACCACCGTGTATCTTGCCTATTGGGGTGTTATCGGATTGCGGACGTGGGTGTAGCCGGTAGGGGCGGCCCATGTGGCCGCCCTTCCGGCAATAAGTGGTAAAACCAGCCGCTGTCATCCTGAGCGAAGCGAAGGATCTGCAGTTCAGTTATAAGGCGAACCAATGCAGATCCTTCGCTTCGCTCAGGCTGACAGACAACCTTTTTCCGCAGCCTGCCAGTTTCCCATGCGCCTCACGGCTTAAGCAGTCGGTAGCTCACGAAGGCCAGATGCTTGCTGTCCGGCGACCAGGAGGGAACATTCATTGTTCCCTGCCCTCCAAACAGTTTCACCAGCACGCGCGGCTCGCCGCCCGCGGCGGGCATCAAACGCAGCATCACGTCTTTGTTGGGCGGATGCCCCTTCACGTGCTTGTCGAAAGAGAGGAACACCAGCCATTTCCCATCCGGCGAGGGATGAGCGAACCAGTTGGAGTAATCGTCGTTCGTCACCTGCTCCTGCCCGGTTCCATCCGGGTGCATGCGCCAGATCTGCATCCAGCCCGTGCGCTCTGAGTTGAAGTAGATCCACTGGCCATCGGGGGAATAATCGGGGCCGTCGTCCAAGCCGGGGGCATCCGTCAAGCGGCGTTCTTCCCCGCCCTCGACGGGAATTGTGTAGATATCGAAGTTGCCGCCCCGCTCGGCGCAATAGGCGAGCGTCTTGCCATCCGGAGACCAGCCATGCCAATAGGAGGGCCCGCGCTCGGTTACGCGGCGCGGCTGGCCGCCCACGGCAGGGAGCACATAAATCATCGAATCCTCGCCCGGCGAGTTGCTGATCGCAAGCCACTGTCCATCCGGCGAAAAGCCGTGATCGTTGTTGCAGCGGGTTGCCTCTCCCGTATTCAGAAGCCGAGGTTCGCCGCCCTCGACGGGCAGGGTGTAGATTCTTCCGCCGCTGTTAAAGAGCAGGTACTTTCCATCCCGCGACCAATTGGGCGCCTCGAAACGTTTCTCGGCAGCGATAGACGACGCGGCGCTCAGCGCCCTCCACGGAAATGGTTTCCAGGCGACTTTCCACCGGCTGGTCGCGCTCCTCTTCCTCTTTGAACTCGAGCAGGCTGGGCTTTGAAATCACGGCTTCCTCCAGGACCCCGGCATCATGAGAGCACACCGCCAACCCGACATAAACAGGGTCGTGCAAGGGGACTTCAACACTCCCCGCCAATTCCAACGGCCCGCCGGCACGCGCCGCCCAGAACGAGAATGAGTTCCCCAGGCGGACCAGTCGAATGGTTTCCGGCATGTTGATCTTGGACTGGATTTCCTGCGTCTCGCCACCCTCTGTGAGCCGATATTGGAGGCTGGCGAGTCCGCTGGCATGCAGCACCACGTCCGCGTAAGGCGAGTTGGGGGTGAGCTGCTGCCGAATCATCCAGCCCGCCTTCTTGTGCTCGTTCCCGCCGGGCTGCGGGAAAACGCACCGAGGCCGTGAGAGTCAAATCTCCTGAGGCCTGGCGGTAGACGTAATGAAACGCGTCCGTCTGGCCCCACATGTTGTCGCCGCCACCCCTGATGCGGTATTCATCGCGCGAGGCGTCGTAGTGAGCGGATCCGGCACGCAACGGGCCGCCCACGTCGGTCTCATGCTGGAGTTCGCCCAGCGGGCCGGAAGATGCGGCGATCATCGTGCCCAGAAAAGCACAACCACCCAAGATGGCGGCCCACCGCCACGTGTGACGCCGGCCCGGAGCGCCGGCCAGGAAACCACGCGGTTCAATCATGACGGACCTCCTCTTTAAGGGAGAGAAGGTAATCGATATGTCGCCGGTATGCAAGCCCGGCTAGAAATAGAATTTCGCCGCGAACTGGAGCAGCCGTGGAGGCGCGGCGCCAATGATTTGGCCGAAGGACGAGCTGCTGATGTTTCCGTTAACCGCCGCAGGGCCGTAAAACTGCGCATGATTGAAAGAATTGAAGGCCTCCGCGCGGAATTGCAGCAGCTTGGATTCGGTGAACCGCAGATCCTTGAGCAGGGCGAAGTCAAAGTTGGCGATTCCCGGGCCATAGAAGAAGCGCCGGGCTGCGGTGCCCATCGTCCCCAGTGGTGGAAGGCTAAACAACGTCGTATTAAAGGCGGGCTTACCGTTTCGAGGATCGGTATTAACCATAAGGTTGCCGCGTGCAAAATCGGGCGTATCCACGCCGTTATTATTGATTCCGTTGGGCATGCTGCCAAGCAGAGAGGTGTCGTTGTTGTTGTAAAGCGTCACCGGAAGTCCGGTGGTAAAGCGTGTGATGCCGGAGAGAGACCATCCTTCCGTCCAGCGGCTACGGCGCCGCAACAACCGCTCAGCCGGCAGATTGTATTTGTAACTGGCCACGAAGTTGTGCCGCATATCGAACGCGGAAAGAGCCTTGGTCAATCCGGGATCGAGCGGGTTCAGCGGCTCGGCAAGGCTGGAAGAATCATCGAGGGATTTGCCGTAAGTGTAACCGGCCATCAACTCGAGCGACTTGGCGCTGTGGCGAAGGCTCGCCTCGAACGCCTGATAATTCGAATTGGCATATGGTTTTCTGATAAGTCACGGCATCGAATTGCGAACTGAAAGGCCCGCGGACCTGAACGGGCTGGCCATTGGAGCGCGTGAAAACTGCCGCCCTCGCTGAACGGACCACAGGTCGGCGTACCCGGCATGACCTCATCCGGCTGGCTGACGCTCAAGCACAGGGCGGGATTGCCGGGATTGGCTGAGATGAGGACGAGAAGGTGATGGGCTTCGGAACCAAGATAGCTCAGGCTGAAAACCGTGTTGCGCCCCAATTTGCGTTGTAGCGAGAAGGATTAGGCTCTCGGAATAGGGCGGCACATTGCTGTGGAAGAACGACGGAACGCCGGTGATGGGCGCATACTTGGACCAGTCAACCGTTGTGTTAGGCTTGGCGGTCGGAAGCTCCATAGGCAGCAATCGGCGACGGGAAAGGGTTGGCCAAAACTTTGGCCGGTCGCCGCCGCTATGAACGGCGCAGCGAACAAGGGCGAAGCGCTGCTGTTATAGTCGTAGCCATAGGGAGGGTTGGCGCTCATGATACTCGCCGAAAATCCCTCGAAGGCCGTGTAGAACATCCCGTACCCTGCGCGTAGGCTGGTTCTGCCGGGCCCGCCGAAGAGCCTGCCCAGCCAACCGGCTTGGAAGTTCGGCGAGTAAGCGACGCCCAACGCGGGGCGCGAAGTTCGTATATTTGGCCGGGGCCAGCGTGAGCGGGATTCCGGGATCGCCCGGGAAAACCAACCCTTCCGGCGCCCCAGGGTAGACAAGCGGATTGTTGGCCCGGGACAAGGGTTTGAAGCTGGTTATATTTCTCGGACCAAGGCGGAAGGACGTCCCAGCGCAAACCGTAGTTCAAGGTCAGGTTCGGCCTCGCTCGCCAGCTATCCTGTCCATACAAGCCGAGGTACTTATTCCGAAGATAAAAGCTCGCCGAATCTCCTTGCCGGTAATAGCTGGCCACGCCCAGGAGAAAATCTGCAAAGTCTGACCCGGTCTCGCTTCCCGTAAATTGAAACGAGCCATTGTAGACAGCGTCCGGGTTGACATTAATCCCGTCAAAATGGAATCCACCGCCCATCTTCAACAAGTGCTTCCCAATCGCTTTGGAGAAATTGTCGGCAGCCTGAAACAGATTGTTGACTTGCTGGAGGCCAGTGGTGTCCACGCCCAAGGTGAAGGAATTCAGCGCCACGTTCTCGATACCCTCAATCTTGGGATCCAGAGGAACGATACCGAGAGTCCCGGGTCCTTCCACGAATCCTTGCTGGCTGAGTTTGGGGCCCACGCCTCCCACCGGCTCACCCACCTGGTTGCCGAACCTCAAATAGCTGAAGTGAAACTCATTGACCATGTTCGAGCCCAACGTCTTCGTCCCGCTGAGGCTCGTTAGTTGAGCGCGGCCCACGGAGATGGCGTTGAACCCAGGGACATTGGCGCCGCCTTGGGCCGTCGGGTAGGGATTATTCAGAAAGTAGTCGTCGAGCGCGTAATAAGCCGAGAGGGTTCGCGAGCCGTATTGGCACTCGAGCCTCATGGCTCCTTTGTCGTCGCGAAGCGCTTCATTAAAGGCCGAGGTGGTGAAGGAACCCGCGCCCAGATTGGGCTGCGGGATGTACTTCAACAATCCCCTGGCCGGCGCAGACCAGACGCTCTGCGGGATCCTGGCGCCAGGGAACACGCACTCGGACGTGCTGCTGCAGCCAGGCAAGTAATAATGCATCCCGGCGTTTACGGGGTAGCCCAATTCCTGCGCGAGCATCCCGGCCCAATAGCTGCCGGTCACGGTTCCCGTCAAGGAACTGGAGAGATCGGAAAGATTTCCAGCCTGGTCTTGGAAAGAGGGAACTGCAATGAGGCCCGAATCAACACCCTGGGTCATACGGGTGCCCTGATAATCGGCAAAAAAGAACATCCGGTCGCGCTTAATGGGGCCGCCCAGCGCGCCCCCGAACTGGTTTTGGCGGAAGGCAGCGCGCTCGGCGGAGAAGAAGTTTCGCGCGTCCAGATCCGTATTGCGCAGGAACTCAAAGCCGTCGCCGTGGAGTTCGTTGCCGCCTGATTTGGTGACCACGATGACCTGGCCACCACTGTAATTCCCGTACTCCGCGTCGAAGTCGTTGGTGAGCACTCGAAGTTCCTGGATCGAATCGAGATTGGGAACGATGGCCGTGCCCATATTGACGCCTTCCTCGACATCGCTGCCATTGACCATGAAACCGTTGGCGGTTTCACGCTGGCCGCTCACCGAGAGGCTTCCCGGGTCCAGATCGCCCGAGGGCGGCGTGCTGGTGACGCCAGACATCACCACCGCATTGGGCTGCTGGGAACTGATCGGAATGATCCCAGGCTGGAGGGCCAGCAGATCGGTGTAGCTACGGCCATTCAGCGGCACGCTGGCGATTTTGGTTCCGTTAACGGCTTCGCCCATCTGAGTGCTCGAGGTCTCGACGCGAACCCCCGCTTCGGATACGGTGACTGCCTCCGTCTTAGCGCCCAGTTCCAGTTTGGCGTCCACATGCAAGGCGGAAGTTGCGCCCAGGCTCAACCCCACCTGCCGATATGGTTTGAATCCAGAGAGATTGATCTCAATCTCATAATCGCCTGCGGGGAGCGCGGCGAAAACATAGGAGCCATCGCTATTGGTGGTCGCGACCTGCTGGACGCCGGTCTCTTCGCAGAGCAAGACTACTGCGGCGCCAGGAATCACCGCGCCACTCGGGTCGGCGACTGTTCCGGAAATAGTTGCGCCGGGGCTGGCGCAATGCAGGCAAAAAGGGAGAATCAGGACCAGCGTCGCGAGCCTCAGAACACTTCGCAGTGTGCCGGCTAATCGCTGCGCGTAAACTGCCTCGCAAAATCATAAACCTCCTCCGCCAGGGGTACGGAGAGAAAGCTGGCGGGATATAGTCTATTGCAACTTGCTTGCAACTCACGAAATGCGACAAGAAGTCCCAATATCCCCTCAGATTCACTTGCTTCGCAACGACTCAAGTCGTTTCTAAGGCCGACGTCAACAAGAGGACGAGCGAACTGGGCGTAATCACGCCAGGAGGTCGCGCGAAATGGCGCATTTATGCAATCCAGTTGCATGTGCTAGGAAGGTGAAGGAGGCCTTGAAATCTACCTTGTCAACAGGTGGACGAGTTTCATTATGGCGAGGCGCGCAGGGCAATCCGCTGACCGGCGAATGGTTGACCAAGGGCGGCCCCAAAGGCCGCCCCCACAACGTGAATGTGCGTTAGGGCGAAGCCGGGTTCGCCGCCGGGGCAGGCGCGGGAGGCATGGCGAATTTCGTGTCGTCGATGGGGACGTTCTGCTGGCACTGGTCAACCTGGATGGTGAAGCGTGCGCCGGGGCGCGCGAGGGTCCAGCGGAAGGGCACCTTGATGCTGTCCACGTCGCGATAGTCAGCATAGTCAATCTGCGTAGGGTTGCGGCCGAGGGGCGTCTCGACGTAGCGCACCAAGCGCACCAGCAGTCCGGATTGTTGGCTGAAGTACATCCGCACAGGGGGCTGCCCGGATTCACCCCATTCACAAGGTAGGTTTCTTCCTCGCCGATCTTTTCGGGATGCTCGACGCGAAGCTGGCTGAAGTTCTGTTTGAGCGCGAAGGGCAAAAAGGAAGTCAGCATCCATCCTTGCGGAGTTAGCTTCCGGCGGGGTCATCGGGTGCGGCGGGCCGTGTGAAAAGCCCAGCCACCCCGAGCGGCCGTCGTAGGCCGTGATGCTCTCGCCGTTCGGCATGTGCATCACGGAGAGACGCTTGTCCGGGGCTTTGGCGTAAACTTCGATGGGGAACTGGCGAGTCGCCAAAACCTGTCAACTTGCCCTTCTCGACCCGGCTCGTGATCTTTTCGCAGAGCCTCCGCGCCGCCCAATGCTTGAACATATTTGTCGACGATCTGATCGGCAGGCGGCATGGCGGCAGGTTTCGCAGCCTCCGGGTTCATCGCCCCGCGAGGTTCCGGCATTGTCGCGGCGTCGGCAACCAGGGGCGTTCCGACCGGGTCGGCTACGCCGTGATGGCAGGAATAGCAGGTGACTTCGCGATGTCCGTCAAAGTTGTCCTTGTTAATGGCGAACATCATTTGCATCATTTTGCGCGCCGTCTGCTTCGGCTTCTTGTCGTCCTTGTCCATGGCGTGCTCGACGTGGCAGTGCTCGCAATCAACTCCCAGCGATGCCGACATAAACTGCATGGCCGGAATCACCTGGTCGGCAGGAACACCCTTCAACACTTGGATGTTCTTGTACGCCTCTTCGGCAGTCTTGCCCGCCGTCGGACCTGACTGCGCCGTGCCGGGATGCGTCCGCAAGGTCAGCATGACAACTGCAAAGACCAATCCTGCCGCGAGAAAGTAGGTTCTCTCCGATTGTGTTTTCACTCGGGCTCCCTGTTTTGAAGGTTAAGCCTCAGTATATCAAAGCTCGGCGGCGCCTGCCGAGTCGCTGGAGAGGGCCGCAGGCTGGGCCGCGTGTTCATCTTAACCCTGCGGACGGGCGTCAGGCTCCAGAAACTGGGGAACCTGCACCTCATGGATTGCGTATTCCCTATTGCTTCCCCATAGGAACTTTGGCAGAGTTCCTATGGGAGGCCAATAGGAGCAATATGGGCGACAAAGCAGATGTCTGGCAGGGCACACTGGCGCTGATGGTCTTGAGGACGCTCGACAGCCTGGGGCCACTGCATGGCTACGGCATCGCGCGGCGCATCGAGCAGACCAGCGAGAACCTGTTGTCGGTGAATTACGGAACCCTCTATCCTGCCCTTCTGAAGCTCGAGCAGGAAGGCTACATTGCTTCGGAGTGGGGCCTTTCCGACAACAAGAGAAAAGCGAAGTATTACAAGCTGACGCGCGCCGGCCGGAAGCAATTGGAAAGAGAGATTCAAGGATGGGGCCAAGCCACGGCGATTGTGGCGCGGTTCCTGGCCCCGAAGGAGCAGTCATCATGAGGAAACTACGAGCTTGGTTCTTACGTTTGGGCGGCTTATTTGGCAAGGAGCGGCAGGAGCGCGAGATGGCTGACGAACTTGAGGGCCACCTCGAGATGCACATTCAGGACAATCTTCGGCGCGGCATGACGCCCGAAGCAGCCCGCCGCGATGCCCTCATCAAACTCGGCGGCATCGAGTCGACCAAGGAGCGCTATCGTGACCGGCGTGGTCTTCGCGGGCTGGAGACGTTGGTGCAGGATGTGCGCTTTGGGGCTCGAATGCTCCGCAAGAACTCCGGCTTTACGGCTGTTGTGGTGATCACGCTGGCGCTGGGAATCGGCGCCAACACCGCCATTTTCAGCCTGCTGGACTCCGTCGTGCTGCGCTTTCTTCCGGTCGAAAAGCCTGAACAACTTGTGCAAATCACCCGGCGGGGTCCGGAACCCGGCAATCAGGGCGTCCCCAGTTTCACGAATCCCATCTGGGAGCAAGTGCGCGACCAGCAGGACGTGTTCTCCGGCGCGCTGGCTTTTGGCGCGCAGGAGTTCGACCTCGCGCAGGGCGGCGAAGCGCATTACGCCAAAGGTCTGTGGGTCAGCGGGGATTTCTTCCGCACGCTGGGCGTTCGCGCCGCTGCCGGCCGCCTGATCACCGTCGCCGATGACCGGCGCGGATGCTCGGGCGTTGCCGTGTTGAGCTACAGTTTCTGGCAGGATCATTTCGGCGGCGCGCCAAGCGCCCTGGGCAGCACCATTTCGCTCGACAACCATATCTACCCCATCGTCGGCGTGGCCGCCCCGGGTTTTTACGGCGTCGAAGTGGGCACGAAATTCGACGTCGCTCTTCCCTTTTGCGCTACTGCCATCTTCGACGGCGCCCGGCCACGCCTCGACCACCGCTCGTGGTGGTGGCTCAATATCGTGGGCCGCCTCAAACCGGGAATTAGCACCGCACAGTTGCGAGCCCGCCTTGAGGTGATATCGCCGCGCGTCTTCGCGGCCACCGTCCCTGCCAACTGGGACGTTGGCAGCCAGAAGAATTACCTGAAATGGTCGCTCACAGCCGCGCCCGTCTCCACCGGCATTTCCGGCCTGCGCCGGCAGTTCGAACGGCCGCTTCAAATCCTGATGGGGGTGGTCGGGATCGTGCTGCTGATAGCGTGCGCCAATATCGCCGGCCTCATGCTGGCTCGCGCCGCGACTCGGCAGCGGGAGATGGCCGTGCGGCGAGCGGTGGGCGCCTCGCGCCTGCGCCTGATTCGCCAATTGCTCACCGAATGCCTTCTGCTGTTAACGGCCGGCGCGCTGCTCGGAATCCTTTTTGCGCATTGGGGCAGCATGCTGCTGGTCCGCTTTATTTCGACGGCCCGGGATCAGGTTTATCTCGACTTGTCGTTCGATTGGCGCGTCCTGGGGTTCACCGCTGCAATCGCCATCATCACCGCCGTCCTTTTCGGAGTCCTTCCGGCGTTCCGCTCCACTCGTGTCTCGCTGACCGCCGCCATGAAGGGCAGCCTGGCGATGGATCCTGAGCGCCACGCGCGTCTCCGTCCCCGGCGCTGGATTGTCGCCGCGCAGGTAGCGCTATCGATGGTCTTGCTGGTAGGCGCGGGACTATTCCTGCGCAACTTCGTCAAGCTCATGACGCTCGACATCGGCTTCGACCGCGCGAACGTCCTGATGATGCACACCGAGGCCAGGACCGCCGGCATCCCGCCTGAAAAGTGGATGGCCACCTGGGACGAGATTGAGCGCCGCCTCAGCTCGCTGCCCGGTGTGCTCTCTGCCAGCCGTTGCCTTTTCACGCCCGTCAGCGGATACGAGTGGAATCAAAATGTTCATGCCGACTCGCCGAACTCGCCCACCGGCGACGCGTCACTCGTTTATCTGAATGCCGTCACGCCCGCATACTTCAGAACACTGCGCATTCCGTTGCTGGCGGGACGCGACTTCGAGGTGCAGGACACCGCGACCTCGCCCAAGGTCGCCATCATCAATCAGACGATGGCGCGCAAGCATTACCACGACCTGAATCCCCTCGGCAGGTACATTCGGCTCGAAGAGGACCAGGGCAAGCTTGGCGACCCCTTCCAGATCGTAGGCGTGGTGCGCGATTCCAAGTACGAGTCGCTGCGCGAAGAGGACTATGCTTGCGCGTACTTTCCTGTCAGCCAAGCGCCAGGATTCGGCGGTGGGCCCAACTTCCTGATCCGAACTTCGGTGCGGCCTTCCGCCATGGTCTCATTGATCCAGTCCACGGTGGAGGGTGTGGACAAGTCGATTTCACTCCAGTTCGACACCCTGGCCCGGCAGGTGGATGATTCACTTGTGCAGGAGCGGGTGCTGGCCACGCTTTCCTGTTTTTTCGCCGGCCTGGCGATGTTGCTGGTTATGGTTGGACTATACGGCGCCATCAGCTACATGGTGACTTTGCGGCAAAAGGAGCTCGGCGTTCGCATGGCGCTCGGGGCGGCGCCCGGTTTGATCCTGCGACTCGTGCTCCGTGATGTCCTGATTATCCTGCTCGCCGGCGTGGTGGTGGGAACTGGCATCACGCTCTTGAGCGTCCAATTGCTTCAGAGCCTGCTGTTCGGGATGGCCGCACGCGATGCTCTTACGACGGCTCTGGCCGCCGGCGTCCTTACGCTCGTAGCTTTCATCGCCGGCTATCTGCCCGCCCGCCGCGCCGCAAAAGTGGACCCGATGAGCGCCCTGAGATACGAGTAGCGCTGCGGCCGGGTAACCATTTCCGAGCCTACCCGGTTCCCGCTATTGCCTCAAGGGCAGAGATGGTTTCCTTCGCTGATCGGCACGCGATGCGAATGAGCTTTCTGCGAGACTTTTGCCCCGAGACAATCGTCACATACGACTGCGGCAACCTCAAGGCTCGCGCCAGGAAATGGACACAGGCCTGGTTGGCCTCGCCTTCGCTGGGAGGAGCATGTACGTCCAGGCGCAACTCTCCGCTCGAATCGTAAGCCAGGCGTTCGCGGGCAGAGCGAGGCCTTACTTTCAGCCAGAATGAAACGGCGTCGCCTTCGACTCTATAGTTGTCAGTCATCAGTTGTCAGTGGTCAGTCGCAAGACGTTCGGAGGCTTCTGTCCGTCGCGAACCGCCCGGGCGCCGGGTCCAAGATGGCGATTGCCCTTGCGCCCCCGTTTAGGTCACTTGCTTTCTGCATTGTGCTCACTGCCGGCTGCTCCGCGCTCCGAAGATAGCGGTTCCCACGCGGACGACGGTTGAACCCTCCTCGATAGCAACCTCGAAATCGTGGCTCATGCCCATTGAGAGTTCCCGCATGGAGACGTTGGGTATGTTCCTCCCGTCAATCTCGCGCGCCAATTCGCGCAGCCGCCGGAAATAAGGCCGCGCGCGCTCGGAATCGTCAAAAAAGGGAGGGATGACCATGAGGCCTCGAAGTTCCAGCATGGCGAGCCGGCTGACCTGCTCGCCGAGCAGAGTAATTTCAGTCTCTCCAACTCCTGCCTTACTCTCCTCGCCGCCCAAGTTGACTTCGAGCAGCACCGGCAGCCGGCCGGCCCCGGGGGACGCCGCCTGATCAAGCTTCTGGGCAAGCCGGAGCGAATCCACGGAGTGTACCCACTGGAACAGCTCCCTTGCGGCTCTTGCCTTGTTGGTTTGAAGGTGGCCCACCAAATGCCACGTGATACTCAAGTCTGAAAGCACCGGGCGCTTGGCTTGGGCTTCTTGCACGCGATTCTCGCCAAAATCGCGGAGCCCCGCTTCGTACGCGGCGCGGATGCACTCCGGCGGAAAGGTTTTCGAGATGGCGAGAAGCTTCACGTCCTCCGGCCGGCGTCCGTAGCGCCGACAGGCGGAGGCGATGCGCTCCCGCACTCCTGCCACGTTTTCCTTGATGTCAAGCATGACGAACCTCAGCGATTGATCTCCCAGGTCGAGAGTATAGCAGCCTTGGCGGCATTTCGGAGCGGACACCAGTCCCGGCTGGCAGCCAACCCCTCACCCGTCCCGCTCCCTTGTATGGAGGCAACTACGAATGGTACGATGCCTTTCGCGTCGATCGTTCGCGTGCCAGAGACAAACCAAAATGAAATACGGCCTATTCATTACGCTGGAAGGAATAGACGGGACGGGAAAGAGCACGCAACTTCGTCTCCTCGTTCAGTATCTGAAGAAGCGGGGGCTGCCCGTGCGCGTGACGCGCGAGCCAGGAGGCACGAGGCTGGGCGAGCGCATTCGCAAGATTCTCCTGGATTCAAAGAACACTCATCTTTCTCCCCTTGCGGAGCTGGCCCTCATGTACGCAGCGCGCGCCCAGCACCTCGAGGAGGTCATCCGGCCTGCTTTGGCAAAAGGCCAAATCGTGGTGAGCGATCGCTACAATGATGCGTCGCTCGCATACCAGGGATATGGGCGCAAGTTGGGCGTCGCGACTGTCCGGGCCTTCGATCGCACCGTGAGTGGCCGCACCCAACCCGACTTGACTATTCTGCTCGATCTCGCTCCACGCCTCTCACTCGGGCGGGCCGTAGGCCGCCAGTCACAGCGGAATTCAAGCCAGGGACGGTTCGAATTGCAGGGATTGAACTTTCACCGGAGAGTGCGGCGCGGCTACCTGGCCATCGCCCGAAAGGACCCACGCCGAGTCAAGGTTGTTCCGGCAGGTGGACCGGTCGCAGAAGTTCATTCCAGGATTCTAAAGCTCATTGACGGTTTTCTGGCGCGGCGGCTCACCGGCTAGCCGCAGATCGCTTCCAAATCATCTTCGCAACGTGGCGCAAGGCGGAGAAGTCGATTTCAGACTTTGGAATCCGGATTTTGGATTACTATTTAGATGCGCCAAGCGCGAGGAAATCGTGGTCGGAAACCTGAGACCCAAAATCTAAAATGCCGTTTGATTCATTCATCGGAAACTCCAGAGCTCTGGCTTGCGTGCGTGAGATGGCAGCGGGCGGACGTGTGCCCGGCAGTCTGCTGTTCGCGGGTCCGGAAGGAGTAGGCAAAAAGACTCTGGCCCGGATGCTGGCCAAAGCGTTGGTGTGTGAGCGCGATCGAAACGATTTCTGCGACGGCTGTGCGCGTTGCCGAAAGGCTGAGGAGATGTTTACCTCGGCGGAAGAAGATGTGCACCGCAGGCGAGAGATGAAAGAGGCGGCAAGGCGTGTGGAAGGGCTGGTTTATTTCGACCTCCAGATCATCGCGCCCCTCACGCGGTTTATCCTGACGGACCAGATTCGGCAACTACGCCATGTAGCTTATACCCGGCCCTTCGAGTTCCCGCATCGGGTATTTATCATCGATGACGCACAGACGATTCACTGGCAGGCTGCGGACTTGCTGCTCAAAGTGCTCGAAGAACCGCCCGAGACGACTTCTTTCATTCTAATCTGTTCCAACCCTTACGAGTTGCGCTCCACCATCCGCTCCCGTTGTCGGCAAATTCCCTTTCAGCCGGTGGCCGAGGCTGCGATCAGGGAACTGCTCGCCCAGCAGGGCGGTTTAAGCAGTCCACAACTGGCCGTCGCGTCCCGCGTGTGCGCGGGCAGTGTGGCCAAGGCCAGGAACTTCGATCTTGCAGCCTATGAGGCGCGCCGTAAGCCCTGGCTGGAGTTCCTGTCAGCGGTCTCACGCCGCTCCGTCTCGCCGTCCGCCGGTACAGAC
The DNA here is from genome assembly GCA_963722675.1 of uncultured Acidobacteriota bacterium. Lineage (GTDB taxonomy): Bacteria > Acidobacteriota > Terriglobia > UBA7540 > UBA7540 > CAVROP01. The sequence goes on from CAVROP010000095.1 coordinate 46,800, forward strand.
TGGCGGCCGCTTTTCGATTCCGCCAAAGCGCTTGCCGAAAGGAGGGACGATTTCGAGGCCACACTCGACATCGGTTATTCCCTTCTGCGCGACCTGCTTCTGGTGCTTCTGCACGGACCCGAAAACGAAGTAACCAACGTGGATACCCTCCCGCGCCTTCAGGCTTGGGCGGCCGGCCTGGGACTAAAAGGAATCGAACTCTTGAAGTCCGGCCTCGACCAGGCGTATCGCCTGCGGGTTCGCAACATCAACCAACAACTTGGCTTCGAGACGCTGGGCCTGGAGGTCAGCTCCGGAGTGCGGTAGGCGCTGGCTGTGTGACGCCGGGTGCCCGGCGCCAGATCAACTGCGGAGATCCTTCGTCGTCCCCGAAAACAGGACTCCTCAGGATGACACGCCGGGGGAGCGTTGAGCATCACTGCGGCCCCATAAGTTCCCGACTCGGCTAAATCTCACATGGCCGATTGTTCAGGTCTTCGACTCTCGACTTTCGACTTTTGACTTTCGACTTAACTTTATTGCTACTCCCGATGCTTCGTGATAGCATCTAATATATTCACGGCTTTCTCCCTCGAATGGCTTTTAACGACCGGGAAGAAACCCGGGCGCCGGAGCGAGCGTCTACTTGAAAGGCGTGTAGCGGCGATTCTGGATATGCCTCCTGGGACCAGGCCGAAGGAGCAATAGATCATGAACCGAAGACTGATCCGCCCAACATTGTCAGAAGTCCAGGACCAAATGGGCGCACGGATGCAGCGCAAGAAGCCTGCTCCCCCTGAACAAACCAGCGCAGAGAGCTTTTATTACCTGAAACAAATGCAGGCACGCACGCCGATGGTGGTCGTCCTCACCAGTGATGAAGTCATCCGCGGCGTCATCGAGTGGTACGACAAGAATTGCATCAAGGTCCACCGGCCGAATGAACCCAATCTTCTCATCATGAAGTCCGCCATCCGCTACGTCTACAAGGAGAATGAAAACAAGCACGGGGGCGGGGGGGACGGCAATCGCCTTCCCGATAACGGCCGGGACGAGTACATACAAAGTTAGTGGCACCTGAAGGCCGGCACTACTGATTCACGCTGCTCACCTCAACGGGCTACGAAGAAACACTCGAACGCTGGCATCCTGAGCGAAGCGGAGAGTCTCGTCTCTTCTAATCTCGACAATCTACGGAGATCCTTCCGTCGCGCCGCTCTCAACCGCCGGTGGCTCCCTGAAATAACATGTGAGAGGGTTCTTCCGCTGCCGGCAAAGGACTGCGCATGCGGAACTAAAGGTTGGCGCACCGTGCCCACGACGATGATTTGCCATCAGGATTTGCCATCAGGCTTGACACTGTAAGCTTCCCCGCATAGGATAGTCGTGCGCATCAAATACGGACCGCGAGCCTAACCAGTGAATCAACAAGTAACCAGAAGCCCCCAGCCAGCCGCAAGCCCAACGGTAAACTTTTCTCCTCCCTGCTATCCACCGGAACGGTCCCTGCGGACGGCGGTGCGGGGGAGGTTTCTGTTCCTTCTTTTTCTGGCCCTGGCCCTGCTGGGCTGGCCTCTCCGCTCCGGACTCCGGGCACAGGAAGAGCACAGAAAGGTACCCGTCATCGACAAGATAACTTCCGGCGCCCCGACGCAGCAGGAGTTCGTGGGCGTCGTGAAATCCGTTGATTTCGAGAGCGAAGTTCTAAACGTCGACAGCATCAACGGAAAGTCAACCGAAATCTTTCCTCTTAAGAAGAAAGTCCATGTGGTTACCGCCGATGGCGACAAGCTGAAGCTGGCAACCTTGAAACCGGGCACCAACGTGCTCGTTTGCTTCGACCAGAGGGGCGACCACAGAACCATCACCCGCGTTGTGGTTCTCTCCGGCGGCCCTCCGAAGAAGAAGACTCCCCCCTCTTAGCGCACAAGCAGCACGCGCACTGTTGCCAGTGCGCTTCGACCCGCTACTTCCGGTTTGGGGCACAGGCAGAAGTGCCCGTGCTACAGGAGAAGGCTCATGAAAATCGGCATAACCTGTTATCCCACCTATGGCGGAAGCGGAGTCGTGGCCACGGAATTGGGCCTGGAGTTGGCCGCGCGCGGGCATGACATCCATTTCATCAGCTACGCCGTTCCGGTGCGCATGACGGAGCCATCGGAGCGCCTCCATTTCCACGAAGTGGAGATGCTCAACTACCCGTTGTTCAACCATCCCCCATACACGCTGGCGTTGGCCACCCAGATGGCGAACGTGGCGTCGAACGAATCGCTCGACCTCTTGCACGTCCACTATGCGATCCCCCACTCCGTGAGCGCCTATCTGGCCCGCGCCATGCGCCACCCCCACCGCCTTCCGTTCGTCACCACACTGCACGGAACGGACATCACCCTGGTCGGCGTGGATCGCTCGTACTTGCCCATCACCAAGTTCTCGATTGAGCAGAGCGATGGCGGTGACCGCCATCTCCGAGTACCTGCGCGCGACGACCCAGCGGCAACTGGGTGTTCAACGACTGATCGAAGTGATTCCGAACTTCGTCAATTGCGACGTTTTCCAACCCGGCGCCGACCGTCGCCGGCGCGAAGAATTCGCCCCCAAGGGCGAGCCGATTCTCGTGCATCTGTCTAACTTCCGCCCCGTCAAACGAATTCCGGATGTGGTTGAAATCTTCGCCGCTGTCCGGGCGGAGGTTCCGGCCAAGCTTCTCATGATCGGTGACGGCCCGGAACGCACCATCGGCGAATGGATGGTCCGCGAAAAGGGCCTGACTGAGGACGTATTCTTCCTGGGCAAACAGAATCAGGTGCAAGAACTTCTCAATTGCGCCGATGTGCTCCTGCTGCCGAGCGAAATCGAGTCATTCGGCCTCGCAGCGCTCGAGGCTATGGCCTGCGGTGTCCCTGCCGTCTGTTCGGAAGTAGGGGGCTTGCCGGAAGTTATCAGGAATGGAGTGGAAGGCTTTCTGGTGCCCGGTCACGACACCAAAGCCATGGCCGCGCGCTCCCTCGAAATCGTCACCGACCCGCACCGGCGCGAGCAGATGGGCATCGCGGCGCGCCAGCGCGCCTCCACGACTTTCTGCAGCCAGAAGATCATTCCCCTTTACGAAGCCCTCTACCGGCGAGTGCTTGCCAGTTCCTAGCGCCTCTCAAATCTGCGAACGGGTTCTTTGAGACGGCCCGTCCGTTCGTTTTGACGCCCTCCGCGCCCGCCGCAAACGTCGCCATTTACGGCGGGGACCTCTGCGCCTTGAGCGGTCTCCCAGCGGCTTGCAGTGGCGCCCCCGGTCAGCTCTATAGCTGGAATGCCTTCAACACCTCAGGTGCCGCGCAAACGATCGCCGCCAACCAAGCCCGCTTCGTCGTAAACGGCGGTTATGCGGATTCTCTGCACGGAGAGCCGTGGGGCAACGCGACTCGGAATTCGCTCCGGGACGCAGCCATCAACAACGCGAGCTTCCAGATCGCCAAGGACACGACCCTTACTGAGCGTGTGAAGGTTCGCTTCGACGCTGCTTTCCAGAACGTGTTCAACCACCCCAACTTTTCCTCCGTCGATCCTCTCATCGAGGATGCGGGCTACACTGGAGAGGCGCACGGATTTGCCCTCCCGTCGCTTACAAACGGTGGAGATCGCTTGATCAAATTCGGGGTAAAGGTCCTCTTCTAGAGGAGATTCCGTAGGGGCGGTTCGCGAACCGCCCCTACGACGCCTCGGCAGTTCTCTGTTCCCTATTCCCTGTTCCCTTGCGTCACTTGCAGGTGTAAACTTGCCCCTTATCGGGATTCCAGCACAGGACTCCTGGCTGGCACCACATTTCATTGAAGAAAAGAGGAACCAATGATTAGAAGCCTCAGCCACGGACGGGTCTGGATCTTACTGACTCTTGCCGTATGGGCCTTACTCAGCATCTCTACTTCCCTGGCGGACGAGGGCATGTGGACGTTTGACAATCCGCCGCTCAAACAACTCAAGGAGCGCTACGGCTTCGAGCCCACTCGCGCCTGGCTTGATCACGTGCGCCTTGCCAGTGCTCGGTTCAATGACGGCGGCTCCGGCTCTTTCGTGAGCCCCCACGGGTTGGTTCTGACGAACCATCACGTGGCGCTCGGCCAATTGCAGAAGGTCTCCTCCCCCTCCAAGGACTACGTCAAGGACGGGTTCTATGCGCGCACCGAGGCGGAAGAACTGAAGTGCCCAGACCTGGAGATCAACGTCCTGGTCAATATGGAGGACGTGACGATGCGGGTTCGGAGCGCCGTCAAGCCGGGCATGAGTGACGATGCTGCGCTGAAGGCACGCAAAGCCGAAATCGCCAGTATCGAGAAAGGGAGCTTAGAGAAAACCGGCTTGCGCTCCGACGTGATTTCCCTCTATCAAGGCGGCGAGTATTGGCTGTATCAATACAAGAAATACACGGACATGCGCCTGGTTTTCGCTCCCGAGCAGCAGACCGCCTTCTTCGGAGGCGATCCCGACAACTTCACGTATCCGCGCTACGACATCGACTTCGCCCTGTTCCGTGTCTACGAAAACGGCAAGCCGGTGGAAAATCACGATTATCTGAAATGGAATGCGAAGGGCGCGGGCGACGGCGAACTGGTCTTTGTTTCGGGGAACCCCGGCTCCACCTCTCGTGACGAAACCATGGCCCAGATTGAAACGGAAAAGGACTATGACCTGCCGCTGGTCCTTAAAGCCCTGGGGCGCCTGCAAGACGCGGCCAAGCAGTACGGCGCCCAGGGGTCCGAGCAGGCCCGACAGGCAGCCAACACAATCTTTGGCATCGCCAATTCGTTGAAGGCTTATGAAGGCCGCGCCAAAGGACTAGCGGACAAAGACCTCATCGCCAAGATGCAGAACGACGAAACCAGCTTCCGCGCCAAGGTGGCCAGCAATCCCGAGTGGCGGACGGCTTATGGTGGCGCGTGGGACGCAATTGCCCAGGCTGAGGTAAAGCACCGTGAAATGGCCAAGATGTTTCACTTCTACGGCCTCCGGGGGTCTCGCCTGGAGGGAATCGCCCTTGCTATCGTGCAATACGTGGCGGAAGTGAAAAAGCCCGACGGTGAAAGGCTCGAGGGGTTTCACGATTCGCAGCTCGAATCGCTGCGCTTTCGACTCTTTTCTCCGGCGCCGGTTTACCCCGGGTTCGAGAAAGCAATGTTGACGGCAGGGCTGCAACTCGCCCAGGAAGAATTAGGCGCTAACGATCCCTTCGTGACCGCTGTCCTGGGCTCGCGCACTCCCAGTGAGATCGTGACGGAGGCGGTGGACGGGACTAAGTTGGCCGACCCGGCATTTCGCAAGTCGCTGGTCGAAGGAGGCGAGGCGGCCGTCCAGGCTTCGACCGACCCCATGATTGTGCTCGCCCGCAAGGTCGATCCTTTCGATCGCCAGCGAATAAAGGCCCTCGAGGACAACGTGGAAAGCGTGGAAACTCCGGCAGGAGAGAAAATCGGCCAGGCTCGCTTCGCAGTTTACGGGAAGTCGCTCTATCCCGACGCGACTTTTACCCTCCGGCTTGGCTACGGATCGGTCAAAGGCTACCCGATGAATGGAACCGAAGCCCCTCCCATAACGACCTTCTACGGCCTTTACGACCGGGCCTATAGCTTCGGCCTCAAGTTCCCCTTCAATCTTCCGTCACGTTACCTGGAGCGGCGCTCGCGTTTGGACCTCTCCGGTCCGGTGGATTTCGTCAACACCTGCGACATCATCGGCGGAAACTCGGGCTCGCCCGTCGTCAATAAAGCAGGCGAACTGGTAGGCTTGATTTTCGATGGAAACATCGAGAGCTTAGTGGGAGACTTCGTCTACTACGAGGTGAACAACCGCGCCGTCGCCGTCCACAGCGGCGCCATTATCCAGGTGCTGCGCCAGATGTACGACGCATCGCCCTTGGCCGACGAACTGGAAGGAAAGCAGACCGGCCCTAAGTAGCGCAACGGTCTTGCCGGTGAACATCCGACGTGGTGGCGACACATGAAGACTATGTCGCCACCACCCGCGCACCCTCCGCCGCTCCGAAAATAGACTGTCATTTCATGGTTTCTGGTTGCCGCCAGCCGACGGGCATGGGCGACTACTTTTCCAATCAGCTCGACCTCATCCAAATCCAATAATTGCTTGCATTTCAAACAGATTAGTGGATATGCTGTTCATACCGGACTTGGGCCCGGTCAAATCGAAAATCTCGAACAACTTTATTCCACGAGAGGGGATCATGCAGCAGCGTACAATCACGCCGAATCCTTCCCAAGAAACCATCCAGGTTGGTCCTATAGGCATCCGGTTCCTTCTGACCGGAGATGATTCCAACGGAAGCTTGTCAGTATTCGAATTCTCTGTCCCCGCCGGGCATAAACTGCCGGCGCCGGCCCACAAGAACGATGCCTACGAGGAGATGCTCTATGGTCTCGAGGGCGTCCTTACCTGGACGGTGGACGGCACACCCATCGAGGTTGGTCCCGGGCAAGCGCTCTGTATTCCCAGAGGAGCGGTACACCGCTTTGACAATCTCGGCAGCCGTGATGTGAAACAGCTTGTCGTCATAAGCCCGGCAATAATGGGCCCCGCATACTTCCGCGACGCTGCCGAAGTGATCGGCGCCGCGACCGGGGGCCCGCCCGACCGAGCGAAAATGACGGAAATCCTCCGGCGCCATGGCATGACGGTGGCCGCGCCACCCACCGCAAAGTAGCACCGATCGAATTGAGCGTTCAGCAACTACTCTGAGTACACGGGGTGACGATGACGAAGCTTCTAAAGATTGTTGCATACGTAGTCGTGGGTCTTGTTGTTGTACTGTCGGTTGCCATCAGTCTGACCATCGGCTGGCGGCCATTCATCGGCCCCCGCGCTCGTCCCCTGACTGATCGCACCTTCGAGAGCACGCCGCAGCGCCTGGCTCGTGGCCAGTATTTGTCAAACAACCTCGGATGCTTTGAATGCCACGGCGAGCACGACTGGACGAGGCATGACGCACCGCTCATCGAGGGCACGCGCGGCGCCGGCTACAACAGTGCTTTCCCAGTGGCTGGCCTTCCTGGCCGCATCATTCCGCCCAATATCACTCCAGACCCCGAAACCGGAGCCGGCCGTTGGACGGACGACATGCTGGCGCGCGCTATCCGTGAAGGGATCGGCCACGACGGCCGCGCCTTATTTCCCTTTATGCCCTATCCCGACTTCCGTTATGCGTCTGACGAAGACTTGGCTTCTGTCGTCGTCTATCTCCGCTCCCTCCCACCCATTCGAAAAGCCTTGCCAAAGACGGAGATCATCTTCCCGGTGAAATATCTCATCCGCAGCGCGCCACAACCCATCACCGAGCCTGTGCCCGAACCGGACGTTTCGACGCCGGTCAAACGCGGCCAATACCTGGTAACCATCGCTGGGTGTACGGACTGCCACACGCCGCAGGCGAAGGGCCAGCCCATTCGAGGCCTCGAATTTGCCGGCGGCTTCATTCTGGAAGGTCCGTGGGGCCGAGTGGCGAGCGCCAATATCACGCCGGATGCCTCCGGCATCTCGTACTATGACGAAGCGCTTTTCCTGGAGATGATTCACACAGGCTACGTCAAAGCGCGGAAGATTAACCAGATCATGCCCTGGGAAGACTTCCGGGGACTTACCGATGAAGACCTGAAGGGGATCTACGCCTATCTTCGCACGCTCAAGCCCGTGAAGCATCGTGTTGACAACACCGAGCCGCCGACCTATTGCAAGCTCTGCGGCTCAACTCACGGGGCAGGAAACCAGAACTAAATTGAATTCCCGGCATTCGAGGCGTGTAGGGGCGGCCCTTGTGGCCGCCCTGGGTTACCCCTACGCTTTGACGCGGTCGTAATCGAAGGGCTCGTTGACGAGGTGGAAGAGCGGCTCGCCCGGCATCTGAAGGTAGTAGGTTTTTAAGGGAGTGCGCTCGAAGTCTGAGAGCCTGCGACGGATGGCGGCCCCGTTCTCCCATTCATAGATGGGGATCTCCCAGGGGTTGAAAGTATCGGTCAGCCCGCGTTCCTTGGCGATGCGGAAGAGATTGATGTTGCCCGGCTCGTGCCCGCCCAAATACATTGCGACCATGTCTAATCGGAACTTGTCCTTGCTGAACATCACAAGATTTGTAAGATAGTCCTGTCCTTGGCCGAAGCCGTCGCCATCCCGTCCGGTGATGCCTTCGATCATGGCCAAGCCCGTCTTCATTACGCTCATGTGGTCGCAGGCCTTGTGCGCCCAGATCTCCTGGTGGATGGGGCTCAGCGTGTGCCGGCTGTCGTAACGGTCGTACTGCAACTTGACATGGCGATCGAAGAATTGCTTCACCACGCGTTCCGCGTTGGGATCAACGTCCGGCTTCATGAAATCGGGCACACCGGTTACCATGCTCCATCCCGAGCAGAAGCGAACGTAAGGCAGCACGACTAGCCCTTGCTCGTTCTTGACGGACAGGCTCATGCACATGCCGTGAGCCTTCCACTTCGCCATATTCAGCAGCCAGGTGTCCGGTTCGTTCACCGGTGCATAATGAGGAATGCGCGTGTAGACCACCGCGTCCGGCACCTTGCTCCAGTTCATCTCCCAGCTTTCCCGGAATTGCCGCACATGGCGCTCGGGCTCATTCATCTCCACCCCGAGGCGCTGGTTGATGTCCACAAATCCTCGAACGTTCCAGGTGGGATAGCCGTTGGCCTCGACAAAGTGAAACTTGCTGAGCCCGACCTCTTTCAGGCCCATCACCATTCCTTCGTAGAACTGCGGGTCCGTACCCGTGCCCCAGTTCTCTTCGTCCGGCCGTTTGGGGTCGTGCACGCTGGTGAAATTCGGCTTCACGATAATGCGGTGGGTCAGGGGAATCCCCGGGTGGTCCATGGGCACGAAGATCTCGCGCGCCAGCGTCAAGCCCTCCTGACGCTTGGTTTTCTGGTCAGCCTTGTGAACGACGTGCGTGCGTCGGATAAAAACCGCTTTAGGATTACTCTCAATGAAAGGGTGCAGCCCGAAGTAAGCTGGGGGGAGCGCGAATGCGGACGCCAGCCTGACGCCAGGGATAGCGCCGGCGGCAGCCAGCGCGCCAGTTCGTAGAAAATCTCGACGAGTAATCATCTGCACTCCTTGTGGCGGCGAATTCAGCTCACCTCTTAAGGCAATCGTGTCAATCCGACCGGAGCGAGGAATCTTGCCCTCACCTCTCTCCCTAATCCAGTTTGCAGCAGAGCGAGATTCCTCGCTCCGCTTGGAATGACAGCCCTGCGACCTAGGAATTATACCAGACTATTCCAAAACCAGTGTGCCGACCCGTTCTAATTCCGGGAGCGTGACCTCCGTGGCCGTCTCCCGCCTGGCTGTTGGTAGCGACTGCGCCGGACCCTCAGGCCTCAGCAACGTAGCCCGCGAATATGAACCCTGCACGGCGACCAACACTTCACCGTCAAGCCGAGATCCGTAGTTAATCAGATGCAGCAACGCCCGTCCGCGGTTCGCTCCCGGCGGCGAAGAAGTGGCCAAGGCAATTGCGGTTGGCGCATTCCACAACCGCGCGGCGCGCCGCTTCTGCGTCACAATATCGATCACGTCGAAGGCGAAATTGTAGGGGTCCGAAATCGCTTCCCGGTACGCGACCACCTGGCCCCGTCCCAGCGAATAGAATTCGCGATCCTCCTGTCGCTTGACCAGCTTCAGTTGAGGGCCTCGCCACCAGGCATCGTCACCCGGTGCGTTGACAATCACTGTGGTTCCCGCTTCCGCGTGGCTCAGAATGCGCCGCCGGATACCTGCCCCCGGCGCTTGAATGCCCACCGCCACCAGCGCCAGCAGGCGCGAAGGTTCCGGCTTGGGGGGATCCGCCGCGGGCTCGAGCGACGGCGAGGCATTCTGCCGATACAGCAGATTGGTGATTTCGGCCAACCCGTCATTCGCCTCAACCAATACCGTGATGGCCGGAAAGGTGGGCTGGCCAAACAATTGGCCGTGCTCGACTAACCAGCGCGCCGTGCGGCCCAGCCGGCGCCAGGCCGTCAACGCCTTCGGCTCCGCTCGCAACAGCCGCGTCTGGTAGCGCGGTTCGAGCGAAAGCAGGTAATTCCCTCCATTCACCCACGCTTCAATCAGGGCTAACTCCAGCGAGTTGTAAGGTAGTAGGGACTCCGGCTTCACCCCGGCCTTTTCGTCCGGAAGATACCCAAGCAGTGCAGGCCGGTTCGGATAGAGCGCGCGCAGCATCCCGTACAAGTAACCATTCGCATCCACCCACGGCAAGGCGCTCGCGCCCGCCGTGAACTCATCTTCGCTCGTTCTTGGGCCGCGACTCACTCCCGGCCATATTCCATTGGTGAGAGCCACCCCGGCATTCGGTGCGGCGTGACCGACGGAGTCGAGCGAAAGGAATTGGATATCAGCCAGGGCCTCGACCTTCAGGCCGGCTTTACGGCAGGCCGCCTCAAAAGCCTGATCTGGATTCTCCAGCAGGACTGTCGTAATCCCGCCTTCCTTGAGAAGAGAGACGAGTTTCGGGTCGCTATCCCGCCAGCGCACAGCTATTTCGGTGGACAAATCGAGGGGCATAGAATTTAGTATCGGCGCGCTTTCTTAACCGGCTAACTCCGCGCTTCCAAAGTTCCGAAAGAGTATATATTATCCTTGCTGTTGACGGAGCGGAAAGGGCCCTCTTTAGCTGCGTATGCCTTTCCGCTAACAGGCTGCTTTGTGTACTCTGTGCCTTCAAAGCCTCAACACAGAGACCACGGAAGGCTTCTGCGACCTCCGTGTTTGTTCTTTTGCTTAGCACAGAGAACACTGAGAGGCAGAAACTCTCGGTCTGGTGCTTTTTCAGAGGGTCTTATGTCATACCTTACGAACCTTACTCGGCGCGGCTTTTTGGAGGCAACTATGAGGAACGGGGCAGGTCTCGCCGCTTTGAGCGGCGTCAGCTTCTTGACGCAGCCTGAGAAAGTGAGAGGGGCCAACGACCGCGTGCGGATTGGCGTTGTTGGCGTCCGCGGGCAAGGCTTCGTCCACGTCGAGGGCTTCTCCGCCGTTCCCAACGCGGAGGTCGCCGCCATTTGCGACGTGGATGAAAACGTCATCGCCCAACGCCTGGCCGACATCGAGAAGCGGAACTTGCCAAAGCCCAAGGTCTACATCGACTATCGCAAACTGCTCGAAGACAAAACGCTCGATGCGGTCTCCATTGCCGCTCCCAACCACTGGCATTCGCTGATGGGCATTTGGGGTTGCCAGGCAGGCAAGGACGTGTACGTCGAAAAGCCCTGTTCACATACCTGGTGGGAAGGTCATCAGCTTATCCAGGCCGCCCGCAAATACGACCGGATTGTGATGCACGGTACGCAAGGGCGGTCCGCAGAGGGTTACCGCGAGGGCGTGCGGAAGCTGCGCGAAGGGGTGATCGGAGACGTTTACCTTTCACGCGGCCTTTGCTTCAAGTGGCGCGGAACCATCGGCAAGGCTCCCGTTGAGCCGGTTCCGGCAGGTGTGCACTACGACTTGTGGACCGGCCCCGCCCCCATGAAGCCCTTCACGCGCAACCGCTTTCACTACAACTGGCATTGGATCTGGGACACCGGCAACGGCGATCTGGGCAATCAAGGCGTTCACGAGGTCGATCTGGCGCGCTGGGGGCTGGGCGTGAAACTCCCCAACAAAGTCTCCGCCCTGGGCGGCCACTTCATGTTCGATGACGATCAGGAGACTCCCAACACCTTGAACTGCGCCTTCGAATTCCATATGCCGGACGGCAAGAAGCGCCTGCTGGAGTTCGAAGTTCGCCACTGGATTACCAACACTGAAGCCGAGATCGGCTTGCCCGGGTTCGGGGCAGATGCGGCCGCACTGCCCCAGGCTGCGGGGGCCGCGGCCGCTGCCGGCCCTTCCTTCAATCAGATCAAGGCCATGTGCGGCAATCTCTTCTATGGCTCGAAAGGATATATGGCCATGACGGGATACGAATCGTATCGCACCTGGCTTGGCGAGGAGCAGGAACCCGGCCCCAGCGCTACGCTCGGTGGGGACCGTTGGGCCAACTTCATCCAGTGCGTTCGCAGCCGCAAGAAGGAAGACGTCCTGGCCCCGATCGAGGAGGGACACCTCTCCGCCACGCTAGTTCATCTTGCCAACGTGTCGTACCGGCTGGGGCGCACACTTAACTTTGATCCCGAGAGTGAACGAGTGAAGGGAGACGAGGAGGCCAACCGCCTGCTGCGCGGCGAAGACCGCGGCTACCGCGCGCCGTTTACCATTCCGCAGCACGTTTAGCTGCCGTGCTGCGGGCGTTCAGATTGCCTATAGCCTGCTGAAGGCGCCCTGGATCTTGGCGTATTTCAGCTCCCACCAGTAGATTAGCCGACCATCTTGTCGTAATCAGCATGAGAGCCTATCCAGATCCAGTAGACACCCTCCTTGACGTCAGTTCCCAATGCCCGGTAATGATCGCCGACGCGCACGGACCAAAGATCGTCGATCTTCTTGAGGTGGAGAGAAGGGTGACGCGGATCCTGCTTGAGCAGAGCGAAGTTCTTATCGGCTAGAGCACGGATGTCTGCCGGCAAGGCCCGGTAAAAAGCCCAGAACTCCGGGGAGGTCAAGTGCTTCAAAGCGCGCGGGCCTTCCCTGCCCTGTAGTCGGCAAGGGCTTTACTGATTAAGCCATCGAGCTTGCCAGCCTTCGCATCCATCTCGATCTGGTGGTCCCAGGCGCGCGCTTCGAACTCCAGAAACCAGGTCCGCAACTTGGCGAACTCCTGAGGTGGCAGGTTCTCGATTCTTCGCTCGAGTTGCTCAACTTCGCTCATGCAACGCCTCCTTCAGAGTCGTCTCCAGCTTAGCATGAATTCTCAAACTGCCATATAACTCTCGTCGATTGTCACACCCCGTGCGACTATATCCGGTCTGGATCGGTCCTCACCTTTGGCGCCAGGCGGTGCATGAAACTGTTTCTTCGCGAGGCGTTTTGGGGGCGAACCTGCGGTGGCCCAGGGCGGCCACAACGGCCGCCTCTACGCCGTGAACGATCATGGCGACCGGGGGTGCAGCTTCAGGTCCTCTGTCGTGCTAAACATTTTCGTCTGGAAAATCGTCGGAAATCAAGCCTTGGTTGAGTGCTGACTCGTACAATACCTTCGATGGGTATAACCCCGTCGACGGGCCGCAGTACCCGGCCGGAGCGTTGCCGCCCCCCTGCTCGGTCCTTTTGTCCTCTTGACAACGGAACAAACATAGGCTATGGTTGTACGTTGACGCCCGGCGGGGTGAGGTCAAGAGTGTCGAGAAGTCTAAGGAGTCGAGGAGTTAAAGAGTTAAGCGGCAGAAGGCAAGAGCCGACACAAAGTCCCAGTCGCACTCCGAGAAACGCCGGTTGGCTTCTCAACTCCTCAACTTCTCGACTGTTGGACTGCAGAATTAAGGGAACAAAGCGAGAATGTCTATGAAAACAAAGGATGAGGCCAGGAAAGTCGAGAAGTCGAGGAGTCAAGGAGTTAAAGAGTTGAGCGGCGGAAGGCAAGAGCCGACACGAAGTCCCAGTCACAGCTCGGGAAACGACGGTTGGCTTCTCAACTCCTCAACTTCTCGACTGTTGGACTGCAGAATTAAGGGAACAAAGCGAGAATGTCTATGAAAACAAAGGATGAGGCCAAAAGGGAGGAGTCGAGGAGTCGAAGAGTCGAGCGGCAGAAGGCAAAGGCCGACACAAAGTCCAAGCCACGGTTCGGGAAACGGCCGTTGGCTTCTCAACTCCTCAACTTCTCGACTCCTGGACTGCGGTAGTGGGCAATCCACGCACAATCTCGACGGCGAGATGTGCTAGCATGAGAGGAGATTTAGGAGGTCTAATATTCCATCACTTAATACTAAGTTGAAGGCCATCCCCCTCGGCGGTATGGGCGAGTTCGGGATGAATATGATGGCCTACGAGTACGACGGAGACATGATCGTGGTCGATTGCGGAGTCATGTTTCCCGACGCCGAATTGTTGGGCGTCGACATCGTGGTGCCGGATTTTACCTATGTTCGGGAGAACCAGGAACGCCTCCGCGCCATAGTGCTGACGCACGCGCACGAGGACCACATCGGCGGGCTCCCCTATCTGCTCGACGAAGTGGACGCACCTGTTTACGGTTCGCCCTTCACTCTGGCGTTGGCTCGCGCCAAACTCGAGGAGCACGGCCTGGCAGACAGCGTACGTCTGGTCGAGATGCAACCCAGCCAGCCCTTTGATGTCGGCGCCTTCCAGGTGGAATTCATCCACCTTACCCACAGCACCATCGAATCCGGGGCGCTCGCCCTGACAACGCCGTTGGGCACCGTCATCCATTCCGGGGATTTCAAGTTCGACCCGACTCCGCCCGACCAGCGGGTGAGCGACCTGCATACCTTGGCTGACTACGGACGCCGGGGCGTGTTGGCGCTCTTTTCCGATTCAACCAACATCGAACGGCCGGGCCTGACGCCCTCGGAACGTGCCGTGCGCGCGCGGTTGTCAGACATCATTTCGGAGGCGCCCGGCCGCGTCTTGATTAGCTGCTTCGCCACTTCCCTGCACCGTTTGCAGATTGTCGCCGAGCTCGCCCTCGAACACGGCCGTCGCCTTTGCTTCGTCGGGCGCAGCATGTTCCAGAATTCCGAGATCGCGATGCGGCTGGGCAAACTGCGGATCCCGGAAGGCCTGCTCATCCCGCCTCAGGACATCAAGAAAATGCCCCGGAACAAGGTGGCGTTGGTCCTCACCGGCAGCCAGGGCGAGCCCATGGCCGCCCTTTCGCGCGTCGCTGTGGACAACCACCGCTGGGTGAGTGTCGAGCCGGGCGACGAGGTAGTGATCTCGGCGCGTGTCATTCCCGGCAACGAAAAACCCATATTTCGCATGATCGATCACTTCTATCGCCGCGGGGCTCGCGTCTACTATCAGGATGGCAGCCAGCCGCCCATCCACGTCTCCGGGCACGGCAGCGCCGAAGAGTTGAAATTGATGCTCAATCTGGTGCGCCCCAAGTATTTCATTCCCATTCACGGCGAGTACCGGCAACTCTACCGTCACCTGGAACTGGCCAAAGAGCTCGCCGCTGTTTCCGAAGAGGGCTTCTTGATAGAAAGCGGCGACGTCCTCGAGTTCGACGAGCAAGGCGCTCGGCGGGCGGGCCGCGTACCGGTGGGCCGCGTGTGCATTGACGTGGGCACGTTCGATGAGGTCGAGGAGATCATTCTCAAAGAGCGGCGTCACATCTCCGCCGACGGCATCGTCATCCCCATCCTGGCCATCAACGAACACACCGGCCACCTCGAAATCCAGCCGGAAATCGTCTCGCGCGGATTTGTGCCGCTCGAGGAAGCCCCGGATCTGGTGGAAAGCGCCCGCGAGGTCATCTTGAAAACTATCGAAAAATCCAATCTCGAAGAAGTCGGTGATTGGGGTGTGATCAAGGAAAAAATCCGCACCGGCCTCCGCAAGCACTTCAACGAAGAAACCGGCAAGCGGCCTATGATTTTGCCGGTAATCCTGGAGGTCTGATAATTGACGATTCTCGATTGTCGATTGTCGATTACGAATTTGCGATTTGTGATTCGTGATTGACTGCGCCGCAGGAAACGGCCCTCTCCCTTGGGGAGAGGGTGTCTCGATCCGGCGTTTTCATCAGCCGGAGCGAGACGGGTGAGGGGTGGCTTGCAAGGTATGACATATTGTTATATTATTCATTATTGTGTATTACCTCAACAAAGAATGTGACTTGAGAGAAAGCTAGTGTCCTCAGCGGGAAACTGGAGCGATCATACCTATGCCCCTGTACCAAGCTATCGTACTAGCGATTGTGCAAGGCTTGACGGAATTTCTTCCGGTTTCCAGTACGGCACATCTATGGCTCGTGCCGTTTTTGCTTAAGTGGAAAGATCCCGGCCTGACCTTTGATGTGGCCTTGCATGCCGGCACGCTGCTGGCGGTGCTGGCTTACTTCTGGCGCTATTGGGTGGAGATGATAGTCCTTGGGTTTGGCTTGAGCGGCGGCTCAGCACCGCAGGGTGCCGGCGCTCGAAGCCATTCCGCGCGCGAGGACCTGCGGCAGAATCCCCGGTTGCTCTGGTATATGGCGGTGGCTACGATCCCGGGGGCACTGGCCGGTTGGCGGTTCGAGCGCGCCGCCGAGGAGCAGTTACGGTCGCCGATGGTCGTCGGCGTGGCACTAATTGTCGTTGGGCTGCTCATGGGTGCGGGAGACTGGTTGGGAAAGCGCGAGCGCGACCTCGGCCAGGTGGGGTTTCTCGATTCATTTCTGGTCGGAGTGGCGCAAGCCTTCGCCGTCATCCCCGGCGTCTCCCGTTCCGGTGTTACCATGACCGCCGGGCTCTTCCAGAAGATGAAGCGAGAGACTGCGGCGCGCTTCTCCTTCCTCCTCTCGACGCCCCTCATCGCCGGAGCGGCCTTGAAGAAAGGCCTGGAGATCCGCCATGAGGGCTTGCCCCCGGAAATGCGCCTCCCGTTTCTTTGCGGAATCCTCGTCTCGGGCCTGGTCGGTTACCTGGTCATCGCGGTGCTGATCCGCTATCTGGAGCGGCGCACCTTCAAAGCTTTCGTTATTTACCGGCTTGCGCTGGGCGTGATATTATTGGCGCTCGGATGGGGATCGTTTCACGGCTAGGCGAGGGAGCAAGGATTGCGCGCCAGCGATCATTCCCTCGCAGGTAAGTTCGGTCGTAGGGGCGGCTTTTGTGGCCCCCCTCCCTGGCGATGTGGCGCGGGCGTCCCGCCCGCGCCACATCGAAACGAAGGTGAAGCATGGGCGACTCATCCGCTGCCGCACCGTCCAAATCCAAAGAGGCGGGCGCGAAGAATCAGAAGCAACCTCTCCTCGACTCCCGCCGCCGCTCGGAGTTGCTGGGCTTTCTGGTTGCGGTTGCCGGGTTGCTCATCCTGCTAAGCCTGGCATCTTACCTGCCCGAGGATCCTTCTCTCAATACCTCTGCCGGTCTTGGGGCCGCGACCCGGAATTGGGTCGGGCCGGTCGGCGCCTACATTGCGGACCTGCTCTTCCAGGGACTCGGCTGGGTGGCTTACCTGATTCCCGTGCTCCTGCTGGTGGTCGGCTCGCGCCTGCTGCTGGTGCGGCCTTTTGCGACGCCCAAGACCAAAGCGCTGGGCGCGGCATTGCTGGTCACCTCCCTGAGCGCCTTGCTCGAGCTTTTCCCTTACACCCCGGCGGTCCGAGGGCTGATCCGCGGCAGCGGCATGCTGGGTTATCTGGCGGCGGGTGGGCTGGTGCATACCTTCAATCACCTTGGGGCGGGGATTGTTGCCGCCACCGTGTTCCTCTCTTCGCTCTTCCTGGTCACGCGCTTTTCGTTTTCCTGGGCGGCGGCTTTCCTGAAGGCGCGATGGCAGGCAATAGCACGGCCTATCGTGGCCCGCTGGCAGAAGTGGCAGGAAGCCCGGGCAGAGGCTGCCGAAGCACGGCGCCGCCGTCGCGCTGAGGAGATGCGGTCACGCCGCAAGCTGACCGTCGTCTCGCAGAAGCCGGCGCCGAGCCCGGCCACTCACCTCATCACCCCAACTGAGCCCGCAGCGCCTGGGCAGGAAGCAGCGGCGCCCGAAGAGACCGTGGCTGAACTCGCTACTCCCCACGAAGTGCTTGATCTCGATGTCGAGAGCCCGGTGAGTGCGGGGGCCGTCCGCGCGGCTCGGGCGCGCAAGGGCGACGCGGAGACTGCGGCCTCGCCCAAGATCGTGGGCCGCGAAACGCCCTCTTACAAGTACCCCAGCCCCGCTCTCCTGCGTCCGCCTGACGATTCGGAAGGCATTGACGAAGACGAACTCAAAGACCGCGCCGCGCGCCTCACGGCGAAGTTCGGCGAGTTTGGGGTCACCGGAACCATCACCCAAATTCATCCCGGGCCGGTCGTCACTACCTACGAATTCAAGCCGGAGGCTGGAATCAAGTACAGCCGGATCACCAACCTGGTGGACGACCTCTGCCTGGCGATGAAGGCCGAGTCCATCCTGATCGACCGTCTCCCCGGCAAATCCACGGTGGGCATCGAGGTGCCCAACCTGCACCGCGAGATCATCCATTTGCGCGAAGGGATCGAGTCTAGCAGAGTTTCTGACATCGCCTTCCAAGCTGAGCCTCTGCCTGGGCAAGGTCATCACCGGCAAGATCAAAATCGCGGACCTCACGCAGATGCCGCATCTGCTGCTGGCGGGTTCGACAGGGTCGGGCAAGAGCGTTTCGCTCAACTCCATGATCGTGTCCATTTTGTATAAGGCGAACCCTGAGGAAGTCAAGCTCATCATGATCGATCCCAAGCGGCTGGAATTGGGGCTTTACCAGGGCACGCCGCACCTGATGACGCCTATCGTCACGGAGCCCAAGCAGGCCGCCAACGTACTGCGCCGCGCCACCTTCGAGATGGAAGAACGCCTCAAGAAGCTGGCCGCCCACGGAGTGCGCAACATCGAACAGTACAACGACATCTTCGCTCCCGATTCGACGATGAACTTGTTTGACAACGACGGCAAACCCGAGCGGCCGTTGCCCTACATCGTGATCATCATCGATGAGTTGGCTGATCTCATGATGGTGGAGCCCCAGGGAGTGGAAGAATCCATCACCCGCCTGGCTCAAATGGCTCGCGCCGTGGGCATCCATTTGATCCTTGCTACGCAACGCCCCTCCGTGGACGTCATCACGGGACTGATCAAAGCCAACCTGCCGGCGCGTATCTCATTCCGCGTGGCCTCCAAGGTGGACTCCCGAACCATTCTCGATGCCAACGGCGCGGAAGCGTTGCTGGGCCGCGGCGATATGCTCTTCCTGCCCCCCGCCAGCGCCCGCCTGCAACGATTGCACGGGCCGCTGGTCACCGAGCAGGAGATCAGCAAGGTCGTCGATTTCTGGAAGTCCCAGTCGCAGCCTCAATACAACGAGGAGTTCCTGAAACCCGTGAAGGACCGGGACGGCGACGAAAACGTTGAAGTCGATGACGAGGATGAGGCAGCGGAACTCGACGCCGTTTACGACGACGCTGTGCGCATCGTGGTGGAATCCGGAAAGGCCTCCACTTCCCTTCTCCAGCGCCGCCTGCGCCTCGGCTACGGGCGCGCCGCGCGGCTCATCGACATGATGCAGAAGGATGGCATCGTCAGCGCCCCGGACGGCTCCAGGCCGCGCGAGGTCCTGAAGCGCCCCGAATGGCTGCGCGAGGTGGGCGAGTCGTTGGGCTAGTGTGATGGCCCGGCTGATTCTAGAGGACAACCACCCCTTGCCCCTCCTTACCAAGCAGGGGAGCTATGCCGCGATTCCCCTCCTCCCTGAGGAGGGGTCAGGGGTGGTGAGCGTGACACAGCCTTGGTTCTGGAAGGGGCTGAACTCCCAATGTCACGACTTGTGCTGGCGGTGCTGACAGCGGCACTGGCCGTTTACTCCTACGTCGAGATCAAGACGGGCCTGCCTTTGCTGACCGCGCACATCATGACCCATAGGGGCGCGACCGCCCCGGTCAGTCAAGTGCTGAGCTTAGGGGTGCACATCAGTTGGTTCTTGCAGGTCATTCTTGCCGCGTTGTTGCTCGGCGCCCCTTACCTTGCCCCTCAGACCCTCCACTTCGGCTCGTGGCGCCTCAGCCGCTATTCACCCGCGCAGCAGCAGCACGTCCTTCCCTTGGTGCGGGAATTGACGGGACTGCTGGCTCTTCTCGTCAGTTGCTACTTCTCCGCCCGCATCTACTTGGAGATTCACGATGCGGGAGCACACGGGCCGATGCTGCCTGCCGACTGGCTCAAGAACGTAGACCGGATGGAATTAGAGTGGTTGCTCGCCCTCATGGTTATCTGCGGAATCGCCATCTATCTCTACGTTGCGAAGTTCGATGATGCGGCCGGCGGGGAAGAGACTGAACTGAATTAAGAAGCGCTCAAGGGCGCAGGAAGATTGCAGGGCTTCACGTCGGCCGCCAACTCCTCGACCGACACGAACCTCACGGCATGCATGCCCAGGGCCCGCGCCGCCTCCACGTTATCGGCGCGATCGTCGATGAAAAGACACTCTTCAGGCTTCGAGCCCACTACTTTCAGGCAGGCATAGAAAATGGCGGCTTCCGGCTTGGCGAGTTGCACTTCCGCGGAGAAGCAGACGTAGTCGAAATCTCTGAACCAGGGAGCGTACCGCCGCATGTGGGTGGAGATTTCAATGGGCATGTTGGAGAGGACGGCAATCTTCAGGCCCTGATTCTTCAGCGCGCGGACCCACTCCATCATGACGGGATTGGCGCGCATCCAGATGTCAATGTCGGCGGCAATGAGGCTGCCGATTTGGGCAGGCGTGATTTCCACGCCCGCCACTTCTGCAACGCGATGCCAATAAGCGGGGCCGTCGATGGTTCCCCGGTCATAGTCGGCGCGCTGGCTCCAATAGATCCCCTCGAATGCCTTACCATCTATCCCCGCCAGTTTCGCCAGGTTCTGATAGTCTGACACTTGCGGGGGAAGGCTCAACACATAACCGAAATCGAAGATCACAGTGGTGATGTTCATGCCCGTCTGTTCAAAATGGAAACTAGCCCGGCAATCTGTCATTCCGAGCAAAGCGAGGAATCTCGCTCTGCTTCGAGGAGGCGGATCCGTGGACTGAAGAATTCCAGGGCGAGATTCCTCGCTTCGCTCGGAATGACAGCGGGTGGAGCGCCTTGCCTATATTCCCTCACGATTCGAAAAGTGAATTCACGAAATCGCGCGGGGCAAAGGGAAGAAGGTCATCCACCTTTTCACCGACACCCACATACTGGATAGGCAATCCCAGCTCGCGCGCGATGGCAATCACCACCCCGCCCTTGGCAGTGCCGTCAAGCTTGGTCAAGATAATTCCGGTGGCGCCCCCGTGATCGATGAACTGGCGAGCCTGCGAGAGGCCGTTCTGGCCCGTGGTTGCATCCATGACCAGCAGAACCTCGTGCGGAGCATTGGGGATTTCGCGCCCCGCGACGCGGCACATCTTTTGAAGCTCCGCCATCAGGTTTTCCTTGGTGTGAAGGCGGCCTGCTGTGTCCACGATCACCATGTCGTAATGGCGGGTACGTGCGGCGCTCAGGGCGTCGAAAAGCACCGCGGCGGGATCGGCGCCGGACTTCTGCTTGACAATATCCACGTTCAGCCGGCCTGCCCACACTTCAAGCTGTTCGGTGGCGGCGGCGCGAAACGTGTCCGCCGCGCAGAGCAGCGGCTTGCGGCCTTGCTGGAGTTGGAGGTTCGCCAGCTTGGCAATACTGGTGGTCTTCCCCACCCCGTTGACGCCCACCACGAAGATCACGGCAGGCATTCCGGCCGGGGGCTGCTTCGCCACGGGGGCGCCCGCTTGCCGGCCGAGCGCGGGGTTCTCGAGTATCTTGAGAATCTCCTGTTCGACGGCGGCGCGAAGCTGCCGCGGCTCGGTGAGTTTCTTGTAGCTCACCTGCTCCTTAAGGCGGTCGAGAATCTCGCCCGTCGTCTTTACTCCCAGGTCGGCCGTAATGAGCGTGGCTTCGAGGTCGTCGAGGACCGATTGGTTGACGGTCTGTTTCCCTTCAACAATTTCCTCAATGCGTTCCACCAGTTGGGACTTGGTGGAAGCAACGGCCTGTTTCAGTCGCTCGAAAAGGCCAGGCTTTTTCTCTTTATCACTGGATCCGAAGAGGCTCAGAGGCATAGAAGTGCATTCTAACACGTAGCAGGGGGAAGGCAGTGGGCAGATGGGCAGTGGGCAGTAGGCAGATGGGCAGTAGGCAGTGGGCAAATGGGCAGTGGGCAGATGGGCAGTAGGCAGTAGGCGGTAGGCAGTGGGCAGTAGGCAGTGTTCAATGGGCGGTAGGCAGTGGGCAGTCGGAAGTAGGCGGTGAGCGTCAACCGTCTGTCATCCTGAGCGAAGCGAAGGATCTCTCCCTTCTGCCTTCTAATTTCTGGTTTCTGCTTTTCCCCAGGCCCTAGCCCCTAATCCCTAGCCCCTCTTCTCTAAACCATTCCACAAACAACCGGATGCCTTCCTCGAAGGAAACCTTGGGGCTGTAACCCAGCAGCTTTCGCGACTTATCGAGGCTGGCGAAAGTTGTGGGCATTTCTACGGGGCCTGCGGGTTGGTACGATTTCGTTGCGGCCTTACCCAAAGCACGTACTAAGACATCGATCATATAATCGAGGCGGATCGGGCGGGAATTACCGAGGTTAAAGATTTCGAATGGATAGCTGCAAACCAAAGCCTGCTCGATGCCGGCCACCGCGTCGCTGATATAGGTGTAATCGCGGCTCATACTGCCGTCACCAAAAACCGGCAGTTCCTTTCCCTCTTGAATAAGCTGGGCAAATTTGGGGATTGCCAAGTCCGGGCGTTGTCGAGGACCGAAGACAGTGAATATGCGAAGACAGACGACGGGCAGCGAATAGATGTGCGAGTACGTAAAGGCGAGCATTTCACCGGCCGCTTTGGTGGCGGCGTATACGGAAAGCGGCTTGCTGATGGAGTCGTCTTCGGAGAATGGCACACGATTGTACTGGCCGTAAACCGAACTCGAGGAGGCGAAAACAAACTGCTGCACTTGATACTTTCGGCTGAGTTCCAACAGGCAAAGCGTGCCGTGAATATTCACCGAAGCGTAGAGTGCCGGATAGAGCACGGAAGCCCGCACGCCCGCACGCGCCGCCAGGTGGACCACCGCATCGGGCCGAGCCTTTTGAAACACTTCCTCGAGCCGGCTGGAGTCGCGAATGTCCACGGGATAGAACTCGAAGTCGCCGGCAGTTTTCACCACCTCAAGGTTGGCGCGCTTGAGTTGCGGGTCATAGAAATCGTCCAAGACATCCACAATCACAACCTGCCTTCCGGTGCGGAGCAGATGTTCGCACAAGTGCGAGCCGATAAACCCCCGCTCCCCCGGTCACCAAAACCCTATTCATGGTAGATCGTGCCCCCCTATGCCGGCGGAATCAAATCACGTTTCCAAACACTGCGCAGCACGCCGAGCGCGAGGGGTACGGCGCCGAAGAGAATGAAAATCATGTCCCCCGCCATACGCACCCATTCCAGCTTATGGTAGAGGCCGCCCATCAGGAAGGTCAGGCGGCGCGCGTGCCAGTACCCATTGGCGATCGAGTCCCAAAGCTGAAGAACCCCTCCCGGAAACAAGTCGAGGAGGACCATGAGGGCCAGGCCCACGTTAACGCCCCAGAAGCCCACCCGGATGAACCTCTCCGTTCCCTGCCAGACCACGTCGGACTGCATAGCCCTCAAGCAGAAGACCAGGACGGCTAAGGCCAACATCCCGAAGACGCCAAACAGGGCGGCGTGTCCATGGTTGGGGGTGAGCGTGGTGCCAATCTCGAAGTAGGACACAATGGGCAAGTTGATGAGGAAGCCGAAGATGCCCGCGCCGACGAAGTTCCATACGCCCACCGCCATGAGGAAGTAAATAGCCCACTTCTGGTTAGTGGCG
This sequence comes from uncultured Acidobacteriota bacterium, assembly GCA_963722675.1. Lineage (GTDB taxonomy): Bacteria > Acidobacteriota > Terriglobia > UBA7540 > UBA7540 > CAVROP01. Next base: position 70,235 of record CAVROP010000095.1, read on the forward strand.
AGTTCGCGGCCGCAGGTTGAGCACTGTTGCCTCCTCAGCTTGATGAAGTCCCAGGCGTCCAGGGTGAGCAGCGTCAAAGGCACAACCTCCATGGCGGAAAAGCATGCCGCCAACCCCATGTTGAGCGTGCCCTGGCCGGTGAAATACCAGTGGTGGCCTGTGCCAATGATCCCGCCGCTGAGATACAGGATGGCATCGAGGTAGATCAGGCGTGTGGCGGTCTTGGTGCTCACCACGCCCATCTGGTGGAACATGATGGCCACGAGGACCGTGGCGAAGAGCTCGAAGAATCCTTCCACCCAAAGATGGATGATCCAGAAACGCCAGTTGTCGATGACCGCGACGTTGCTGTGAGGGCCGTAGAAGAGGGCAGGCAGATAAAAGACGGGAATGGCCACAGCGGCGTAGAGAAAGAGCGAGGACAACTCACGCTTGCCAGGACTCTTAATGGCGGGCCTCAGGGCCCGGAACATCAGGAAAAGCCAGAGGAGGAGGCCCGCCACTAGCAGAACCTGCCAGAAGCGCCCTAGCTCGAGGTACTCGGAGCCTTGGTGCCCAAACCAGAACCAGAGTTGCCCCAACTTGTCATTGATGCCCAGACACTCTCCCACGAAGCTGCCGACGGCCACCGCCAGCAGCGCACCGAGGAGCGCATAGACGCCAGTTCTCTGGCCGCTGGGTTCCGCCCCTCCTACCCAGGGCGCCAGGAAAAGGCCGCCGCCAACCCAGGCCGTGGCGATCCAGAAGATTGCCAATTGCAGATGCCAGGTGCGCGCCAGAGTGTAAGGCAGGAAGCGAGCGAGGTCGAAGCCGTAAAAGGCGCCCGGCTCGACGCGGTAGTGGGCCAGCGCGCCTCCCAAGACCGCTTGCGCCAGGAAGAGGAGCGCCACGATGGCGAAGAACCACCCGGTAGCCCATTGGCTCCTCGTTAGTGTTAGAGGCGCGGGAGCGGAATGGGTGACGTGGGCGACAGCGCCGTCACCCTTCCAACCCAGGTAATCAAACTTGCCGACCAGGAACAGGATGAGGCCCAGCCCTCCCAAGAGCGTGATGAGACTCAAGGCGCTCCACACATAAGCCTCAGCGGAGGGTCTGTTGCCCACTAAGGGCTCGTAAGGCCAGTTGTTGGTGTAGGAGTAATCCTTGCCCGGCCGGTTCGCCGAGGCCGCCCAGGCGGCCCAGGCGAAGAAGGCGCTCAGCGCCTTGAGCTCCAGAGGGCTCTTGATATAGCTGGGAGGAAGCCCAGGTGCGCCACCCCTCTTGGTGAAGTAATCGCTCCATTCGGTCGTCTGGCTGCGAAAGGCCGCCACCTCTCCGGGTGTAAAGAGGAGCGTCCGCGAGGCTGGTTCGTACCGGTTCTCCTTAAGAACCCTCCGCACCTCCACGGACGCGACGATCTGCTCATCACGGCGAGAGCTGTGCGAAGGGTTTGCCGTACTTGTCCACCGCAATGGTGTCCCGGGTCACTTCGCTGAGCCTGTGCAGATACTCGGCGCTGTAGTCAGGACCCAGGTAAGCCCCATGGCCCCAAAGGCTCCCGTGGTCCATCAAGGCGTACTTGAAGAAAACCTCCTGCCCCGTTTGGATGTCGGCCCCTGTGAACACCACATCCCCCGCCGCATCCACAGCTTTCTCGGGAATAGGCGGGGCGTTCGTGTAGGTCAAGACGGTGACGAACGACAGAACTGAGAACCCGCCGATCATGACCAGAATCGCCGAGTGCCTCCACCACGGAGAGAGCGACGTGATTTCGCTGGATTTGTCTGCCATTTCACACCCCCGTTTGATTTCTGTAGGAAGCTAATCCGTAGCCTCACGAGTGGCAGAAGCAATCCAGACCGCGATTCCCCACAGAATCAATCCCGCTATAAAGCCTTCCACCGCCGTGGCGGCCAGTGCTTGCGCAAGCCGGGCCGGCACGTTGCCAGGCGAGCGATCGAAGAAGTGAGTCTTGTACGGAGTAGGAAGAGCGCTCATCAGCATGGCGATGTAGACCCAGAGTCTCCACGTCCAACCAAGCACCAGCGCCGGAGCTAAAAGCTGCCGGCCGCCGCGCAATCCCAGGAGCGGTCCCACGCCCCCAAGATAGAAGCCGGCGATCAAAACCGCGACGGTGGAACTCCAGGCAGCGGTATTCGATCCTGGCACGCCCATCGCCTCGAGCCAGTACCGCATGACGACCAGTGCCCCTATGACGACTCCGGGCCCGACGGTCACTGGCCAGCGCCACAATAGCTGAACGAGAGCCATGAGCAGGAGCAGCACCACGAACAGAGCGACGATTTCGATAAGGTGTCCGACGACGTGGGTGCCCAAGTGGCCCCAGTTCCCGTAGTCCTCGCGCTCTGCAAAGTGGCTCCGCTCCAGGCGGAATACGGCGGATACGATGGTAGCGAGAATCACCCACCCCACAGTCCAGGCGGACAGAACCAAGGCAGGCAGAACGAGCTGAGAGTAACTAAAGGGCCTTCTCTTCAGTGGCCCGATCGCCGCAAGGTACATACCGGCGAATACCAAGCCGACGGTGGCCGAGACGTAGCGGGCCACCGCCTGAGGTGTGCCGGTCACCTCTAACACAAAGCGGGCGATAACCAAGGCCGCAAGAAAGAACATAATCCTGTACATTAACTCCCGGTACGCGTTCCCCGCGCCTGGGTCAGATACTGGAGACATTCCGCACCTCCTCGCGATCCCGATTGTATTGATTGAATAAAGGGATTATCCGGTCTGCGCGGCAGGAAGTCAACGTCAAGGAAACTGCCATTCCCTGGGTGCACACTTCCAATCTGCCTATCTGCCCACCTGCCGATCTACCCACCTGCCCACTGCCTACTTGCCCGAAGCCTGTCGTTTCTGCAAAAGGAGCGCCCAATCCAGCCAGCCCGGGGCTTCCGGCGACGTCCACGTCGGCCCCTGGACGACAGGCAGTGGCGCGGTGTCGCCGGTGTAGGCGTTGAACCATTTCGCCTCGTAGGTTCCTGGCTCGAGGCGGATCGACACGGTCCCACCGTTCGGCAGATAGACCGCATAGATTTCTCCGGGCTGGGCGAGGCAGTAGGCTCCGTTATTTACGAGTTCATCGTGCGGCTCGGTCTTCCACCATTCGAAACTGGTGAAGAAATCCACCATGTGGGCGTAACCGTTGAGCATCACCATGCTGTCGTCGCCCCGTCCGTTAATCCAGCCCCCGCCGGTGTCCGGCCAGATGTTGGTGCCCCGGCGGCAGGATTCTCCAGTAGTTCCGTAGGCGCCTGCCATCGCGATCTCCCAGGCCGTGTGGCGCAAGGTCTCTGCGGAGTCTCCCGGAGGGGGAGGAGCCCAGCGCGGGTAATGGTCCTCGTACCCGTATTCTTCGTTGGTTTGAGGGATGATACGCCCCGTCTTCAATTGGATTTGGCGCTGCTCGAGCATCAAGGCGTGCTGCCGCCGCGACCACTCCTGGATGGAAGTAAACCCAAACCAGGCCGCCGCGCGATCCTGGTGCACGGGATTCACCGGATGGCTGGTGGCCAGGTGTTTATAGGGGTCCCAGCTTTCAATGAGAGTTCCCGTCTCGTGCGCCCAATTGTCGTCGCGAAAGCTGTCGAGATCGTCTCCCAAGTCGTAGGTGATGTTTGAAAACGCGCTCAAACGCGCCACCGCATAGCGGAAATAGCGCCGCTCATCCGGACTGCCGGCAGGCGCTTGGGCATGGTGCGTGGGAATGTCCAGCACCACGGAGATGATCATGTCGCGCTCGCGGGCAAAGCGCAGCATGCGCTCCCATTTCTGCCAGTAAGGAATGTTGAAGCGAGTGAAATCGATCCCTGGATGGTCGAAACTCTCCGGCGCCTCTGCCAACCATGGCCGCAGGAACATCGTGAAGTTGTCGCCGGTCGTTACCGCTTCGCCCCAGAACTGGTTCGCCGCTCCCGCCAGCAGCACCCGCAGCCGGTTCACCTTGAGCCGGTGAAGGCGCTCCAGGCTGTCGTCGATGATCCGCTCATCGTGCCAGCCGGGCAGCCAGTACGCCGTCGTACCATTGAAGAAATAGTGCTCGCCGGTTCCCTGCCAGATGAAGTGCCAAGGGTATTTGGGGTCAACGCGAAGCGGACCTCGCCGTCGCCCGTCGGTGGCACGGAAGGAGCCCGTCGAGGTCTTTTCGAAACCACCCTGACGGAAGTTAATCGCATAGGTGTAATCGCCCGGTGCAGAGGGCATGAATCGAATCCGAAACACACTGCCGTCCGGCGAGTCGCAGAAGCCTTCCACGTTGGTGCGCTCGCTCGTGCCGGCCTTGGCGAAGGATCCAAGTATGGTGACATCCGTAAAGGGATTGAGTGCATCCGGCGCCGCCACGTTTATGGTGACTTCGACAAAGTCGTAGGCTTCCACACTTTTGGCCCCCGGCGAGAAAGCAACCTCGCGCGGCGCCGCTAAGGCGGTTGATGAGATGAGCAAGCCCATCAGGCAACACTTCAATCCAGTTCTGCCAAACATCGTCGTCTCTCCTCGGTGTCGATTCCTTGACTTCTCGACCTTGACTTCTCGACTCCTCGACTTTCGACTTTCGACTGTATAATCACTGCATGAGCCGCCAACATTCTACACGCTTGTCAAGTTTGCTGCTTTTCCTCGGCGTTATGTTTGCCGTCAATAGCCCTGCACAGCAAACGCTCGGATTTGCTGGAAGCTGGGTCTTAAGGCTTGGAAATCGCATTTTCATCGTCGTGACTCTATCGCCAATTCTGGGGAGCGCGGGCCATTTCACCGGCTCGCTGGCCCGCCCCAAGCACTTTTCAGTCGCCAATGGTGGGTACTTTTCCGGTATCAAGGGGCCGGCCGTTCGTTACCCGATCGTCCACAGCAGTAGCAAGGCGAATTGCATCGCCTTCACAGTTCAAAACCCCGCAAACAACAGCGACAAGGATGATTTCCGGCTTTGTACCGATAGTCAAGGGCGTGGAAGCATGCAAGTCGACGTCGCCGGTTTCGAGCCATGGCCAGTGACCAAGGAAAAGGGCCCCTTCGTCATCGCGACCGATTGGGACAGCACGCGTAGTTATTTCCTGGATGACTCCGACAGTTCGAGTCCGGAGATGCAACGGATCTTTGCGGCGGACCAGAAAGACCGGCAGCCTGGCGTGGGAAAGATCGATTGGGGGGTGGTTGAGAAAGCCGACGCGGCCCGCCGCGAGGAAACCCGCAAACTCCTCTCAGACGGAAAACTCCATACCGGGGAAGACTTCGAGAGAGCTGCGTTTGTATTCCAGCACGGCGATACGCCGGACGACTTCCTCTTAGCCCACACGCTGGCGATGGTTGCTGTCGCAAGGGGACAAGGCAGTGCTCGATGGATCGAAGCCGCAACCCTGGACCGGTACTTGAACTCCATTCATCAGCCGCAAGTGTACGGCACTCAGTTCTATTTCAAATCCGATGAGCCAACCACTCAGGAGCCGTACGATCGCGGTTTAATCCCCGACGCTCTGCGCCGCAATCTGGGCGTACCCTCCCAAGCCGCGCAGGAAGAACAGAGAAAGCGGTACGAAGCAGAACGTACGAAGCATTAGAATTCTTGCCTAGGGGCCGCGCCCATGCTGGAAGTAAGAGGCCTGACGAAGTGTTACACACGGCTGCCGGCGGTAGATGCCGTCACGTTTTCGGTGTCGCCCGGCGAAGTCACCGCCTACCTGGGCCCTAACGGGTCCGGCAAAACCACCACCATGAAGATGATCGTGGGCTTGCTCGAGCCCACACACGGAAGCATCCTCTACAACGGCCGTGACCTTCGCACCCAGTTCCTGGACTTCAAACGCCGGCTCGGATACGTCCCCGAGGAGCCCTACCTGTATCCTTACCTCTCGGGGTGGGATTACCTTCAACTTGTGGGCCGCCTACGATCCATTCCTGACGGCGTACTGGAGGAGAAGGTCGACAGGATGCTGCGTCTCTTTTCAATGCACCGGCACCGCCATGCTTTGAGTTCTTCCTACTCCCGCGGGATGAGGCAGAAGATCCTGATATCCGCCGCGCTGCTCCATGACCCCGAGGTGGTAATTTTCGATGAACCGCTCTCCGGTTTGGACGTCGGCGCGGCGCAGATTTTCCGTGACCTGCTAAGACTCCTGGCGCGCCAGGGGAAAACTATCCTTTACAGTTCGCATCTGCTGGAAGTTGTGGAGCGGGTCGCCACGCGCGTGATCATCCTGCACAAAGGGCGGGTTGTCGCTGCCGACTCCGTCGAGCGCTTACGGGACCTGACTCAAGTCCCCACTCTGGAGGGCATCTTTTCCCAGCTCGTCCCGCAGGGTGATTCGGAAGCCACGGCGCAGCAGATGGTCGAAGCCATGAAGCTTGCTTAGTAGGACTGCCATGCCCCGATTCGCCGCCCTTCGCCGGCTCGCCCGCGACGACGAGACGCACCTGGTCGAGTTGACCAGGCACTTCTTCGGACGATTCTTCGACAACGAGTTCGTTTCGCAAAAGGGAGAATCAGAGCTCGGTGTTGCACACTTCGTCGTCCTCTTGGCAGCACCGGGTTGCATCTACTTTTTCTTTCTGTATACGTCCTATTCACAAATGGCGGAACTCGCTCCCGCCCTCTTTGACCCTACTTCGATGCGGGATGAGTTCATCTATGTGTGCCTGTCCATGTTGGTGATCGGACTACTGGCTGTCCTCGAGTGGGACTCCTTCTTTCCCGACCGCCTGGACTTCCTTACACTCGTACCACTGCCCATCCGGGCGGGGAGCATCTTTCTTGCTAAAGCTTCGGCTCTGATCTTGTTCCTTTGCCTGTTTGCTACGGCTGTCGGCGCCCCAGGTACGTTCGGGTTTCCGCTGGCCGCGTCCGGGGGAACGCATGTCACCTTCGGCGGCATTTGCCGGTGGTCCCTTGTTCACGGGCTGACCATGGCGGCGGCGAGCGCTTTCAGTTTTCTCTTTTTCGTGGCACTCGAAGGGTTATTGCTTTCGGTGCTGAGTTATCGCTGGTTCGAGAAAGCGTCCGCTTACCTCCAGGGCGGGTTAATCGCCTCCGTGCTGATGTTTTCCCTGCTCCTGCCAAAGCTCATCGGTGATCTTTCCGTGCTGCTTCACTCCCATGGCCCTCTCGCCCGCTGGCTGCCTCCCTTGTGGTTCTTGGGACTTTACCGGGCGATGCTTCATTATCCCGACCCCGCCTACCTCCCGCTGGCGCGGAAAGCCGTGCTGGGCGTTGCTGCGGTGCTGGTGATTTCAATTGCAACTTACCTGGCGAGCTACCGCAGGCACTTGAGGCGCTCGCTGGAGGCCGGCGAGCTACCACCCCGGGAATCCTGGCATGCGGGGCGAGTTCTGCGGCGGCTCACGCATCGCCTCTTTCTTCGGGAGACATTGGAGCGCGTCACGTTCAGCTTCGTATTCAAGACCATACTCGGCGACCGCCGCCATCGGCTCCTCTTTGCCTCCTACACAGGCGTGGGCGTGGCGCTGGCGCTGGAAAGCGCTGCCGCACTTCTGTCGCGCAACGCTGTGGCGACCGCGTCAGGCCACGCCGCAATTTTCCTCTCTATCCCACTCATCATCTCCTTTTTCGTGTTGTCCGGAACTCGGCTGATCTTTGAAATACCGGCGGAGGTTCGCGCGAATTGGATTTTCCGACTTACCGAAAGGCAAACCAACCCCGCGCTTTTCTCTGGCGTCCGCAAGGCTATGATTGTTTTGGGGACGCTTCCAATCTTGACGCTCGCCTTTCCGATTTACGCCCTGCACCTGAGTTTTGGAGAGGCAGCCGCCGCTTGCCTGCTGGATTGCGTCCTAACCCTGATCCTCATCGAAGTCCTGCTGCTCCGCTTTCAGAAAGTGCCGTTTACTTGCTCGTACCTCGCCAGCAAGTCCGGGAACTTCGTCGTCTGGTTTGGGTGCTGGCTGATGTTTTCGAGTTACGCCTACTCGCTAGCGCGCCTGGAAGACTGGATTCTGGCGCATCCCGCGGAACTTGTGGTTTCGCTGGCCATTCTTCTCGCGGGACTGGGGTGGCTGAGGGTCTACAACCGCCGTTTCGTGAGAGAGGGAAATCCGCTTGTGTTCGAGGAAGAACCGGAGCCCGCCGTGCAAACGCTCGACCTGAGCCACAGCGCCCTCGAGCGTGGAGGGGGAGACACAGGACGGCAAAAGAGGCTGCCCCTCCGTTGGGACTCTTAGTTCGCCGCAGCAGATGTACCCCGCCGCGCAGCGTCGGCTGGCCCGCGTGGCCGCCTTGGGCGACCCCGAGGGAAACCCCGGTGAGATGGGTTACTCGCTGGCTTTTTCAAGCAGTTTGCGGATGTTCGGTTTCACACTTCCGGGTTGTGGCGGGAGTAACAGCGCCAACCCTTCCCTTGCGGCTGCACGGCTGCTTTCGATCTGGCCGGAGGCACGGTAGGCTTGGGCGAGGGTCAACAGTCTCGAGGGAGTCTTGGCGGGACTCCTGGCCGCCTCGCGCTCGGCGCAGGAGACGGCCAGCCGTGGATCCCGAAGGGCCGCTGGTTGGACAGTTAAAAAGGCATTGGCCGCCTGGTCGAGCACCATGGGGGAGGCCTGAGGCTTCGCCGCCACTTCCCTCAAGACGACCAGCGCTTTTCTCGCTGATTCCTCCCAAGCTCCAGCAGTGTGCAGGCTGCTTTGGCTTACGGAGATTCGCACCTCCATGTTGGCATGAAATGCGGTCCAGACATCGTTTGACGGATCTTGTTTCAGCAAACGCTCCATAACAGCCGCTGCTTGTGCCAATTTCTTCTCAGCAAGCACCAGGTTCACGCGCCGATCGCCAGGATTCGCAGCTAATACCGGATCGGCGGCATCCTCGTAGCATTTTGCTTCATCGTCCAGCACGGTTACTAAATCGAATAGAGCCCGCGAGTCCTTCTGGTCCTGGGCTGAAATGCGCGTGGCGAGCACAAGGGCCTGCTCGAAGAGAGGGACTGCCTGCGCAAACTCGCCCAATCGCTCCAGAGCGTTTGCCTCCTTGCGCAGCAGCATGTGGCGAATTCGCACGTTGGAAAGGCTGTCCTGGTCGGCCCTGGGCATAGTTTCGATACGCTGCAAAGCAAGCTGAAACTCCTTCAGAGCTTCCGCTGGATCGGTCTCCATTTCCACGCTGCCGATTTTGAGTCCGTTGATGGAGAGACCCCGCTTGGCGCGTACGAAATTGGGGTCGGTGCTGAGGACACGATGGTCCAACACCACCGATTGCCGGTAGGCGGAAATCGCGCCGGCGGAATCCGCGAGGCTGGCGGTGCCGCTCTGCCCTAATTCGTCGCCCAGTGTGCCATAGGCCGAAGCAACGTCGCAGACCCGCCCGGCAGGGGCATGCAGGTCTGCAATCAGCGCGTCAAAATTCTTCACGGCTTCCCGCATGACGGGAATTGCTTCCGGGGTTCTGTCGGTCTGCCAAAGAATCTCGCTGCGCGATTGCTGGACCCACGCCAGCCCCCGAATGGCCTCGCGATCCTGCGAATTGGAGGCCGCAAGCGGCTGCGCAATGGCCAGAGCCTTACTGAGACTGACTAGCGCGCCCGTAGGATCACCCAGGTTCTGATCGTAAGCATTGCCTTGAATATTCCCCAGCCGCGTGTAAGCGTCGACAAGATCCAATTGGGTTTGGCGGTCTCCCCTCGCATCGTTCGCCATGCGGTCCAGGTGTTCGAGCACGCGCGTGACGAGTAATTTCTGTACCCCCGTCGAGCCCGGCAGTTCCTTGATGGCTTCGTCCAATTCGGAGAGCAGGCTGTTGCTCAATTGGCGCAGGTCTGCGGAGCGCGCCTCAGCCATGCGCCGCTCCGCATTGGCCACTCGAGCCTGCCATAACACGCCGACGACGCCCGCGATTAGGGAGGCAGCCAGCAGCGCCGCTGCCGCCACGCTGAACCGCCGGCGGCGGATGAACTTGGCGGCTCGATACCGCAGCGTACCGCGCCGCGCCGCCACCGGCAGGCCCTCGAGATAAGCGCGAAGGTCGGCGCTGAGCTGTTCGGCGCTGAGATAGCGCTCCTGGGGTTCCTTGCGCAGCGCCTTGAGAAGGATCGCCTCCAAGTCGGCGTCCAGACGCCGGGCGGAACCCAACTCTCGCGGCGGCTTGCGTGGAGGCTCTTGACAGATCACGCGCAGCATCTCCGCGGTGGTAAGCTCCTTAAGTTCATAGGGCACCGTTCCGGCCAGCAACAGATACAACAGAACGCCCAGCGAGTAAGTGTCCGAGGCAGTCGTAATAGGATTGCCGAGCACCTGTTCCGGGCTCGCGTACTGCGGCGTAAACGATTGATATCCTTCGCGAGTAAGTTTGCTGTCGGGCTCTAACGGAGAGGGAGAAAGGAGCTTGGCGGTTCCGAAGTCCAATAAGCGGGGAGTCCCGTCTGCAGCCACCAGGATGTTATCCGGCTTCAAGTCCCGGTGGACGACGAAATGCTGATGAGCGAACTGGACGGCCTCGCAAGCGCGCAGGAACAGCGCGATCCGCTGGGCCACAGAGAGGCCCCTCTGTTCGCAGAAACGATGAATGGGAACTCCATCCACGTACTCCATCACCAGATACAAATCGCCCTGCGGAGTGACGCCGCCATCGAGCAGCCGGGCGATATAGGGATGCTGGAGTTCAGCCAGAATCTGCCGTTCCTGGCGGAACCTCTCCCGAAACAGGTCCGTTGCCAGGGGAAGGTCGATGAGTTTGATGGCGACCTGCTGCTCGAACTGGCCATCGGCTCGATGCGCCAGGTAGACGGCGCCCATGCCGCCGCGTCCCAGCAAGCGGTCCAACTCGTAAGGCCCGATCCTCTTGCGCCTGCGCTGGTCGTCCTCGCCGCCTTCCGGTTGCGGCGGCTGGGATGCGCTCAAATGCTCTTGAGCCTCGCACGCCCGAAGCAGCGAACGCACCTCGGCTGCGAGATCGCTGTCCCCGTGACATCGGGTATCAATTAATGCCGCTCGTGCTTCATCGGGAGCTTCGAGGACCTCGTGGAAGATCGCTTCAATCTGCAGAAAACGTTCCGGGGTTGGGTTCATCAGGCTTCGTTCTCAACCATGCCGGGGTGGATGCGCCGGTACAACCAGCTCTTGGTGAACCTCAAGTCGCGGTCTACCGTCGCCTTCGAGACCTGTAACAAGGATGCTGTCTCCTCGGCCGTACAACCAAGAAAATAGCGCAACTCGACGAGTTGTACCTTGTAAGCGTCGAGCACGTTCAGTTCGTCGAGGGCGTGATTCAAGTCCAGCAATTCCGGGCTGCCGATATTAACCCACGTCAGGTCGTCGCTGAGGGGGATGCGCTCAAAAGTGCCGCCTCGCATCTGGGCTTGGATCTGGCGCGCATGGTCGATCAGGATCATCCGCATCACCTTGGCGGCGAAGGTGTAGAAATGCTGCCGATCGCCCCACTCCGTCTTCTTCTGTTTTAACAGCCGGAGGTAAAGCTCGTGGACCAAAGCCGTGGCCTGAAGGACGTCCGGATTCCGTTCGCGACGAATGTAGGCTGCGGCCACCTCCCGAAGGTGGGGGTAGACAAGGGGCATTAAGTCCTCAAAAGCTGATAGGTCGCCGTCCTTCCACTTTGTCAACAGTAACGTTATTTCCCCCTTCGCGAGTTCCAAGTCTGCCTCCATCGGCGCGCTATTTCCGCGACAGCATACCACGTTCTCTTACCAGTTACATCACTCGTTAGTACCAGCACTCGGTAGTACTACTCGGGAGCTATGCGGGCAATTTGGCGCTGAAATGACCTGCCCGGAGCTGCTAGCGCCCGACCACCCCTCCGCCCGAAGAAACTTTGAGTCATTTTACCTCTGGTTTACGCAGTCTGAGTGAAATCGAGAATGGGAGAGTGACCTAATCATGAAAAAGCTTGTCTTGATACTTTCAGCCATATTCTTCTATTGCGCTTGCGGTGGGAACAACCAGCCCGCATCCGTGATCTCTGTTTCCCTCTCGCCGTCCGCTCAGACAACCATCGATCAGGGGCAGAGCTTGAATTTCTCGGCCACGGTTGCCAATGACACCAGTGGCAGTGGGGTAAGCTGGAGCATGTCGGGAACATCGTGCAGCGGGACCGCTTGCGGGACCTTCTCGAATAAAACCGCGACCGCGGCCACCTATAATGCACCCGCTACCGTTTCCGCGAATATGACCGTAACGGTCATGGCAACTTCTGTCAGTGACTCAACAAAGTCCGTGACCTCGGCAGTGGTCGTTACCCCGGCGCCCAGCATTACCACCACCTCGCTCGCCAGCGGTACCGTCGGTACAGCCTACAGCGCCAGCTTGCAGGCCAGTGGCGGCGCGGGCACGCTTAACTGGGCGTTGGCCTCAGGCTCTGCATTGCCTACGGGCCTTTCACTGAGCGGCACGGGAACGATTTCAGGCACGCCCACCGCGGCGGCGACCGCAACTTTTACGGTAAAGGTAACCGATTCCTCGGGAGCACAAGGCGGGCCACTCTCCGCGACCCAAAAGTTGAGCGTCACAATCAAATCTCGTCGGGTTGACCATCACCACGACATCGCTGTCCGACGGGATTGCTGGTACGGCTTACAGCGCCTCGCTGGCCGCTTCGGGTGGCACGGGAGCGATCAGTTGGAGCGTAACCACCGGAAGCCTGCCAGGAGGGTTGACTCTGAGCGGTTCAGGCAACATCTCCGGCACGCCCACGGCTGCGGGCACGACGAACTTCACCGTCACCGCCACAGATTCCGGCACTCCACCCCAGACCGCAAAGCAGCCATTGACCATCACCATCATTCCCAAACTGGTCATCACCACCACTACCCTGCCCAACGGCTTGGTCAGCACGGCCTATAGCGCCACCCTCGGATCGAGTGGCGGCGCGGGGACCATTACGTGGAGTGTCTCCTCCGGCAGTCTGCCAGCGGGATTGGCCTTGAGCGGCAACGGAACGATCACCGGCACCCCCACAACGGCCGCGACTTCCAGTTTCACGGTCCAAGCCAAAGATTCAGGCACACCGCAGCAGACCGCGCAACAACAGTTGAGTATCGCGATCTATGCCGGATTAACCATCACAACCACCTCCTTGCCCAACGGCACGGTGAAATCCGCTTACAGCGCCACGCTGAAGAGTGCTGGGGGCACAAGTCCCATCACCTGGAGCGTCTCTCAAGGGAGTTTGCCGGCGGGACTGTCTCTGAGCAGTTCGGGTACGATTTCCGGGACGCCGACTGCGGCGGGCACTTCGAATTTTACCGTCTCTGCCACCGATTCCAGTACCCCGGCACAGACCAAGACTCAGGCACTGAGCATCACCATCAATCCAGCGCTGAGCATCACCACCACGTCACTCCCCGCCGGGACCGTGGCGATCGCCTACAGCGAGAACATTCAGACCAGCGGTGGCACACTCCCGATCACTTGGAGCGTAACGGCGGGAACTTTGCCTGCCGGGTTGACGCTGCAGGCTGGCGCTAACGGCGTGGGGGTAATTTCCGGCACGCCCACTGCCTACGGCAGCTTCACTTTCACCGTCACGGCGACAGATTCGAGTAGTCCGCCGCAGAGTGTCAATCAGCAGTTCACGCTCGTCATCAATAACGTGGGCCTCAGCATCGTCACGACGAGCTTGCCCAACGCTACGGTGGGCGCGGCTTACAGCGCGCCGCTCGATGCGTCTGGGGGGACGCCGCCCTATGCCTGGACCGTGGCCAGCGGATCAACGCTTCCTGGGTGGTTGAGTCTGAGCGGTTCTGGTACGAATTGGAACCTCGCCGGGACCCCCACGGCTGCCGGCACCGCGAACTTTTCGCTCACGGTGACAGATTCAAGCTCGCCAGCCCAGAGCAAGACTGTAGCGTTGAGCATCACCATCGTTGCTCCTTCAACCGGCTGCGGCACGGGGAATGAGAAGATCCTCAAAGGGCAGTACGCTTTCACCCTGAGCGGCTTTAACTCTTCGGGCTTCCAGGCTGCCATCGGCTCGTTCACTGCCGATGGGAGCGGGCACATCACCGCCGGATATGTTGATGCCAACGGCGTATCCCCAGGCGTCCAGTCGAACAGCGTCACGGCCAGCGGCAGTTCCTACTCCGTCGGCTCGGACGGCCGCGGTTGCGCCACCATCGAAACACCGTTCTACACTTACACGACTCGCTTCGCCCTTGCAGCTACGTCGAGTGTGGCCTCGGCGGGCACCGTGCAGGAATGGGAGTCCGGCTCGAGTCCGTTCATTGCTTCGGGGCAGATATTCTTGCAGAACGTCCCCAGTCAGGCTCCCGGAGGCAAATGGGTCTTCCAGGCACAGGGCATCTACGGCCTGTCAACCCAGTACCGTATTGGTTTCATCGGCTCGGGCGGCGGGGGCGGCACCAGTGGGGAATATGACGTAAACGTCGAGGGTAGGCACTTTAATTACACGAGCGTCTCCGGAACGAGCATCTCTACTTTCGATCCAATCACCGGCCGTGGCACCGCGTCTACTACGCTGGCGAAGGGTACCACTTTGGACCTGGTGGGCTACCTGGTGTCCAGTACATACCTCATCGAACTCACTACGGATACACTTGCTAACGGGATCTTCCTTGCGGTCGGCTACGGCCAAGTGCAGAGCAGTTCCCCGACCTTAACTACCGGCCAGAATCTCGTCTTCTATGCAACGGGGCTGGAAAATGTTGAGTTTGCCGTGGTCAACATTACCAGTTCAAGCACCCTCACCGCCAACATATACCACGATGTTGAGGGGGGTTGGACATCGCCCAATCCGAGCACGGCAACGTGCGATTATACAATCGACACGTTTGGCAGAGTGGTAACCAGTGGCGCCGATTGCGGAGTGTACTTCGATGGCACGACCTGGAGCTACCTGCCTGTCTTCTACCTGACCGGGAATAACACCGGCGTCATGATGGGGACGGACGACCCTGGGGTCTTACTCGGACAGCTCGTACCGCAGTCGGCAACTTCGATCACCGCCGGCACTTATGACATCGGCACGCAAGAGGTGGTCAACCAGAGTGTCAACGAAACGCTGACCGGTGAGGCCACAATTACCGGCAGCGGCAGCCTGACGGGCACTGGCGACAGCACGTCACTCATCGCGATCCAGCTCGGAGGCCTACCGCTGAGCGCCACGCTGACGGTCAATGCCGACGGAACCTTCAGCTCCTTGCTCTATCCCGGGGTCGCTATCGGCGTGATCATTTCCGGTTCCCAGCTCATCCAGGTGGACGGCCCGAGCACTGCTTATCCGTCCATCCTGGTATACAACGCAGGGACAGACAACTAGAGCTAGGGCTAGGTTGGGGGATGGGGGCGTCCGCAGTTCATCCGAAGCCCCTTCCCCCCTCCTTTCCAGCGGCACGAATGGGTTATGTTTGCTGGATTGGACTTCCGTGAGGAAGTGGCTGAGTGTATGTTGGCGGCGGAATCGCACAAGCCATCAAGAACCTGGATTGCTCTTGGCTGGCCATTGCATTCGGGAGCCGCCAGGTCTATAGTGCCGGTCGAGCCGGAGATCATAATGGAAATTCCGGCCCATACTGCTCACAAGATTCCGAACCCAAACAAAGGAGTGCTTCCATGCGTAACACTGTTTTCAGTAGCGTCGCAGCGCTTTGCCCCAGGGGAGCTTGCAGGTCACTCGCAAGCCTTCTGCTCGCATTCGGTGCGATGGCCGTTCTCTTAACCGGGTTCATCTCCTTCGCAAAGGACAAAACTGAGTCCGTACTTCCCGCGCCATCCAGCGGCAAAGCCATCGTCTGTATCTACCGCACCTACAGATTTACCGGCTCTTCCTCACACGACGAGATTTATGTCAACGGCAAACATCTCGGCAAACTCCTCAGCAGCGAATACGAATTCACGGAAGTCGAGCCGGGTACTGTTGTGATCGCCGGATTTCCCAAGGAGTACTACGGAAGCGTCACCATGTCCGCCATGGCGGCCGCCAATCAAGCCAGGCAGAAAGAACACGAGCGGGCCCGGTTTGAGGCGGAGGCCGGCAAAACCTATTACTTCAAATGGACCGCCGGAGCCGCTGCAACTGGGATCAAGGTCACGCCTGAGGATCCCGGGAAGGGAGCCAAAGAGATAAGCAAACTCCATCTCTCCAAGCCCGTTGACGACAAGGAAGAAGCGAAACCAGAAACGAAAGACACCGACAAACCGCCGGCGAACTAACATCGCTCCGGCTGATTGTGGACTATCGGTGAACGTGCGTGACCTGACCTGATATGGACGATCTAGAACGTATTCACGAAGCGTTGCAACAAGCTGTAGCCGCCATTTCTTCGTTCGTCCCAGGAGCGGTGAAGGCCGATCAGAAACCCTCGGGCCGCGGCCCGGTAACCGAAGCGGACCGGATCGCGGACCGGGTTTTGCGAGAGGCGCTCCTGCGTGAAGGAGAAGGTTGGCTTTCCGAAGAGAGCACCGACGACCTTGCCCGCTTGGAGAGGCAACGAGTCTGGGTAGTCGACCCGCTGGATGGAACGCTCGAGTTCGTGGCGGGAATTCCGGAGTGGTGCGTTTCGGTTGCACTGGTCGAAGATGGCAAAGCGGTGGCCGGCGGAATTTCGAATCCCTCGACCGGCGAGGAGTTTCTTGGTTCGATAGCCAGCGGGTTAACCTACAACGGCAAGCGGACCCATGCCAGTGCCCTGACCAAGCTTGAGGGGGCAGTCGTCTTGGCCAGCCGCAGTGAAATGAAGAGGGGCGACTGGGAACCTTTTCGTGATGCGCCCATAGTAATCCGCCGCACGGGATCGGTGGCTTACAAGCTCGCGCTGGTCGCAGCCGGTCTCGCCGACGCGACCTGGACGTTGACCCCCAAGCACGAATGGGATGTTGCGGCCGGAGTCGCGCTGGTCAAGGCAGGAGGTGGGTTTGTGGAGTGCTTGGACGGGTCCGCGCCCACATTCAACAATCCGTCGCCTCGCCTCTCCGGTCTCATTGCCGGCGGAGCGGCCCTGCGCGCGCAGATTCGGGCGCTTATTTCAACCCGTTCGTAGCACTGACCTTCAGGTCAGCATGACGAATGCCGACCCTTCGCTTCGCTCAGGGCAGGCTCTAAAGGTCGGCGCTACGTTTAAGCCACGACCGTCCCTGCATCGTTTTCGGGATCGGGGAACCGGCCAGGTCGAGCAGGGTTGGGGCGATATCCAGCAGACGCGCGCCGCTATATTCGCCGTGCAGCGGGCAGTTCGGCGCCGCCAGCACAAACATCCCGAACTGCGCGTGATTGCACGCGTCAGGCCCCGTATCGTTCTCCTGGACGTGCAACCGGCCGTGCCCCACGCTGCCTATCGACCTCCAAAACAGCCGGCCAAAATGCACGATCAGATCGGGGGCCACGTTGCGCACGTTGCGATAAATCTCCTGGGGCTTGAACACGGGAGAGTTGAGCGGACGTCCCTCGTCATCCCTCAACGCCTCGAAGCGCGACTTGATCTCGTCCCGGAAGGATTCGTAATCGCCGGGCGGGATGATACCTTGAGGCTCCCGTCCCTGAACGTTGAAAAATACACGGGCGTAGTAGCCTCCCTCGCTCCAGACTCGCGTCTTTGCCCAGTTCACCTTGAGCTTCGCAAACTCCGTCACTTGGGTGGGAAGCTCGTCGAGCACGAGCAGACCCTCCTTCACCAACCATTCATTCACGACGAAGCCGCCGTCCAGGCGCTGCGCGCCGTGGTCGGAAACCACCAGCACAATGGTGTCGGAGGGCAGCGACTCGAGAGCGATCCCGATCTGTTCGTCAAGCCATTGGTAGTACTCCGGAATTACACTTTCGTAGGGATTACCGGCCTGGTAATGCCGATGAAGCTTGTCGGAAAAACTCCAGAAGCCGTGGTGCACCCGGTCCAGCCCGATGTCAACATAGTGAAAGTAGTCCCACTCCTGATTGGCGAGCAGCCAGTGCACCACTTTCCAGTGATTCCGGCTGAGTTCAAAAATCTGCCGCTTCAGCCACTCTTTGTCATCGGTCCGAAAACCTTTCACATCCGCAGAGTAATCGCCCACTAATTCCGTGATCTTTGTCTTGATGTCGGCAGGATTAGTGAAGTCGTTCTTCTGCGCGTCGGGAGTCAGAAAGCAGCCGATACTTATTCCATTGAGCTTGCGCGGCGGATAATTCGGCGGAACTGCATACACAATGGCTTTCTTCCCCTCCAGCGCCAGATAATCCCAGATGGCCAGAGCGCGGATGGCTCGCGAGTCGGTCCTGCCGAGGCCCGCATAAGAGTAATCCCTGCGATTGCGAAAACCATAAACGCCCAACGATCCCGGGTCCTGGCTGGTACACATGCACATCCATGCCGGCACGGTGATGGGAGGAACGACGCTCTCCAACCGGCCCCACAGGCCTCTCTGCATCAGCCGCCGGATATTCTTGAGGCGCTCGTCACCGAAGACGATCTCAGGCGCCGCACAATCGAGTCCCAGTACGCAGATTTTCATTCAGGCAGCATCCTTTACACGAATTTCCACGCTTTACCATCCATCTGGGGCGGCGCCGAGAGCCCAAACCAGGAAAGCACGCTAGGGGCTACGTCCATGATCGCCGGATCTTCACAACCCAGTTTTCGGTTCGAGAAGAGCACTCCGGGCACGAGCAGAGGATCGATGCAGTGGTCGCCGCTCCAGGCCTTGCAATTATCTTCTAGAACGGCCTCTGTAACCTTGCCCTTGGCCGAATCCCAACCCACCCGATAGCTTTTGGCATAACCAATGATCAGGTCCGGGGCATTTTCCCGGAATGGCCCTTTGTAGATGGCGTCCCTGTCCCTGACGTGTGTGATGGGCGCGTGGCCGGTGGCCGGGTCGGTGAACGCCTGGAGTTTCTCCTGCAGTTCACGTTTCAGAGATCGCGTCTCTTCTCCGGGCGACACGATCCCGCCATGCTCCCGCCCACGCTGGTTGATGTAGAGTCCGTTAAGACCCAGTGCATAGGCACGCGTACGTTCCCAATCCACATTCTCGAACCACTCGCCGCTTCTCCCCGCCCCGTCTTTCAGGCCGAGGTATCCGTTGCGCCACAGCCAGCTATTGACATTCACTCCCCGCGCGAAAGAATTGAAGCCATGGTCCGAGACCACCATCAGAACGCCCTCATCACCCAGCCGCTGGAGAATCCGGCCGACCAAATCGTCCATGCGCCGGTACAGATCTTCGATCGTCCCTCCGAAGCGGCGACGATCAGGCTCAGAACTCACGGCAGGGTGGTTCGGATCAAGGTAGCGCCAGAACATGTGCTGAATCCGGTCCGTGGCGTCAAACACACAGGCGCACAGGCCGCGCGGGGTTTTTTCGAGCGCGTCGAAAAACATCCGCTCGCGCTCGTCATGAATGAGATAACACTGCTTGAGAAAGGCTTCCTCGTCTAACACGCCCTCGCTCAGCGCCCAGGTATCCTCGGCGAGACCCAGCGTGGCGTATGGCCCCAGGAGCTTCGCCAGATAGACCGAATAGATGAGGGGGTGGGAAATGGGGAGTGCCGGCCGGCCGGGGTCAATATTCACCGGACTGACGTAGAGCTCGACGTGCGGCGTCAGGGCCTTCAGGAAAAACCGGCAGACCCCGTGAACTTTGATTCCCAGCCCGGCCTTGAATTTCAACTCTTCCCACTCCGAGTACTCGCCTTTGCGAAGCTCGAAGCGGCGGCCGTCAATCTCAATTTCAGCCTTCTCATCCTCCGCGAGCGGCTCAATGCTGAACTCGAGACGCAGAGGCATGCCGGGTTGGCGCCGCAATGGGTTCTCAGGCCCGGGAATGTACGAACGGAAACGCTTCCCATCACGCTCGAGCGCGAAGCGCACGCCCCCCTCCGGCTTGTCGCCGCCGGCGACGCCCCCGCTCGAGTAGAAGGAAAAAGTACCCTGACTTCCTTGCAGGTCCGGCACGCACATGCCCGACAGCAGCACGCCTTCAAACTTCTCCGGCGGAAACGTGATCGGAACTCGCAGCACGGAGCAGAAGACTCCCGCCTTCCCCAAAAAGTGCCAGAACGGAATGCCCTTGCGGAGCAGTTTCACCCGCGGCTTTCCGAGCGGGATCGTGTACTTTCCAATCTGCAAGGTCTTCTTAGCATCGCGAATCTGCGCGGAAGAGAGATAAGGCAGATAATTGCCAAGGTCACGTCCCAAAAAATCATAGATATTGTGTTTGCCGGGGTTGACTCCGGTCATGAAGGTGGACCAGGCGACAGGCGAATCAGGCGGGCAAGTGGTCGCTAAGCGGCGGAAGGTCCCCTGGTCGCGAAGCTTCGCGAAATTCGGCAGCTTCCCTTCCCGCATGTAGCGCTCGGCCAAGTTAGGATCCATGCCGTCGAAGCCGACAATCGCCACGCGCTTCACCTGGGCGTGACGATAGGCTCGCCTGCCGCGCCTCAAGCGAAAAAGCCGGCGAACCGGCCAGGTAACAAACGCAAACAGCGAGTATAGGAAAGCCAAAAAGAGAGTCAGGAACGAAGAAAGAAAAGCAAAGCCGGCCCCGGGCCCAACATAAGCCTGTAAGGCAGCCGGAGTCAGCAGAAGAATCGCCAGGACCACCAATAGCACTTCGGCGCCACGCCGCTCTCCCCAGCCGTCGCGCGACCGGCAAGGGGTCCTGTCACCGGTTATTTGCCTAGGATCGTTCAAATCTCTATACCCAGCACCATTTTGAGGATAAATCCAGACACCAGCGAAACAACCAGAAAAACTACTAACCAATTGGTGGTGAAGTAGCCCAAGTCCAGGGAGCGCGCCGCATAGTTTATTTCCAGCGATCGCAATGGCCCACTCCTGGGAAGTGGCGGCTCCACCGGATTCATAAACCATTCCATTATACCTTCCCGCCCTCGCTCTGAAGCCAAAGGAGTTATCTCCTTTGACACAACCACCTGTTTTGCAAACGACTTGCCCCCCACAACCACACTCGGCGTGAACACGCCGTATTCATCCGCACGAATTCGCCAGTCCACCTCCTGGAGAGCGGGAATGTTTACGGGAGGAGCAGTCAAAGTCAGCCCCTTCGGCAACTGCAGCGAGCCCGAGTCTAGCGCGCCTGGTTCAGCGAGTTTGGCTGTCAGGATAAACGATTCATGGGCTCGAAAGGGCCTCGAGCCCAAGCGCAGGTCGAGCTGCACCATAATAATCACCAAAGGGAGCATAAGAATGGCCAAGGGCTTCAGGTTGTACGTCAGGTATGCGACGGTCCAACGCAGCACCCGCCCATACGCCTTCAAGACAACGCCGAGCTGGTCCGGAAAAAGGCGAAGTTCAAGTAAGTGTGCTTGGATGCGGTTTTTGATCCGCCGCAAGCTCTCCTGGTTCGAAACATACCCGAATACCAGCACGGCGGCCAAGCCGGTCAGGAAGGAAACCACGATCAGCCCGTACATAGGACCGGAATTGCGGAACGGCCAAAAGATCAGATCGAATGCGCCGTCAATCAGCCTCAGCGAAGCACCTCCGTTACTCGATATACCCCAGGCCCTTCAGGCGCTTCCTCACGGCTTCTTCGTCATCCGAATCTGCGCCCGTTCCCAAGATGGCGGTGACCTCCTTCTCGAGAACGTGGACAACGAACTCATCCGGGGAAGAGTAACCGGCCATCTCAGAGCACTTCTTTATTTTCTCAAACAGTTCATCATCCAGTTTAATTCGATTACCCAGCACGTGCCGACTCCTTTCTCGCCTTCAGCGCGCCTGTCATTCTGAGCGAAGCGAAGAATCTCGCTCTGGTTTGGCCGAAGCGAGGAACAAAGAACAGGGCGAGATTCTTCGCTTCGCTCAGAATGACATCGAACGCCGATTCACTTTTACCTTTGGACGTTCCCTTCCGATTTAAGCACCGATTGCCCCACCATGTTCGCAGGCTTGGCAATGCCGTACTCAGCGAGCACCGTGGGAGCAATATCCGTCAGGCCAGGCGCTTGCATGACAATTTTCTTATTGCTCAACAGCACTCCCGGAACAAGCGTGTAGTCGATGCAATGATCCCCGCTCCAGGGTTCGGTGTTCGGTTCCAGAACATCCGTGGTGAATTCCCCTAAATCTGTCGCCCAGCCCGCCCGATACCCGCGATTGTATCCTACCACCAAATCCGGAGCGTCGCGAACGCTCTCGCCCGAATAGACGTCCTGTGCCCTGTCAACGCGGGTGATGGGCGCCAAGCCATTTAACGGATCGCGTACGGCGAGCAGCTTGTCGCGAATTTCGTTCTGTAGCGCTTCCGCCTCCGCCCCCGGCGCTACCATCCCCCACCGCTCCCGGCCGCGCAGATTCAGGAACAGGCCATTGAGCCCCAGACCATAGGCGCGCGTGTGCGTCCAGTCGACATCGGTGAAGAGGTCGCCCGGCTTGCTTCTCTCGCCGGGCTTGAGCGCAATATAGCCGTTGCTCAGCAGCCAGGTGTTCAAATTGAAGGAACGATCATAGGGAGCAAAACCGTGATCGGACATGACGATGACGGTTGTGTCTCCGTCCGCCTTGGCCAGTGCCCTCCCCAGCATCTGGTCCATCTGTTGGTAGAACCATTCGAGCGTATCCCCATATTTTGCGGCCACGTCCGGATCGTAGGCCGGGCTGTTTTTGTCAAACGCCCGCCAGAACATATGCGCGTTCTGGTCCAGGCTGGAGAAATAGGCGAAGAGCATTCCGCCGTGAAGCTTGGCCAACTCGACATCGAAGAACTTCAATTGCTCGGCCAACACGATCCGCGCCTGTTCCAGGTATTCACCATCGGTGAGGACGCGGTCGGAAAGCGCCTTGGTGTCCTCAGGGATGCCCTGGGTGTAATAGAAGCCGACTTGTTTCCAGAGTTCCTTCGAGTAGCTGGCGGGTGTGGACAGCGGCAACGCGGGTTGAGAGGGATCAAGGTTGACCGGCGAGACGTAGAGTTTGAAGTACGGGCTGAGCTCCTTCATGAACATCCGGCAAATCCCGGTGGCGCTCGCGAGGCCTGGAATCAGGGTGAACTTTACCTGGACCCAATCACTCCATTCGCCCTCGCGGAGCACAATCTCCTGATCCTGAATTGCAATCTTCGCAACCGGCTGGTTAGGATCAATCCAGACGGTGAAGTCGATAGGAACCTGCGGCGACCCTTTTCGAAACGTGTTCGGCGGCCCATACAATTTCGCCGAGACCTGGTGGTCCTGCACTTGGACGGGGTAAATAACGCCTCCACTGCGCTCGCCCTCTCCATCCATCGGGTCGTCGGTATAGAACGAGAATATCCCGTAGGTGCCCTGCATGTCCGGCGTGCCCATGCCCGCCAGGGTTCGCGAGCGGGATTCCGCGGGAGGGAAATTGGCAGGAATGCGAAGCACCGTGGCGGGGATCCCGTGCTCATCCAGGATTTGCCAGAAAGCCCTGCCTCGCCTTAACAAGAGGGCCTTCCCAGCCGAAAGGGGAATGACCCAACTGCCCAGGGAGAGCGTGTGCGCGGGAGCTTCCACACGCGCCATCGAGAATTCGGGAAGCATGGTATTGGGATCGCGCTCGATGAAATCATAAATCCCGTGCCCGCCCGGGTTCATTCCCGTAATCACGTTCGACCACGCCACGGGGCTCTGCGGCGGGATGCTGGTGCGCAGTTCGCGGAAACTGCCTTCCTGCTCGAGCCGCTGAAAATTGGGCATGCGCCCGTCCCGCTCGTAGCGGTGCAGGAGTTGCGGGTCCATCCCGTCAATCCCCAGCACAATCACCTTGTGGCGCGCAGCCTCGCTTACCCGGCGGCCACAGCTCACCATCATGTACCCTGAGGCAATGAGCAACAGAAGGCAGGCTATTCGTTTGCGAGGTATTCCTTCGTTCATTTAGGGGCCAAGCTCTAAATATACACGCTCACACCCGAATAACAAACCGAAACCGCATGTCATCTCCATACCACTGCGGGAAGGCTGTGCCCCACAGGTTGTTATGGAGGTTCACGTGAACGCCTTCCTGCATCTCCGGGAGATTATTATCGAACACCAACAGACCGCGCTGGCCCGGCGAGACCAGCGGGGCATCGAGTGTTTCAAGCGTAAAGCTTCCCTTCGCATCGCTGTAGTGTACGTTGCGGGTGACCGCGTGCAGGTGCAGGCCGCCGCCGGCGATGACGTCATGCGGTGAAACCGGACGATTCACCTTTTCGAGCCGCCACCCTTCCTCTTCGGGGGCGACAGGCGAGAATCGACAGCCACATCGCTTCGGAGAGCCGATTGGCCCGCTTATTGAAACACTGAAACGTGATCTCCACGACCGGCTGGCCGTCGGGCAGCCGAATCTCCATCGTTAGTCGCTCCGGCCAGCTCACCAGGCCGGCCAGTGCGGGTTCGACTTGGGGCATGCGCAATTCCAACACGATCCGATGGCCGGCCGCAGTCTTCCCCAGCCAGCGCCTCTTTCACGCTGGGCTGCCACGTGCGGCTTTGTACAGGGTATTTCTCCAGGCCGGGCTTGCTGAAATCGTAGCCCATCGGCCTGGTGTTGTAGGCTTTATTGAAGCGCGCAAAATCCGCGCTGGTGAAAGTCTGATAGCAGAAGCCGGCAAGGGGATGCTCTGCCGAAGCCCACTCACGCCCCGTCTTACGGCTCTGAAGCCGCCGGATGGCTCCCGTTGCCGCGTCCAACCCAAGGATGAAATGCGTTCCCTGGATTTCTGTTCCAGGGGCGAGAGGCGCCAAGCCTTCGGTGTGAGGCGGCTTGGGCACGATTCCGGCCAGGCGCTGCTTTGCCTCTTCCCGCAGCGCGGGAGGCAGCACCTCCACGGCCCGGTCCATGTCCGCGCGCTTTGCCGCCCATTCGGCGTCCACTTTCTGGAACGCGGGAAGTGTCGACCGGGCGATTGCCAGTTCCTTGGGCGAATACACTTCCGGGTGTTCCAGGTACTGGCCGATGCTGAGCCCCCAATTGTGCTCGGGCGCCAGGATGAGCTTTCGGGTCATGGCCAGGTCGGTAGCGTCGCCAGGCTTGAGCTTGCCGTCCGACAGCCATTCTCCCCGCAGCCGGCACAGCTCCCGGTAGCGCGCCACCTTGCCCGGATCGCTGCCCACTCCGTAGATCCAGGTGTCGCCCATCTCCTTCGTCACCACCGGCAACTTGGAACGAAGAGGCTCCAGGGCGTTCGCGATAACGCTGAGGTTCGTTGGAATGATCCGCGCGCCCGGATAAAGGCTATGCAGTTGGCGGTACGAATCCTTGATCTCCTCGATGGTGTGCGGACCGGAGTTATCGCCTCTAACTCGAATGGACACCGCAACGTCAGTCCCCGGGATCGCCACCGTGCTGCCGTAGTCGAAGGGGTGATACAACACCATGATTTCCGACGGGAGGTCCGTCTGCGCGCCCGCATCGCGCCAGTTGAACAGGTACGCGATGCGGGTCTACTTCTGCCTCCTGGGCGTCCTTACTGCGCTGAGAGGGAGTGGTTCCATCATCGTTGATGAATGGGACCTGGGGCGCTTTGCAGCCCGCATTATCGCCAATGTCAAGGAAGCGTATTCCCGCCTCGGCAAGCGGACCCACGATGCCGCGTGTGTGGCAAGGGACGTCCGTCAGTTTGCCGGCAACCGTTTTCCGGCCAAAGCGCTGGTCGAGCGAAGCGGACAGTTTCAACGCGGACGAGATCAGAGAACCGTCCAACATCTCCGAATTCCACGTAAAAGGCATGGCATGCCAGGCAAAATCTCCGTCGCCGATCGCCTTCTCCATGCGCCGGCGCTGCTCGGCAGTCGCCTGCTCCAGGTATTCGTAAAGCAGCCACGCCGCCACCGTCCACACGTAGCGTTCCTCGCCGCCCGACTCGCGCAACTTCTCGGCAATCTCCATCGCCCGGGGAAAATAATCGTTGAAATAAGTCCGAATCACACCCTGCTCGGTGTCGGTGAAGCCCACGTCCAGGTGGCATTTGTAAAGCACGTAAACGGTTTTGACCTGACGCTTGGCCTCCTCGGCCGAAACAAGTTGCGAGAGGGGTTTCAGGAACGCCCCAAGGCCGCCAACCGACAGCGCCTTCAGAAGATTTCGTCGATGCATTTTTCAGGCCTCCTTCTTCATGCTCCACGCCTCTGCGCCTTGAAGGTGCGAGAAATCCACCTGGGCCTAATCTTTTACTCTAGCGATTAGTCCGCTGGCAAGCCTGTTTTGCACGAGGGCCATCGGATCTGCTTCGAAAATTGTGGTGCGGGCGTCCCGCCCGCTGTGGCACGGGCATTCCTTCGCAGTGCTCAGGACAGGCTCTGCCCGTGCGCGGGAGCGGGACGGTCCCGCCACCGCGGGCGAGACGCCCACGCCACCAGCGTGTGGGCGGCTCCCTGCCTTTTTTGTCCTCTGCACTTTCTCTGCACTTTCTGCACTTTCTGCTTGACAAACCCTCTCCCTTGTGGTAGCCTATCATGATTGCCGGAGGGAAAGGGACTTGATGACCGAACCCAATGGGCTGCGAGAATCCCCTGCATCTGTGAGGCAATCCATGAACTCACCAACCGCTTTCACGCCCAGGCGCAAAGCCCGCCAAGCGCACCAAGGTATCAAAGTGATCTCAATTGTGGCTTCGTGTTTCACCCTGCTGCTTGTTTTCGTCACTCACCTGGCCATTCCGGAAACGCAGAATAGCTCCGGCTATTCCGCGCCGCGGCTCGACGCGTGGCGGATTCTGGGGCCGGGTGGCGGGGGCGCGCAGTTTTATCCTGCCGTCAGTCCCCACGATCCGAACCTGGTTTTGGTGGCCTGTGACATGACGGGCGCTTATATTTCGGAAAATGACGGCCAATCCTGGCGGATGTTCAATCTGCGTAATCCCGTGACCTTTTTCGCCTTCGATCCTCAGGATCCCAAGGTCATTTATGCCGGCGCGGATGCCCTCTGGCGAAGCGAGGATCGCGGCCGCACCTGGGGCTTGGTCTACCCTTCCAGCCCTGACGTCAGGATCATCATGCCGGATGATCACGCGACTCCTGTCTACCTCGCTCCCCACGAACCGGCGGGGCGCGTGCTGGCGCTGGCCGTAGACCCGGACGACTCGCGAAAACTTTACGCCACGATTCGGGAGAAAGACGGTTTCGGGCTCTACTTCTCGAGCGACCGGGGCGCGCAATGGCAACGCCTGACGGAACGGGAGCTTCGCGGGGGCGGCCGGAAGATTCTCATTGATCCGCACTCGCCGGCTGCCGACCGTACCCTATACATTCTGGGGGACGACTCTGTTACCGTCCGCAAGGGAGGCCAATTTATACCGGGCCGGTCCCCGGAGGGCGTGTCGCAGGCCGCGGATATGTCCGCGGGATTTACTTCGACGGGGCATCTGCTCATTTACCTGGTGGCGGGCGGAGAGCGGCGAAGCAGTTCCCGGCGTGGCATCTTCATTTCCAAAGACGGCGGCGAATCCTGGGATGCAGCGAGATCGCCTGAGCTCACCAATTTTGCCGAGCGCTCGCGGGTGGCCGAGTTGACGAGCGTGGGAACCAGCCTCAATCATGCGGAAGTTGCCTATGTTTCTTACGAAGACCTAAACGCAA
The DNA here is from genome assembly GCA_963722675.1 of uncultured Acidobacteriota bacterium. GTDB lineage: Bacteria > Acidobacteriota > Terriglobia > UBA7540 > UBA7540 > CAVROP01. Next base: position 97,653 of record CAVROP010000095.1, read on the forward strand.
GTAGTGGGGTGTTCCACGGTGTGGCCAAGACGCAGAATTCCGGCGCTACCTGGGAACTGGTTTGGAGAGAGGGAAGAGACCCCGCTCCCAATGTTCACGATGCCTGGATCACCGAGCGCTTCGGGACGGATTGGGGCGAACCGGGCATCTCCCTGGGAGTCGCTCCGAGTGATCCCAATATCTGCTACCGCACCGACCTCGGCCGAACTATGCGCACAGTCGATGGCGGGCGTACCTGGAATGCCGTTTACTCCGCGCGGGTGGGCGAACGGACTTACACCACCACAGGAATTGACGTCACCACCAATTACGGAGTTTTCTTTGACCCCTTCGATGCGCGGCACATGTTCATTGCCTACACGGACATCGGCCTGTTCCGCAGCGAAGACGGCGGTGGGAGTTGGACGAGTTCAACCGAGGGTGTGCCGCCGAAGTGGACAAACACAACCTACTGGATCACCTTTGATCCCGAGGTGCGAGGCCGCGTTTGGGGCGTGATGAGTTACGTCCATGACCTGCCGCGCCCCAAGATGTGGCGCCACACTTCTCCGGAACGCTACGACGGCGGAGTGTGCCTCAGCGAAGACGGCGGCAAGACTTGGCGGCCGTCCAACCAGGGCATGCCTCCCACAGCGGCCACCCACATCCTGCTCGATCCTTCGAGCCCCGTTTATTCCCGGGTTCTCTACGTAACAGGCTTCGGAACAGGCGTGTTCAAATCCGCGGATGGCGGACGCACCTGGGGGCCGCGCAACGACGGGTTGCCGGGATCCGAACCCTTTGCCTGGCGGCTCATCCGCGACAAAAATGGACTTCTTTATGTCATCCTGGCGCGCCGCAGCGAAGACGGCAGCTACGGCAACGAGAAGGATGGAGCGCTCTTTCGTTCCCACGACGGGGCTGACCATTGGGAAAGAATCACCCTGCCCGAAGGCGTGAACGGCCCGAACGGCCTGGCCATCGATACCGAGAACCCGAATCGCCTTTATCTGGCCGCCTGGGGCCGCCATGCGCCCGATGGGGCGGTGGACGGCGGAATCTTTCTGTCCGTTGATGGCGGTCATGACTGGCGAAATGTCCTTTCCCAGGATCAACACGTCTACGACATCACGGTTGACTCGCGGGACGCGAGGATTCTCTATGCCTGCGGTTTCGAGTCTTCCGCTTGGCGCTCCACTGATCGCGGCGAAACCTGGCACCGCATCCCTGGCTACAATTTCAAGTGGGGCCACCGGGTGATTCCCGACCCACGCGATCCCGGCTGGATTTTCATTACTACCTTCGGGGGAAGCGTGTGGCACGGACCTGCGGCAGGCGATCCTGAGGCGGTGGAAGACATTGTGTCGCAATCCTTGGCCTACAGGTAGCAGCGGCGTGAAGTGCGGTAGTCGAGATTGAGCTGCCGAGCCTCCAGAATCGCCGGAACAAAGCGAGAATGTCTATGAAAACAAAGGGTGAGGCCAAGAAAGTCGGTAAGTCCAGGAGTCGAGGAGTCGAAGAGT
>CAVROP010000096.1:0-55648 GCA_963722675.1 uncultured Acidobacteriota bacterium
CCATTCATTGGCCAGGAGGCCCGTCCCGGGTAGAGTATCCGGGCAGCGTTCCCCGCCGCTGGGCATTCAGGTGGCCTTAATCATCGCTCCGCAGACCGTGTGCGTCCAGAGTTTTTTCTGCCTGGGTGCGAGGCCATCACGCCCACGGTAGGGTTGCCCCGACGGCAAAGTGTGAGAGAATCATCTGTAGGGGCGGCCCTCGCGGCCGACCTGCGCAACCACACGGGTTGCGCTTCGAATCCCAGCATGAACCGCGAAAAATACTCCCGTCAGATTCTCTTCCCGCCCATCGGCGCGGAAGGGCAGGAGACGCTGCCCGAATCCAGGGCAGTAATTCTGGGCTGCGGAGCGCTCGGCACTGCCCAGGCCAACGCCCTCACCCGCGCCGGCGTGGGAACGCTGCGCATCGTGGATCGCGACTTCGTTGAAGAGTCAAACCTGCAACGCCAGATCCTTTTCGACGAGGCGGACGCCCGCGAGCGATTGCCGAAAGCCATCGCCGCCGCGCGCAAGCTGAACCAGATCAATTCCGAAGTCAAAGTCGAGGGCGTGGTTGAAGATGTGGACAACCGCAACATCGAAAAACTCGTCAGCGGTTTCCAGGTGGTTTTGGACGCCACGGATAACTTCGAAGCGCGCTACCTGCTGAACGAGGTCGCCGTGAAACACGGTTTACCCTGGGTTTACGGCGCCGTGGTGGCCAGCTACGGCATGACCATGACGATCCTTCCGGAGAGCACGGCCTGCCTGGCCTGTCTGTTTCCCGCTGCGCCCGAGGGCGCGCACGAAACGTGCGATACGGTGGGCGTGATCAGCCCGGCGGTTTCCTGGGTGGCGGCGATTCAGGTGACGGAGGCCCTGAAAATCCTTCTGGGCCGGTGCCACGAGTTGCACGGAGCGATGCTCGCCTACGACATCTGGAAGAACCAGCTCCAGGAAATCCGGCCGCGCAAAGACCCGCAGTGCCGAGTTTGTGGCGCCAAGGAGTTTGCCTACCTCAACAGGATCGGGCCGACCCACACCAGCCTTTGTGGACGAGATTCTGTGCAGATTCACGCGGCGGCGCCCCGGCAGTTGGATCTCGCGGATTTGAGGGCCCGCCTCGAACCGTTCGGCCGGGTGCGCGCCAACGAGTTCCTGCTCGTCTTCGCAGTCGATGCCTACGAATTGACGGTCTTCTCCGACGGCCGCGCCATCGTGAAAGGCACGCCCGACCCGGCCGTGGCACGAAGCCTTTACGCCAAGTACATCGGAGCTTAGCCCGCCGGGATGTAGCCGACTTTTTGTCACTCATCCGGCCTCGCCTTGCGGCTCGGAAGCCTTGACTTCGTTTGCGCAAATTGTGCGGTTTTTGCTCATTTCAGGTTCTAATTGGTGCTAAATTGCACGAAAAACGCGCATAATCTGCACCCTTCAAAAAAGTGATGTCCTTTGTTTTCAAGTACTCCTTAGCTTCGTTCCCACTATTTTTCATTTTTTGTAGTTCCCTGCATTCCGCCATAGCCGAGACCGTTCCGCTTTCCGTTGCGCCCCGGCGCCCGCCGACGCCCGCCTACGACAATGTGTCCACCAGCAGACCACCATTATAGGCTATCACAAGTCCGTGAGGTTGTCAAGTGGAAAATGCAAAAAGGGTGGTGGTGCAGTTTGATGTAGAAGCGGCTTTACGCCGCCATTTGGTCGGTCAGTTGACGGATAAACTCGCCGCTACAACATCAAATGGCACCACTAATTGCAAGAAAGCGAGCGGACTCTTCCGAGTTTCTCCCCCCTGCCCGGCCAGACCACGCCAGGAAGAGTGACTGTGACAAGATGTCGTTCTGCGCTGTGCCCGTGGCCGGAAAATGAGAACCTGCCCCTTCCCGCGAACTCGAGCCGAAAAACCGCGGGCCTTGAACCGCAGGTCTGCGCTACTTACGGTCAAGCGAGTCATGATCGGCAAACTGTACTCCGTTACACAGGGTTGATCCCGGCCGGCAGCCATTCCCCAGGAGGGCGACTCCTTAGGCTGAGTCCATAACCTCGATGGCCAGCCGATTTGATCGTTATTGCGCAGGCGTCGTGTCGTGAGTACGATGAGGTTTGTGATCTACCTGGACCATAACGCGACCACGCCGATTCTGCCTGAGGTGCTGGAAGCGATGATGCCGTACCTCACCACGGAATGGGGCAATCCGTCCACCGCGTACAAGTTCGGCTCGAAATTGAAGTCGGTTATCGAGACGGCGTGCGAACACGTGGCGGAGTTGATTGGGGCGCACCCGATGGATGTCATCTTCACGTCGTGCGCAACCGAAAGCAACAATGCCGCCATCGCGGCCGCGCTGAAGGCGAACCCGACCAAACGGCAAATCGTCTCTCAGGTGGAACATTCCTCGGTGCTGAATTACTGCATGGCGCTGGAGAAAGAGGGCTACCGCGCCACCTACTTGCCGGTGGACCGCGAGGGCTTATTGAATTTGGCTGACCTGGAAGCTGCCATCACGAATGAGACCGCCGTGGTGTCGCTGATGTGGGCTAATAACGAAACCGGTGTGTTGTTCCCGGTCGAGTCGATCGCGGAAATCTGCCGGTCGCGGGGCGTGCTGTATCACTGCGATGCGGTGCAAGCAGCGGGCAAGGTGGAAGTTGACGTCCGAAAGGTTCCGGCGGACTACCTTTCGTTGACAGGTCACAAGTTTCATGCGCCGAAAGGAATTGGCGCGCTGTACGTCCGGCGCAAATCGCCCTTTTTACCATTGGTCTATGGCGGGCATCAAGAGCGTAACCGGCGAGGCGGCACGGAAAGCGTACCGCTGATTGTGGGCATGGGGAAAGCTGCCCAACTGGCCCGGAAACACCTGCCGGATTACGAAAAGAAGGTTCGCCCGCTGCGGGATGAATTGGAGAAAGGAATCTTAAGTTCGATTTCGAACACGGAGTTGAACGGCCACAAAACGCAGCGACTCGCCAATACGACCAACATTACCTTTCACGGCCTCGAATCCGAAGCACTGTTAATACTACTGGACAAGGAAGGCATCTGCGCTTCGTCCGGCTCCGCGTGCCTCGCCGATTCCGACGAGCCTTCGCACGTGATTAAGGCGATGAAACCGAATACGGCTGCATCCCGACAGATGATCAGGTTTTCGATTGATGCCACCACAACCCAGACGCAGATCATGTCGGCCGTGACCGCTGTGGAGCGTAAGACGGAAGCTTTACGGGGCGTAGTTCCGCAATCCTGAAGATCGTGTTCAACGGGTGTGGCATGGATAGCAACACCGCTACCGCCGCAGCAGTGAATTTAGATTAGGACACCGTCAACCGCAGGTCCGCTGTGACGGGCAATTCAAAGAGGTCGCTCCGCAGCAGGCGCGCGGAGAAGAACATCACCTCCAGGTTCTCCACTTCACGCGTGGCGGGATTCAGGCGCGCCACAACATCGTCGCCCAATTCCTCCGATTCCTGGGCAGGATACGGCGGGCACTTGTCAATGTGCAGGATGTCGGCTTCCCGGTCGTACTTAAAAGTCAGTTTCGGTTGCATTGAGTCTCGTTTGAGGTGAAGCTATTCCGCCAGCGCAAATTGCATCTCGCGCGTGTTCTGAACCACCTTTGAAGCGTCGAGAATCTCGAAGCGCACGACGCCGCCGTCGTACCCGAAATCGGCGATAACACCGGGACGGACCTCGTTGCTCTCCCGGATTCGATCCTCACGGAGGGTGATGGTTAACGTGTCTGATTGCTTATCGTAAGTCACTCTCATCGGTTTGCCCCTCCCATATATTTGCCGATTTTCGACGTAATGTAAACGGTGGTCACCACACGCTCGACGTCGGTCTCTTGCACAATTACGCGTACCAGCATTTCCTGCCTGAGGCGCTCATCAAAGTAACGGCGCATGAAGACCTTTCTGCCTCCGTGTCCTTCACCGATTCGTTCCGGCTCGGCCAACGCCCGTTCGGCCTGTTCGCGGGGAATTTCGCGGTCAGTCAGACTCTTCAGAGCGTGACTTATCCACCTCGTGGGCTTCAATTCCTGCACCCATGTTTCTGCCCCACGGCTTGAAGTTCCACGGGCACATGCAGCCGCAACCGCCCGTCAGTTCCCAATTCACCCGTGGTTTTTCCAATCCGCATCGGGACCTCACCGCGCCATGGACCAACGGCACTCGCCGCTTCGCCTGAGTGTACCATGAGGCCCGGTCGCCGGCATAAAATGCGATGCCGGGGCCACCCGCGGGCTTAGTAGCGCTCCTCGTCCCGCGCCAGCAGAACTAAATTGGGCAGAACTTTGTCGCCACAAATTCGACGCCGCCGAGCGGCAGCGTCGGGCCAGCGAATCGGGCGTCCGCGTCTAGCCGCCGGCCCCACTTCCAGCGCCGTTTCCAGTTCGTGGACGCCGGCAAAGAATTTCCGGCGCTCCCGAGGCGGCAAGGCCTTCACGTACTCCAATACTTCATTCCCGCCCATCGTCGAAAAATACCACCGACCGGGCGCGCCGCGCAAGTTCGGCGGGCTGCCGCAGAGCGAGCACAGCTCTGCAATTGACCGTCTCACGCCAAAACGCAGAGTTGCACCCTGCGCCAGCCGGCGGGTGACGGGACCACTTATTGAGTTCTGCATAAAGAATGCAACGATTTAGGACAAAAAATGAGGCAGGTCGGATTCAAGGATGCAGCCGCGCAGTTTTTGGGGGGAGCGGCGAACCTCATTGATGGAAGCGATGATGGACTCCATCAACTGGTCCACGTCGAGCGGACAGCCGTTGGCGAGGTCGCGTTTCGCCCAGGACCAAACCCCTTCGTCGGGGTTGAGGTCGGGCGCGTAAGCGGGAAAGTGCTCGAGGCGTAAGCGCGGGTGTGGCGGCAGGAGTTGGGTGAGAGGGGGGCCGGTGTGCGTGGAGGAGTTGTCCAGCAGAACGATGACCGGACCGCGGAGGTGGCGGAGCAGCTCGCGGAGAAATCGACACACTTCCTCCTGTCCGATGTTGTCGAAGAACAGCAGATAGTACAGGCCCAAATGTTGTCGTTGGGGGCTGACCGAGATCCCCGAGATGACGGAGATTTTGTCCCGGCGCCCTTGCCGGTGGCGCTGAACCGGGGTGCAGCCTTGGGGCGCCCAAGTTCGAACCACCAAGGGAGCCAAGAGGAAGCCCGATTCATCGGCAAAAACTAGGTGGGCACCCAGCCGCGCGGCGTTTTTTTTACCTGCGGCCAGTCTTTCCGCTTCCAGTGTTCGATCGCCCGCTCGTCGCGCTCGACGGCGCGCCTCTCGGGTTTCTGAGGGCTCCAGTTGAGGCTATGCATCAGCCGACCGACATGATCGCGATGGTAATGCACGCCGAACTCGCGCGCGATGACTTCCGCGATGCGGGCCGTGGTCCACAACTGTGTCCGATAGCCGTGCGCGGGGGCTCCTTGCAGCAGGAGCTGGAGCAAGCGGCGTCGCTGGCTCCGGCCCAACTTCGGGGGGCGTCCGGGCGAGCAGCGCACCCGCAAGGCGTCGGGGCCACCGCGACGGCGTGCCCGCAGCCAGCGCATCACGGAACTGGCGGCGCAGCGGATGCGACGCCCCACTTCGTTCAGCGACAGGCCCGTGTCCCACAAGGCCAGCGCGCGTCGACGACGGTCTTCGAGCAAATCGGCACTGCCCTTCAGTCGGGGCATAACAGGTCCCTCCTGAAGGACATTGTATTGCATTCTTTATGCAGAAATCAATAATTTCACGTTTTAACAGAAGCTTCCGGCTTCCCCCGCCCCTGTCATCGCGTACGGACAGCTCAACGGTGAAGCCCACAGTGTCATTGCCCTCAGCTTGCGAGCGCCGGTTCAACGACCTGTCGAACGCAAACCGGGTCGCGTCGGCGCGGGTCTCTACGCGCTTGAGGTCCCCCACGCCACTTTCGCCGACTACCGCCAAATAGAGGGCGCGGAGCAGGTGGGTCTTGCCCGCACCGTTTTTGCCACCAAGCAGTATTCCGCAGCGCGCATCGAGGTTCCCAAATTTCAGCGTATGCTCGCCGTAAAACGGGCCGAAATTCTGGATGGTGAGAGAGTCGATGTAAACCTCAGCCATGTTATTTCGCCGCATTCCCCGCTTGCCGCTCCAAGTCATCCTTAAGGATGTTGAGCAAGTCGTCGGGCAATCCCATCGCGCGGTGGCTTTCACTGTATTCTTCCACCTTGGCGACCATGCGCCGCAGCGTTTCAACGTTAATGCCCTTCTCAGCGGCGATTTTATCTTCCATTTCACGTAAGCGGCTGAGTTCGCTCAAGTCGGCGTTCATGATGACACCTTTTTGCCGGTTGACGATGCGCGCCACGCCGCGCCCATCGTCGGGGTCGCGGGCGGCCTTCCACATTTGCTGAATCAACAGCAATTCCTCGGGGCTAATAAGCTTGAGGCCGACTTCTTCCTGCAAATCGAGCAGCTTGGTTAGGAGTTCGCGACGGGCGGAGATCAAGAGTGGGCCGGGGCCCTGATTGCCGTTCATACGGCGGGTGTCACGCTTGCCGTTGGCGGGGTCGCGGTAGAACATTAGCGTCTCGCGGAATTCGATCAGTTTTTCCATGCGCTCGTCACCGCTGGCGAGCAGACCTTCGCTGGCCTTGTCGCGATCAACCACCGTACACGTCCAGCAGCCGAAGCGGCTGTTGCCACAACTGGGAGTGCTGGTGTCAATCTGGATGGGGCACTCACCGTTGCTGGCGCTGGCGTAAAGCTTGTAGAGGGGGCGATTGTCTCCACCCCAGGGGTTGGGTTTCTGGAGCAGGTAGGCCCAAACCTCCTCGGTGGAGAGGAATTCAATGGGATTCGATACCCAGACGCGGGGCAGGTCAGGATGCCGGTTCAACCCGTTGCGCGATTGGCGGCCGCCATGGTTTGGGCGCGGGTGGAGCTTTCGGCGCGGCGCGCGCCAAGGTGCAGGATGGCCTCTCCCCAATGGCCGACGCGTTGCTTCACCAAGTCATTGACCGGATCAATCTTCATCCGCTGCGTGCACCAGCGGAAAGTGCGGTTGGGCGGCGGATAGCCCCGTCCAATGATATTGACCCAAAAGGATTCTTCATGGAGCGGCTTGAGCAAGTTGGCGTCAATATTCAGGTCGTGTTGCTGCGGAGCACTTCCGCATGCGGTCCAGCGTGCCTTCGATCATTTCCGCAATGGCGGGAATCTCCACGCGCGTGTCCGTGCAAAGGACCGAGATGGGCTTCTTTCGCTGCTCGGCGGGGATGGACAGAACGGCGTCGAAAATCAGCGACGCCAGCATGGTGCTGTCCTTGCCGCCGCTAAAGCCCACCAGCCAGGGCCGCTCGTCTTCGCGATAGAGTTGATGGAGAGAGGCTTTGATCTCCTGGAACATCCTTAACTCCTGTTCGGGGGAGTATACACCCCTCAAGCTACTTTTCAAGTAATGACTTTAAGATAGCATCAGTGGCAACCGGCGGAAAAGCGTCAGGCTTGCCGGGAGCGACGCTCGCGCGCAGACGTCTTCGGATAAGGCCCGAACGGCGTAGGGTTTACCGATCACAATTCACTAGACGATAAGTTGACCCCGGCAAGTGCCGAAGGCTATCCACGCCTTAGATGGCGCCTTGGCCCCCCGAACCGGGCTTGCGGGAACATAACTCCTACCTTATGGGCTACCGTTCAATACTCGCCAGTAGCTCCGCACGGCGGGGGCCTTGACCATAGAGAGCCTTGCCGCGGGAGTGCGTAGCGCGGCCCGGAGGGAAGGTGACAACCCATCAGGCAGGGGCAACTACTCGCGATTCCGATGCCCTATTGTTCACGGACGGGGCGGGCGGCAATATTCGAATTCATGAAAGCTTCTCAATTTGCGGGCTGGCTGGCGCAGACTTCTGCTCTCGGAAGTCTGCGATCTCCCGAAGGGACAGGTTGAAGTGGGGAGCAAAGAAGTGGTTTCAGGTGTCAGGATCCAGCGGGGCAGAGCGAGATTCTTCGCTGCGCTCAGAATGACAGTGGGCGGGGCAGCGCATCAGCCCTCGTTCCATTCAAACGCTGCGCCGATTTGATTTGTTGATGGGCTTTTGTAGGCAAAACACTTGACCCGGCCCGATATCCGAATCCCGAAAGAACCGCAGAGTTTCAAAACCAGAGACTCCGCGCTTTGTGGTGCACGGCGGCTCTTCGGGCTCAGTCTTTCTTTGCGCCACTTGCGACGATGGCGGTTTCGAGGCCGAGAATCTCGCCGATTTGCCTGATGACACCGGCTTGGTTTCCCGTACCGATGGCGAAATGATGGGTAGGGCCTTCGGCCACCCAGCGTTTCAGAAAGGTGCGAACGTCGGGCTCAAAGAAGCCGCGCGTGTTGGTGTTGCCGGTGGGGGGAATGGGGCCGCGCAGGCTCATGCCCTCGGCAATCACGAATTTGAAGCGCCCGGCCTGGGTGACGCCGAGGCTGAGGAGGGTGATGGGGCCTTGCTTGATGCGGAACTCCACGCTCGAGCCCGCCCCGGGCTTGCCATGATACTTTAATAGGCTACGAAGAAAAGGCCGGCCGTCGGCGATGTTGAGGTGGTGGGGGCCGTCGTGCCCGACCAGGACGAATCCCTCGCGGAAATCGATGGGATGAAACTCCGCGAAGCTCCCGCCGATGCCCAGACGGTCCTCGATGAGCATGGCGATGCAGGTTTTCAGGTCCGCCTCGCCGCACATGGGGAAGCCCGCGGCGGTCAGCAGCGAATTGCCCACGATGAGATTGGACACCAGCCGCCGCATGGGGCTGTCCGGCTCCGCTTCGTAATAGTAGGCAAGCCCGTCCAACTCCTGGTCATCGACGAAGCGCTCGAGCGCCACGGCGACGCGAGCCGCCACGTCGAGATCTTCGCTGGTCAGCTTACGGGTGATGGGGTCGGACTTGGGATCCGGGGTCTCGAAAATCTCCAGGATTTGCCGCTTCTTAGCCTCTGCGTCGGCGTCGGAAACTTGCCGGAACTGCCTCATCAGGTCGTCGGGCTCAGTCTCCACAATGTGGCACCCGAAGGCCGCCGTGAGCGCCGTCGGGTCGGTTTGCATATCCAGCATGTTTTCGAGCACGTGTCCGAAGTGGCCAATGCGCGCCCGCTTGAGGTCGTGCAAGACGCGCGCAATGCGGCACCAATCCGCGATCTCGGCGTCGGCTTCAGGATCGTCGTCGAGCGTTCCGAGTATAACCGGCGGCGGGCGCTTTCCCATGCGTATCGCGACACCCGCGAACTCCGGCACCGCGCAGAAGTCGTCATTCGAGAGCTGCATGAACGTGGAGGCCTGCGAATAATCCAGCGCCTTCAGGGGCTGTAACGCCACGAGCACGATCGGAACATCCAGATCCCGGGCGATCACCCCAAAGGCCGCGGAGGTGGCGTAAGTCAACATATCGCAAAAGATCAGGTCCAGGGACGCGGCCTTCAGTTGACTGCGCAGAGAGTAGGCCGAGCGCGCATCGTCCGCTATGCCGAAATCGATCACCTGTCCGCCGTGGGCGCGGACCTTGTTCACGAACCGCGAAAGCTTCCGCTTCATTTCATCCAACAACCCGTCAAACTGCGGCCAGTAGCTGTGGTGGCCGACACCGAAAACCCCAATCGTCGAGGCGAGAGGCTTGCGGCGCGGGATGTAGGGCGTGCCGTCGCTTTGTTGACCATTGGTTGTTCGAGTCATGATGCCTTCCAATCACCAAGAGATGAGCAGATTCCCCGTGATGTTGCGGGCCACCAGCCGCCTTCCTGACTCTTCGGATGTGTACTCGATTCGATCCCGGCCAGGCAAAGGGTTTTCGCGCGAGCGGACGGTTTGCATACGGACCGGCGGACCAGCGGGGCGCACTTCGGGATAAAAGTGCACGGTTGCGCAGTTCAACCCGGACAAGATTAGGCGGCGCCGAATGCCAATCTCCTCGGAAATGCCCTCGACACAGGAAATCTCCCCCTCCGCAGCTTGCTCGACAAAGCAGCGGCACTCGCGGTGCCAGGCGCGCGGCATGTGGTAAGACGAATAACCAGTTTTAAGCCCGGTCTCGTATCCGTGCAGAAGCGGCGCGCCATGCGGGAACCGCAAGCGTAAGGACACAGCCGTCGAGGGGCAGTATCCGGAAAAGAAGAACCCGTTGTTGCTGCGGGCGACGAGCACGAGCGGAGTGCGGCTCTCCACCGTGGGCCGTTCGACCCGAAGCTCGTAGCCGAACTTCACCAGCATGTAACGCATCAGGTATTCCGCTTGAAAACGCTGCTTCGGATCGTCGGGCTGAGGCAAGTAGGCGTTGGTAATCGTTGAGGAAAGGCTGCCCCGCACCCAGGCGAGCCTGCCGGCGCCGAGGGTGCGCGCCAGGGCAAAGACGCGCTCGCGTGATCCGTCCGTGACTGTGACGCAGACTTCGAAGTCCGGCGGGTTCGCCCCGGCCAGCACGGTGTCGATGCCGCCATCCGAGAGAATGTCGCGATGCAGCATACGAGTGGCCGGCGTGCCATGGTCGACCGTGTCACCGGCAAGTCCCGAGCGCACCTCCAGCTCACCGCTCAGGGGTTGTGCCAATTGGAGATTCAGTAGATTGAGAAGCGCCTTGCCGGCGTTGGTAACCGGCCCGTAGAGGAATAGCTTGCCTCCGCCACGGAGGTGGTCCAGCAGGGCATCCTCGCGCGGGCTGCCGGCGGCGGGGACGGGTGACAGCAAAATGGTGTCTTGGTAAGTCTCGCGATGGGCCTCGCGGGAGGACAAGAAGTTGCCTGCCGAGACGACGGAGTTCAAAGGTAACCCGGCACTCACGGCATTGCGTATGAACCAGTCACTGAAGAAGACTCCACCCGGTCGTGGCGAGGCGCTGGCACTTAGATCCGCCCCGGTGGAGAGGTTGCTGCCGCGGGTCTCGACTCGGAAGGATGGACACTCCTGGCGAAACGCCTTCCAGAAACCCACCACTTTTTCGCGGATGGCGGCCGCCTTCTGTGGGTAGAAGGCCTCACCGTCGAAGATGGGCCCCTTGACGCTCCAGGCGGTCGCTGAAAATCCGAAACCATTGGAGAACCAGATATAGTCGAAGCCGAGGTCGGTGAGGAAATGCTGCGTTTGTCGCCCGAAAAACCTGCCGAAGGGAGTGCCTTGAGGAATGCCCTTGGGGAACCCGGCGTAGGGAACGGAATCTGCGTGCAGCGACGAGGTGCAATCAACCCACTGGCCCATAAGGATTTCTGTGTGCCGCTCGTACTTGAAGGGCGCGCGCGCGAACTCCGGCCCGGGGTCAAACGTCGCTCCCACAATTACAGGCTTGCCAGTCATCGCTCGCCCCACGCTGCGGAGAGTCGAAACGATTTCCCGCAGCGTGCCGTAGGTGACGCTTGGCGGATGGTCCATGTAGAGGCGCGCCTGCTGGTGAATGTTGATGGCGGAGGGATCGCCTGGGGGCGGCAACTCCGGAGGGTTGGCGATTCCGATGTAGCGGGCCCACTCAATCTCGCCGCTCATTTGCCCGCGGTATTCGAGGATCTCGCTCCCATCCGCTGTCCAAAGCATCACGGCGCTTCCCTCGGCGCGCCGGAGGAGTGCGGCCCACTGGCGGAATACACGCTCGCAGACCGACCGGATCGAACGCGCCTCGACGCTGCGGAAGGGTTTCAGGCTCATCTCCAACGTCACCCGCTTGAACACGCTGGGTTCGGTCCAGAGGCTGTGCGGGCCCGCGGGCAAAGGCTGGACCTCGAAGTGGCCCTGGCCGAAGAGGGGCAACACCGCCGCGCTGGCCGCCGTCAACTTCAGCCATTCCCTTCGCGAAAACGCTGTAAGCCGGTTCTTGATCTCGCTCATGGCTCAGTCCGTTACCAGCCGAATCGCCTCATCCTATGCCTTGCCTCGGACAGTGGCTAACCGAATCCTCCTGTCATTCACCCTGCGGGAAAGGCTCGAAATGCAGGGGTTGAACCTTTCGCACCGTCACGAGTATAAGGGCAAACGCGATCAGGTACATGACGCCGCAGGCAATGAAGAGCACGTGGTAGTTTCCGTGTTGCGCCAACCAGCCGATGGCCAAACTGGAGAGAATGCCGCCCAGGCCGCCGGCAGATCCGCATAGGCCCACCACTGTCCCCACGCTGCGCGCAGGAAACAGATCGCTGGTCATGGTGAGGTAATTGGTAATCCAAAATCCGTGCGCGAACATCAAGATGCTCATCAGGCAGATGGCAAGACGCGGGCCTTGCGCAAGCAGCGAGAATATCGAGAAAGGCGTCAGCAAAGCGGCAAGGCCCATGACTGTTTTGCGCGCCGTGTTGACGGCAACGCGCCTTTTCACCAACTGATCGGATACCCAGCCGCCCGCCAGTTGTGACATGCCTAAAGTCAAAAATGGGATCCAGGTTAGCCTGCCGATCGTGGCCAGGGGAACGTGTTTCGCTTCGCTGAGAAACTGCGGAATCCAGAACATATAGAAGTAAAAAACCGGATCGAGCAGGAACCGTGCAATCATGAGTCCCCAGGTTTCCTTCCTGCGCAACAGCGTTCCCAGGGGTAAAAGACCGGATCGCGACCATGGCGGAAGAGCACTCGGCGATAGAGATTTCTCGCCCTCCCTCGCGGTTATGTAATGAAGCTCCCGGGCGGAGAGAAAACGCGACCTTTCGGGAAGTGTGAAGAACACGGCCCAGATGAACAGCCAAACGAACCCGATGGCGCCGGCGACGAGGAACGCTCCTCTCCATCCGAAGATTGCATTGACCCATACGATCAAGGGAGGAGCCACGACGGCGCCAAACGAAGCGCCCCCGATCGCGAGTCCGATGGCCGCTGACCTTTCCTTTTCGGGAAACCACTCGACCGCGCCCTTGGTTGCTCCCGGGAAACAGCCTCCCTCGCCGGCGCCCAGGAAGAATAGCGCCAGCCCGAGCTGCCAAACACTGTAGACCAGGCTATGTCCCAGGCTCGCCAGGGACCAGACCGTTACGGCGAGCGCCAATCCGATGCGCAGCCCGAGCCGGTCGATCAATCGGCCGCCCACCGTAAACATCACCGTGTAGCTCAGGATGAAGGCAAAGACTGCGCGCGAGTACAGCACGTCCGTGAGGCGGAGGTCGCGCATGATCGCGGGCGCCAGAATCGCCAGCACTTGGCGATCAAAGAAGCTCAGCCCGGTGGCGATGAAGAGCAGAATGCCAATCCACCAGCGGAAGTGCGGGATCTTGATCATGTTCTGCGGGCTCTGAAAATGGTTCCCCTCGCCAGCGGGAGGAGGGGTAGGGGTGGGGGGCGCATCGGTCAACCACCCCCGGCCCCTCCTTATCAAGGAGGGGAGTAAGGCGTCGTTATAAACCCAAGTTTCTCTAGCCGACTATTTGTCACTGTCTCGGTATCGCGATGAGACGCGCGCCTTTCGGTTCGTTTTTGCAAAATGTGGCGTCTTTTGCTCCTTTTGGGGTCAGATTGGGGCTCATCTCGGCACAAAATGCGCGTAATTTGTAGCCATGAAAAAAGTGATGTCCTTTGTTTTCAAGGATTCCTTGGCTTCGTTGTCCACGATTTTGTATTTCCCGCGATCCTCCGGATTTCACCCAGCCGGGCAATGTCCAACCCTGCCGCATTCCACTGTTCCAGACGACTGCCGGAACGGGTGCGGTGTAAAAAAGCTCGAAACTTGGGTCTAATGCACGCGTTGAGCGCTCAATTTGGGTTCGTTTTAGCTTCGTTTTCGACATGTCTTTCTTTGTTTTCAATGACATACTGGCTTCGGTCGTATTATTTTATCTTTATTTTCAGTTCCCGGATTCCCCGCCTGCCGGGACCTTCCCGCCATCCCTCGCGGTTCGTCGCTCAGCGGAGCTCGCCTACGACAATGTGTCCACAAAATGACCATCGTAGTAGGCTATCATAGGTTTCGGAGTTTGTCAAGTGAAAAATGCAAAAAAAGTGTATAGTCGCGCCCCGCTGCCCTGATTTGATCCCTTGACACCCCGCTGCCTGGTCGGGTCATACTACTGCCATGTTGCGCGCCACAATGTCCCTGGCGATAGCATCTTTGTTACTCTGGCCTGCGAATGCCCCGGCGCAGTCGGCCGATAAAAAGCCAGCCGCGACCCTCGAGCTTGGGGTGGCTCCCCAGCGCAGCCTTACAGGTGGCGGATGGAGTTTCGGCCCCACGGTCGCGGTGGAAGTTGAGCCGATCAAGAACTGGCTGGAACTTGAGGCCGGTGTGACACCGTTTTTCGATCGCCACTCAACTGAATGGGACACTGACCTTCTCTTCAAGAAACCCTGGACTCTTTCTCGCAAAGGAGAGTTTATGCTGGGCGCCGGTCCCGAATGGATTCATACCAGCCGCGATAACATGGTAACCAATTCGCTGGGCGGTGAAGTCGCTTTGGATTTTATGTTTTGGCCTAAGGGAAAGCATAAATTCGGTTGGTACGTCGAGCCGTCTTACGACTACGATTTTGGGAGAGAGCACGAACAATCGGTCAGCGTAAGCGGCGGCCTACTGATTGCAATTCCTTGAACGGGGCGCATCAGACCTGCCGCTCTTTGGCAGGTCTGCGCTTCTCCGACTCAAAACCTGCCTGGAGCGCGAGGTCGAACACAAAGTAGACGGCGAAATGAGGAAGGACATGCAGTATTACCACCGCCTGGCGGCCGTGGTGCTGGTGAGCACGGACTTCCCCGTTCCCTTGGGCCTGCGCTTTCAGCGCGCTGGGGAAGACGCAGTGGGGTGCGCGCTGGCCTTGTTGCAAGAACTGGATCGACAACTGGGGCGTCAGTTTCTGGATGGGCTGGTAGCCGATGCGCTCTATCTGCGCAGCGACTGGGTCGAGGAGATGGAAAAGTTGCAGCTGGAGTGGGTGTTCACGCTGAAAGAAAATCAACCCGAACTGCTCGCCGAAGCCCCGCGACTCACCGGCGGTCCGCCCCCGATGACCTGCCCCACACCCCAAAACGAACTCCAACTCTGGCACGCTCCGGAGGTCTACTGGCCGGTGGCGGATCGCTCCGTGCGGTTGGTCAAGACCTTCCGCATCCAGAAAAAACCTCGCGTCGAGCTGACTCCCGCAGGAAGTCCCCAAAAGAAAAAGATGAGGAAGGAGGAGGTGCTGGAAGCGAGCACGAATTATTACGCCAGCAACCTGGAATTGGGCTCCCTTTCCCCCAGCTTTATCCATCAACTGGGCCGCAGCCGCTGGCGAGTCGACACCGACGCCTTCCAAACCCTCACCACCCAGGCGCATCTCAAGCAGCCCTCCGTTCATCGAACCTGTGCGCTGGTGATGCTGACCATGATTCGCGTTCTGGCCTACGCCCTAAGCAGGGTGTTCTATTATCGTCAGGTGGTCAGTCACGCTCGCCAAACACCACCCACCTTCAGCGAGACGGCCCGCCTCCTGGGTTACCTTTTCCTACCGCCGCACATGGACTCCAGCTGAAACCGGCTGCCCATCTGAGTGCCTGCGCCCCCCGGAGAGCGCTAGGCCCTCCTTTTCTAAGTCGAGCCAAGAACCCCCTTTCCGGTGCCCCTTGAACTACAACCTACCATCCCAAACCCTCCCGCGCAGGCGCGCAGAGCCAGCAAAGCGACTACCAATCACCAGCGTCGCGGCTAAGCCGCGGGTTTGCGAAATCGCTGCAAAACCCTGAATTCCGCTTGCGCGAACCCGCGCCTCCGCCTATACTGGACGTTGCCCTTTCGCGGGCACCTCCCGCCATGGGCCTGTAGCTCAGGTGGCTAGAGCGCACCCCTGATAAGGGTGAGGTCGGTAGTTCAACTCTACCCAGGCCCACCATCCGCCATACTGCCAACGCAGTTCTAAAGCAGGCCGGCATTCCGAAGCAGTTCTGAGTTCTTATCTGGGCACACAGACCTGAGCGAGAGAGATTGTGGTTGGCATGAGTTCCGCCGCACTCGCGATTTGAAAGCCAGGAGGGTAACTGGTGGCAAACCTAGCGCCTATTGATGCTGCCCACACAGCGGTTCTCAGTATGGACCTGCAAACCGCCATCGTTTCGATTTACACGAAGGACCAACCCGACCTGGTCACTCGCGCTGCCGGCGTGCTCAAGAAGGCCCGCGATCTTGGGCTGAGCGTGTTTCACGTGCAAGTCGGCTTTCGTCGCGGCTCGCCGGAAATCAGCCCGCGCAATTTGTTGTTCAGCAGCATCAAGAATTCGGTCCAGCGTAGGCAGGTATTCGAGGGACCTGGCGGCGCGATTCATCCCGCGGTGGCGCCGCAAGGCGACGACATCGTGATAACCAAGCACCGGATCAGCGCGTTTGCCGGCACTGACCTCGACATGATTCTGCGGGCCAAGGAGATTGAAACCCTGATCTTGTTCGGGATCGCAACCAGCGGAGTCGTTCTCGCCACGCTGTTGCATGCTGTTGACTCGGACTATCGCTTGATCGTGGTGAAAGACTGCTGCGCGGACGCCGACCCAGAAGTGCACCGCAGCTTGATTGAGAAGATTTTCCCGCGTTTGGCGAGTGTGGTGACTGCCGGGGAATTGATCGATGCGATGGGGTAATCAGGGCCGGAAAACTATTTCGTTAGGCCCCGACGGCAGGCTGAATCTTCCGCCCCGCTCCCGGTTCATTTTCAAAGTCGCGGGGATGTCCAGGTCGGCAATCGCGACCTTTCGCCGCCAGGAACCGGTGCTCCAATAGTCTGCTGGCGTGTAAATGACCGAGCCTATAATCGTGTACTTTTCGATTTCTTCCTGGTGCCCGTCGCGGAACACCAGCACCGCAGGCGGAAGCTTGGGAGCCGGCGAAGTGGCGAGGTTTTGATAGGTTGTACCGGAAGGCGGATTCTGCGCGCCTTCGGCACCTGCCCTGGTCGAAGCTGCTGAATCACCCGGCTGGCCGTAGCCCCCAATCCGCACCCACTCGTCGCCCTGGCGCTCGAGAACCAGCGGCTCAATAGGCTTCGCCGGAGCCGGAAGGGTATCCGAGTGAGTAGCAGCTAACCAGGACGGTGGCGCTTGGGGCGCCTCGGGCTCGTAGCCGCTGTCATTGCCGTAGTCGTCGCCGTAGTCAGGGTAGAATGGAGGGGGCAGATAGGCCCAATCGGAGAAATAGCCGCTGCCGGGGAAATACCCCGGGTAGTGCAAGCCACCTCGACGGTAGAACCCGCGCCCGCCCCGCGAGCCGAAACCGTTTCGCCCACTGGGGGCTGCGGTTCGAGGAGCGCGCGCCCCGGCAAAATGCCCACCGCCCCGCCTCTGCGCGGCTGCCGGCGTCGGGAAGAGCATCGCCGGGAAGACTGCGAGGATTAAGGCGGCGGTGAGGCGGTAATTCATGAGCAGATTCCGTAAAGGCGGTTCCAGGCTCAGGACAAGCTAAAGATAGCATTTCGCTGGAGCCTCAAGCAAGTGTTTTTGCGCCGGGGTAGTGACTCCGTTCCCGGTGGCACGGGCGGGCATCCTGTCCCTGCACGGTCACGGCAAAATGGCCCTGCCACATCCAAGCGAGTCACAACTTGCGCCTGGGCCTGGGCGAGTCGCGGAGGGGCCGCGACCCTCATTCAGAAGTCCTGTCCCGCGCCTCTCGCTTCCGCGTTTTGCGCTTGACACGCCCGGCCGATCTATGGTAGCCTATCATGGTTGTCGAGAGGGAGGGTACGGTCAAGTTACACAGCGCGCCAAAGCCGCAACCCAATGCAGATTCTTCGCTTCGCTCTGCAGAAAGATGACGCGCAAGTCCTTTGTAATCAACGGAGGCGTTTCGAGGAGCACGCGTCATCTTTCTCCTCAGCAAGGGCAGCCCCACGGCTGTCAATTCTCAGAACGACATGTCATCCTGAGCGAAGCGAAGGATCTGCTTTTCTTTGCGCGCCGCGAACAAACTAACCTTAGTAGTACGGGGAGGATCGGCGATGGGTTCTGCACACATCCGTTTTCTTAAAGGGAGTCCATTCCTGCTCGGCGCCTTTCTGGCGTTTCAGGGTGTCGGATTTGCCCAGGCGGATAACCAGGCGTGGAAGGCGGCGGGCATCATCAACACCTCCGAGAGCCCCAAGGCAAAGCTGCACTCAGTGCCCATTCGCGCCGTGACCATGGGCAGCGGAATCTGGTCAGAGCGGATGCGGACGAATGTGGAAGACAGTATTCCCACTCTGCTGGCGCTTCTGGAGGAGCATGGCGTGGTGGACAATTTTCGCCGCCTTTCCGGCCACAAGAGCACCGGCCGCCGGGGCCCGCTTTACACCGACTCCGATCTCTACAAGTGGATGGAAGCAACCGCCTTCGTTT
Source organism: uncultured Acidobacteriota bacterium (assembly GCA_963722675.1). Lineage (GTDB taxonomy): Bacteria > Acidobacteriota > Terriglobia > UBA7540 > UBA7540 > CAVROP01. Next base: position 18,200 of record CAVROP010000096.1, read on the forward strand.
TGCAATCCGGCGACCGCCCGCAACTCCGCCAAACGCTCGATAAGCTCATTGATGATGTGCTGGCAGCCCAGGAACCTTCGGGCTATCTGGACACCTATTACGTGGGGGACCGCGCCAAGCTGCGCTTTTCCGAGATGTATCGCAGCCACGAGTTGTACTGCCTCGGTCATCTGCTCCAGGCCGGCATCGCCTACTACCGCGCCACGGGGGACCGGAAACTACTGGACGGCGGGATCAAGTATGTTGACTACGTTTTGAAGACGCTGGGGCCCGAGAAGAAACCCGCCCTCACGGGGCACCCGGAATTTGAAATGGCGCTCGTGGAGCTTTACCGCACCACCGGCGACAAACGCTATCTGGATTTCGTCAACTACCTATTCACCGGAGAGAGGCTGCGATTGCAGCTCACCGACGACCAGGTGACGTACTTGTTCAGTGGAATACCCTTCATTTCGCGCACCCAACTTGAAGGCCATGCGGTGCGGGCTCTCTACGCCTGCAGCGGGGCCACGGATTACTACCTTGAGACAGGCGACGCGGACTACGGCGAGACCCTCGACCGGCTTTGGAAAGACCTGGTGGATCGGAAAATGTACATCACCGGCGGAGTCGGATCGTACGCGGAGGGCGAATCAGTCGGCATGGCCTATGACCTGCCGAATGAGCGCGCCTACGCGGAGAGCTGTGCGGCCGTTGCCAACCTGATGTGGAATTGGCGAATGCTGGCGGCGAAGGCGACCGCCCCCTATGCCGACGTCATGGAAGAGGCGCTTTACAACGGGATCAACTCCGGCATGTCACTTTCCGGGACACTCTACTGCTATCGCAATCCACTTGAGTCACGAGGCAGCGAGGACCTTCGCCAGCCCTGGTACGACACGACCTGCTGCCCCCCCAACTTGGAGCGAACGTTTGCATCCATTCCCGGCTATCTCTACTCGACAAGCCCCACTGGAGTGTATGTCAACCTTTACCACACTTCCACGCTGGATTGGCACCTCGAGGACGGCACCGGACTTAAAGTCGTCCAGCGCACCAAGTACCCTTGGGATGGTGACATCACCCTCAAGGTTAGCCCCGCCAAAGCCGCAACATTCACGCTCTATCTGAGGATTCCAGGCTGGTCGAGCAAGGCAACAGTCACAGTGGACGGCAAGCCCGCCGCCGGCAAACCAAAAACGGGCGAGTACTTCGCCATTCATCGCGCCTGGCAGGGCGAGGACACTGTTCAACTGCAGTTGGACATGACCCCGCGCCTTGTGGAAGCCAATCCCCGGGTGCCCGAGGATTACGGAAAGGTCGCGGTGCAGCGTGGCCCGCTGGTGTATTGCCTGGAGCAGGTGGATCAGGAGTACAAAGCGTCGCTGTTCGACGTCGCTTTGGTGCCAAGCTCTGGTCCCAACGGCGGGTTCACCTCGGAGTTTCGCGCCGATCTCCTGGGTGGAGTGGTGCTGCTGCAGCATAAAGGCGTGGCTGCCTCCAAGCCTAATTCCGAAGAGCCGCTCTACCGCACCTTGCAAAGCACAGCTCGAGGCGAAACCCCGGAGGCCAATCTCACCTTCGTCCCTTATTATGCCTGGGGTAATCGGCTGGCGGGACCTATGGTAGTTTGGATTCCCTACTCTGGGGCCGGCAAAGTTACGGCCACGAAACCAGCGGCCGCCTCCCGGAGTGCCGGGGAGAGAACCCGACATAAGCGGGCGGCCACCACGCCCACATCGTAGCCGGACCAAATCAGGGGGCGGGCATCTCAAAACAGTCAACTCTTAACTGTCGACTGTTAACTGTTTTAGAACGCCAGATAAACCGGGTTTTCGAGGATTTGTTTGAGCGTTTGAAGGAACTTCGCGCCCGTGGCCCCATCCACCACCCGATGATCGCAGGAGAGCGTCATGCGGCAGCGGAGACCCACCTGAATCTGGCCCTTCACTACGACCGGCTTCTCCCCCACCTCGCCCACCGCCAGGATCGCGCCCTCGGGAGGGTTGATCACGGCGGAGAATTCTTCAATCCCCATCATGCCGAGGTTGGACACGGAGAAGGTTGCGCCGACGTACTCATCCGGGTTCAGCTTGCGGTTGCGCGCCCGGGCGACGAGATCCTTCGCTTCTCGCGCGATATCCTGCAGCGTCTTGCTCTCGCAGTTACGTATGACCGGCGTGATCAATCCGCCCTCGTCCACGGCCACGGCAATCCCGAGGTGAATGCGCCGGTGGTAACGGATCGCTTCGCCCTGGAAGGACGCATTCACGTGCGGATGCAACTGGAGCGCCGCCGCGCAGGCTTTCAGGATCAGATCGTTATAAGAAAAGCTCAGATCCGGGTTCAGAACCTTCGCCGATTCGCGCAACTCTTTGGCACGGCCCATGTCGACTTCGATCGTCAGGTAGAAATGCGGCACAGGGGCTTTGCTTTGCACAAGACGAGAGGCAATGACTTTGCGCATCGAGCTCAGGGGCTCGTCGTAGAACTCCGGGCCGGTCGGAACAGGCGCCGGTCGCTTTGGCAATTCGGGCGCCGGAGCAGGGTGCGGCGCCGCCGGCTTGGCCTCCGCAGGACGCGCCGTTCGCGCCCCAACCGACAGCAGTGCAGCGCGCTCCACGTCTTGGCGCACAATCCTCCCCGCCGGGCCCGTGCCCGTAATGCGACTAAGATCCAGGCCCATTTCATGGGCCATTCTTCGCGCCAGCGGCGAAGCCAGAACCCGTCCGCCGTTTTCCGGCTGACCGGCAGAGGCTGCGCTCGCATCCTTCAGCGCCTGCCAGGAAGCCGCCGTCGCAGGAGATGGAGTGGCAAGCGCCGGACCCGCGCTGGGACGGATCGGCGCAACGGCCGGCGCCGGCGAACCGATCGCAGGCGGATGCGAAGACGGGGCAGGCGCGTGCGCCGGGGTCGCCGCCGCGCCTTCTCCTTTGAGCAGCGCGGAAATGTCCTCATCCGGCTTGCCGATAAGCGCAAGCAACTCACCCACGGGAACGACCTTCCCGGATTGAACGAGAATCTTGCGTAATACTCCCCCGCCCATCGCCTCCACTTCCATGTCGACCTTATCGGTCTCGATCTCGACCACCGCATCTCCGGCCGAGACCTGGTCCCCCTCCTTCTTGACCCATTTCAGAACCTTGCCCTCTGTCATCGTATCGCTGCCTTTCGGCATGAGTACCTTGACCATGGTTAATCCCCACTCCCGGGTTGCATATACATGTGGGCTCTGGCCAAGTACTTAATCACGGAAATCTCCGTCATAACTTGGCGCTTTGGAAGGGCGGGACTTCAGCCCCGCCGCCCCCGACAGCCCAACGAGTCGGGCCTTTAGGCCCTGAAGCCACCTCGCCTCAGGGGCTAAAGCCCCCAACTATAAGCCGTCTTCCATGGCGGGGCTAAAGCCCCGCCCTTCCCGGCACTCCGCAAAATCACGCGGACTATTGTCAGCAAGTACTAGCCGCGGCGAAAAACCAGCCGTTCGCCTACGTCCGGTAAAGCACCTTGTTCACCGCGTCTGTCACTTTCTGTTTGTCTGGAAAGGCCAAGTGCTCGAGGTTCTTCGCGTAGGGCGTGGGCACATCCGCGCCGGTTACCCGCAAAATGGGTGCGTCGAGGTAATCGAAAGCATGCGACTGGAGGGTGTCCACAATTTGAGCTCCTACACCACAGAACGGCCATCCCTCTTCCACAATAACTGCCCGGTTCGTCTTCTTCACCGATTCCACCAGGGTCGCGGTGTCGAGAGGGCGAAGCGTTCTCGGGTCGACTACCTCCGCCTCAATGCCCTCTTTCGCCAACTCGGCAGCAGCCTCGAGAGCCACGAACACCATCTTGGAGTGCGCGATCAGGGTTACGTCTTTGCCCGGTCTTTTGATATCCGCGACACCTAAGGGAATGAGATGCTCGCCTTCGGGAATTTCGCCACGCGTCCCGTAAAGCACTTCCGACTCAATAAAAACCACCGGATTGTCGTCGCGAATCGCCGTCTTCAACAGTCCTTTGGCGTCCGCGGGCGTGGAAGGCATCACCACCTTGAGCCCCGGCACGCTGCAAAACCACGACTCGAGCGCCTGCGAGTGTTGCGCTGCAAGCTGGTGGGCTGACCCGCCGGGTCCGCGAATCACCATCGGGATGGGGAATTGCCCGCCCGACATGTAAAGCATTTTGGCCGCGCTGTTGACGATCTGGTCGAGAGCCAGGATGGCAAAGTTGAAGGTCATCATCTCTACGATGGGTCGCAAGCCCGCCATCGCGGCGCCAACTCCCAGGCCGGTAAATCCCAGCTCGGTAATCGGCGTGTCCAAGACTCGCATCGGCCCGAATTCCTCGAGCATCCCCTTGCTGACCTTATACGCCCCGTTGTAAAAGCCGACCTCTTCTCCCATTAGAACGATCGTCTCATCACGCCGCATCTCTTCACTCATGGCCTGATTCAGCGCTTCACGGTAAGTCAAAATCGACATGCATTCTCCTCGAACTATCAGGCGTCAGCTCTCAGCTCTCAGCTTTCAGCAAGCGTCCGGCGACGATTTGCTTGCTGATAGCTGAGAGCTGATCGCTCTCACCCTGTGTAGATGTCCGTGTAGAGTTCCTGCGGCTCCGGCTCCGGACTGCGTTCCGCGAAGGCTACCGCTTCCTCGACGATATCGCGGATCTTCTGATCCAGCTCTTCCATAAATTCGGCATTGATAACTCCGATCGCTTCGAGCGCCGCACTCAGATTCTTGATCGGGTCATGGCGCCGCTGCGCCTCCACTTCCGACTTGGTGCGATAGTGGCCGTGCGCCGGATCGGACATCGAATGGCCCATGAAGCGGTAAGTGCGGGCTTCGATGAGCGTAGGAGCGCTCTCCTTCCGGGCGCGGTCGACAGCCTCCTTAAGCGATTCTCGAACCGCCAGAACGTCCATTCCGTCTACCCAGGTGCGCGCCATGTTGTACGCACAGGCCTTCTGTGACAGGTCGTAGAGGGACGAGGCGCGCTCGATGGGAGTCCCCATTCCAAACCGGTTGTTCTCGCAAATGAACACCACCGGCAACTTCCACAGCGCGGCCAAATTCAGCGATTCGTGGAAAGCCCCGATATTCACCGCTGCCTCGCCAAAAAAGCCCAGCGTGACGCGTGATTGTTTGAGGTACTTGGAAGCAAACGCCGCCCCAGCGGCCAGTGGGATCTGGCCCCCCACAATGGCATGGCCGCCCAGGAAGGCGCGGCGTTTGTCAAACAGGTGCATCGAACCGCCTTTGCCCTTCGAGACGCCGCTTTGCTTCCCGTATAACTCCGCCATTACCTCGCCCGGGTCCATCCCCCGTACCAAGGCGTGCCCGTGCTCGCGGTAGGAAGTCAGGATGTAGTCGTCCGGCTCGAGGGTCGAAATTGCCCCCACCGCTATCGCTTCCTGGCCGATGTACAGGTGACAAAAGCCACCGATCTTTCCCAGCGTGTAGAGTTCCGCCGCCTTCTCTTCGAAACGGCGAATCAGCAGCATTTGTTCCAGCAGCTTCTTTAAGAGCGCCGGGTCCTCGCGCTGCGCCCGTTCTTCCAACGTCTGGGCCGGCGGATGGTCCGGTCCAGTGAAAAGCTCAGCAAGATTCGTCACATTCGATCCTACGTCCGCAGGTTCCATCCAAGTCCTCCCACTGTGCCCTACACTTCCCCCGCCACGATCCAGCAGCAATAGATTGTGGCAATAGGCGGAAGCGCGGGACCGACTGACAATTGCGCAGCTTCTTCCTTATCTTAACTGGAATTTCGAATAATAAGAAGGCCCATCGAAAAATGCAATTCCTAACCCCGAAAAGGGGGATGGGTAGCAAACTTCGCCCTAAAGTTTTTGCGGGAATTGCCGATACAGCCGATCTAGGGGGTTTAGCAATGCACGTTCGTCATCTTAACTGGAATCTCGAATAATAAGAAGAGCCGCTGAAAGCTGCGATTTTCAAACCGCCCAGAGGGAGAGAGGCAGAATTCGCTAAAGTTCTTGCGAGAACTGCCGATATTGCCGATAAGGGGTTTTTGTATGTGCAAAGAGGAAGAGAGGCTGAATTTGCTAAAGTTTTTGCGAGAACTGCCGATATAGCCGATAGAAGGGGTTGTGTGACTGCACGACAAGACGGCTTCCCGTCCACATGTTCGACGGCATTCAGGAGCGACCAGGAGCAGAGCCAAAGTGTCCCTCTCACTTCCTTCGTCATGTACCTCTCTTTCCATCGGCCAGAAGGTTATTGACTAAATTCGTCAAGAAGTGTAGATTGCTTTTCTCGACGGTAGTTAACGAAGATCCAATTCAACAGCCTCCAAAGGAGTTCACCACGATGCGATTCCGAACAAGGAGTCAGGCGAGCGTGTGGCGAGTACTGTCTGCTACGGCTACCCTGCTGTTCGTCACTGCGGGAATTGCGCAGGGACAATCCATGATGACGCGGCATACGCGTCTGGAAGTGACCAGCGGTCAGGCGAAGTTTGTGAACCGGCTGCTTGGCACTCAGGTCTTGCGCCTCGACATGGTTCTGCCGTTGCGCGATCAAACTGGCCTCGATAGCTTTTTGAAAGAGGTCTACGATCCTGCCAGCCCGATTTACAGGCATTTCCTTACAGTGCAGGAATTCACCGAGCGGTTTGGCCCCACCCAAGAGGATTATGACGCGGCGGTGGCCTTCGCTAAAAGCCGCGGCTTCAAGGTGGTAGGCGGCTCCCGCGACGGTATGGACGTGCAGGTCGAAGGTTCAATAACGGTAATTGAGGCGGCTTTTAATGTGGCTATGGGGGTCTACCAGCACCCTACGGAGAATCGGACTTTTTATGCTCCGGATCGTGAGCCCTCTGCGTCCCTGGGGTTTCCGCTGTGGCATATCTCGGGTCTAGACAACTTCTCGATCCCGCATCCTGCTCTCGTGCACAGGCAATCGGGTGCAAAGCCCGCAGCAACAGTTGGTTCCGGACCCTCAGCTTCATTCTTAGGCAGTGACATGCGAGCGGCCTATTACGGGGGTGCACTCACCGGTACCGGGCAAAACATCGGGCTGCTGGAGTACGAAGGATACGATATCGCCGACCTAAACACTTACTACACGAACGTGGGCCAACCAACCCTGAGTTCGCATGTCGTCGGAATTTCCACGGATGGAACCAGCTTGAGCTGCGTTTCTCCGAAATGCGATGACACTGAACAGATCCTCGATATGACCCAGGCGCTGGGCATGGCCCCCGGCATCACCACACTTTATGTCTACGTGGGGTCTACCGACACGGCCATCCTCAGTTCTATGACGACGCACTCTCCGTTGTCCGCGCAATTGAGTTGTTCGTGGGGCTGGAGCCCGGCGGACACCGGCACTGACGACCCCTACTACCAAAGGATGGCAGCGCAGGGGCAGAACTTCTTCGTCGCGGCGGGCGACAGTGACAAGTGGACCAAGAGAAATTACCCTTACCCCGCTGAGGATGCAAACGTGGTTGCAGTGGGCGGCACGGACTTAACCACCAGCAGCGCGGGGGGGCCCTGGGCGTCGGAAACTGCCTGGTCACCTGACAGCGGCGGCGGGATTTCCCCGGACAATATTCCCATCCCCTCCTGGCAAAAACTCTCGGGCGTGATCACCCCGAGCAATGAGGGGTCGACGACCTATCGAAACGGCCCCAACGTCGCTGCCAACGCGAATTTCACCTTTTACGTCTGTGCTGACCAGACCACCTGCACGGCAAACGAATACGGCGGAACCAGCTTTGCCGCGCCCATGTGGGCTGGCTACCTTGCGCTGGTCAATCAACAGGCAGTCGCCAACGGCAACAAGACGCTTGGGTTCATTAACCCACTCATCTACCCGTTAGGAGTGAGCTCACAAGCGACCTACTTCTACGACATTACCAGCGGCAGCAACGGTTATCCGGCCGTAGCGGGATACGACTTGGTTACGGGCTGGGGCAGTCCCGCCGGTTCCGGCCTAATCACCAAGCTTGCCGGAGCGGCGTCTCCTGGCTTCACCATTTCTGCCTCACCCAACTCCGTATCCGTCGCACAGGGCAGTAATGGCTCATCGACGATCACGACCGCCGTGTTCGGCGGGTTTGCCTCGGCGATTGCCTTATCTGCCTCTGGCCAGCCCAGTGGTGTGGCCGTGGGCTTCAGTCCCGCTTCGTTTGCGGCGCCAGGATCGGGGACATCAACCATGTCCATAACCGTGCCTGCGGGCACGGCGACTGGCACATCCACGATTACCGTCACTGGGATGGGCGGCGGCGTCACCCAAACCACCACGGTATCTCTGACGGTGACGGGTGCGGGGGGCAGTGGCGACTTCAGCCTCAGTGCGTCGCCCACCTCGGTTAGTGTAGCCTGGGGCAGTTCCGGCACAACCACGATCACGGCCACACCCTCGGGCGGGTTCAATTCGGCGATTTCCTTGTCCGCATCAGGCGTGCCTTCCGGTGTGACGGTGACCTTCAGTCCCACCAGCATCAGTTCGGGCTCTGGGACCTCCAAGATGACCATGAAGGTGGCCGTGCGTGCCGGCACTGGCAGTCACACGATCACCATAACGGGAACGGGCGGAGGCAAGTCCCATACGACGACAGTCACTCTTAACGTCAGGATTTAGTGACTGCTGACGGCGGTGCACCCGCCTCCACAAACTTGATTCTTAAAAGGCCCGGAGCAGTTGGTCCGGGCCTTTTTTGTTGGCTATTCGTAGCGAAGCGCTTGCACGGGATCCAGCTTGGCGGCTCGCGCGGCGGGATAGAGTCCGGAAATCATGCTGATCACAATGGCGAAGCCAATAGCGCCGCCCACCAGCCACCACGGAACCGCCCAGAGGTTTTCGGGAGGCAGGTTCTGGCGGCGCAGATAGAAGTTCGTGCCGACGTTGATGACGCGGCCGATCACCCAACCCAGCGCCACTCCCAGCGCTCCACCGACTAAGCCCATCACGGCGGCCTCGGCAAGGAAGAGCTTCTTCACATCCCCATCGCTGGCCCCGATGGCTTTCATGATACCAATCTCACGGCGGCGCTCGAGGATGGCCATTACCAGCGTGTTGACGATGCCCAGCGCAGCCACCGCCAAGGCCAGGCTGCCGAAGATGCCAAGAAGAGGTCGAGCACGGCGAAGAAGCGCCGCAGGCCGCGCGTGGCGTCGAGAATTGAGAAGGTGTTGAACCCCATTTTGCGGATGGCGTCCTGCACTGACTCGATTTGGCTTGGATTTCTTACGCGTACGCTGAGGCTGGGATAAGCCGGCGAATTCGAAAAGTCCGTCTCGGCGCCGCGCAGGCCGGAGGGCAGCAGCACGTGGAGGTTCTCCAGCATCTGGAGCGGGACGAAAACGCGCGCTCCCGAGATGCCGCGCATGCCCTCGGGATCCTGATCGGTGACCGCCACGATGCGCAGCTTAGCTTCGCGCTCAAGGACCGAAAACATCCCGCCGGAGCGGCCATCGCCGATCGTAGATGCGGGCTTAGAGGAAGCTGGCGAGGGTGGGGGGGCCGCCGCTGCAGAGCGCTCGGCATAGCGCAGCGTCAGCTCCTTTCCAATCAACAACTGTGTCTGGCCATTCAGTGCTGAGGCTCGATTCGCCGTACCTCGGACGTATGCCCAGGAGTTCGTCCGCGAACTGGATTTGCAGGATGGCCTCCTCGGCTGTATCTGAGGAGAAGAACTTGCCCTGCATGCCCTCAAACGCCTCTTTGTCGCGGGCAGAGGACGGGAGGCCGGCCACCATGGCGAAATGTGGTTTCCCTTCGTAGCGAATTTCGCTGACGAAGCGCAGGTCGGGCACCGCCTCCAGAACGTTCGGTAGGCGCGCCATTTCGATTCGAGCTGCTTCGTCAAGAGGCCGGCTCTCGGCGGGAGGCATCAGGTCACGGTTTCCGGCGCGGCCAAAACCCCGCAGGTTGCGGCCGGAGGTGACGACGATAGTGTCAAAAAGTCCGGACCTCTCCAGCCGCCGGTCCGCCAGCCGTTGCAGGCCGATCCCCAGCGAGAGCATAGCGACAAGGGACGCCACGCCCACGCCGATGCCAAGGGTGGTGAGCGAATTGCGAAGTGAGGATTCGCGCAGGTTGCGCGCCGCCAAATCCACCAAGTCGTTTGTCTTCACTGCCGTTCCCTTTCTCGTACTCCTGCTTGCGGAGAGCACTCCCTCTGTTGCGTCCGGCGCCGGTTGTCGCCTGCTGTGCCCCTAGCCCCCGGCCCCGGACTGCTCCCCCAGCACCTTGCCGTCGGCCAAGAAGATCAGACGCTGGGCGTAGCGCTCAGCCAGGGAGCGCTCGTGGGTCACCATCACCAGGGTCATTCCAAGCTGCTGGTTGCACTCCCTTAGCAAGTCCAGGATCTCGCTGCCTGTGCGGCTATCGAGATTGCCTGTGGGCTCGTCGGCCAGAAGCAGGCCGGGGCGGTTCGCCAAGGCACGCGCCAGCGCCGCACGTTGCTGTTCGCCGCCGGAGAGTTGGCCCGGGCGATGAGTCAGGCGCCCGCCCAGGCCGACGCGTTGCAAGGCCTCTCGAGCTCGCGCCAAGCGGTCGCCACGCTCCGCCTCTGCAAAGCGCATGGGCAGTTCGACGTTTTCAAGCACCGTCATCGTACCCACCAGGTTAAAGGCTTGGAAGACCATTCCCACACTGTGCCTCCGGTATCGGGAGAGTTCTTCGCTCGACATCTTAGCCAAGCTCTCTCCGTTCACGATAACCGCACCGGAGGTCGGCCGATCGAGCCCGGCTATCAAGTTCAATAAAGACGACTTTCCGGAGCCCGAACTGCCCAGCAACGCCACGAACTCGCCCCCTTTCACTTCCAGCGTGACTCCGTCAATCGCCCGGATAACCGAGTCACCCATCTGAAAATGCCGGCATACCTCTTCGGTGCGAATTGTGCTGGCGGGCCTTGGCTTCTCTGTCATTGTGATACATGCTCCCGGCCGAAATTGAGATCAGCCTCGTTTTCGAGCCCCGCACTCCAACTGCAACCCATTGCGCCAAGGCGGACACAAGGGCCGCCCCGACACGCCTGAGTCGCCGGCTCTCGCGGACGGAGTACTGAAGTATAGAGGGGAAAGGTCGTAGCCATCAACTCGAATAGTGCGGCAAATGACTCGGTTTTATGGCATTACGGATGCTGCTCACCAAACGTGGTACTGCCTTTGAAAGAACTGACTAATCTGTTCAAGGTCTTGTCGGATGCAACTCGTCTGCGTCTTATCAACCTTTTGCGCACCCAGAGTATGTGCGTTGGAGATCTGCAAGTGGTCTTAGGCCTCCCGCAAGCGACGGTTTCCCAGCAACTCGCCATTTTGCGAGCCGCGAAATTGGTTCGCGCCCAGAGGCAGGGGCACAGGATCTGCTACTCGCTCGCTCGCGCGCCGTTTCTCAGCTACCCTATGGGCAGATTCCTCAGCGAAATTGTCCCCTTCTTCCCGGAGCTCGCGGCCGATGCGCAGAAGTTGATTGATTTCAAAGGCGATAGTGTTTCGTGGTCCCCGGATGATGTGGAGCGGGCCAAGTCCAGTCAAGCTTGACTCCGTGTTTGACACATTCTCCCCTACTTGGAAGTGGAGGGAGAGGCAGGCTTTTTCCCCATGCGAATCAAAGCGGTCATTTGCAACTGCAAGGGCTTGTGCCCGTCTTTCAAGAACTCGGACATGAATACCCTTCCCTTCGACATCGAATCCGACCTGGATGTGGATTACGCTATCATGCACCCGCAACTTTGCGGGATGGGGGGGAACAGGGTCATGGAGGACATCTTGCGCTCGGCAGAAGACGACCCCGACACCTTCGTCATCGTAGGGGCGTGCGACCAGGAAGCTCAACTCAGGCTATTCCAGAAGCTCTTTTGCAAGACTGGCTTCGCCCAGGACCACTATCTGGCGGTGGATATTCGCGGCGCGACAAATAGCGAGATTCTCCAACGGTTGTGTGAACAACTCCGCGATCACGTCCGGACCAAAGAGAGGCCCTGTTGACCGCCTCGCCGGGGGGACCGGTCCGGTTCCCAGCCCTGCTAGGAGGGAATGAGGAGTCAATGCCTGGCCGCCAGAGAAAGCGTTTACCCTGGTTTCCCACCCTCAAATGCGAGGATTGCCTCCTCGATCTCGAATGTCTCAACTTTTGTCCCGCAGATGTTTTCGATTGGGACCCCGCCACGGGCAAACCTGTTGTGGCGCGCCCTTTTGACTGCATCCCAGGCTGTCGCAGTTGCGCCGAGAAATGCAAGGGCAAGAACATTTCGCTCCCCGGCAAAAAGGAAGTGGCAGCGGCGCTGAAACGGATTCGCGCCGAAGATGGAGGCACCTCCGTCGGCAACGGCGTTGCAAGCGCCACAGTCGTCGCGACCCCGGGGCGGCGCCCAATGACGCCTCAACGACCGCGCGCCCAGGGAAACAAAAGGAACTCAAGAAATAGTCCTTCCGTCATCGCGTTCACGGCGCGCCGAGACAAGGGGCTGGATTAGACGCTCAGCGCCGATTCGCAGGCGAAAACCAGATACACCACAGAGGCCACAGAGTGCACAGAGAAGTGTGTCGTCTTCCTTCTCTGTGTTCTCTGTGGCCTCTGTGGTGTATCTTTTTCCAGCGGCACGAAGAAGCTCAATGTTGGTCAGGAGTCACCGTCATGGGAAAGAGCATTTCGCGCAGGCGTTTTCTCAGGGCAAGCCTCAAAACCGGGGCGGGGGCGGCCTTTTTCTTCCCCGCGGCGAGGATTCTCGCCAAGGCGGCAGGGAGCGCAGAGGGAAGCAGCCAGGGCATTTGCGTCACGCTCTGCAACCATTGGAGCTACACCGGCATTGGCTGGCAGTTGGGCCTCGAGTCGTGCGTACTGTCGGCGGTCGATGCCATGGGAATGGCCGATCGCGCCCCGCACGTGAAGACCTGCCTCGAGATGGATGCGCTCGCTTATCAGTTGATGGCGGAGAAGTTCCCGGAAGTTGCTGCCCGGCTGAAGAAATACCTGGCCGAGGACAAAGTGGAAATAATCGGAGGCACTTACGGGCAGCCGATGGGGACGATGTTCAGCGGCGAATCAAACATCCGTCAGCTTGTGTATGGGCGGGAAACCATTCGCAAAGCGCTCGATTATGAGGTGGCGACCTTTCTCGATGAGGAAGAGTTCTCGCATCCGCAGATCCCGCAAATCGCGCTGGGAGCGGGCTACCGCTATGCCAGCCTGGCGCAAGTCGACACCTGGGGCCGGGCGGGCATCCCTTACCTGGAAGTCAACGCCTTCCGGTGGAAAGGCATGGACGGCCGCGAGATCCTGAGCACGCCAAAGAATTCGCTCTTCGGCTATTCTCCGGACCTCAAGCAGCTCGCCGGCTCGGAAGCTTTCAAGAAACTCCAGGCCCTTGGCAAGCCTCTCATCTTCACCTGGGAGGAGTTTGGATGGGAACCGCCGGACGAGCCCGCCTACCTGAAGACTCCCGAGAAATACCGGAAGTTTGCGGAAGACTCTCCGGTCGAGTTCGTCACTCTGAAAGATTACCTCGACGAGTACGGAAGCGGCGCCACGCAGTCCATCTACCTGAACATGGACGCCTGGACAAAGCTGTTGACCTGGGGATTGGGCGGCGACCAGTTGCGCGTCATGGACCGCAAAGTCGAGGCGAAACTATTGGCGGCGGAGCGCTTCGATGCCATCGCCGCCGGCTTGGGGGCGAAGAATCAGGCGGGGCCGCTCGAGCAGGCCTGGAAACACTTGCTGACCTCGCAAAGCCACGATGTGGGCCTGTGCGAGTACTCGCGCTGGCAAGGGGACCGGATGGCGCCGCTGGATCGTATCGAGGACTACCACAATTTCACCTGGGGCGCCATCGGCTACACGCATCTGGACGCCGCCGGGAAGCAAGCTCAGGAGGCGCTGGACGCCTCGCTGGGCCACGTGGTTAGCCACATCGGCTCGGAATCAGCCAAGCACGGTCAGCTTGCGGTTACGGTATTCAATCCCTGTGCGTGGGAACGGACCGGCCTCGCCACCACGGGCCGCATCTATCCGATTCGCAAGAAAGCCAAGGGCATTGTGGTCAGGGACCATGCGGGCCGGGTGGTGCCTTCCCAGATCATCAAGAGCGACAAGGACCCGCAGGGAAACCTGGTGGTTGCCGATGTGGCTTTCCTGGGTCAGAAGGTTCCAAGCGTCGGATATGACACTTACTACCTGGAACTCGCTCCCGGAACAACCGAGCCCGCCGCCACGGATTTGCGCATTAATGAATCGCAACTCGGGCTCGAGAATGAATTCCTGAAAGTCAGGCTAAGCTCGAAACACGGGGCCATCGTCAGCCTTGTGGACAAGCGGACAGGGCGGGAAATGCTCGACCCGGCGAAGAGCCCCTTTCCCATTTTCAAAGGCGCGCCCAATCAGGACTATTGCCTGCGCAGCGTTTTCGTCCAGTCGAAATATCACCGCCAAGCGACCGCTATTCCTGCGCTTTTCGACAGCTCGACTTCGCAAGCGGCTTATGAGGGCGCGGAGAAGCTCAGCGCTCCGAGCGGGGAGGTCGATTGGCGCGCCATTTCGAATTCCGCGATTCGTTGGATCGAGCAGGGGCCGCTGCGCGCCACCGTCAAGACTAGCCACCAGTGGCCGCTCCTGAAATTTGAGACGTATGTCAGCCTTTGCGCAGGAGTGCCTTGGGTCGAGGTCACCAGCCGCGTATTGGCGGAGATCCCTCCCGCACCCGACGCGCTGGGGCCGGACAATCGCTTTCCCGCCGAAATCAAGCAGGGTTATTGGCTGACCTTCGCGCCGGCCTTTGCTCCGGTCTCGCTCGTCCGCGATTTCCCTCTGGGCATCGAACCCACCGAACGCCAAGTCTTTCAAGCCCGCACCTTCGTTGATCTGGTGGGTCAAGATACCGGACTCTTACTGCTGCACCCGGGAACGCAGTATTTCAAGCATGACAGCGACGGAGTGTTTTCAAATCTGGTGATGCGGGAGTGGGAGTCGTACTTCACCGGCGAGTACGGCTGGCCCCGCTACTCGGAGTACCGTCACGCCTTGCTTCCCCACGGGACGAATTTCAGCAATGCTCAGCGCGCGCGCGCGGCAGAAGAGTTCGACCAAAAACTGATCACGGTGGTGGGACGCCCGCACAACGGGAGCATGCCGCAGCGCAGAGGTTTCGTTACTGTGCAACCCTCGAGTGCACACCTGATGGTGTTGCGCGCCAAGGAGCAAAAAGGGCTCGAGCTGCGATTCGTCGAGGTTGAGGGCAAAACAAGCGACGCTTCCGTCGAGTTGGCCCTGCCCATGACCGCAGCCTCGGAAACCAACCTTCTTGGCCAGAAGTCGGCGGAAGTTTCCATGAGCGCCGGTAAGCTGAACTTCTCACTTCAGCCGTGGCGCCTCCGGACCTTTGAAATCAGCCTGTAACGGGGCTACCGGAAGTAACAGCGGTTGAAAACCCCCGCCATCCGTCATCCTGAGCGGCGATCGCCCGGCGTTGTGGTGCGGGCGTCGTGCCCGCTGCAAGAACTCGCGGGCAGAGCCTGTCCTGAGCGCGGCGAAGGAATGCCCGCACCACTGAGGACACGGAGACCTCAGAGAAGAACGCTGGGCATTTTCTCCGTGACCTCTGTGGCCTCTGTGGTGAGGTCCTTAAGTGGGTTGCAGCTTTGCTGCACTGCGAACTCATGGGCGCTGAAATTCAGGTTCGCACTGGCTCGAGACGCAGACATAGATGGCGATGTCTGCGCCGCGGCTCACCACTACCCCCTGTTTTCCGTGGTGCGATAAACCAAGACGATGTTGCCGGGCCCGCAGGGCAAGCCGCGGGCGGGGTGCAGGCCGAAGGCGCTGACGAGGTAATCGACCGCCTCGGCTGCGGCGTAGGTGGTGAAGGCCTCGCGACACGCCAGACCTGGCAGGCTCGGTGGGTTTTCCCTGGAATTCTGAATCGGCAATTTGGCATTGGAGGCGGCCGCGCCCACCTGCCATTCGCCCGGCTCTCCCCCCAATTTCCGCATGTGTGCCGTGAGCTCCTCAATAATCTCGTTCTGCCCTATTCGCATGATGCCTCCTCCCGCAGACTCACAAAGCCAGCGAGCCTGATGCGCCACCCGGCCCAATGGCAGAGCCGCGGACCCCAGAGTCAGCAGTCCGCGCTACCTGAATCCCGAATCCTGACTCCTGAATCCTAGCCTCACCACGTGTTGTACTTGGATCCGTCGTGAATTTCACTGTTTTCGTTCGAAATTGCCCGAAAATCCGGCGTTCGTCTCCACAATGTTTGCAGCAGTCGATCGATTTTCACAAACGTAGCTTCAACCCTCCAGGGGTTTTAATCTATGAACCCGATGCAGTATCTCCTGCACCCACTTTTGGATGAGGGGCGAATTCGCGAACCGGAGAGTAGGTCGGTTCTGCGGGCGGGTAAGTTCGCCCGGCAGCCAAAAGAGTCTGGAGCGTAGTTTGCTCAAGGTCAGGCTTTGCCATGCTTCGGGAAGACAGGTCCGCTGAAAAGCCGTGACCAGGTTGTAGGCCAGCCGAACCACCTCCAGATAGAGTGCGTTGGCCGCAAAAGCACGAGTGGGAATCTTCCGCAACGCATAGTCTTCACGGAGCTCCCGGATGCGTGGTTCCATTTCAGCACGGCCATCGTAGAAGTGCCACACCCCGGCCGGCGTCAGCGGCAGGTTCGTGTGCCAGGCTCGATACACGTAACGTTCCAAGGTAAACAAAGTCGGCTCCGGATCGGTCTCCTCGATCCTCCTCCGCGCCACAATGCAACGCCGTGCTTGAGACCAATCGTGGGGATGATGCTCAAATTCCGCGATCTCCCAGCGCGGATTCATCGATTCATAGCTCAAACCTTTGAGGGCATGCTTCAGGGAGGGGGTCATGCGCGCGACCACGGCGTATTGGGCCGAACGCGCTTCCAGCATCTCAAAAACCGGCCCATAGCCGAAGCCTGCATCGGCCCGCACGCGAAGTTCCCGAATGTCGGAAGGGACGGAGTGAAAACAGCAGGCTAAGAGTTCCTCGCTGCCCGCCCAAGTTCCCGCATCGCCGCGTCGCAGTTCCACATCCCAGAGGAACGAGGAGTTCGCCTCCAAACAGAGCAACGGGTCAGAGGACCGTTTGCCTCGATCGCGGGGGTTGTAACCCACCGCCGATCCTTCCTGGTGGCCGAAAACCGTAACCATGGTGCTATCCAGATCCAGAATTAATCGCGACCGGTGATCCGGACGGTGAATGAAGTGCCGCAACAGGTAGTCATTGACCCGGTGGAGTTGTTCCCGAAAATCGGGTGCAGCCTGCAACAAAAAACGTCGCAAGCTTTGCGGACTGGGGTAAGTCGTGAGCGCTACGTGGAGCACAGGGTCTCATGGGGGGACGAGGTTGTCATAGAGGGGGGCTCAATCCCGAGGGTTGAGGGTGGCCAGGCTGGCGGCGAGCGTCTTGCCCAGTCCGAGCATCAAGGTGATGAGCATGATTCCCACAAACAGATAGGTCGGAACAATAAACACTGCGCCCGTCTAGCGAACGCCGCGCAGGTTGACGATAGTGATGAGCACCAGGATCACGAGACAGATCAGCAGGGTGTGCGGCTGGAGCGACGGGACTGCTGAGACCAGCGCCCCAACACCCGCCGAGATTCCTACCGCGGCAGTCAAAACGTAGTCGATCATGAGGGCGGCTGCCGCCAGCAGACCCGGGAAGTCTCCCAGGTTCTGGCGAGCCACCGTGTACGAGCCGCCTCCGGTCGGGTAAGCTACGATGGTTTGGCGATAGGAGAAATAGACGATCACCAGCAGGATGATGATGCTGGCCATGATCGGAAGAATGTAAGCAATTCCCGCGGCGGCCAGAGGGATCAGCAGCGTGAGCGCCGCCTCCGGCCCGTAAGCAGCGGAGCTGAGGGCGTCCAATCCAAAGACGGAAAGGCCTCCCGCCGGCCCCAGCTTCTCTCCCGCTTCTTCCGACTAACGCAGCGGCTTGCCGAAAAGTAGTTCGTAGAGTTTCATCGCTCACCAATGACCACAACGTGTTGCTCCGGCGTTACCGTGAAGGCGAGAAGTTGACCTCAGCCGGATTGACCGCAGGCTCGTCGGGCCCGTCACTGACTTCATGAACTTCTACGTTGATCTGTGGCTGGCCGAAAAGACGGAGCCAAGTCGCTCGCCCAGGCACGGATCGCCTTCCAGTCCCGCAAGTCGCTGGCCGGCAGCCGTCTGAGGGCGGGAATGAGATTATCGGGGAAGCGTAGCTTTGCCGGGTCGTACCTACCGACAAACACTTCCCGAGCCACCGGAGTAAGCCAGGGAAAATTCGCAAGCGCCTTATCGAGCGTGGCGCGCGCGCCTTGCATGTCCTTCTCAGCCGTACTCAGCGGGCCGAGCGCGAAAACCGCTACCAGCCGGTCCGTGAGCGTCGCACGGTGCCGTGACAGGAAACGGCGAGCATCCTTGCGCCAGGCGCCGTAAAAGATCGGCGCCCCCAGCACGACCGCGCGGTACCCCTCAAGGTTACCCACACCCTGCATAGGCTGAGTATCGACCTCCAGACCGCGTTCGCGCAGCGTCGTTGCGATTGCCTCAGCAACTTCCGGGGTTGAGCCGTAACGTGTGGCATATGCCACAAGAACCGAAGCCGACACGGTTGCCTCCTTTGTGCTTAAGATCCACGCGACGTTGGGGCGGATCCATGGAATTCCTCGAATGGAGCCCTGACGTTGCCTCTCGCCGCCATGCATTGCGCTTTTCACGACCAAGTGACGCCGCGCTTAGCTCGATCCTTGCATCCTGCAGCGCGGCTAAACGACGTCAACCGCAATGAGCGTAATGTCATCCTGCTGGGTCACGGAAGCCGGTTGCCAGTGGCGTATCTCGGAGAGCAGTTGCTCTGACAACTCCGCAGGGGGGCGCGAGTGGTTGTTGCGAACGACTTGTTCAAGCTTGCGGTCGCCAAAGGAATCGCCGAGCGGCATTTTCAGGTTCAATGACACCGTCGGTGTAAAGCAGGAATCGGTCGCCTGAGTTGAGCGGACATCTCACAAACGGGATAGTCAGGGTCCTGGGCTGACTCCAAACAGCAGGCCGTTGCTTTCGATACGCTCCAGCTTACCTTGCCGCCAGCACAGAAGCGGTGGATGTCCCGCGGCCGAGTACAACGCCTTGCGAATCTCCGTATCGAGCCACAAATAGGCGGCGGTAACGAACTGGCCCCGCAGTTGGCCAGAGAGGATACGATTCAACCCGCGCAGCACTTCTGGCGGGTCATGCGCGCAGGACACGACCGATTGCATCGCCACCTTGATCATCGCGGCGATGAGCGCAGCGGGGACACCGTGTCCGGAGACGTCAGCCACAAGGAAGCCAACCCGGTCCTGATCGACGGGAATGAACTCGTAGAAATCGCCGGCGACGGCAGTCATAGGATGATAAGCGGCGTGTGATACGAAGGCTCTTGAGTTCGGGAGCGCAGCTCGGAAGAATCGAACTCTGGATTTCGCGGGCGATCGCGAGTTCGTTTTCAATGGAGAGCAGGCGGCGCTCGTCGGCGAAGACCCTCTCTGCGGCTACGTATCCCAGTGAGAAGACAAACACCGCGAACGCCAGCGGCTCGAAGAAAGCATAGGAAGGGAGGTGGAGAAGGGCCGCCAAATTGGCGTAGAGGACAGCAACCGCCAGGACCAGCGTTCCGATTACGGAAATCCGGCTTTGAATGACCAGGAATCTCTTCGCCAAACTTGGAACAGCGTTTACGACCGCGAGTGCCAGAAGGCACCAGATCGCCAGTAGAATGTGATAGGGCATGAATCGATCGCGCGATCCGGTGATGAGGGTTGAGCAAACACCGGCAATGCCGACTACCACTGCCGCGATAACCGTGATCTGCAAGAAGCGACGTAGCTTTCCCAGGCTTAGCTCCAGCCAGAAAAACAGCGCGGGAATAAGGATCAGGTACGTGATAATCGCTATCACGTAAGGGCGGCTGGCCCAGGCTGATCGTGGCAATACACTAAATGCTGCGGGCATCTGCGCCAGTATGCGGGCGCCATACATCGCACTGAAGATCCCAAACCATACAAGGATGCGAATTCTGCCGCCACCACGAATCACAGCGATGCCGCAGGCAGCCAGACCGATGAACAGAAAAACGGTACCCAGGATGATGCCGCTGACCTGGCCGCGAAGCATCATCAGAACCTGATCTTCCAAACGCGCACCTCCGAGGGGCCGCCAGTATAACAGAGTCGATTCTATTGCCCAAACGCGAGAACTTGGTTGCCGAGGTGCGCACAGAACAGGCTTCTGAGTTAACATAGGAGCCTCGATGAGCAACCAGAATGCCCAGAATCTTCATCCCGTGACGGCTTTGCTACAGCACGCACCGTCGCAGAGCTATAACGCCGCTACACGCTTCATCGTCTCGACACTAGGCGTTCTGATTGGCGTTGGCTCTATCGACCACGGCGTGCTGGAGTGCCTCCAGGGAAATCGCCCCACTCCGGGCCTTATCGTGAATGCCCTTCGCTCCGGTTACCGCTGGACGGTCTGGACGCAAGGCGGTGAGCCCGCCTTCACACTTATTCCCAACTTTCTTTTGACGGGCCTCCTCGCGACCGCCGCTGGCCTGCTGTTGATCCTCTGGTCACTCCGCTTCATCGATAGGACCCACGGCCCCAGCATTTTTCTTTCCCTGGCCGCTGCTTCTTTTCTGGTTGGTGGCGGCGTCGCGCAGATCCTGCCCTTCACTTTGAATTGGGCGGCCGCCACACGAATTCGGGCGCCGCTCGCATTCTGGCGTTGGCTGATGCCTTCGCCGGCGCGCCGCGTCCTCGGCAAGTTCTGGCGCTGGACGCTGGCAGCGGGAACCAGCTTGTTTCTGGGAGCCCTCGAAATCGCAGTGGTTGGCTACGTCCCGGGCGTTTCAGACCAGTTGCGAGTCCTCCACGTCTGTTGGACCCTCCTTCTGGTGGCGATCGTCCTGTTCTTGCTATCGTTCCTGTCTGGCTTCGCGCACGACATCGAGGCCCGTTCGCCTCGGGATCGCGAGCATGTCTGAGGCGGCTCTTTCCAGTCCCGTCAAAACCAAAGCGCTATCAAAGCGGCAGTGCGCTTATCACCACGGGAGAAGCCAGTCGAGTTTGATATCCTGGTTTAGCGAGCGGGCGCGCTAATCAAACGGGACGAGGTGAGCTAGAGTCAAGCGGTCTATGAACCCTGGGGATTGCCGAACGTACGTTCTGGCTCTCGTCCTCGAGCATTGCGCCTTTCATCAGGCCCGTCAGGAAAGCCATTCGAGCATCTGGCCTGCTGCTGAACGACATGTGAACGAGAAAACCAATCGTGATGAGGGCCACCATCAACGCGAGCAAAGCTGCCCCGGATTGAATAAGCCAATCCAGCATAGTTGCAGCTCACGATACCACCGCCTCTGTTGAGCCAAAATGGAGGAAGTGTTAAGGAAGGGTTAAGGTTAAGAGGACGTATTGTCTTCCGCATTGGAGATCAACCGGACCACTCTGACCTCTCACCAGGACAAGTCGGTCCCCATGCCGTGGAAGCCGTTACACCGGGCGAGCTTTCCTTTGAAATGTCCAGGTTTGATCTAAGCCGTCTTCGCCAAAGATCACCTGGCACCTGCCTTGCAGAATGAGCCCTTGCGGTTCCTTCCAAGGGTGCCAAGCTACTCTGCGGCCTTGGCCGCCAAAGTTTCTACCGCAGCGATATTCTGCAGCAGATCCTTTGAAAGACCGTGCCGCTCCATTAAGTAGTCAGGGCTGTTGTAGGAAGTCCAGACCTTGCCTTGTCCGTCTTCCCAAATCAGAATTTTCAGCGGGAGATCAATTGCGCTGCTGGGAGCGGCCAGCATTAGAGGCGTCCCGGCCTTGGGGCTGCCGAAGATCAGCAGTTTGGTGGGGCGCATTTTCATTCCAACCTTTTCCGCCTCGCCGCTATGGTCGACCAGTGCAAACAGGGTGATTCCCTTGGATTGAAGAATGCTCTTGAGCTTTTCCACTGTCTGCTCGACCGAGTGATTGCTGGGCTTGTCGATGATCCCTTTGTTCGTTGCGAGCGCCATGGTCGTCTCCTCGGTATTGTTGGATTGTAGATTCAAATGTTCCGCCGTCTGCCCTGTTCACCGGATCCGCAGATCAATCAGCAGCACGATCGTATTGATGCGCGGAGGCTGGCTGCCGGCTTCGTTATCTTCGCGCTGGTAGTAAAGGTTGGCCGTGAGGCGCATCCGGTTTAGAGACGAACGCGGTTCCAGAACTCATCGAAGTCCCTCGTATCGGAGAACGGCTCCGGCAGGTCAAAGCCCTATGGCCGGAGTGCCCGGCCCACGTTTCGAGTGACGGAAGCTATCTTCAAATTGCGCCATCGAACGGCCCGTCTCCGGTTAGACCAGCTTCTGCCACGCTAGCCGCTCTCCCGCGGACTGCAACCCCGAAAACCCCACCCTGGGCCAGCAGTCGATGATTTAGATCTCGGGCACCGCATCGGACGGGGGAGAACCGTCCACGCCGCAGGATTCTCGACACGCCCCACCAATGGCACGCCGGCCCGGGTTTTTGGTAGAAGGATTGCCAAGATTGCGAACACTTCCCGCTCGCCGGCAAGCAAAGTGACGACATATGATGGGCGTAACAGGTTGTACAAATTGGCACGCACGACTTCGCAGTGTGGGAACCGGCTTCAAGTGCTCTAAGGTGTAATCAGAAAGACCCGAATGTAAAATAGGGATGTGGACACACCGATCCAACTGCCTATCGGTTCGCGAGGCGGAGTGAATCAGCAATCCTCCACCGAGGTCAAAATCGCCCTCTTCCGTTCCCTGTTTCGTGGGCGCGCGGATGTTTACCCGCGCCGCTTCGAAAACCGCAAGACGGGGAAGGCAGGATATTCGCCAGCGTGTGGCAATGAATGGGTCCAGGGAGTCTGCGAAAAGCCCAGAATCAAATGTTCCGAATGTCCCCACCAGCGTTTTCTTCCCGTGACTGACGAGGTGATTCGCTGGCATCTCTCAGGTCAGGACGACCATGGCCGCAGTTTCGTCATGGGCGTCTATCCGATGCTGCTTGATGAATCCTGTTTCTTCCTGGCCGCCGACTTTGACAAGAACACATGGCGGGAGGACGCCGCGGCTGTTATGCAAACCTGCCGTCAGATGAGCTTGCCGGCAGCGTTAGAGCGATCGCGGTCTGGGAAAGGCGGCCACATTTGGTTCTTCTTTAACGAAGCCATTCCTGCGGCCTTGGCGCGGAAGCTAGGAGCGCACATTCTCACCGAAACTATGGAAAGCCGACCTGACATCGGGTTGGATTCCTACGACCGGTTGTTTCCCAATCAAGATACTCTGCCCCAGGGAGGCTTCGGCAACCTAATCGCCCTGCCGTTACAGAAGCAATCGAGAAAATCCGGCAATAGCGTTTTCCTCGATGAGCAATTCGATCCGTTCCCTGACCAGTGGGAGTTCTTGGCCTCGATCCGCAGGATTGGCCGCGGCGATGTTGAAGAAAGGGTTCGTCTCGCTGAAGCCAAGGGGAAGGTCGTTGGCGTCCGGTTGGCGCCAGAGGGTGAAGAAGTCGAAGCAGCGCCGTGGATGGCTCCACCCTCACGGCGCAAGAAGGACGCGCCGATCGTTGGGCCGCTTCCGGAAGCCTTGGAGCTTACCCTGGGGAATCAGATCTACATTGCGAAAGAGGGGCTGCCCGCGTCCCTCCGCAACCGTTTGATCCGGATGGCGGCGTTCCAGAATCCCGAGTTTTACAGGGCACAGGCTATGAGACTCTCGACCTACGACAAGCCTCGAATCATTGCTTGCGCCGAAGATTACCCGCAGCACATTGGATTGCCACGCGGCTGCCTACATGAACTGCTTGAGACCCTCAGGGATCTCAAGATCCAGGCGGAAGTTCGAGACGAACGCACCGCAGGCCAGCCGCTGAAGGTGGAATTCCAGGGTGAACTGCGTCCCGAACAAACGGTAGCCGCCCAAGCAATGCTGGCGCAGGACACGGGAGTGTTGGCCGCCACGACTGCGTTCGGGAAGACCGTCGTAGCCGCGTGGCTGATCGCTCGACGCGGTGTCAACTCACTCGTATTGGTGCATCGACGGCAATTACAGCAGCAATGGGTCGAGCGGCTTTCTGCCTTCTTGGGAGTGCCGGTTCGTGCCATTGGCCGGATTGGCGGCGGGCGCAAAAAGCCCACAGGCCTTCTGGACGTGGCTGTAATCCAGAGCCTGATCCGAAACGGGGTCGTCGATGATCTGGTTGGCAACTATGGGCATCTCATTGTGGACGAATGTCATCATCTTTCCGCGCAAAGCTTTGCGCAGGTTGCACGTCAAGCCAAGGCCAAGTTCGTCACAGGTTTGTCGGCGACCGTTACGCGAAAGGATGGCCACCATCCGATCATCTTCATGCAGTGCGGCCCCGTGCGGTATCGGGGCAATACGAAACAGCAGACGGCGGCTCATCCTTTTGAACATAGTGTGGTGGTCCGTTCGACTGACTTTCGTCCGCTTCGACCAGCCAACCCGAATGTGCGGGAGCAATTCCACGAACTCTATGAGGAACTGATTGCCGATGGAGAACGCGACGAACTCATTTGCCACGATGTGCTCCAAACACTTCGGGAAGGACGTTCGCCGATGGTGCTGACCGAGAGAAATGAGCATTTGGATTCCTTGGCCAAGAAGTTGGCACCTGAGGTGCGACATCTGGTAGTTCTTCGAGGCGGGATGCGCAAGAAGGAACTGGATTCAATCTCTGCCCGGTTGTCCGCCATTCATGCCGAGGAACCGCGAGTGATCCTGGCCACTGGCCGCTTCGTAGGCGAGGGTTTCGATGACGCCCGGCTCGACACCTTATTTCTGACGCTGCCCATCTCGTGGCACGGAACCATCGCACAATACGTTGGCAGGCTGCACCGCCTTTACGACCGCAAGCGCGAAGTGCGTGTCTACGACTACGCCGATCTGAACGTACCGATGCTGGCACGAATGTTCGATCGACGTTGTCGCGGTTATGAGACGATAGGTTACAAGATACAGCTTCCGGGCAGCGCAGTACCAGGCTGGCCTGCGGACGTGCCACTTCCGATCGATCCCGAGTGGAAGGGCCAATACGCCGCAAGCGTACGCCGCTTGGTGCGAGACGGTGTAGATTCCTGGCTGGCAAATCTGTTTGTTGGGGTTGCGGCACCTCCGCCGCAGATTGCTGAGGACGCCGGTCGAGCGCGAAGCGCCAGCGAGGCATTTTTGCATCGCCGGCTCGAAACCTTGCCCGCAACCGCCGGGAGGTTTCGCTTGAACGTGGAGTTACCGATTCCATTCGATGGTTGGGGTCGCATGGAGGTTGACCTCCTGTGCGTGGGGTCACGACTGGCCATTGAATTGGACGGCAGCCAACATTTGGGCGACGCGGACGCCTACCGGCGAGATCGTCGAAAAGATGCCTTGCTTCAGGAGAACGGCTATCTGGTCCTCAGGTTTCTCGCCGAGGACGTTGGCACGTATCTCGACCAGGTTCTGGATGCCATTTTGCGAGCTTTGTCCCACCAGGAGTCCAGACTTTGAACTCGGACGTGCTCGACTTCCGAGCTGCTTCCGAGCTGTTTGCGCCCGTCCGGGAACTGGCGCCATCCGCATTTCGCAACCTGCGAGTCACTACTGAACTGCACGGCCGTAATGTTCCGACGGTCGGCGGATATCTCCTTTTCGCGAGGAATCGATTTGATCGCTTTCCCGATGCGTGGCTGCAGGCTGATAGGACGACATCTCACCCGTTCGGGTAGCCTTTCGTTGGTCACAGAGTTCCCCTGCACAATACTCATGACATGGCTCATCAATGGCCTTCTTCCCAATCTGCCGAGGTTTCGATAGGTACGCCCCCCGCCGGGTTTCAGAAACGATTCAGTCCTAGCGTGCACTAGAGTCACTCTGACACCCTGCAGCGGGAGGGATCAATTATGCGCGAATGCTGCCAACGAGGTTATCTCAGGTGCGCCCGTCGTAAATCGGGCGCGGACTGTTGGGAGTTCCTCTGGCGCGAAACTGTCGAAGCCGGAAGGCGCGTACGCCGGACGGCCGTGATCGGGACTGTCCAGCAGTTTCCAACGGAAGACATGGCACGGGAGGCCACGAATGGATTACGAATGCAAATCAACCAAAACCGCGCTCGTCGCAACGCCCTGGCGATTCGTGTAGCGGACTTCGTGCATCACTACGTGCGGACAGAACTATCGGACGATGCAAACTGGCACTCTCACGCGACGCGAGTTGTCTATGAGCAGTTCCTGAAAAGATGGATAAGGCCGCAGTGGGCGGACGTCAGTATTCGGGATGTGCGGACCGTAGCTGTAGAGCAGTGGCTGAGGCGGCTTCAACGTCTTGACGGTTACCCTCTGGCCAACGCTACCAAGGCGAGAATCCGAAATCTCATGAGTGTTTTGTTCAACCACGCTATTCGCTATGAATTGCTCGAACAAGAAAGAAACCCTATAACCCTCGTTCGCCAGAGCGCAAAGCGCGCGCGAAATCCCGAGGTGCTGGAACTGCGCGAGATCCAGAGTCTTTTATCGCAGCTGAATTCGTGTTTCCGGGTCATGGTGATCCTGGCGGTGACCACGGGGTTGCGTCGCAGCGAGCTGTTCGCCCTGAAATGGGGCGACGTTGATTTCTCCGGCTTGCGGTTGGAGATCCTGCGCTCGATTTACTTAGGTCACCTTGGGAACTGCAAGACCCAAGCATCACGGAAGCCCGTTCCATTGGATTTGCGCGTCGCGGCTGACCTCTGGTTGTGGAGGGAAGCAACTTCGTATCGGCAAGCCGACGACGGGATCTTTGCTAGCCCTCGTACGCGGGGGAGACATCCGTTTTGACCCGATGCCGTGCTGCAAAAAGTCATCCGGCCGGCCGCCTTGCGGGCCGGAATCAAGAAGAGAGTTGGCTGGCATACCTTTCGTCACACCTTCCCGACCTTGCTAGTTGCCAATGGCGAGAACGTGAAAGTCGTTCAAGAACTCATGCGTCACGCCAGCAGTCGTTGCACACTTGAGGTTTACTCGCAGGCGCAGGTTAACGCGAAGCGGGAAGCGCAAAAACGCCTTGTCGAGATGATCCTCTCCGACGAGGAGAACACATTTGTACCCGGGATTCCGGGCAACTCACAACCCAAGATGCAGTGAACGCAAAGAACGGGTGGAGCTGTCACGGCCAGACCGGTTTAAGGATTACAACGACTTACGCTCTTATTGGAGTGGCGTGGAGCAACGCGAGAAGAGAGCATCCAGGGTAAGCGGTTGAAAACAATGGTAGGCCCGTGGGGACTCGAACCCCAGACCTCTACCGTGTCAATGAACCTTTAGCTTCCCTCTTTTCAAGTACTTACCTATGTTTCTAACAACTTACATCGACCACGATGTGTCACGGAATGACATCAAATGCCCCGATTTACGGGGTCTACTGACACACGTACTGACACACTTTTTTGACGCCCATTTCTGCCACAATTCGGGCCTGTTTTCCCACTTTCCGTGTGACGGAACGGCGGCTCCGGCAACTCGAATCGATCCACCTTGCCCGCGAGCGGCGCGACCTACGCAAGCAGGAACTCGCGTTCCACGCACGCCCGTTTGTCCTCTGCGGCCTGCCTCTCCGCCGCCCGCAACCCGGCCAATTGACCCATACGCGAAGGAACGGGAATTTCTTTCTCCAGATTGCGGCTCATCCCGAGTTTGGCTTGCCGACGGTCAGGGCAGACTGCACTTGTGCACCGCTCGCCTTTGGGATGGGCAGAAATCTCTCATCCCTTCCACCCGCTGCGTGGTCGGCGATTTGAAGTTCTCAAGAAACGGCGCGTAGCCGGCGTCGACACGCTCATTCTCCGCGAGCTGGAGCGTGGTACCTTCAGCGTTCCGCGCGAGTGGACCGACTGGGCGGATCCCTCCCCGTATGACTCGTTAACCCTGCCGCCGCACCGTCTCGCTGCCGACTGCCTTTTCGAACTCGTCGCGTTATTGGATGCACTGCCCGCGTCCAGCCCCTCCTACCCCGGAAAGGACCCGGATCCAACCGCCCCCACCCGCCCAGAGCTTGGGTTTGCCTGATGCGGAGAAGGCGTTAAACAATAATGGTGAACGGCCCGAAGCACCGAATCCACGGATAAGTGGTGGAAATCCCCAAGTAAACCGCAACCCGCTGTTGAATACTGGGGCTGTTCCAAGCAGTTATAAGTAAACAGTAGCCGACCAGCGAGGACTTATCACGGCTGAATTCCCGTGTGACCGACAACACGTTCAGGATTCGCCCAGCAGGCAAACCGGAGCCGGCTACCGAAGGCGCCGGATCTCTCGGCGCTGGCACCGCCGGCTGTGGTAAGATGTTGTATTGTACAGGGTTTCCCCCAAATCATGATTGGGACAACAGTTGCGCACTACCGCATCCTGGAAAAGCTGGGTGGCGGCGGTATGGGTGTGGTTTACAAGGCCGAAGATACCAAGCTCGGCCGCCTAGTCGCCTTGAAATTCCTGCCCGGGAATCTCGCCAAGGACCATCAGTCCCTTGAGCGTTTCCGCCGCGAGGCTCGCGCTGCCTCCGCGCTCAATCATCCGGGGATTTGCACCATCTACGAGATTGGCGAGCACGAAGGCCAGCCTTTCATTGCCATGGAGTTCCTGGAAGGTTGCACGCTCAAGCACCGCATTGAATCCGGCGCGATCGAACTGGAAGAGCTGCTCGATCTGGCCATTCAAATTGCCGACGCCCTGGACGCGGCGCACGCCAAGAACATCGTCCATCGCGACATCAAGCCTGCCAACCTCTTTGTCACCAGCCGTGGACAGACAAAGATTCTCGACTTCGGCCTGGCCAAGCAGACCGCGACCAAGGGGTCATCCGGCTCCCCGGCGGGGCTTTCCGGCCAGCTCACGATGGACGCGAACGAGGAGCACCTGACGAGTCCGGGCGCAGCCATTGGCACGGTTTCGTACATGTCTCCCGAGCAGGCGCTGGGCAAGCCGCTCGACGCGCGTTCCGACCTGTTTTCATTCGGCGTGGTGCTTTACGAAATGGCCACGGGCCAGCAGCCCTTTCGCGGTGAGACCAGCGCGGCGATTTTCGATTTCATTTTGCGGCGATCGCCTGCCCCGCCGTTACGGCTGAATCCTAACCTGCCGGCGAAGCTCGAGGAAATCATCGGCAAGTCTCTCGAAAAGGATCCGCGGCATCGCTATCAGAGTGCCTCAGGACTGCTCTCCGATCTCCATCGCTTGAAGCGGGATACAGCCTCGGCGCGCTCCGCTGTGTCCGGTCCTACGGAAGCTGACGTTTTCGAAGGGTCGAGCTCGGGGCGCCGTGCCGCCGCGCGCGCCGCGGAGGGCTTCTGGGTTGCAGTGTTGCCCTTCAGGGCGCCAGGCGGTGATGCGGACCTCGAGGCCCTGGCGGACGGTCTTACCGAGGACGTCACGTCGGGGCTTTCGCGCTTCCCGTACTTGCGGGTCATCGCCCACAAGTCGGCAATGGCTTTTAGAGGCCGCGCGGCGGACATCCGCACCGTGGGCCGCGAATTGGGCGCACGTTATGTGCTGGAGGGAAGCGTCCGCAAGCGGGGCCATGCCGTTCGCGTCAGTGCCCAAATGCTCGACGCCGCAAGCGGCACGCAGCTTTGGGCAGAGGCGCATGACCGCGAAATAAGCAATACCAACACTTTCGAGATTCAGGACGACCTGACCGACCACATTGTGACTACGGTCGCGGATGGCTATGGAGTTCTGGTTCGCTCCATGGCCGCCCCCACCCGGGATAAGAACGTGGAAGACCTGAGCGCGTCGGAACTGGTCTTGCGCTACTACTTTTTCATGCAGCAAGTCGATCCGCAGGAACATGCCGTGCTCCGTGCCGGACTGGAACGGGCGCTCGAGCGCGAGCCCAACCACGCCACTGCCTGGGCCTGTCTTTCCGACGTGTACCTGTGGGAATATCTCGATCGGTGGAACCCGCGGGAGAAACCGGTGGAGCGGGCGCGTGAAGCGGCCTGGCGATCCGTGAAGATTGATCCGGCCTGCCAGATGGGCTGGAAGCAACTTGCGGAAGTGTATTTCTTCAGTCGCGATTTCAGAGCGTTTCGCGAGACTGCGGAGCGGGCCATCTCGCTTAATCCACGCGACGGCACCACTTCAGCTCTCATGGCGATCATGGTTGCGTATTCCGGCGATTGGGAGCGCGGCGCGGCGCTGGCGCAACGAACGATGGAGCTGAATCGCCATCATCCCGGTTGGTATCACCTCACCGTGGTTCACCATCAGTATCGCAAAGGCGAGTACGAAGCCGCCTTGCAAACCGCCAAGAAGATCAACATGCCTGAGTTCCATTGGGCGCAACTGATGATCGCGGCCGCTTGCGGCATGTTGGGCCGCCGTGAGGAGGCTCACCCGGCCATCGAGCTTCTGCGCAAATACAATGCCCCGTTTCTCGACCTTAATAATGTCCGTGACGATATCGAGAAGTGGCTCGCGGACAAAGGTGTCGTGGAACAGCTTTTGCAGGGATTGCAGATGGCCGGCCTCAAGTTCGGCCCAACGGGATCTCCGGCGGGGGAGGCTGTACTCGCTCCCAAGGGTGAGGAGGGCCGGGCGCCCGCTGCCGCCTTGGATGCCGTCAGCGGGCAGGAACCTCGGAGGGACTCGGGCGCGGTGTGCGCCGCGGAAAGCCTTTGCGTCGCCGTGCTGCCTTTTGAGAACGCCAGCGGCGATCCCGACTCCGAATACCTGAGCGACGGGATCACGGAGACCCTCATCAACAGCCTGTCGCAACTGGGGCGCGTGAAGGTGCTGGCGCGCAGCACGGTTTTCCGATACAAGGGACGCACCCAGGAACCGCAGCAGGTGGGGCGCGAACTGGGGGCCAAGGCCGTGCTCACCGGCCGGGCCCTGCAGCGCGGCCAGACGCTTGTGATCGGCGCGGAGCTGATGGATGTAGAAAACGGCTGGCAGCTTTGGGGAGAGCGCTACAAACGGAACTTGGCCGACATCTTCGATGTCCAGGAAGAAATCGCCAAGGTCATCTTCGACAAGTTGCGGGTGACATTGACGCCCAAGGAGGAGAAACAGCTTGCCAAGCGCTACACGGTAAACCCCGAGGCCTATAAGTTCTACCTGAAGGGCACTTATTTTTGGAAAAAATGGACCGAAGACGGTTTCCACCGAGCTGAAGGATTTCTGCGCCAGGCCATCGCTGAAGACCCGAATTACGCGCCCGCCTATGAAGCACTCGGAAACTGCTTTACCGCCCCACCCTATATCGGTCTGCTCACGCCGCGAAATGCATTCCCCAAGGCGCTCGAGTTCGCCCAAAAGGCGCTCGCCCTGGACGAAACGATTCCTTCGGGCCACATTATCCTCGGCCTGACAGAGATGTTTTACGAATATAATCTTGCCGAGGGTGAAAGGCAGTTCAAACATGCGGTCGAGTCGGACCCAGATTCTGCTCTGGCGCGCCACCTCCACGGCCTTGCCTTGTGTACGCTCGGGCGCACCACTGAAGGAATAAACCAAGCCATCTACGCCGCTCAACTTGAGCCGGCCTCTGCCCACATGGTCTCGGGAATAGGGCTGGCGCACCTTTGGGCGCGAAACTACAAAGAGGCGGAGCAGGCGCTGCGCAACTCCCTCGAACTCGATCCCAGATTCATCTTGGCCCGTCTTGACTTGGGCGAAGTCTATGCCTTGACCGGAAGACTTCAAGAAGCCATCCAGGAGTTTAGGACGGCGGTGGCCGATACTCAAGGCAACCCCTATGCCGTCGGCTATCTTGGATATGCGTACGGGCTCGCTGGCCGTCGAGCGGAAGCTGACGGAGCATTATTGCAGCTTACAGAGCTGGCTCAGCACGGATACGTTCCTCCTTTAGCAAACGCTTTCGTGTTTCTGGGATTAGGTCAGACAGACGAAGTCTTCAAGTGGCTCGATCGGGCTTATGAAGAGCGCGACTCCCGCCGGTTTCCGTATCTTAATGTCGATCCCATCTTCGACTCGCTGCGCTCCGACCCGCGGTTCGAGGAGTTGCTGCGCCGTGTGGGCCTGCCGCCGGTAGGGTCGCAGAGGCAGGCAGGGGACACTCAAGTTCGATAGAGTAACCTGAGTCTATTCAGGGACTCACCCTCCCACACCATGCCCCTCTTCCCTCTCCCAGGGAACGGGGAGAGGGGGAGGGGAGTTGGGGTGAGGGTTCGTTCTTCCATCTAGGATTTGAAATGACCTTGGCGTCCGGCACAAAAATGGGCCCATACGAAATCTTGTCGCCGCTCGGTGCGGGCGGGATGGGCGAAGTCTATCGCGCGCGCGACACGCGTCTCGAACGCGACGTGGCCGTCAAAGTCTTGCCCGCCTCGTATTCGGCCGATCTTGATCGCTTGCGCCGCTTCGAACAGGAAGCGCGCGCCGCCAGTCAGCTCAACCATCCGAACATTGTGACGGTGCACGATTTCGGGACGCACCAGGGCTCGCCCTACGTCGTCCAGGAACTCCTCGAAGGTGAGACGCTTCGCGAGCGGATCGAATCGGGGTCGCTCGGAACGCGCAAGGCCACCGAGTACGCGCTCGAAATCGCGCACGGTCTGGCGGCAGCCCACGACAAGGGCATCGTGCATCGCGATCTGAAACCCGAGAACATCTTCATAACTGCCGACGGCCGCGTGAAGATTCTGGACTTCGGGCTGGCCAAATTGCTCAGGAGCGACGGAGACGCCGGAGCGGCAGGCAGCGCGCGTACTGCCACACTGCAAACCCTTCCCGGCGTGGTCATGGGTACGGCGGGCTACATGTCGCCCGAACAAGTCCGCGCCCAACCCACCGACGCCCGCTCCGACATTTTCTCATTCGGCGCCATTCTCTACGAAATGCTTACCGGCCGCCGTCCGTTCCAACGCGACACCTCAGCGGAAACGATGGCGGCGATTCTGAAGGAGGAGCCGCCGGAGCTCTCAACATCCGGCAAGAATGTTCCGCCGTCGCTTCAGCGGATCGCCGACCATTGCCTTGAAAAGAGCCCGGAGCTTCGTTTTCAATCGGCCAAAGACCTGGCCTTCGCCCTCCGCGCGCTTTCCGGATCGGGAACTGCCCCCAACCTGCCGGCTGTCAAAGCGCCCCGCCAACGACGGTGGGTGCCGTGGGCCGCGATTGCAGCCGTGGCGGCGGCCGGATTATTCGCCCTTTATCTGGTTATGGAGCGGCCTGCCCCGGCAGGACGGATGCAATTCGCGATTCCTCTCGAGAGTGACTCGGTGAACCTGGCCCTTTCTGCCGACGGGAGAATGCTGGCTTTGGTCAGGCGCGATGACGCCTCCGGTGAAAACATGCTCTATTTTGAGCGGCTCGGCTCGCCCGGCGCTACCCGGCTGGAGGGAACTGAAGGCGCTTCCTACCCCTTCTGGTCGCCGGATGACGTAAGCATCGGGTTTTTCGCTGACGGGAAGCTTCAGAAGATCGCCGTCGCGGGCGGCGCGCCGCAGGTGCTAGCCACGGCATCGCACGGCCGGGGAGGATCCTGGGGCAGCCGGGACGTGATCATCTACACGCCGGACACGGGTGGCCCGGTTTGGCGCGTCAACGCCGAGGGCAGCGGCGCAGCGCCGCTGACCGACAAAATCTATCTTTCCAGCGAGACTTCGCACCGCTGGCCCCAGTTCCTTCCCGACGGCAATCATTTCCTCTTTTATTCAGGGTCCTTCGGAACGGGGGACACCTCAAAGGAGGGGACCTATTTCAGTTCGCTCGCGGCTCAGGAGAAGAAACTGGTTGTTTTTACGGAAGCCAATGCCGCCTACGCGAACGGACGGCTCTATTATCGCGATGAGAGAGCGAGCCTGGTCGGCGTTCTGTTCAGCCCTGGCAACGGGAAAGTTAGCGGCGAGCCCTTAGTGATTTCGGACCACGTCAGCTACGAGCCTTCGGTCGCTTACAGCACTTTCTCCGCCGGAGGAGACGGTACGGTGGTCTACCTTGGCGCCGGGGCGGGTGTGCTCTCGGCATTGGTCTGGTACGACCGGAGCGGCAAAGAGTTAGGACGCATCGGCGCGCCGGCGGTAATGGCGAATCCCTCGATTGCGCCCGACGGGAATCGGGTGGTGGTGGACATCGCCGATTTCAAGACCTCCAACGTTGACGTCTCGGATTGAAGACCTCAGCCACAACGCAGGCTCCCGCTTTACCTTCGATCCTACCGAGGAAGCGACCGCAATCTGGTCGCGCGACGGGCGAACCATCGCGTATCGATTCCAAGGCGCCGACGCCGCGATTCTTGACCTCAAGAACGCGAGCGGACGGGAGGCCGCCAGGGAGGTCTACACCACTCGGCCACAAGACGACATCCTGCCGAACTCCTGGACTCTCGACGACAAGGCTGTCCTCTGCACTTACGAGCCGGCGGCCGGCGGCTCCAACCTGGTCCTGGTGGACGCCGCCTCCGGCAAAACGACCTCGTTTCTGACAGGCAAGGCGAGCGAAACCAATGGGATGATTTCGCCCGACGGCAAATGGGTGGCTTACGCCTCGAATGAGTCGGGTGAATGGCAAGTTTACGTGACCACTTTTCCGGGCGCGCAGGGAAAGTGGCAGGTCTCGCCGGGTGGCGGCACCGAACCCCGATGGCGAGGTGACGGGATGGAGATCTTCTACGTCGACCCCAAAGGAATGCTGATCGCCGTGCCCGTGAATGCCGGCGAAACGTTGTCCGCCGGGGCGGCTTCACCGCTCTTCCACATCCACGGACGGGCGCCAATTTCAAATACCGATCTTTATACTTACGATGTCTCTAAAGACGGAAAACGCTTCCTCGTCAACAGCTACGTCAAGCCGGACCATGTCGAACCGTTGACGGTAGTGCTCAACGCGACGGCGGGCACGACGAGATAACCGAGCGGAGCTGGTCCGGAGAATGCCAAATTAGACGGTGTTGAGTTGACCTTCACCGGCGAGGTGCTTGCACCCGCTGAGAGTGGAAAACGATGACCCTGCAGGCCGGAACCTGACTCGGGCCTTATGAAATTGTCTCCCCGCTCGGCGCGGGCAGAATGGGCGAGGTGTATCGCGCCCATCACACGAAGTTGGGGCGCGACGTCGCGCTCAAAGTCCTTCCGCAAGCCTTCGCCATCGATGCCGATCACATGACGCGGTTCGAGCGCGAACGCGAGGCGAGGCGACAAGATTCAACTCTATCAACGCCGCATCGACGAGATCGAGGCCAAACCCATCGCGGGAACGGAAGGCGGGATGGGTCCGTTTTTCTCTCCTGACGGCGCATCCGGAAATTGGCTCGGCCGCCTCGCCCCCCACGCCCAACTTCCGGTTGGCCGGCCATCCGCCCGGAACCACCGGGCGCCACATCCGAGCATATCGCGCACGGCCATCTGAACGGGTGGCTGCCCTGGCCTATGCCAGGCCTGGGGCAGCACCCTCGGCGCGGGTGAGGATGGAACCCAAGAGTTCGGGCATTCTTGGAATGTTCCGAAGGTCCCTGTTTAATCTTCGCGCCAGATCGAAGGCGCCACGTCTGTGTGCCAGGAAAGCCTGGCTGATCTTGCAAGCTGGAAGGAGCTTGTCCTGTAATTGCCCATTCAACAGGTAGCCAATCGAGCGTGGGTGGGAGTAATCCCGCCGGCGAAGCCTCGAGCGGCGAATCCGTGAGCCATAACGCAAGTGAACCCGTTTCGGCCTCGTTAGCGCAAAGGGGAAGTGGTCAGTCTTCGGACGTAGATGAAACCTGAAACTCGCCGTGAAGCAAGGGGCGACAGCAGCGGCGGGACTTCTCGGGGTGGTAGGGGATGGTGCGCGGAGAAAGATCGGCGGAGGAACCTGGGAGACCCGACGGGGTGGTGTCCCGATTTGATCGGGGGACCAACGTCCTGGGGGAATAAATAACCGCAGGCACGGCTCCGGTCGGGAGTCGGACCGGCTCATAGTAGCGGGGAAGCGGGTAATGACCGTGGAGCGAAGGGGCCGGAGCAGAAGCACGATTCGGTAAGAGGAAAGGAGAGCCGCTTGGAAAAGACCCCCACTACGGGACAACCGACGGTGGCCGAGATCGCACCGGAAACGGGACGAGCAAGGCCGCTGCCGGAGAAACTCTCTTCTCTGAGACAGAGTCTGGGCCAGAAAGCCAAGCAGGAGCCGAAGTTCCGGTTCTATGCCTTGTACGACCGGATTTATCGGCGAGACACGCTGGAGGCGGCGTGGGAACGGGTGCGAGCCAATCGGGGCGCACCCGGCGTGGATGGTGTGACGATCCAGGGGATCGAAGCGTTGCCACGCGGGGTGCAGGGATTCGTGGAAGAACTCCAGGAGTCGCTGCGTGCCAAAACCTACCGACCTCAAGCGGTACGGCGCGTCTACATTCCGAAGGCCAATGGGAAGCAGAGACCTTTAGGTATCCCGACGATTCGGGATCGGGTGGTGCAGATGGCCACCTTGCTGATCCTGGAACCGATCTTTGAAGCCGACTTCGAAGATTGTTCCTACGGATTCAGGCCCGGGCGCTCGGCCCACCAGGCGCTGGAGGAGATACGCGGGCAGTTGCAAGCCGGGTATCAGGCGGTGTATGACGCGGACCTGAAGGGATATTTCGATTCGATTCCCCACGACAAGCTGCAGGCCTGCCTGCGCATGCGGATCGCGGACCGGTCGGTCCTGAAGCTGATTCGGATGTGGTTGGAAGCGCCGGTGGTGGAAGCGTCGGACACGCCTGGGGGAGCGCCGAAGATCAGCCGATCGCGAAAGGGACGCCGCAGGGGGGAGTGATCTCGCCCTCGCTGGCGAACCTGTACTTGCATTGGTTCGACAAGGTGTTCCATCGGGCGGCGGGGCCGGCCCATTGGGCCAAGGCCAAGCTGGTGCGCTACGCCGATGATTTTGTGGTGTTGGCGCGCTACGTGGGTCCGAAGCTGAGTGGGTTTATGGAGGAGAAGCTGGAATCCTGGATGGGATTGGAGATCAATCGGGAGAAGACGCGGGTGATCGACCTGAAACAGAAGGGGGCGAACCTGGACTTTCTGGGCTTTACCTTTCGCTACGAGCCGGACCACTTCGGTCACGGTGGCTCGTACCTGAGGATGGAGCCGTCGAAGAAGGCGGTGAAGCGGGAACGGGCGAAGCTGCACGAGTTGACCAGCGGTCCGGCTCGGAGCACGCCGATTCCGGCCCTGATCGCTGACCTGAATCGACACCTGAAAGGCTGGGGGAACTACTTTCGTTTCGGCTATCCCCGTCGCGCTTTCGATAAGGTCAATGAACACGTACAAGTCTGTCTCCGCCAGAATTTACGGCGGCGCAGCCAACGGCCCTTCCGACCGCCGGAAGGGATCACGGACTATGCGAACTTTCAGCGTCTCGGGCTGAAGCTTCTCTGATCCGGGACCGTGCCACTGCCTGCGCGTGCTTTCGGCTGAACGCTTCTGCGAGAGCCGGATGCGGGAAATCCGCACGTCCGGTTCGACGAGGGGAGAGGAAGTCGGGCTTCCGCCTCGCTTCCC
>CAVROP010000097.1:0-16495 GCA_963722675.1 uncultured Acidobacteriota bacterium
AGAGCTGAGCGCTGTGAAAGTGCTTCCCATCAGGGCAAATTCAAGTCACAATTAAGGTCTTCAGGCAAGATACGTAGGCATGCAGCTTAGCCGATGGAAAAACCGTGAACACCGTTTCCGCATTGACCATTCGAGAGTACCTCGAAACGGCGGGCCGCCGGATCGATGAGGAACTGGACCGCCTGCTGCCCCCCTCCGACCGGTTCCCGCCCAGCATCCATGTGGCCATGCGCTATTCGGTGCTGGCCGGGGGAAAGCGATTGCGGCCAATCCTCTGCCTGGAATCGGGGCGCTTGCTGCGCGGCGACGAGCGAATGCTCTTGCGCTTGGGCAGCGCACTGGAGTTGATCCATACGTACTCTCTGATCCACGATGACCTGCCGGCCCTGGACAACGACGATCTGCGCCGCGGCCAGCCCACGTCGCACCGCGCCTTTGGGGAGTCCACGGCCATCCTCGCCGGCGACGCCCTGCTGACCCTGGCGTTCGAAATTCTCTCCTGTCCGGGCCCGCCGCCCGACGACTGCAAGCTGCGCGTGATTCACGAAGTGGCGCACGCCATTGGCACGGACGGCGGCATGATTGGCGGCCAGATCATTGATCTCCAGATGGCCGGCCGGGCGGTTGACCGCCAGGCGCTCGAATACCTTCACTCCGCCAAGACGGGCGCTTTCATCCGCGCTGCGGTAAGGGCTGGGGTGCTCTACGCGCAGGGCGGGGAAGAGGACTTGGCCCGCCTCACCAGCTACGGCGAGAAAATTGGACTGGCCTTCCAGATTGTCGACGATTTGCTGGACGTGCTGGGTACTCAGGAATCGTTAGGCAAGACGGTGGGCAAGGACGACCGGCAGCAGAAAGCGACCTATCCGGCCGTCCATGGAATCGAAGCGTCTCAGCGCATGGCTGCGCAGCTTGTGGGGGAGGCCTGTGAGGTTCTTGAGCCTTACGGAGACCGCGCCCACATCCTGCAAGGTATCGCGCGATACCTGCTTGTGAGGCAGAACTGATGGACTATAAATACCTTCCCTGCATTGATTCACCCGCGGACCTGAGAAAGCTCCCCCGCGAAGCATTGCCCGTCGTGGTCGAAGAACTGCGGGATTACATGGTTACCGTAATCTCGAAGATCGGCGGTCACCTGGCTTCCAGCCTGGGCGCCGCGGAGCTGACCGTGGCGCTCCACTACACGTTCGACACGCCGAACGACAAGATCGTTTGGGACATCGGCCACCAGGCCTACGGGCACAAAATACTCACCGGGCGCCGCGATCGCCTTCCGACCATTCGCCAGTATGGAGGAATCTCCGGCTTCCCGTCGCGCGACGAAAGTCCCTACGATACTTTCAACGTGGCGCATGCCGGCACGGCCATTTCCGGCGCGCTGGGTATGGCCGTGGCGCGTGACCTGAAGGGTGAAGATTACCATGTGGTGGCCGTGCTGGGAGACGCAGGTCTGACCGTAGGTGAGGAACTCGAAGGAATCAACAATCTGGGCACGTTGCAGAAGAAGGTCGTGGTCATTCTTAACGACAATATGATGTCGATTTCGCCCAACGTCGGCGCGCTGGCCGGATACCTGAACCGCATTGTGCACGGACAGGCTTATCATCGCCTGCGCGAAGAGGTTGAGAAGTTAATGCTGTCGGTTCCCCGATTGGGGCCGCGCATGCTGCGGCTGTCCAAAGACATTGTCGAATCCGCGAAGACGGTACTGATTCCCGGCCTGGTGTTTGAAGAGCTCGGATTTGAATACCTCGGGCCCATCAACGGCCATGACATCCACGAACTTCTGGCCGTGCTCGCCAAAGTGAAGAAAAATAGCAAGCCCACGCTGGTCCATATTGTTACCCGGAAGGGCAAGGGTTACGACATCGCCGAGAAGCTGCCGGTGAAATACCACGGCGTGACGCAATTCGATATTTCGACAGGTGCGTTCCACAAAACCCCCGCCTCCGCTCCTTCCTACACCGCGGTTTTCGGCAAGGCCCTGTGCGAGTTGGCAGAAAAAGATTCCCGAGTCATTGGCATCACCGCCGCCATGAGCGAAGGTACGGGCCTGAATGAATTCTCCAAGCGCTTTCCGGACCGCTTTTTCGATGTGGGCATTGCAGAGCAGCACGCCGTAACCTTCGCCGTGGGCTTGGCCTGCGAGGGCATGAGGCCAGTCGTGGCCATCTATTCCACGTTCTTGCAGCGCGCCTTTGACCAGGTGATGCACGATGCCTGCCTGATGCGCGCTCCCGTTACCTTCGCGCTTGACCGGGGCGGCATCGTGGGCGCCGATGGGCCGACCCATCACGGCCTCTATGATCTCGTCTATCTCTCCGCCCTGCCCGGCATCGTGGTCATGGCGCCTAAAGATGAAAACGAATTACGCCATATGCTCTATACGGCGCTGACGTTCGCCGGCCCTGCGGCAGTGCGCTACCCGCGAGGCAACGGCATCGGCACCGCAATTGACCCGGAGTTCAAGAAGCTGGAGATCGGGAAGGGCGAGATCCTGCGGGAAGGAGCCGATATCGGCATTCTCGCCCTCGGCAGCATGGTCTATCCGTGTTTGGAAGCCGCCAGCCGGTTGGACGCCATGGGCATCAGCGCAACCGTGATCAATGCGCGCTTTATGAAGCCGCTCGATGCCGACCTGATCTGCTGCCTGGCGGCTGAGAAGCGATTCCTGGTGACCGCCGAGGAGGGGACGGAAGCGGGAGGCTTCGGAGCCCAAGTGGCCGCTTTGCTTCAGGACCGACGGGTGCCAGCCAGCATTTTGCGCATCGCGGTGCCGGATCGCATTGTGCCGCACGGCGCGCCCGCC
Organism: uncultured Acidobacteriota bacterium; assembly: GCA_963722675.1. Taxonomy (GTDB): domain Bacteria; phylum Acidobacteriota; class Terriglobia; order UBA7540; family UBA7540; genus CAVROP01. The sequence continues at coordinate 2,813 of CAVROP010000097.1, forward strand.
CTGCTGCACGCCAAGTATGGCCTGGATGTGGACGGCATCGTGAATCGTATTAAGACTTACGCCGACGAGTGGCCCGCGCATACGCCCGGGAAGTATCGCTCCGCCCTGCGGGCGTAGCCCGCACCACATAATCTGTGCCGGGACTTTCGACTCTCGACTATCAACTACCCTCCCATGACCCTGCCAAATGCTATCTTGCTCTTTTTCGCCGCAGGAATCGCAGGCACCATGAATTCGGTGGCCGGCGGAGGCAGCTTCTTTTCGTTTCCCGCCTTGATCTTTACGCACGTGCCTCCCATCCCGGCCAATGCTACCTCCACGGTAGCGCTCTGGCCGGGCAGCGTCGCCAGCGCCGGCGCATATCGGAAGCGCTTTCCCAAAGACTTCAAGATACTGGTGGAAATGCTCACCACCAGCGTGGTCGGCGGAACGCTGGGTGCGTTCATCCTGCTTCGAACCCCCCAGTCAACCTTCATGCGCTTTGTGCCCTATCTCTTTCTGCTGGCGACGCTGCTGCTGATCTTTGGCAAGCGAATTGCCAACTGGCTGGAGACGACATTCAAGACTTCCAAGCAGCCGCGCTGGATGGTGGTCGCGGCCTCCAATCTGTTCCAGTTTTTGATCGCCCTCTACGGGGGGTTCTTCGGCGCCGGCATCGGAATCATGATGCTCGCGTTGCTGACCATGCTGCGTATGGAAGATATTCACGCCATGAACGCACTGAAAACCCTCCTCAACGCCGCCATCAATGGAGCAGCCGTTGTTACCTTCATCGTGGCGGGCGCGGTGCTGTGGCCACAGGCCCTCGTGATGCTGGTTGGCGCCGTCGCGGGCGGCTACGGCGGCGCCTACTTTGCCCAGAAGCTCGATCCCCAAATCGTCCGCCGTTTCGTCATCGCAGTAGGCATTTCGATGACCCTGTACTTCTTCGTTAGACGTTAGACGTGACTTTCTTGATATCGGAGCGTAATTTCGGTAAACTGTATAGCCGGGGCTTGTTATCAAGTTTTTTTAAACATTAGTAATTGATCAGGAAGATAGCTGTTTAACTACTGACAACACACCTGTTTGTGCTTGGTGGAGGATGCACACAGAAGAGCGCACGGAGCAGCCCGAGGACGCGAGGAACGCGGCGGAAGAGAGGAGGCTTTTGCTTCTTCGTCCGCGAGGCTTTTGTGCCGGCGTCGTCCGCGCTATCGAAGTCGTTCGATTGGCCATCGAGCAACTTGGCGGACCCATCTACGTACACAAGGAAATTGTGCATAACCGTCATGTTGTCAACGATTTGGCCCAACAGGGCGCCGTATTCGTCGAGTCGCTCGACGAGGTCCCCTCAGGTGCGATCGTCATTTTCAGCGCTCATGGAGTCTCGCCACAAGTCCGCCAAAAAGCCCGAGAACGAAAGCTCCAGGTCATCGATGCTACGTGTCCTCTGGTTTCGAAAGTCCACCTGGAAGTGATTCGTTACGCTCGCCAGAATTACACGATCATTCTTATCGGTCACCGGGACCATGACGAAGTGGTTGGCACGATTGGGGAAGCTCCGGGCTCCATTCGACTGATTTCCGAGGCTGGGGAGGTCGATGGACTGGAAATTCCCCGCCCTGAACGCGTGGTTTACTTAACCCAGACCACGTTAAGCGTGGACGATACACAGGAAATCATAAGCCGTCTGCGGGTTCGCTTCCCCGAAATCATCGGGCCTGCCAGCCAGGACATCTGCTACGCCACCCAGAACCGGCAGATGGCGGTACGGAACTTGGGCCACCGAGCCGAGGCAGTTCTGGTGGTCGGGGCCAAGAATAGCTCCAACTCGAATCGCCTGGTAGAGGTGGCACAGCGCGGGGGAACGGCAGCCTACCTGATCGCGGAAGCCCGCGAGATTCTCCCCGAATGGGTGAACGGGTTGCGAAACGTCGCGGTCACTGCTGGCGCCTCTGCGCCTGAAGTACTGGTCCAGCAGGTGGTGAGTCGTCTGAAAGAGTTGGGCTTCAACCGCGTTGAAGAAGTGGAGTGGATTGAGGAGAACGTAAGCTTCGTCCTGCCGCCGGAATTCAGAGCGGACCGGTCATTAAATCGGTTCGGGGAGGCGTATGCTGCAGAGTAGCGAATCCAGTACGCCAACTGTCGTCACCTCCGTTGCGCCGACACTTCAGGATCGCCTCACGGAAGCCGTGCGGCGGTCAGTTCAGCATCTGCTTTCGCTGCAAGCGCCCGAGGGTTATTGGTTGGGAGAACTCGAAGCCGACACAACCTTGGAGTCCGACTACATTTTCTATCTCCATGTGCTTGGCGAGGCTGATCCCACGCGAATTGCTAAACTCGCTAATTACATCCGGCGCTCTCAACTTCCCGATGGCGGGTGGAATATTTATTTTGACGGCCCTTCGGAGCTCAATGCGACGATAAAGGCTTATCTGGCGCTCAGGTTAGCCGGGGATTCGGCAAGCGCGCCCCACATGATTAAAGCCCGGCAACGAGTCCACGACCTGGGAGGTTTAGAGCGTAGTAACTCCTATGTCCGTTTTTATTTGGCTCTTACCGGCGCGCTGAGCTGGGAGTATGTTCCCGCCATCCCTCCGGAACTCATCCTCTCTCCGCGATGGTTCATGATCAACATCTACGCCATGTCTTCCTGGACTCGAGCTATCGTGGTACCGCTGATGATTCTCTACGCCGTTAAACCCCGATGGCCTCTGCCCGCGGCAATCACAGACCGTGAAGTTCAGGGGCTCTTCCGCGCCTCCTCAATCCCGATTCCCGCCTTTGCCTGGGACCGCAACCTGTTTACATGGCGCAACTTTTTCCTGATTGTCGATCGCCTTCTGAAGGTCCACGAGAGACTTCCGTGGAAACCGCTGCGCAAGCTGGCCATGAGCGCCTCGACTCGTTGGTTACTGGCACACCTGGAGCAGAGCGATGGATTGGGTGCAATTTACCCCGCCATGATGAATGCTGTATTTGCGCTGGTTGCGCTCGGCTATAGCCCTGAAGATCCCCTTACCCGGCGCGAAATCGGCCAGCTCGCACGATTCGAGATCGAGGACGAGGAATCAATCCGTCTCCAGCCGTGTCTCTCGCCGGTTTGGGACACCGCCATTGCGATGTTTTCCTTGCAGGAGGCCGGCATCCCTTCCGACGATCCCGCATTGGCGAGCGCTGCGCGTTGGCTGCTTGAACGTCAGGTCCTGACTCCGGGCGATTGGCGCACTGAACCACCTTGCGAAGGAGGCGGATGGGCGTTTGAATTTCGCAACGATTCTTATCCGGATGTTGATGACACTGCTTTCGTTCTGATGTCTCTTCAGCGAGTTGCCTATCCGGATTCTTCTCGTCTCCATGAAGCCGAACGCCGTGGTCTCGAGTGGATGCTCGGAATGCAAAATCGGGATGGGGGATGGGGAGCATTTGACCATAACAACGACTCAAAGCTTCTCACCCAGATTCCGTTCGCTGACCACAACGCCATGATTGATCCTTCCACGGCAGACTTAACGGCGCGCGCCTTGGAATGCCTGGGAAGACGTGGATGGTCCGTATCTGATCCCCGGGTGAAGCGAGCCGTCGAGTTTGTGAAGCGCGATCAGACCTCTGATGGAGCCTGGTACGGCCGCTGGGGTGTGAACTACGTCTACGGGACCAGCGGAGTTTTGCGTGCCCTGGAAGCTCTTGGCTTGCGGGACGAAGCTTGTTGTCAACGTGCGGCGTCCTGGCTTCGGGCAACCCAGAATCCCGACGGCGGTTGGGGGGAATCCTGCGCCAGCTACCATCATCCGGACCAGAAGGGCAAGGGGCCGAGTACTCCTTCGCAGACCGCCTGGGGCCTGATCGGCCTACTGGCAGCCGGAGATCCTGACGAGGCTGCCGTAACTCGTGCCGTGCGGTATTTGATTGATCAACAGCAGCGGGATGGCTCCTGGGCCGAAGAGGCCTTCACGGGCACCGGTTTCCCCCGCGTCTTCTACCTCAAATATCACCTCTACCGAAACGGTTTTCCTCTATACGCCCTGGCTCGTTATTTACGCCTGGTTGACCACAGCCTTCGGGCTCATACCGTCCGCCTTGCGTCGAAAGAGGAGTTCAACGGGGGAAACGGAAACGGGCGGTCCTCATGAGGTTCCCACTCTCCTTGACCGCCAGCCTGACTTCTTATATTGCCGGCAAGCGGCTGCGTCGAATTGAGAAGTTTCCTCTGGTCATGATGCTCGAGCCCCTGCACGCTTGTAACCTGACCTGCACGGGCTGTGGACGCATCCGCGAGTACAAAGAGACAATTCGCGAAAAGCTCACTGTGCCTCAATGCCTGGGCGCCGTGGACGAGTGTGGGGCTCCGATCGTCTCGATTTGCGGCGGCGAGCCGATGATTTACCCCGAAATCGGCCAACTGGTGAGCGGCCTTCTGGAGCGCAAGAAACACATCTACCTCTGCACGAATGGGATGTTTACTCGAAAACGCCTGAAGGAATTTCATCCCACTTCGAGGTTCTTCTTCAACATCCATTTAGACGGACTTGAAACGACGCACGATATCTGTGTCGAGCGCGATGGCGTGTTTCGCGAGGCAGTGGAAGGCATTAGAGCCGCCAAGGCCGCCGGTTTTCAGGTCTGTACGAATACCACCATTTACAAACAGACCGATCTCAACGAAATCGATGAACTGTTTCAGTATACGCAGACCCTGGGCGTCGACGGTCACATGATCTCGCCTGCTTACTCCTACGCTGCTGTCCAGAACAAAGAAATCTTCATGTCCCGGCAGGAAGTTCACGAGAAATTTCGCAGGGCGGGCGAGCTGCTCAGGAAATACAGGCTGATGACCTCCCCGATCTACCTTGATTACCTGCGTGGTGAACGCGAAGAATTGATGTGTACGGCCTGGGGCAATCCCACCTATAATCCGAGGGGCTGGAAGGCCCCGTGTTACTTGATTACCGACGGCCATTACGCCTCGTTCCAGGAGTTTATGCACAAGACCCCCTGGGAGAAGTACGGCCGCGGGCGCGACCCTCGGTGCGAGCACTGTATGGTGCACGTGGGTTATGAGCCCTCTGCTGTCCTGGGTGCAAAGCGTCAGTTCTCCGACATCTGGAAGCTGATGAAGTGGCAGCTCTCCGACGGCGCGAGTGGTCTGAACTCGAAGTCCTGAATCCACCTGATTACATGAATGTGGTTGTGACCTTTGCGGTGCGCTCGGAACTGGCGCCGTGGCTCCGCCTGCGCGTCTTTCGGCCGGTGAAAGCCGTGGGGCTGGAGTGCTACGAAACGACGATGAAGGGTTCGGAAGTGCTCGCCGTGGTCACGGGTATGGGAGCTGCGAACGCGGCACGGGCCATCCGCCATGTGCTCAATTCCAGGCTGCCGGACGCGGTAGTGGCGTCAGGCTTGGCTGGCGCCCTGAAACCGGCGTACGGAGTTGGCGATGTGCTTGCCGCGCGCGTTGTACGTTCTGATCGGGGCGATCGGCAAGTCAGTAGCAGCGAGGCACTCCTGCGTTTAGCTGTTGAATGTGGTGCAAAGGCCGTCGATTCGCTGGTTTCAGCGAATTCAATCGCACGTACGGTAGAGGATAAAGCGCGCTTGGGCGGCTTTGCAGAGGCCGTGGACATGGAGAGTCTTGCGATCTTGACGGAAACGCGCCGGGCCGGGATTGCCGCGGTCGCCGTGCGAAGCATCGCCGATACGGCCCGGTGTGATATTCCGTGCGACTTCAGCAGAATGCTGGACGAGCGCGGCCGAATGCGCCTGTGGCGGTTAGCTCTCGAGCCTCTGCGGACGCCGCACCGTCTGCCGGCCCTGATCCGCTTCGCCCTCGCAAGCCACCGCGCCGCCCGCTGCCTGGCAGGGTTTCTCGACGCATATGTGGAGGCCCTCCTCAAAAGCCGGTTACAGGTTGCTGAATAACGCGTAGCGGCGGATGGGCGCTTTGGAAGGGCGGGGCTTCAGCCCCGACGCTGGAGACGTGGGGTTGAATGGGCCTTTAGGCCCTGAAGCCACGTCGCTTCAGGGGCTAAAGCCCCCCAAATCTTGTCCGTTTCCCACGGCGGGGCTGAAGCCCCGCCCTTCCTTGCCCACTTTAATTCTTTTCCTTTTGAGGGTACTCTGTCTTCACCGATGCAAAAGGAGCGGCAGGTACGAATCCGCCTGGACCGGCTGCTGGTTGAGCGCGGCCTGGCGACGACGCGCGCCAAGGCGCAGGCCATGATCCTCGCAGGTGAAGTGATGGTCGACGAGCAAAAAGTCGAGAAGTGCGGCACTTTGACAAACGCAAGCGCAACCCTTCGCCTGTTGGCCGAACCGCTCAAATACGTCGGCCGCGGTGGAGTGAAGCTGGAGGGAGCGCTGGCGCATTTTGGCGTCTCGCCGGAAGGGAAAACCTGCCTGGACATCGGCGCTTCGACGGGCGGCTTCACGGACTGCCTTTTGCAGCGCGGAGCGAGCCGCGTGTTCGCCGTCGATGTGGGCACCAATCAACTGGATTGGAAGCTCCGCCGAGATCCCCGTGTTGTCTCCCTGGAGAAGATCAACGCACGATTTCTGAAGTTCGACCAACTCGGCACGAGGGTGGCACTGGTGGTGATGGACGTCTCTTTCATCTCGGCCACATTGATTCTTCCCGTGCTGCCTCCCTTGCTCGAAACGCCGGCAGATGTGCTGGTGCTGGTGAAGCCTCAATTCGAAGTCGGAAAAGGTCAAGTCGGCAAGGGCGGCATCGTGCGTGATTCAACGCTTCGCCAGGAAGCGGTGGACAAGGTTTCGAATAAGCTGCTGGAGCTGGGCTTTTGCGATCTCGCCCAGGCTGAGAGTGTTCTGCCGGGCGCAGAAGGGAATATCGAGTATTTCCTGCACGCCGTTTGGCGCGCTAAAGTCGCCGCTGCCTCCCCAAAGACTACCACTCCGCATTTTCCGCTTGACAAGTCGGGGGAGATATGATAGCCTATACTTGTGTTCTTATTGTGGACTTATTGTCGTAGGCAAGCGCGGCGCGGTCGTGGCTCGAGAGAACCCACAGTGGTCCGCGGGAGAAGGGAAATGCGGGACTCTACAAAAAACGGAAAATAGTGGGAACGAAGCTAAGAAGTACTTGAAAACAAAGGAAAGTCACTTTTTTAATGCTGCAATTTGTGCGCGTTTTGCACACCAATTGGCAGCAATTTGACCCCGAACGGAGCAGGAACAGCGAGATTTGCGAAAACGAACCGAAGCTGCCAGGCCCTAAGGCCGAACCTCGAAAGTGACATACAGTCGGCTAGACAGCTTTTGCGGGGGCGCAACAGACAAAATGACAATCAAGAAGGTTGGGATCGTTTCAAAGCCGAAGAAGCTCGAGATTGGTGAAATCGTGCCGCCACTCCTCGAGTGGCTGCGCCAACGCGACATTGAGGTATGCATCGACAAGGAAACGGGAGCCATAATCAAGAACGCCGAGCCCTGCCTGACGCGCAACGAACTGGCCGGCTCCGTGGAGCTGCTGATTGTTCTGGGAGGCGACGGAACCCTTCTGGCCACGGCCCGGGCTCTGCACGGCAAGCCGGTGCCGATCCTGGCGGTTAATCTGGGTGGGCTGGGATTCCTGACGGTGACGACCCAGGAGGAGCTTTACCCGACCCTGGAAAGCGTCTTCAGAGGCGAGCACCACATCGAGCGGCGCGTGCAACTGGAGGGGTCGCTGATCCGCGCCGATGAGGTGATCGCTTCGTTTCTGGCGCTTAACGACGCGGTGTTGAACAAGGGCGCCATCTCGCGCATCCTGGATTTTGAGTTGCGGGTCAACGGCCAGTTTGTTTCCTCCTACAAATCGGATGGCTTGATTATCTCCACGCCAACCGGATCGACCGCTTATTCGCTGGCCGCGGGCGGTCCCATCACCATGCCGAGCGTAGGGGCGTTCATCGTAACCCCGATCTGCGCGCATACGCTGACCCATCGTCCCCTGGTCGTTTCCGACACGGCGAGTATCGAAATCGTCGTGACCACACAGCGTGAGGCAGCCTACCTGACGGTGGACGGTCAGGTCGGGCTCGCCGCGCATAGCGAAGATCGGGTACGCCTGAAGAAAGCGGACTCCTATGTGGAACTCATCCAGTCCCCCGACAAGGACTATTTCAGAGTTCTCCAGCAAAAGCTCAAGTGGGGGGAAAGGTAGAACAGTAGTCAGTTGTCAGTGGTCAGTTGCCGGTCGTCCGTTGCTGATGCGCAATTCTGCGCCCGTTCGCTGTCATCCTGAGCATTGACAGCCGTACGGCTGTCAATGCTCAGAATGAAACGCGAGGTGTTCAGAATGAAAGCACAGGGGGTGTAGGTATGGCGTTGGTCGAAAACAGAATCTGGGAGGTCCACGCGGCAGCGCGGCTGGCGCAAGTGCGTTACGCCATTCGCGACCTGGCGGTGCTGGCGGACGAGGTGGCACGCCAGGGCAAGGAAATCCTGCCGTTGAATATCGGCGACCCGCTTCAATTCGACTTTCGCACCCCGCCCCATCTCATCGAAGCCGTGGTCAAAGCGATGCGCGACGGGCTGGACGGGTACGCGCCCTCGCTGGGGATTCCGGAGGCGGTGGCCGCGGCGCGCGCCGCCGCTGAGCGCAAAGGTATCCGCAACATCCAGAGCGTCTTCATGACCGCAGGCGTGAGCGAGGCGGTGGACGTTTGCCTGTCGGCGCTCCTCGATCCGGGCGAGAACATCCTGACGCCCAGCCCCGAGTACCCGCTCTATTCTGCGGTGCTGGCCAAGATCGGGACGCCGGTCAACGCTTACCTGCTCGATGAAGGGAAGGGCTGGGAACCCGACCTGGAACACCTTTCGAGCCGCATCGTCTCGGGCACGCGCGCCATCGTGGTCATCAATCCCAACAACCCGACCGGGGCTGTCTATTCACGGAATACCCTGGAGGCTATCGCGGAACTCGCCCGGCAGCACAACCTGCTGATCTTCGCCGACGAGATTTACGAGAAGTTGATCCTTGACGACGACCATCCGCACACTTCCATCGCCGCGCTCGCCCCGGATGTTCCGGTGGTGACGTTTAACGGTCTTTCCAAGGCGTATCTGGCTCCGGGTTGGCGGGTGGGTTGGGCGGTGGCGAGCGGCCCTGCCGCGGCGCTGAAGCCCTACATCGAGGGCGTGTGCAAGTTGTTGCGGGCGCGACTCTGTTCGAACCATCCGCAGCAATATGCGGTGCGTCCGGCGCTCGAGGGCCCTCAGAACCATCTTGCGGAGGTGAGGCAGAAGCTGCGTCGCCGCCGCGACCTTACCGTGCAATGGTGCAACACCACTCCGCGGCTTGGCTGCGTGAAGCCTCTGGGGGCTTTCTATGCCTTTCCGCGCCTGGACATTCCCGAGAGCGACGAGGATTTCGTGCGCAATTTGCTGCTCGAGAAACAGGTTCTGGTGGTGCACGGCAGCGGATTTGGACAGGCGCCCGAGACGCGGCACTTTCGCATCGTCTTCCTTCCGGACGAGCCCACCCTGGCGCGCGCCTACGCGGGCATCGCCGAATTCATTCGCCAACGGTATGGCTGATTTACTTTTTTCGAAAACCTCTGTAAAATCAGCAATTTCTTGTCCATGTAGATTCAGGAGGCCGATTATGGCGTTGCAAATTGTCGAGAAGGAAACCGGCGGGGTGACGATCCTGGCGTTGTCGGGGCGCGTCACGCTGGGCGAAGAGAGCAATCAACTCCGCTCGCATATCAAAGAGATGCTGTCGGATGGAGCGAAGCGGCTGGTGCTGGACCTTGGGGACGTCAGCTACATCGATAGCGCCGGATTAGGCACGCTGGTGGCCGGCTTTACTTCCTCGCAAAGCCAGGGCGCGGTGATGAAGCTGGCGAACCTCACGAAGCGGTTTCGCGAGCAGTTGAATATTACTAAATTAGTTACCGTTTTCGATGTCTATGATAGCGTCGAAGCTGCGGTGAAGTCCTTCGCAGCCTGAGCCGGGGTGATCGTCTGTCCGCGAACGAAGGTTGCGGAGCCGGCCGTTTTTCATCACCAAAGGTGTTGCGCCGGGGGGCGGAGTGCGCGGGTTAGCTGGCGTCGACGCTTGAGAGGTCGTCTCCCACCTTGCCGGCGGAAGCTGATGAAAGCGCCGCCGCTGGGCACCCTCTCCCTGCCAGCGAGGGCAGGGACCCCGGGAGGCCGGTCGGCACCCGGCGCCTGACACCTGTCCTACAGTCCCGCCGGATTATCCAGCCAATATAGGGCGAGGCCCGTCAACAGCTTCGGGTAAAAGTCGGTGGACTTTTGCGGCAGCGTCAAACCCGCCAAGGCATTATCTCGCACAGCCTGGACGGGAGTGGGGTTCAGCAGAAGACAGAGTTGAGCTTCGCCCCGCGCGACGGCTGCGGCAGCGGCTGGCAACTCACGGTGATAAGTGAGATTTCTCTCCTCACGCACTGCCTGCGGATCAATTCCGAGTATCTGCTCGAGGATCAGGCGATGCAACAGGATAACGTCGAGCCGGCGCAGGGTGGAGGGAATTGCGTTGAGAGCGCTTTCCAGATCGTAATCGCTGCGCAGGCGGAGAAGGGCCAGCTTTCCGTGCCCAGCGTAGGCGCCGAATGCCGGCCCCGCAAGGCCCGCCCGTGCCAGCCTTTCAAGGAAAGCACTTGCCCAATTGTCAGTCTCGTCCCCAGCGGGCAACTCTTCCACCTCGAAGATCGAGCGCGCCTGGAGCAGAAAACCCGACCAATCGAACCCTGGCAGACCGTGAACCAGGCGATGAGTCGGCAAGATGCTCAGGCCGTCGGTTTCCATGCGAACGAAGGTCATCATCACGTATTCCGCCTGCTCATCGGAGGTGGCCCGGCTTCGACAATAGTCGCGATAAGCGAGCGCCGTTTCGTAGCGATGGTGGCCGTCCGCGATCACCAGTTTTTTGTCCGCCATGGCCGTCGCGACCTGGACCATCGCCTGGGGCTCAGTGATTCGCCAGACTGTATGCACCGTCTGGTACTCGTCGGTAACTTCTTCCCAGGGCTGAGGGGGTGTCCTTTCCGCCAGCAGAGACTCGGCCACGCCCGCAGGGTCGCTGTACAGCACAAAGATCTGGCCGAAATGGGCTCGCGTGACCTTCAGCAGTTCCAGCCGGTCGGTCTTGGGCCCCGAGAGCGTCTGTTCATGCGGAAGGATGACTCTTGCCGAGTAGTCTTCCAGGCGACAAACCGCGATAAATCCGCGTCGCACTTTCTTGCTCTCCGTCCTGCCCGGAACTTCGTACTCCTGGTGATAAGGGTAGATCGCGGGTCTGGAATCCGAGACCAGAATGCCTTCGTCGATCCAATTTCGGAAGCACTGCGACGCGCGCAGGTAAACGTTGCTCCGGGGATTGTCCTCGGCATGTACCTGGCCTCGGATCACGCGGACGAGGTTGTAGGGGCTCGCACGGTAGTAACGCGATTGCATCTCCGTGGAAATCTTGTCGTAGGGCTGCGTCACAACATCCGCAAGCTGTTGAATGCGCGATGGGTTGTAGCACAGCGCTCGAAAGGGTCGAATTTCAGCCATGGCCGTCTCCGTCTGTAAGCTTGCGACCTTATCACACTGGCGCGGAACCGTCGAGAGCACTGTTGGGTCGCGGTCCTGCGAGGCCCTCCGCATTCCAGCCCTCTGGCTATTGGCGGAGCGGGCCGCAGCCGGCGTTTTCACCGAGCAGGGCGCGAGTGAGGGGCGCGCCAGTTCATATCTCGGGTGTGCTATATTTGCTGGCCTGAGAGAAAGGACGACAACCGAGGAACAAAGACCATGGCAGAGCTTCGACTCGATCCAATAACTCACCGCTGGGTGGTCTGCGGGAAAAGGCGGGTGATGGCGGATTTCAACGACGCAGAAACCATTTGCCCTTTCTGCCCAGGCAACGAACACTTCACCCCACGGGCTATTCGGGAACTGACCGACAGCCAGGGCGCATGGACCGTCAGGGTGTTTCACGATCGCGCGCCTATCTTCCTCGTCGAGGGCAAGGAAGACCGGCAGGCCGTGGGCATGTTCGACCGCATGAACTCGATTGGCGCGCACGAGATCGTGGTTGAGACCCCAAAACACGGGGTGACGCTGGCGGAGCTTCCGGTCTCGCAGGTGGCAAAATGCCTCGGCCTGTATCGCGACCGTATCCTGGACCTCAAACGTGACACCCGGCTTCGCTATGTCTCTGTTTACAAGGATCAGGGACTTCGCGGAGCGAACGAGCACGGCCATAGCCACTCGCAGGTATTGGCGTCGCCGGTTCTCCCGCAGTTCCTGGAGCTTGAATTCCGGTGGAGCAAGATGCATTTCGAGAAGAGAGAGCGGTGCCTTCTTTGTGACTGCGTTCAACAGGAGATTCAGGAAGAAAAACGGGTGGTGGACCAAAACGGCGATTTCATCGCGGTTTGCCCTTTTGCTTCGCGGTCGCCCTACGAATTGTGGGTGCTGCCGATCCAGCACTCCTCTTCCTTTGAAAAAGACCTGACAGACCCGGTCCGCTTGAAGTCGCTGGCATCGTTTTTCAAGCCCTGCCTGCAGAAGATCGAGAAGATCTCCTCAATTCTGCACTTCGTAATCCACACCGAGCCTAACCTCGACGCCCACAAGCCGACCCAGGATTGGTGGAATACGGTGCCGGATGACTACCACTGGCACATTGAGATTCATCCGGATGTAGAGGGCGAACGCCGCTATCTGGGCAGTGAAGGGTTTTATTTCAACCCGATTTCAGCAGAGGATGCAGCGCTGGTACTTCGCGCGCTGCAACCCGAATCTGGGGCCGCGCCGGCTTTGACGCCAGGCCCAGTGAAAGCTTGATGGGGCGAGAAGATCCCTCTGCTGCGCCGTGAATGAGAACCACGATCGAAAGGAATGCTGATGACAATCGAAAGGCGTACCCTCCCGGGAATCCAATTGCTTGTCTTCGACTTGGACGGAACAATCGCGGACACGAAGCGCGACCTGGCGCTCAGTGTTAATGCCATGCGGGAGTTTCTGGGTTTGGGTCCGCTACCTCTCGAAGCCGTCACGTCTTACGTCGGACATGGTGTGACCGTTCTGATCAAAAGGGCGCTGGGCGATCAAGCCGCCGATGGCGATGTTGAGAAGGGGCTGAGGTTTTTTCTGGACTACTATGCCCGGCACCTGCTCGATAACACCGTGGCTTTCCCGGGAGTGCCCGAAGCGTTGCATCAGCTACGGAATCGAAAGCTCGCTATCCTGACCAACAAGCCCACACAATGCAGCCGCGAAATAGTCGCCGGCTTGGGACTTGCCCGCTATTTCTTCGAGATCTATGGCGGAGAAAGCTTCAGCCTGAAAAAGCCCGATCCGATAGGGATCAAGACTTTGATGAGCGTTTCGTCGACCCCCCCTGAGCAAACGCTCATGGTCGGAGATTCCGAGACTGATGTGCAGACGGGCCGCAACGCAGGCGTGTGGACATGCGGCGTAACTTACGGATTCGCACCTGAGTCGCTGAAGAAATCCGGCCCGGATTTGCTGTTGGATGACCTGCGCGATCTGCCTCCGCTGCTGAGCGAGCAGTGACCGGTCGCCAATGAGCGTAGGAAGCCGATCGCAGAGGGTTTGGCTGCCTTCTGCATACCGCTTGCTGAGTGTCCCAACTTTTGCCGGCAAGCGGGCATCCAAGAATTGGCAGACCGCAAAATGCAAAATACGAGAGGCATCTCGCGCGAATCGGACTACGGAAGATCGGCG
>CAVROP010000098.1:0-29624 GCA_963722675.1 uncultured Acidobacteriota bacterium
CAGCGACCGCAAAAGCATTCCCAACACGGTGAACCAGGTTACGGGGTCGTTGTTGCGAGATCCGCGCATGCCGGTTCTAGTGGGGGAAGTCTGTTACGAGGGAATCCTCGAGGCCAGCCGCCAAGAGGTTGAACGCTTCATGTTCTGGACATCCTTACTCAATGGAGCGGGCGGCCACACCTACGGCGCCAACGGCATCTGGCAAGTCAACACCGCCGAGCATCCATTCGGGCCCTCCCCGCACGGACGTTCATGGGGTGATACGCCCTGGGATGTGGCGGCCAATCTCCCCGGCTCGGCGCAGCTTGGGATCGGCAAAGCTCTACTCCTGCAATATCCGTGGTGGCGGTTCGAGCCGCACTCGGAGTGGGTAGATCCGCACTGGAGCAAAGAGAATTATGAACAGCCCTACGCGGCGGGTATCCCTGGTGAATTGCGAGTAATCTTCATTCCGCCGGCGTGGGATCCGCCCCGAGTTAAGAGCCTCGAGCCGGGCATCACCTATCGAGCTTTTTACTTTGATCCGGTGACGGGAAGGCGACATGACGCAATCGAAGTTACACCGGACCCCGCAGGCACGTGGCAGCCGCCGATCACGCCAACGTTTGCAGACTGGATACTTGTTCTGGAGAAGAAACCGTAACACTGGATCCGTGCGAACAATTCGACGTTGTCATGCTCAGGGGAGCAAAGCATCTCTGCAGTTGTCGGCGTCTCGTGGGAGCCAGGCTGACTGCGGAGATCCTTCGCAGCGCTTAGGATGACAGGCCAGGAGGTTACATTGGAGCGCGTTTGCTTTCTGTTGAAGGTGAGGCCGGAGCGGCTCGCAGAATATAAGGAGCGTCACAGAGCCGTCTGGCCTGAGATGCTGCAAGCCCTGCGCGAAACGGGTTGGCATAATTACTCGCTTTTCCTACGAGAGGACGGTTTGCTTGTGGGATATTTTGAAACCCCGGACCTTCAGGCCGCATTAACCGGAATGGCCGCGCGGGAAGTCAACCTGCGCTGGCAAAAAGATATGGCGCCGTTCTTCGTAAACCTAGAGGGCCGTCGTCCGGACGAAGGCTTTCTGCGCCTGGAAGAGATTTTTCATCTGGCTTGACGAAGTCGAGAGTCTAAAGTCGAGAGTTCAATGTTGAAAGGAGAAGCTGCACATGGCCGACGTTGATAATGTGAAAGAGACAAAGGAATTCTATCTGGATATCCCCGCCAAAAACCAGGCGTTCTTTCTGAAGGGTTCCGGGGCGCTGGACTGGGGAATGCAGAACCGGCTGGCGCGTATCTTCAGTCCCACGAGCGGCCGCACCGTGATGCTGGCCATCGACCACGGATACTTCCAGGGTCCCACCACGGGGCTGGAGCGGGTCGACGTCAATATTCTTCCATTGCTTCCTTACACCAATGCCCTAATGTTGACCCGTGGCATCCTGCGCTCCATCGTGCCCTCGTCATTCACTTCCGGCGTCGTGCTGAGGGCCAGCGGCGGCCCCAGCATCCTCAAAGAACTCTCCAACGAGCAGCTCGCCGTGGATATTGAAGACGCCGCGCGTCTCAATGTGTCGGCGCTGGCCGTGCAGGTTTATATCGGTGGCGACTTTGAAACCCAGACGGTCAATAACATGACCCGGCTGGTGGACGCCGGCTTGCGCTACGGCATTCCCATCCTGGGAGTAACGGCGGTGGGCAAGGCGATGGTGCGAGACGCCAAGTACTTTCGCTTGGCCTGCCGAATTTGCGCCGAGCTGGGCGTGCAGTTTGTTAAGACATACTACGTGGCCGAAGGCTTCGACACCGTGACGGCTTCCTGCCCCGTGCCCATCGTGATGGCGGGCGGCAAAAAGCTGCCGGAGCTTGATGCGCTGACCATGGCCTATCGCGCGGTCAGCGAGGGAGCGGCGGGCGTGGACATGGGTCGTAACATTTTCCAGGCCGACGCGCCCACTGCTATGATCCAGGCAGTTGGAAAAGTGGTCCACGAGCTGATGAAGCCCGCGCAGGCGTTTGATCTTTACGAGACATTGCGGCACGAGACCGAAAAGACATTCGCATAGTAAATTGATGCTCCGTGTTCTCTATGTCCTCTGTGGTGAGAGCTTCTGCCACAGAGGACATAGAGAACACGGAGCAAATGATCAACGAAAGGCCTTCCGAGGAGACTCATGGGCGTTTTAACTGCGTTCGACATTCTGCGAGAATCCGCTCCCGTCGTGAGCGTCGGCATCCTCACGGCGGATCTTCTGTCGCTCGGATCAGAGTTAACTCTGCTTGAACGATGCGGGGCTAAAACGGTTCACGTGGACGTCATGGACGGCTGCTTTTGCCCCATGATGACCGTAGGGCCGCCGCTCATCAAGGCTCTCAAAACTCCCCTGCTCAAGGACGTTCACCTGATGATTGATGAGCCGCTCAATAAGGTAGCGGACTACGTTGCAGCAGGAGCGGACATCATTACGATTCATCCCGAGGCCTGCTCACACGTTCACCGGGTTCTTCAGCAAATGCGGCTGATGAAGAACGCCCATGACCCCGAAAGGGGCATCGTGCGCGGCGTGGGCCTGAATCCAGGCACGCCCCTCGAGGTCCTCGAACCTCTGCTCGATGAATTGGAGTTAATTCTGATTCTGGCCGTCAACCCCGGCTGGGGTGGGCAGAAGTTCATCGCTTCCACTCGAAAGCGAGTTGAGAAGGCAAGGCGGATGATCGCCGCCTCGGGCCGTGAAATACTCCTGGGTGTGGATGGCGGGATAACACGAGATAACATCGCCGACATGGCCGCCCTGGGCGTGGCTTTAATCGTGACCGGAAGCGCGGTCTTTGATGGCAAAGCAGCGGAGGCCAACGCGAAGTTCATGCTGGCCGAGGTGAAGAAAGGAATCAGAAGCCGGGAGTCAGGAGTCAGGAGTTAGCTCTCAGCCGTCAGCCATCAGCTATCAGCAAGCCGGCTGAAAGCTGACGCCTGAGAGCTGACGGCTGCACCTGACTCCTGTTCAGTCATATGCGGAACCAATGGTCCGATGAAGACGCCAGCTTGTTCATTGCTTTGTACGCTGCAAAATGGGGCGAGGATTTGGCCTTGCGGACGTATACCAGCCGCCTGCTGGGTGCGGAGGAAAACCTGGTGCTGCATGGCGGAGGCAACACCTCCGTCAAGGGGTTTGCCACGAACGTTCTGGGCGAGCAGGTCCCGGCCATTTATGTCAAAGCCTCGGGCTGCGACCTGGCCGACATCGAACCTGAGGGGCATTCGGGAGTTGACCTCGCGTTTCTCAAGAGACTTCGCGTCCTCGAGGACCTTTCCGACTCGGCGATGGCGGACGAGTTCCGCGCTCATCTTTTCAATCCTCACGCCGCAACGCCTTCGATTGAAACCCTTGCGCACGCTTTTCTGCCCTACAAGTTCATCGATCACACTCATGCGGACGCGGTGCTGGCGCTGACGAATCAGACCGAAGCGGCCATGCGGGTTCGTGAAGCTCTGGGCGAGGATGTAATCGTACTGGACTATGTAAAGCCCGGTTTCAAGCTTGCCAAGGCTGCGGCTGCCGCCTACGATTCCCGTCCGGGCTCTAGGGCCATGGTGTGGATGCGGCATGGGCTTGTCACCTGGGGCGCGACCGCGCGCGAGTCCTATGAGGCCACCGTCGAAGTGGTAAGCCGGGCCGAGCGGCACCTAGCGCAGCATGCCAGCAGGCCACTGGCCGTGCAGGTCTCGACGCCGCCGTCCCTGGCAGAACGGCGGCTGGTCGCGGTCGCGCCGTTGGTCCGCGGCTTGCTCGCGGAGCCGAGCGGAAACGCCGATCGGCCCTACCGCCGCGTTATCCTACAGTCTTTGACCGATCGCGCCACGCTGAATTTCGTCGATTCGGACCGCGGTAAGCAGATCGCCCTCTCCCCTCCTCTCACTTCTGATCACCTGATTCGCACCAAGGCTTTGCCCCTTTGGGTTGATGACCCCGCCTACGAAGAGCCGGCACGGCTGCGGCAGCAGCTTACGACTGCTCTGGAAGATTATAAAGCTGCCTACAAGGCCTACATCGAGAGGAACTCGGCGCACTTGCCCGAAGGTCTGGGTACGTTTGATCCTCTGCCCCGCGTGCTGCTGCTGCCTGGCTTAGGTGCGCTCTGTGCGGGCCGCAATGTGCACGAAGCGAAGATCGCACGCGACATCACAGCGCACACGCTTGCGGTTAAGGCCCAAATCGCGGCGATGGGAACCTATGAAGGTCTCTCGGAAAGCCACCTGTTTGAAATGGAGTACCACACCCTCCAACATGCCAAGCTCGGGAAGCGCGATGAATTGCCGCTGGCTCGGGAAGTCGCCGTGATCACGGGCGCGGCGGGCGCCATCGGATCGGCAATTGCGCAGGGGCTGCTCGAGAACGGCTGCCATGTGGCGGTGACGGATCTGGCCGGTCAGGCCTTGGACAACCTGGTCGCGGACCTCAAGGGGAGCTTTGCAGAACGTGTGACAGGCGTGGCGATGGACGTGACGGACGTAGCTTCCGTCACCAGAGGATTCGAGAGCATTATCAGGACCTGGGGCGGAGTGGACCTGGTGATCGTCAACGCCGGGGTCGCGCTCGTTTCCTCCCTGGCGGAGATGAAGCTCGAGGCCTTCCAGAAACTCGAGCGAGTGAACACCGAAGGAACACTCCTGACGCTGGCGGAGGCAGCCCGCCACTTCAAGCTACAGGGAACCGGCGGCGACATCGTTGCGGTTTCCACCAAGAACGTCTTCGCGCCGGGCGCCAAGTTCGGGGCTTACAGCGCCACCAAAGCGGCCTCGCATCAACTGGCGCGCATCGCCAGCCTGGAAATGGCCGAAATCGGCGTGCGGGTCAACATGGTCTCGCCGGATGCCGTCTTCTCGCATGGCTCGCGCCGCTCCGGCTTGTGGGCGGAGGTTGGCCCGGACCGCATGCGCGCGCGGGGATTGGATGAAAAGGGACTGGAGGAATACTACCAGAATCGCAACCTGCTGAAAGCCCGCGTCACGGCGCAGCACGTGGCCAACGCCGTGCTTTTCTTCGCCACACGCCAGACGCCAACCACCGGCGCAACCATTCCCGTGGATGGCGGTCTGCCCGACTCCACCCCGCGCTAGCCCCTTTGTGAAACCACGAAAGCGTCAACGCCAGTCTTGCGCACCGTGATGGATGTGCAGGATTTCGACGGCTTCAGCTCTAACTGCATAGACCACGACGTACGGGAGCGGCGTGAGCGCCAGTTCCCTTGTGCCGCTTCGGTGGCCGGGTCTGCCCTGGTCAGGTGAGCTTTTGAGAAAGCGGATCCGCTGGTAGATTGTCCGCACGGTGGATTCTGCGAAGTGCGGGTAGTTCTGTTGCAGATAGTTCTTGATGTTCTGTAAATCGTCAGCGGCTGGGAGGGTCCACCGAATGCGCATCAGGGCTTGAACATCGCTTCAAGACGAGCGTCCATTTCTTCTTCTTCGATAAACTCCCCGCGCTCGGCTGCCGCCATCCCTTTTTCCACGGCGGCAAGGAAGCGGGCTTCTTCGTCGAGATAACGGGTAACAACATTCGTCACCAACCGCTCGGGCACGGTTCCGGCTTTAGTGGCGATCTGCACAAGCTGCGCTTGCTGCTCAGGCGTGAAATGCACTTCCATAGCATTCAGAATACGGGAAAACCTGCTCCAAGGCAAACGCAAAAAACATTTCGCGGATGGCGCAGATATGCCGCGGTTTGGCATGCTTCTTTGCCAGCATGAGAAGACTCAGCCTTCATCGCAATCTCATTCCACCCTCCCGGGGCTGTCGTGGACTGAGAAGAATCTATGGGCACGCTCTACCACAAACCAGGGGAGTTGCTACCTGCTGCCCCCGTGCTACAATCCTCTTGAATGGCAGATGGCCCCAAGTCGCCGACTCGCGTGATTGGAATTGATCCGGGGCTGAACATCACCGGCTACGGCATTGTGGTTTGCTGCCCGGACGAGGTGAAACTCCTGGAAGCCGGCGTGATCCGCATGCCGCGAAACGAGGGCGGGAATCTCCCCGAGCGGCTCGAATCGCTTGTTCGTCGAACTGCGCAGGGTGATCGAGGAATTCGGCCCGCAAGCGATGTGCCTCGAGGAAGTTTACAGCCATGCGAGTTACCCTCGAACTGCCATCCTGATGGGGCATGCCCGCGGAGTGATTTGCCTGGCGGCGCGATTGGCAGGAATCCCGGTGCTCAGCTTTTCAGCCAAGCGCGTGAAGCAGTCCGTGACGGGCAATGGCAATGCCTCCAAGATCCAGGTGCAACGCGCGGTGCAGAATTACTTCTCGCTGCATCGCGTCCCCTACCCGCCGGACGTAGCCGACGCGCTGGCCGTAGCGTTGTGCTACGTGAATTGGAGCAAAAACGCTTGATCTCCGAAATCACAGGTGAAGTTCTTTACGACCGCATTCAGCGCCACTCCTTGCTGGTCCGAGTGAGTGCACTCTGCTATGAGATTTTCGTGCCCTCGGGGATCGCGTCGCGCCTTCGCACCGCGCCGGAAGGCGAGCGGCGCAATCCCCAGACTTTCTACACAATCTACTATATCGATGGCGGCCTGGGCGGTGGCCACCTGACGCCAAAGCTGGTAGGCTTTCTCGACCCGCTCGACAGGGAATTTTTTGAAACCTTTACCACCGTACCGGGCGTGGGGTTTATGAAAGCTCTGAAATGCCTAGTCCGACCAATCAACGAAATTGCACGTGCGATCGAACGGGGGGACTCGGCCTTCCTGCGGGGGCTACCATCCGTAGGCCCTAAGATAGCGGAACGAATCATCACCGAGCTGCGTGGCAAGATGGCCAAATTTGCCCTAGCACCTGGGGAGGAACCACTCTCTGTGGAGGAAGAACCTCTGACCCAAATAAGGGTGGAAGCCTTGCATGCTCTCGAGCAGATAGAATTCCCTCATGCGCAGGCGGAGCGCATCGTCGCGCAGATCTTCAGCCAGAATAAAAACCTAAAATCTGTCGAAGAGTTCCTGCGGAAGGTGTTTGAAGAGAGGGAAACATGAGCAAGAAACGTACAGGTCACCCCTCTCGTGGGTTAGGCCAGCAGAAGCCATCTCCAACGAAATCACTTTTGCAGTTGGGCGACCTGGAAGGAACCGCCTCGGCGGAGGGACCTGTTCCTGGTGGCATCTCTTTAGAGCACGGGACCGTCCGAGCGGGACGGCAGAAATTCGTGGCCGCGGGCAATGGTCCGAGCGGTAACGAAGACATAAGCCTCGGCAGAATTACTGAGCAAGCCGTGACCGGCCGACAGCGCTTAGTCACTCCTGACTCGATTTCGAAGGAAGACGAGACTTTCAACCAAACACTCCGGCCTCCTTCACTTCAGGAGTACGTTGGGCAGAAGGGTGTAGTGGAAAAGCTCGAGATTGCACTCGAGGCCGCAAAACAGCGCGGTGAACCTCTGGAGCACGTGCTTTTTCACGGGCCGCCGGGGCTCGGGAAAACCACTCTTGCCTATATCATTGCACATTGGATGGGATCAAAAATCATTACAACGTCCGGACCGGCGCTCGAGCGTACGCACCAATTAATGGGCGTTCTCACCAACTTGAACGAGAAGGATGTGTTATTTATCGACGAAATCCATCGCCTACCAGTGAATATCGAAGAGTTTCTATACCCTGCCATGGAAGATTTCAGATTAGACATCCCCATGGACAAAGGACCCTATGCCAAGATCACGACCTACCGTCTAAAGAAATTCACGCTTGTCGGCGCTACGACGCGTGCGGGAACAGTGTCAGCGCCACTCCGAAACAGATTCGGCCTCTCTTATCACTTGGATTTTTATCCAGCCGACGACCTTATGCAGATTATCTTGCGTTCGGCGGGTATCTTAAAGGTGAAAATCAGTCGAGCGGGAGCAGGTGAGATCGCGCGCCGGGCCCGTGGTACGCCGCGCATTGCCAACCGGTTGTTGCGGCGCGTGCGGGATTTCGCCCAAGTAAAGCAAAAAGGACTTATCGAAACGAAGGTGGCTGATGAGGCCCTGGACCTCGAAGGCGTCGATCAAAAAGGCTTAGATGCGCTCGACCACAGCTACCTCCTAACGATCATCCAGCATTACAACGGCGGGCCAGTTGGGGTGGAAGCTCTCTCTGCAACGCTCAATGAAGAAGTCGATACACTTGTAGACATGGTCGAGCCATTTCTGCTGCAACAGGGCTTTATAAGCCGCACTAAAGCGGGGCGCAAGGCCAATGAGCCGGCATACAAGCACCTGAATTTGAAACCACCAAACCCAAATGCGCCCACATTGTTCGAGTAGTGCTGGAAGCCAGAAGGCAGAAGAGAGCCTTCGGCAAGAATTGCGGAGATTTATAATTGGGTGCTTTCCAAGGTCTGACGCCCGTATCGAAGCTTTCCTCGCCGGTCAAGCGGGTCTTTCTTTCTCTGGGCTCAAACCTCGGCGACCGGGTGGCCAACATTCGCAAGGCGCTCGAACAACTGGCGCGGGTCGGCGTCGCAATCACGCGCGTTTCTTCGTTATACAAAACCGAGCCGATAGACTTCCGGCCCCAAGCATGGTTTGTGAACTGCGTGGCGGAAGCAGAGACCCACCTCATGCCCATGCAGCTTCTCAATGCGGTGAAGACGGTGGAACGCGCCCTAGGCCGCCGCACCGGCGTGGCGAAACGGCCGCGGGCGATTGATATCGATATTCTACTTTACGAGAGCGTGGTCGTGCGCTCGGCAGCATTGAACATTCCGCACGAGCGCCTGGCGGAGCGCCGATTCGTCTTGCTCCCGCTCCGCGAGCTTGCGGGAAGCATCCGGCATCCGGTCACCAAACGAACCGTCTACGAGATGCTGGCGGAGGCGGGTGACACAAGCCAGGTGGTAAGGATAGCAACCTAGAGACCGCTTGACGCCGCCCTGCGGCGGGTTAAAATCGCGGCTACACTTGCGGGGGAACCTGTGGTCATGGCGAATGCTTACGATGCGCCGCGCTTCATCGCCGTGGAAGGCCCACTTCGCGTAGGCAAGACCACACTGGCAGATATTCTTGCGGAGCGCCTTCAGGGGGTCCGCGTGTACGATCCCGAGGACAATCCCTTCCTGGAAGAGTTTTACAAGGGCAGGGCCGGCGCCGGTTTTCAAGCCCAGTTTTACTTTCTGATGAAGCGCTACACGCAGCTTCGCGATCTGGACCTGGCTCCCAACCCCCAGCGAGTTGTGGTGAGCGATTACATTTTCGAGAAAGACAAGATTTTCGCATACCTCAACTTGAACGACATTGAACTCCAACTCTACGACCAGTATTACGCGTTGATGGCCGAGCAGGTGCCGATCCCGGATTTGGTGATATACTTACAGGCGAAGTTGGAAACGCTCAAGAAGCGCATCGCGAAGAAACAAGTGCCGTTTGAAGGCCGCATTTCGGACGAGTACCTGGCTGCGGTAGTGAGTGCTTACGAGCACTTCTTCGTTCATTATAAGCGCAGCGACTTGCTGGTGATTGATACTTCCGAGATTGACTTTGTCGATCGGAGCGAGCACCTGCAGGAACTCCTGCAGCGGCTGAGCCGGCCGGTCAAGGGCACGCAATATTTTCTGCCGCTTGGATCCGCGTCCGCGGACTGAGACGGTCGCGAGTGAGTTTTGTCGCCAGGTCCCGGACCGGCTGGAATCCTGCTGCCTCGCCGTGCGGAGCACAATGCTCGCGGGAATGACCGGTTTTCACGGGAACAGCCTGGTAGCCTGAAGCGGGTTTGACCCTCTCTGTCCAGGCAAGTGGAGGCCCGTCCGGGTCCCCGGACGCTCTTTGATGGGCGCCGGAACTCCCGCCCTGCGACAGAGAGGGTCTTTTCGTTTTAGATTTTAGATTTTTGACGCTTGACTGCCGACTTCTGAACTCGGAGTAAATGCCATGGACCACAACCCTGAGGCCGTGAGCAAAGTGACTGTGCCTTGGATTCTGGAACGTAAACTGAGAGGTGAGAGAATCTCCTGTTTGACGGCCTACGATTATCCCACGGCACGCTTGGTCGACGAAGCGGGAATTGACTTGATTCTGGTAGGCGATTCCCTTGGCCAAGTGGTCTTGGGCTACGACTCGACGCTGCCGGTTACCGTGGAAGAAGTACTTCATCACCTTCGAGCCGTTCGCCGAGGCACGCGCCGCGCTTTGCTGGTGGCGGACCTACCCTACGGCGCGTATCACGTGAGCGATGAGAAAGCGCTGGAAGCTGCGATCCGGTTTGTGAAGGAGGGCGGAGCGGAGGCGGTGAAGCTGGAGGGCGGTAAGAAACGCGCTGCACTGGTGCGGCGCATGGTTGACGCGGAGTTGCCCGTGATGGCGCACATCGGGCTAACACCCCAGTCGCTGCATGGCATGGGTGGCTATCGAGTGCAAGGCAAGACGTGGGAGTCCGCCACCGAACTCCTGCATGATGCCGAAGCACTGCAAGAAGCTGGAGCTTTCGCCCTCTGTCTAGAGGGCTTGCCGCGGGAACTCGCGGCCGTCATCACCCGGCGATTGAGTATTCCGACCATCGGAATTGGCGCCGGCCCCGACTGCGACGGGCAGATTCTGATCTTCCATGATTTGGCGGGATGGTGTTTCCAGCCGCGAACAAAGTTTGCCCGTGTTTATGCTGAAATTGCGGCAAATCTACGTCCCGCCCTGGCGCAATATCGTGAAGACATTGCGAGTAGCCGCTTCCCTGACGATAGCGAGTCTTATCACTGGCCCGCGGGCTTGCGGGAGCAATTTGAACGAAACTGCGCTGCCAAATAAAACATGAGCACGCGTTGGATTTTCACTGTCGCAGAGATGATCTCCTACGCGACAGAAGTGCGCTCGCAGACAAAAACCCTGGCGCTCGTTCCCACCATGGGGGCACTTCACGAAGGGCACCTCCGCCTTGTTCGTCAAGCGAAAATACAATGCGACGTGGTGGTCGTTTCCATATTCGTGAACCCCGCGCAATTCGGCCCTACGGAAGATTTTGCGCGTTATCCTCGCAATCCGGAAAAGGACTTCGAGCTTCTCGAGTCCGCCAAGGTGCACGCGGTCCTGGCGCCTCCGGTGGAGGAGGTCTTTCCCGCCGGGTTCTCGACCTTTGTCGATCCCGGCCACATCGCCACCATTTGGGAAGGCGCGCAACGCCCCGGCCATTTTCGCGGCGTAGCCACAGTGGTTTTGAGGCTCTTCAATATCATGAGGCCCGACATCGCATTCTTCGGCCAGAAAGACTTTCAGCAAGTGGTTATCATTCGGCGCTTGGTCGAGGATCTGAACCTGCCGGTAAGAATTGTGGTTTGCCCGGTCGTCAGAGAAGCCGACGGCTTGGCGAGAAGCTCACGGAATGTCTATCTGAGCGCGGAGGATCGTAGAGCGGCGGTGCTCCTCTCCCGCAGCTTGAAGCGCGCCGAAGCAATGGCCCAGTCCGGTGAAGCGGATGCAGAGAAGCTCTTGGCGGAAATGCGGAGGATGTTCGGGGCGGAACCGCGCCTCCAACTCGACTACGCGGCCATTGTGAATCCGGCCACCCTTGAGCCCGTGACCCATGCGCTCCCGGGCTCGGTTGCGCTGGTAGCAGCGCGACTCGAGAAGGTGCGCCTCATCGACAACCTGATTTTCGGCCCTCCAGGCGCAAGCCCGGAGATGAAGCTCCAGCTTGCCTTGACCGCGCCACCGCCTGACAAGGAGAGCCCCGCGACTCCCAGACCTGAGATCGACAGCTTGCGTCTAAAAATAGAGAATTGCCGCGACTGCGCCGCCGTTTCCTCGATCTCGCTTCCGGCCCGCGAGTTCCTGTTCAAATACCTGAAACGAGACTACCCGAACCTGGATGTGATTCGCGTGCTGGTGATCGGGGGATGCGCTCCCATCGGCCCGTCCGACTCGCCGTACCGCCACCCGGAACAGCCGAATCCCTTCGCCACCCGACTCTATGAACTACTTGGCGTGAGGGACATCGCAGAATTCAAGGCGAGCTTCGCGCTCACCGACGCCGCTCGCTGCCATGCCGTAGGTAACCGTGTGGACGAAAGAACTCTGGAGTATTGCGCCAGGCATCTGCGCGAGGAATTAAAGCTCTTCCCGAACGTGCAAACCATCGTCATTCTCGGAGAATACGCCTACCTGCAATTCCAGAGGCATATTCTGGGCCGGGAACGGGCGAGCATCAAAGCGTTCGCGGAACTCCTGAAAGCGGAAGGCTGGGCGCAAGAATCGGTTCAACTGCCTTGCTATGGTGAGCGCGACGTGCGCCTCCTCTATTGCTATCACCCCACGTTTGAAAACAAGAGAAGCCCATCCGTTGCCGCGTACCTGGGCTCGAAGCCGTAGAGACACAGCCTGCCGGCCAAGGGTCGTCGTCCGGTCGACGTATTGCTCATCGACTCGGAGGTTCTGCAGACTGAACCTCAAAATGGTCTTTCTCTTCCCACTGCGGCGTCGACCCCTCAGGATTGGCTACCCGAATCATGGTGGCGGTGAGCTTGTTTCGTTCGAAAACGAACTTCAGGTAGTGATAGTTCGGGAACTCGTTGCTCTGGTACAGATCAGCCGGAGTGCGCACCACAGTGTATGGCTTGGCGCCTCCGCCCCCCGACACGAGATAGACAATGCCGTCCTGGTAGAAGCGTTCGTAATTGTGCACGTGCCCGGCTGCCACGATGAAGCGAGCGTGGGTTTGCTCATGGGCCTGGGCAAGGAGTTCCGCCAAGGCGCGTTCGTTGGGGCGCCCGTTGTGGCTCGGGTCGCCGCCGCGCTGAACATCAACCACGGGCGGGTGGTGGAGGTCAATCAAGACGAACCGAACGCTGGAAGGCAAATGCGCAAGCTGGCTCCGGATCCAATCGAGTTGCGGACTACCCGGCAGGAGGGAGGAGTTGCTGTCCAGGTTAAGAGCGTAAACTGAATCGCTCAGTCGCACCGAATACCAACGGAGGCCGCGGAGTTCCGGAAAAACTCTCCACCAATTCTCGAGACAATCCCGCTCGAGTCCGTGGAATTCGTGGTTGCCTAGCGCCGGATAAACGAACAGGTGAGCGTCGCGCCAGACC
Organism: uncultured Acidobacteriota bacterium; assembly: GCA_963722675.1. Classification (GTDB taxonomy): domain Bacteria; phylum Acidobacteriota; class Terriglobia; order UBA7540; family UBA7540; genus CAVROP01. The sequence continues at coordinate 13,031 of CAVROP010000098.1, forward strand.
TTTGTTTCCGCAAGATATACGGCATAATCGCCCGCCGCGCCTCCATGCCAAGGCAAATCCCCGCTCACCAGCACAGCGTCGGGCTTCTCTTCGGCGATCTTATCCACCAGCCAACGACGTACTTTTGGATTAGTCGCCGAGGTCTCCTTCGGGTCGGTAAAACGCGTGTCGCCGTAAACGACGACGCGCAGCGGGCGAGAAGCATCAACCCCGGGGCGAACCAAATCCGGGCCGTCCGCTCGCGGTCCCTGCACCCGTCCCGGATTAGACCCCAGGCAGCCCAACAGCACTAAGCCGATAACCCCGGCACACCAAGGCAGCAGCCATCGAGAACGCATTGTAATTAAACCGGATCTTGCGGCAGCTCAGGCCTTCCCCTACGGAAGGCCCGCTGGCCATTGAGCTGCCCACTCCGCCCTGAGGATGAGGTCGCGGGTGATGAAACAATCGACCTGCTTCTCAGGGCTTTAACAGCGACAGAATCTCGTGGACGTGGCCGTCCACCTTCACTTTCGTGAAAACGTGCATTACTGTGCCATTACCGTCTATGATATAAGTAGTTCGTGCAATACCCATCGACGTCTTACCGTAGAGATTCTTTTCCTGCCATACCCCGTAGGCTTCCAAGGTGTTGTGTTCAGTATCGCCTGCCAGGGGGAAATTCAGCTTGTATTTGACTTTGAATTTCGCCAGCGCCTCGACGCTGTCGCCGCTCATCCCCAGAACCTTGGCTCCCAGTTTGTCCAGTTCTTTTTTGGCATCACGGAACTGGTTTGCCTCGCTGGTTCAACCCGGGGTATCGGCTTTGGGAAAGAAATAGAGAATCAGGGTATGCCCCTTGAAATCGTTCAGGCTCACACTTGCACCCGAATCGGACGGTAGTGAAAAGTTCGGCGCCGTGTCACCAACATTGAGCATAGGTCACTCCTCTCCTGACAGTTTCGCCTTCAATGGATTCATAAACTCAACCCCTTCGACGACTCGGCCGTGCTGGAAATCCTCGACGGGCCAAGGCTCGAAGCCGCTGGTCCTGGTCCGTGTAGATGTAGACTTGTCTTCTCTTCATTCTCATTCTTAAGCGCCTATACATCGCATTATACATCGCACCCACAAGAGGCAACCAACCACCCAGTCATCCGAGTTCTTTTTTCAACACCTCCTGCACCCGTTGAGGATTTGCCTGGCCGTGCGTGGCCTTCATCATCTGGCCGACGAACCAGCCCAACGTCGCGGTCTTGCCCTTTCGATATTGTTCCGCCTGCTTGGGATTGGCGGCGATGATCTGGCGGGCCACATCCGCAATCTTTTCGGTGTCCTGAATCTGTTCCAGACCCTGCTCGGCGATGATCTGGCGCGCGGTTTTTCCGGAAGCAAACATCTCCACAAGAATTTCCTTACCCATCTTGCCACTAATGGTCCCTTGGGCGATGGCAGTCAGCAACTCCGCCAGCGCCTGTGCCGAAATGGGCGATTCGGTGATCTCTTTGTTGGCTTCCTTCAGCAGGTAAAGAAGCTCACTGAGCACCCAGTTGGCAGCGAGTTTAGGCTCCCCGCATGCCTTGGCCACCCGCTCGAAGTAATCCGCCAACACCCTCGAGGAAGTAAGCTGGGCGGCATCGTAATCCGTCAAGCTGTAGTCCCGCAGAAAGCGTTGGCGGCGCGCCTCCGGCAGCTCCGGCAGTGACCGCCGAACCTCATCTTTCCACTCTTCAGTTATCACCACCGGCAGCAGGTCGGGTTCGGGGAAATAGCGGTAGTCGTGGGCAAACTCCTTGGAGCGCATACCGTAGGTCCGCTGCTCGCGGCTGTCCCACAAACGGGTTTCCTGGTGAATCGTTCCGCCTCCTTCCAGAATCTCAATCTGTCGCTCGATTTCGTATTCGAGCGCCTTCTGAAGGAACCGGAAGGAATTCAGATTCTTCACCTCGGTCTTGGTCCCGAACGCGGAGGCCCCAAAGGGCCGCACGCTGATGTTTGCATCGCAACGCAGGCTGCCCTCTTCCATGTTGCAGTTCGAAACCTCGAGATAGAGCAGGAGGCTTTTCAGTCGCGTCACATAGTCGTAGGCCTCTTCGGGCGTGCGCAGATCAGGCTCGCTGACGATCTCAACCAAGGGGACGCCCGAACGATTCAAGTCGATGTAGGAATTGCACTCCGAGTCGGGAAACCCTTCGTGCAGCGATTTCCCGGCGTCCTCTTCGAGGTGCACTCGGGTGATCCCAACGCGCTTCCTCACCCCGTTCACTTCAATCTCGATCCAGCCGTCTTGCGACAGCGGTTCGTCATACTGCGAGATTTGATAGCCCTTGGGCAAATCGGGATAGAAATAGTTCTTACGGGCGAAGCGTGACCGGGGATTGATGGCACAGTTGAGGGCCATGGCGGCTTTCATGGCCATGGTGACCACCTCGCGATTCAGCACCGGCAGCGCTCCGGGCAGGCCAAGACATACGGGGCACACATTGCTATTGGGCGGATCGCCAAAGCGCGTCGAACACGAGCAGAAGATCTTGGACTTGGTCAGAAGCTGCACGTGCACTTCCAGGCCAATTACCGCTTCATATTTGGCGCGTACCTCAGTGGCAGCAGGCATTGTCCCTCTCAAATCACAGAATCACCCTGACCGGGCATTATACAGGTGTCGGGCGCCAGGTGTCAGGCGCCGGGTCTAAGTTAGTATTCGTAGCGGCGAGTTTACCTCGCCAAGTGGCGGCGTAAAGCCGCCGCTACTTCATGTAGCCCCTCTGGCGCTTGCGAAATACGCGGAAGTTTCGGTTCGTTTTGCGCAAAATGCGCTCTTTTCGGGCTCGTTTTGTGTGAAACGGCGCTCAAAACGTGCAGAATTGGCAGCCTTCGAGAAGGCTATGTGCTTTATTTTCAGCAAGTTCTTAGCTTCGTTCCGCCGCGCTCTTGTGTAACTCCTTTGTTTCCAGTTACTTCTTAGCTTCGTTCCAACAATCTCCGTATGGCACTGTGTATTTTCAATAACATACTGGCTTCGGTCGTAGTATTTTTTATTGTTTCCAATCCCGCTCATCCCTCTCGCCTCGACCCGTCCGCTTTGCCTCGCGCCGCCAAGCGTCTCGCGCCGCAACCGCGACAATGTGTCCAATAAATGACCACGATAATAGGCTATCACATCGCCCAACGCTTGTCAAGCGAAAAATGTCAAGAGGTCCCGACGTCGCAGAGGGTGGCCATCAGACGTGCCGTCGTTTGGCATGTCTGCGCCTCGCCGTCGCCGACACACCGTCCGAAAGGCGCCTACATCGCGACAGAGAGCGTCGCGACGTAGGCGCCACCGGCGCGGAAATTGCGCGTTGCGGCGGTTGACGAAGGAATCCTCCGGTGCTACAAAGGTGGAGGGCCATGACGTTGCCAGGCAATTTCTTATATCTTTGCGACGGAGGTATGCGATGGACAGGCGGAATTTTCTGATGACGGGAACGACGGCCGCAGCGGGTCTGGCGGCTTCGGGCGAGATTTTCGGGCCAATCGCCAAGGCGGATGAAACCGTTCAGAAGCTCATTCCGAGGAGGAGACTGGGGAAGACCGGTGAAGAGGTTTCGATCGTGGGATTCGCCGGGATCGTCTTGATGAATAACAGCCAGTCGTTTGCGAACAATATCGTCGCGGAGGCCGTAGACCGGGGCATTAATTACTTTGACGTGGCTCCGAGTTATGGCGACGCGCAGGCGCGCCTGGGACCGGCGCTCGAGCCCTACCGCAAGAAGGTCTTCCTGGCTTGCAAGGAAGGTTCAGGTGGAGAGGAAGGGGATTTCACGAGGGACAGCGCGGCGAAGACGCTCGACGAATCTCTGAGGCAACTGCGGACTGACCACGTGGACCTGTACCAATTTCATGCCCTGTCAAGGATGTCGCAAGTTGAGCAGATTTTCGGCCCCAATGGCGCCATGGAAGCGTTCCAGGCGGCGCGAAAAGCGGGCAAGCTGCGCTTCATCGGTTTCTCGGCGCATTCGGTGGAAGTGGCGATCGCGGCCATGGACCGGTACAACTTCGACACGATCCTCTTTCCGATCAATTTCGTGCTCTATTCCCAGGCTAAGTTCGGACCTAAGGTCATCGCGCACGCGCGGGAAAAGGGCATGGGAATCATGGCCATCAAGGGAATGGCCAAGACAACCTGGCCTGAGTCGATGACCAGGGAACACCCCCACGAGAAGTGCTGGTACGAGCCCGCTGATTTCCCCCACGAGGCGGCGCTTGGCTATCGCTGGACGCTGTCCCAACCGATCACGGCAGCAATACCGCCCGGGGATGAGAGATACTTCCGGCTGGGAATGGACATTGGCCAGAATTTCGTTCCGGTCACGAATCAGGAAGAGCGGAAACTGATGGCCAGCGCTACGGGTGTTAACCCGATCTTCCGACTGGGGAATGCGTGAGCAGTTGAGAGTCGCGGGTGGCGCAGACGTGCCGTCCTTTGGCATGTCTGCGCCCCGGCGTAGCAGAGTCCAAGTCCGAAAGGCGCCTACATCGCGATGGAAAGCTTCGCGACATAGGCGCCACCCGCCCTTCAAGGGATTCCCTGCGGAACGACCTATGCTTTTGACTGTCGTCTGTAGACTTTTGACTGCCTTTAGATCTGCGAATACGACGCCGGGGTCAAGATCGTGTTGGTGATGTTGGAGACAAGCTCCTCGAAGGCGTACCTCGGCGAGGTCGAAAGCTTCTTCCATTCCGGGGCCGTGCGGAACGCATCCCACTTCCTGGTGCGGTCCGCCATGTCATCAAAGCTGAGCATGTAGGTCAGGTTGGGCAATCGCGACCCGACCAGCGTGTCGCCGTAGAAGACCTGCCAGAATCCGGCTTTCTCAAATACCTCAAACTCACCGCTGTTGAACATCTCGACCTTGCGGACGTGGTCCTGAATGGTCGGGCTTTCGTAAGTTCGAAGCTCGAACATACGTGGGCGGTGTTCGGCGGCGGCCGGCGGGGCCTTGAGCCGGGGTTTTCCCTCAAAAGCCACCAGCAGCGAACTTTCAATGCGCACAAACGGCGGCTGTGCGGCAGGCGCATTCAAGAAGGCCGTCCCCGCTGCCACATAGTCGGCGTCGTGATTAAGGCGGAACTCAGCGGTGACAAGGGTCTCGAGCGAAGTGCTGGGCATCAGCACGTAGGCCGCCGGGCTGCCCGGACCGATTTCGATGTTAAAAACCCCGACAGGGTTAATTCCCAGGCGGTTTAGCCCCGGCACCAGGGCCTGTCGAAAGAAGTCGTCAGCGAGTTTGACTTGCGGCCCACGGAAAAGTTGGTAACGCCGAAGTTCGTAGTACTCACGTCCCTCTCCTGCCGCGGACCCCTGAGTGGCGCGAAGTCGCGAGTCTGACGTGTTGAGAGCGAGGCCTGAGGCCGCGAGGGATGAAGCTAAAAAACTTCGTCTATGCACGATGATTCCTCCCCGATAGTGGTAGGACGGCTACTCCTGGCTGTCGCAGCAGACCCACAGGCAGGAGTGCCTGTGCTACCTGTGTAGGCGGCGACGAAAAACAATCCGCAAAGGGATTATTCCACAGTTTCGCTCTTACTTGAACCTGAAAACAACCCCTGCGCTGGGGACAATGTTTTGACCGGTACCAATGAAGTAGTTGGGTTGGCCACCGACGTAGTCTCTGAGCTCCAGTCGCAAAGCCAGGTGCCGTTGCAGCACGATGTCGGCGCCACCTCCGTAGTTCCAGAGAAATCGGAAACTGTTGGAACTGGTAAACGGCCCGCTGAAGCGGTTTGCCCCAAGCCCGATCGTGGCGAAGGGCTGCAGTTTCGACCTCAGCGAGAGATAACGGATGTAATTGAATGAGAAGAGGTTGAGACGATTGTACCCGGCTACCTGATTCGGGCTATAGGAATAGCTTGCCTCGATAGCGTCATGGGCCATGTGGAAGCGTGCACCGGCGAAGAGACGCCCCGCCGCATTCGAGAAGGAAAAAGGGCCGGGGCATGGCGGGCAGCCAGAGGGAGTACAAACCTGGGGGCAAGCGACAGAAAGTGTGGTGTTCCTGATGAGAGAGGCGCCACCTTCGGCGAAAGCCTCGACACTCAGCGGAGGACCTTGACTCCAAGCAGTCGAACAACTGAAGGAAATGAGCAGAATCCACGGTGCCGTAGTTCGTATGATCCGCATGAGCATCCTCCCTAGCCTCCACGCCCCCTGCGGCGCGAGCCTCAGCGGGCGAGGCGTTGGGCGATAGCATTCCCTGGCACTATTCCCCCCAATAGGGGAGCGGAGCGAGGAAAGAATGGGAGGCAAGAGTGATTTCAAAACCCGTCCGCTGCTGGGATGCTGGAACACCGATGTGGGTTATCCAGGATTGAAACAAGCCTTTCCGCACAGCCGGGCGGCAGAACCGCTCGCTTCAGCCCTGGTCATCACGCTGACTCCCATGGGGAGAGGGCGGTTGGTTCAGTTTTGTTTTTTCCCGCCGGCAAGCAGCGGCGTTGTCCGGCCAGGGACATAAGTGCTTTCGTTGCTATGAGGGCGAGCTACCAGAAGCGGGTCATTCGATGCTTCGCACACAAAATGTCACGCACGTGCAACTTTTTCGGTCTTTTAAACGTCTATACAAGTAACTCAACTCTAATGACTACCTGGGGAAGCAGGTAGCTCAAGGCGACTTGGGTTACTTGCTTCCTCCTTCCTTTCTGTTCGTGGTGTTTCCTCTTGCCCTCCTCAGCTTTAGGCATATGCTGTCGGCGGCTATGGAGGGCTGGAGCTGGGGAATCCGCGCCCTTGTGGCCAGGGGGCACGTCGTTTCGTACCCACGAACGCGCCGCAGGACGATGTACAGTCAGAATCACTCCCGCAAGCCACTCTTCACGAGAACATCTAAGGTTAAAGCTATGAGCCAAATTCATTCACGGCCGAACTTAGAGTCCGGACACGCGAAAACGCGTCATCCGGCGGCCGACAAGAAGCTGAGGCGACTAGTGGCTCTTTCGCTCACTTCCTGCGTCTTCACGCTTAGCGTTCTGGCAGTATTGGCGCGAGGCCAAGGCTTTCCGGGGACACAGGCGCCTGCGGCAAAGGGTCCATGGATGGACAAAAGCTTATCACCCGATCAGCGCGCTGACCTGCTCATCGGGCAAATGACGTTGGAAGAAAAGATCTCACTCCTGCATGGCGGCGGTTGGAGGGCAGGGTTAGGAACGCCCGGCGCGCCGCCGCCGCCCACGCGCTCGCTGGGCGGGGCGGGCTTCATTCCCGGCATTCCGCGCCTGGGCATCCCTGACCTTCAAATGGCGGACGCGGCTTGTGGCGTCACGCGCGGCGCGGGCTACGGCCGATACTCAACGGTTATGCCGTCTGACATCTCTGAGGCCTCGAGTTGGGACCTGAAGGTGGCTCATGATTACGGAGCGTTGATCGGACGAGAGCTTCGGGACCAAGGCTTCAACATGTCGCTGGGCGGCGGCATCAACCTTACGCGGGAGCCCCGCAACGGCCGCACTTTCGAGTACAAGGGTGAAGATCCTATCTTGGCCGGGATGCTCGTCGGCCAGGAGATGAAGGCTCTCCAGGAACAAGGCGTTATCGGCGACATCAAGCACTACGCCGTGAACGACCAGGAGAGTGGGCGTAATTTTGCGAACGTTATTATTGATCAACGAGCGATGCGCGAGAGCGACCTGCTGGCGTTTGAGATCGGGGTCAAGGAATCAGGCGTAGGAGCGCTGATGTGCTCCTACAATCTCGTCAATGGCGACTACGCCTGCGAGAACAAATACCTTCTCGAGGACGCGTTGAAAAAGGGTTTTGGCTTTAAGGGCTTCGTCCTGTCGGATTGGGGCGCAACACATAGCACGGCAAAAGCCGCCATGGCTGGACTTGACATGGAAATGCCCGGCGACCATTACTTCGCCGAGGCGCTCGAGCAGGCGGTGAAAAGCGGAGAGGTTCCCGCCTCGCGCGTCGACGACATGGTCCACCGCATTCTGCGCACGGAGTTCGCCGTGGGCCTCTTTGATCTTCCCCCGGATCGCAAGGTGGCGAATATCTTCACCGGGTTCGAGGTGGCCCAGCGGGTTGCCGAGCAGGGTACGGTGCTTCTGAAGAACGCGCAGGGCCAATTGCCGTTGAAGGCGTCGCGCCTGCATTCCATTGCGGTGATCGGATCGCATTCGGACGTCGGCGTGCTCTCGGGAGGCGGATCGGCGCAGGTGGATCCGCCGGGAGGAAACGCCGTGCCCCCACCGCCGCCGGCTCCGGGCGCGCCGGCGCGGGGCTTCTTTGAGCGGGTTGTGTGGGACCCGTCGTCACCGCTCAAAGCCATCCGCGAGAAGGCGCCGCACGCCAAAGTGGAATACAACCCCGGCACGGATCCCGTGGCGGCAGCGGCCCTCGCCAAGAATTCGGACGTGGCTATTGTCTTCGTCAATCAGCCCACCAGCGAAGGGCGAGACGTACCGAGCCTCTCGCTTCCCGATAACCAGGACCAACTGGTCAGCGCGGTGGCCGCCGCGAATATGCACACGATCGTAGTTCTTGAGACGGGCGATCCTGTGACGATGCCTTGGGTCGATCAGGTGAACGCGGTTCTGGAAGCTTGGTATCCGGGGATTCGCGGGGCCGAAGCCATCGCGAACATCCTTTTCGGAGAAGTGAACCCCTCCGCCAAACTGCCCGTCACCTTCCCCAAAGCGGAAGCAGATCTTCCGCACCCCAAGCTTACGCAACAGCCGCCGCCCGCGAGCGACGCCGACATGGCGAGCGCGTTTCCCGGCTCGCGCTTCCGCATGAATACGAGGAAGTTCGAGGTTGACTACAACGAAGGCCTGAAGGTCGGCTACAAGTGGTACGACGCCGAAGGCAAACAGCCGCTTTTTGAATTCGGCTACGGGCTTTCCTACACGAGTTACAAGTATTCAGACCTGAAGGTCGTGCCCGGCCCCGAGATGACCGTAACCTTTAACGTGAAGAATGCGGGCGCGCGCGCAGGGGCGGAAATCGCGCAGGTCTACGTATCGCTGCCGGCCAGTGCGGGCGAACCCCCCAAGCGCTTGGTGGGTTGGGATAAGATCCAACTCGCTCCGGGGGAAACTAAAGCGGTGAAGCTGACGATCGCTCCTAAATTTCTGTCAGTCTTCAACACCGACACGGGCGGGTGGAAACTGGTCGCGGGCGAATACAAGGTTTGGGCTGGCAGTTCTTCGCGAAGTCTGCCTTTGTCGAAGACCGTGTCGATGGATCACTAGGTGAGTGCTGTAGGCGAAACCCTTGTGGCAGCCCCAGATGTCCGCAACGGTCACGCCTACGCCGCGTATTCTTTTTTGGGGGCTATTTGATGATTGGGAAAATCACTGTGGCGCCGCTTCTGGCCGCGACGATCGTGGCAGGGATTTTTGCCCCTGTCGCGCAATGCCAGCAAATATCCAGTCTCGATCGCGACCGTGTTCTGGAGATGCTCGACGTAGTTTCCAAAGATGTGCGAAAGCACTATTACGATCCGGAATTCCACGGCATCAACTGGGACGCGAGGGTTGCCGAGGCCAGGAACAGGATCAAGGCTCAGACCAGCCTTGGGATGGTGTTCGCCTACGTCGTTTGGGCGCTCGATGGACTCGACGACTCGCACACTTTCTTTCTGCCGCCGCAACGGCCAGTCAAGCACACCTACGGCTTCGAAACAGCAATGGTTGGCGACAAATGTTATGTCACCCGCGTGCGGCCCGGGACTGATGCGGAGGCCAAGGGAATGAAGCCCGGAGACGAGGTGCTGGCCATCGAAGGCCGCGCTCCAAACCGGGAGATCATGTGGAAAATGGACTACCGCTTTCGCGTGCTGCGGCCGCAGCCGGATCTGCGCGTTGCGCTTCGTAATCCAGCGGGACAACAACGCGAAGTCGTAGTAACAGCGAAGATCGTCGAACTTAAGCGCATTACCGATTTGACGGCGGAGAACGGCACCATGGATTTTTGGAATTTGATTCGCGAGTCGGAGTCAGAAGAACACCGCATGCGAATCCGCTCCAACCCTGTTGGCGATGATGTGTTGGTGGCCAGGCTACCACGTTTCTTCTTCGATCAGTCGGAAGTCGATGGCCTGATCGACAAGGCACGCAAAAATCAAGCCCTCATCCTCGACTTACGCGACAACCCGGGCGGCGCCATCGACACGCTCAAATACTTGTTGGGCGGGCTCTTCGATCACGAAGTCAAGATCAGCGACCGCAAGGGGCGCAAGGAACTCAAGCCGGAAGTCGCCAAACCACGCGGCCGAAACGTTTTTGCAGGCAAGCTCATCGTGCACGTGGATTCGAAATCAGCCTCGGCATCGGAACTGTTCGCGCGGATCGTGCAACTCGAAAAACGCGGCGTTGTGATTGGCGATCGTTCCGCCGGCAGCGTCATGGAAGCGAAGCACTATGACTATCATCTGGGCACGGATACCGTGGTTTTGTTCGGCGCCTCGATCACCGAATCCGACCTCCTCATGGCCGACGGAAAAAGCCTCGAGCACAACGGGGTAACGCCGGATGAGCTGAGGCTTCCCACTGCCGCGGACCTGGCTGCCGGCCGCGATCCCGTCCTGGCTTACGCTGCCGCCAGCCTGGGCGCGAAACTTACTCCCGAGGATGCCGGAAAGATGTTCCCCTTCGAGTGGCCCAACGAGTAGCCAACTAAGTCACACTGTGATATAATTCCTCATTATGCAGCCGCGTAATCCTTCCCTGGGACGTTGGTCAACGAATTCCCTGGTCATCCGGCGCCTTGCCTGGTTCCGGTACAATCTTCGCCGCTTTCTTCGTTTCAGCGAGAGGGCCACGCGAGAGCGTGATCTGACACCCCAGCAGTACGTCTTGCTTCTGGGCGTCGCGGGGTATACCGGCCGCGGCTGGGCCACCATCAGCGAATTGGCGGAGTTCTTGCAGGAGCGCCACAACGCGGTCGTAGGACTCGTGCAAAGGGCGTGCCGTAAAGGCCTCGTCCACAAGAACCAAGGCGGGCGAGACCGCCGCTTTGTTCGCGTCCGCCTGACCCGGCGCGGCAGTACTGCCTTGAACGGCCTCGCCACCCTCCACCTTCAAGAACTCCAGCGAATTCAGCTCGACCTGGACAAGGCTCTCAAGGCCAAACCGAAGTTCCTCGTGCCGGAGGCAGGAGCCTAATTAGATCCCATGACGCGATCCAAGCCCCAAGCCAGCCGTGGAACTGTATGGTTCAAGGAATTTGGCAAAGCCCTCGAACCGACCGTGGCAATTACTTCCGTTTTTGCCGCCCTCGTAGGCTTTATCGCCGGGCTCGTGGCACAAGGGTTGCTTGAACTCATATACCTGTTTACGAATCTGTTTTTCTACGGTAAGTGGTCGTTTGCCATTACTTATCCTGTTCACCATCACCTTGGAGCCTTGGTCATTCTTATACCGCCCATCGGCGGCCTCTTGGTGGGCATCATGGTCCATTTCTGGGAGCCTACCCTGAAAGGCCACGGCATTCCCGAAGCTATGGAAGCGGTGCTGATTGGAAAGAGCCTGGTTCGGATGCGGGTTGGGATTCTGAAGCCGCTGGCCACGGCTTTCGCCATCGGGACGGGTGGGCCTTTCGGAGCGGAAGGTCCCATCATACAGACCGGAGCGGCGTTCGGATCTATCTTCGCGCAAGTGGTGAAGTTGACTCCTTACCGGCGCCGGGTCCTGCTGGCTGCGGGCGCTGCCGGCGGAATGGCGGCGACCTTCGTGGCGCCCTTCGCGGGAATTCTGGTGGCCATCGAGCTGCTCCTTTTTGAATTTCGAGCCCGGTCCTTCATCCCCGTCGCCATCTCTTCTTCTGTGGCGACGGCCGTAGCGGTCCATTTCAGGGGCTGGGCTCCGCTTTTTCCCACGCCCGCCTTTGCCCTGAAAAGCATGCAGGAATTGTGGCTCTTCGCTCTGATGGGTTTGGTCATGGGCCTGATTGCCATCGGCATGATCCGGGTACTCTTCTGGCTGGAAGACCTGTTCGACAACCACTTCCCCATAAAGCCGCGGCTGATCTGGGCGCCGGTCTTCGGAGCTTTGTTGCTGGGAGTCATTGGGTATCTGCTATCCCCAGGTCTTCGGTACAGGTTACGACACGATCCGCGATATGCTGAACGATCGCCTGTCCACGGGAACACTGCTGGGCGTTTCTTTGGCGAAATTCTGGGCTCTCGTAATCTCACTCGGATCGGGAACCACAGGAGGAGTTTTCGCCCCGTCCCTGATCGTCGGCGGCGGGGTCGGAGCGGCCTATGCGCAGGCGTGGCATCACTTTTTCCCTGGTTTCGTAAGCGACCCCGCCCTTTACGCGTTAGTGGCCATGGGCGCGGTTTTTGGGGGAATCGCCCGCGCACCGTTTACTTCCATCGTATTCCTTTTCGAACTTAGCCGGAATCCCAACGCGATTCTTCCCTTGGTAGTGTGCTGCGTCATCTCCGACGGGTTCGTCAGGCTCTTCAGCGCCGAATCCATCATGACAGGCAAGCTCGTCAAACGAGGTTTGATGGTTCTTCAGGATTATTCCGTCCCGGTTCTGATGCGGGCCCGGATTGAGCAGGTTATGAGGAAGGAATTCACGACTGTCAAACCCGAGGACGACGTCAAGATCGTGGTTCGCGACGTTACTCCCGAAACTACCGGGGTAATCCCGGTTGTCGAAAGCGATGGCCGCCTCGCCGGAATTGTCGAAGCGAGAGATTTGCTGAAAGGCGTTGACTCCGATTTGAAAGTTCGGGATGTCGCTCGTCAAGACTATGTTGTGGCCCGGCGTGGGGAGAGCGTCCGGCAAGTCATGGGAGAAATGGAGAGTCACAACACTGAAAATGTGGTGGTGGTTGATCGTGATGGAAACACCACACCTATCGGCGTGGCGCGCGCCGCAGATATTCTCAGGCTTAGCCGTTGGATAACCGAGGAAGAAAGCTAGCCTCCCTGAAAACAACTCCCTTCCTCATTAAAGCATGGAAGCCCATTTAGCCACCTGCGGCGTAACCATTCCTGCTAGAATGGCATGGTAAGGTACAAGAGGCACAGGCAGAGCTGCCGCTGCTGGTGCGGAGATGCCTGCACGTTTTGCTGACGGAGAGGCATGCAGGACTGCGAGTGGAACGTCGACGTGTTGTTGCCGGGGAGTTGGCATGGCGCGACCTCGGTGCTTCTCTCCAATGGGAAACATCACGTCATTGTGGACACGGGAATGCCCCACGAGGCGCACTCGATTGTGAAGGCTCTGGAACTCCGCGGCTTGAAGCCCGCGGATATCAAGACAGTCATCAACTCTCACTTTCATATCGACCACGTGTCGAATAACAGGCTCTTTCCGGCCAGCGAAATTTTCGGCGCCCAGGAGTCCTATGACTGGTGCCGGGCGGCTTACTCCGATCTTCTGGACCAGCAGAACTGGGAGACGCTCATTCTGAAATACTATCCGGAGACCTTCGACTACGAGCAAGCAGAGGTAATGATGGGAAAACTCCGGAAATTCGCGCTGCGCTGGTGGGATCCCAAACGACTTGGTGACCCTTCACAGTTCCGATGGGTCGAGAAACACCCCCTGCCGCATAACCTTGAGAGCCTGATCACTTCAGGACACGTTCCCGGCCATGCTTCAATCATTGTCCACGGTAACAGCCGGCGCGCGGTGATCGCGGGGGACGCTTTGCTCAGCCGTACGCACGATGAAAAAGTCCTGACGATGATTCCTCACCACCGAAAACAGTACCAAGCAGATCGGGAGCGCATTCTTGCCATGCAGGCCCGAATCCTGCCTGGGCATGATTTGGAGTTTTCTACTCCGTCCTCAACAGAATAACGTGTTCTCCCGAGTCGCCATTCCGAGTGCACATGGAACTGCGGCCCACCCATGGAGATGTAAGTGGCTGTCATCTTGAGCCCGTTCGCTTTGCTCAGGGTAAACTGCGCGAAGGATCGGCAGATCCGGTCCGAGGCGAACTAATGCAGATTCTCCGCTTCGCTCAGAATGACAGGCGACGGAGGTCGCATGAAAGCCGATGATTTCAGACTGCGAGGGGGGCATTACCTTAATACTGTTGACTGCAAGATTGATAAGTGTGTTAATCTCGATTGACTCGGCTCAGTGCGTGGGAGGCGCGGCGCACGAGGGAATAAGTGCCGGCTGGCTTCAAACCTCAGCGAGGGTTCTTTGAATCTAGGTCACGAGCTTCGCACCGTTCTCATCATCGAGGATGAACCATCCATCCGTAACGTCCTCTGCGTGTTGCTGGCAGGACTGCGATGTGAAGGCGACATTGTCCCCAACGCTCGCGAGGCGCTGGCCATGGTAGAAAAGCGGAGCTTTGACGCGGTTCTTCTGGACCTCCGCTGCTCCGAGATGAACGCCACAGAGACGGTGTCCGCCCTCAAGAACCTTCGGCCGAGTCTGGTAGGCAAGATATTGGTGATTACCGGTGACGTCTCCGATCCTCAAACCATGGAGTTGATCAAGAAGAATCATTGGCCTTTCATCCCCCGGCACCGGGTGATGCAGGAACTCTGGGAGCGGCTCCGTTCCCTCCTGGGATTCTCGCCACCACCTCCCGATTCATCCTCCCGTGAATCGCCGTCGGCACGTCCGCCTGCGGGTTTTCCGTTCTGAGGGCTACCCTCGTAGTTGCCCAGGGCGGAACAGATGCCTCCCCTACCCCCCTGCGGTCGTAGGGGCAACCGTTGTGGTTGCCCAGGACGGCCACAAGGGCCGCCCCTACATCACGTTTAGAAGTGATTTGTGCGAAGGTAGTCCGCCAGAGCCTCGGGCCAGGGCCGGGGCAAGGCGAATCCCGCCGCCTTGAGTGCGGCCATTTCCATCACTGCATATTTCAGCCTGGGAGCACGGCGCCCCAACTGCGCCGCAGGGACGCCGACCACCTTGTTGGAATCCAGCCCGGCCAACTCGACGGCGCGCCGGGCGAGTTCGAAGCGTGTGCAGGTTCCCTGGTTTGCGAGGTGATAGAGGCCATAGCGGCGCGCCTCAACGACCTCCATGATCTTGTAGCCGGCATCGACCGTGTATGTGGCACAACCCATCTGGTCGGAGGCCACCCTGTAATCTTCCCCGGCTGCGATTTTGCGCAGCCCTTTCTCGATGAAATTAGTCTTCCCGGGCCCAAACAGGACCGGAACACGAAAGATCCAGTGCTGCGGAAGGGTTTGCGTGATGATCTCGCCAGCCAGCTTCGTTCGCCCATAAACCGTGATGGGGTCAGGCTGGTCGGACTCGACGTAGGGCCGTGTGCTTTGGCCATTGAAAACGGCATCCGTAGAAATGTAGACGACCGCGGCTCCAACCGCGCGTGCCGACTCTACCACGTGGCGGGTCCCCTCGACGTTCACCAGGTCCGCTCGCGCCGGGTCAGCATCGGCAATATCCAAATCGGGAATTCCCGCCGGGTGGACCACAACCTCCGGACGGATTCGTTCCAGAAGCACGCGCACTGCTTCCGCATCCGTGATATCGGCGTCGGCTCGTGTCAAAGGGATGACAGTGTGGCGCGAGGAGAAGGCCGCCACCAGACCGTGTCCGAACAATCCTGCCGCGCCCGTGATGGCGATTCTCATTTTCCCCCGCTCGGTTTCTCCAACCCTTGTTCATATTCCTTCAGCTTATCGACCACTTTCGCCGCGATCTGGTCCGAGGTCATGTCACGAGCAAAGATCTTCGTCTGCGGGCCCGCAGGAATATCGGCTTCATCCTTCTTCGGTTTTCGGTTCAGGATATCAGCTTGCCAAACGGTCTGGCTGGATACCCAGTTTACAACCGCGATCGAGGTTGCCGGGAGCTCAGTATGCTTCTTCGAGATGGGCAAATGCGGCCGGTCGGAACCCTTCGGCTCGGCGGTGCCGCCCCTCGTCTCGAGGCGGAGTTCCTTGTCCGGATTGACGGCCTGGATCACCAAATCCACTCCTTCCGGATTCGCTGTAACCTTGTATTTTCCCCAGCGGCGGAGGAAGTCGATAATCCACTGGTCGAGACCGTCTTGCATGGATTCGACGTAGATCAGTTTTCCCACCACCAGTTGGTTGGGCTTTTCAGAGGGCGTTTGCTGACCGCTTGCCGTAGCATAAATTCCCAGCACCATTAGACAAGTCGCGAAGCATAAAATGGCGGAAAATTCTCGTTTCCTTTTCATGGCTTTCCGTCTCCCACCGCAATCTTGCATAACAGTATACACCCCGGCTGGTGGCGTAATCATGGCCGTCTCGCTTGGTATGGTATGATTTCCGAGCGCAGAGGAATGAACATGAAATCTCCACAGAATTCGTTTTCGCAGATGACTCGGAAGCGATTCCTAAAGACCGCCGCGATGTTTTCGGCAAGCGCCCTTTCGGTAGACATGGGAACCGCGCAGCCCCGCGACGGCTCGCACGGCCAGGTAGCATCAGCGTCCAACTCGGTGACGCTCGAAAACAGTCATTGGCGACTCAGCCTCAACGCAGGCGCGGGTTTGAAGGCTCAGTTGGTCCATTCTCCCTCTGGCATCGCCCTCGCCGGCGGCGAGTACAGCTATTCCCTGGGACCCCGGCCTTCGGTGAAGCCCGGGAAAGGCAAAACGACAAGACCAGAACGGTCAGACTGATGGGCGAGATTCCCGGTGGCATCAGGCTG
>CAVROP010000099.1:0-83651 GCA_963722675.1 uncultured Acidobacteriota bacterium
TTTGAATCGCGATCGGAGACCGGACATTGTCGTCGGTTACGTCCATGCCGCGGGGTCGTGTATTTCAACGATGGCGCAGGAAAGCGATTTCAACATAGACATGAACGAATCAACCGCCGAAGCGATCGGTGACTGCCATTACCGCGTGGCGACAGGCCGCCGTTTCTGACATACGCAGTCCTGCTGAAATGTCACCATTCACCTCGGTGCCCGATTGGACACCCGCTGCCTGCACAGAAACGCTTGCCCAAAAACCCCGCCATTCGGCTCACCGCAAGTGATTGATTCTCAAGTGCCGGTTTGGGCGAATTCCGCTGCCCGGAATCAGATGTTTCTGGGCACCTACCGGACAGTCAATAGGGCGTCGCCTGGCGTCACCGAGCGGCTTGAACCCGTGTTACCGCCGTGCAATGCGACCCTCTTCGGGCAAGATTTGCCCTTTCCACGTGCATCTGCGCGGCGGCAAGGTGTGTTGCGGCGAGATTGGGCCACTCCGCGCATCTCAGGGACCTTCGTACCATTGAATTCTCATACCTTTAGAGACAAAATCCGGCTGAGTGGACGGCTCGTTGAGCGAAGCACTTGAGGACGTAGGTCGCACGGTTCTCCCCTGGCCAAACCCAAGTACCGTCGGCTCCCAGCGATCCCGGCCCACCATTTCAAGAACGCGACACACTGTGTCGATGATCTGAAAGAGTGCTCGAGGAATCGGGTTTTGAATGCACTTGTCAGTGAGTAAGGTCGAAGAATATGCCAATGTCCGGAGGTAGATAGCATGGATCGCGCTTGCGCAACCGTGGATTTAGAGAGTAACGCCGAGAACCAAGACACCAGCCCCGCTTTGTCTCGGTGCCGGAAACCGATGGTGCCTGCGATGCCGTCGCCACAGTCGGTAATGAAGACGAACATCCCTCCCAATTTGCTCGAAGAACTTGCTCTGAAGGTTCTTTGCTTGAAAGGTGAACAAACACTCGTCAACTTGAGCAAGCACCTCCGGCTGAGCTTTGCGGTTGTCGAACGAAATCTTTCAACGGTTGCGCAAGGAGCGTCTTTGCGAAGTTAAGGGAATGACAGGGCTGGTACATCGAGTCGCGCTCTCCTCGGAAGGAAGAACCAGGGCCTTGGAATTCATGTCGCTGAACCAGTATGTGGGTCCGGCTCCAGTGTCCCTTGGCGACTATACGGCTTGCGTACGAGCACAGAGCGTGATGCTTTCTGAGGTGCACTTCCAGGACGTCACCCAAGCCTTAGAGGACTTGGTATTATCCAGGCGCATCCAAGCCCGGCTGGGTGTGGCAGTCGCGTCTGGTGCATCGCTGTTTCTTTATGGACCGCCGGGATGCGGCAAGAGCATTATCGCCGAGAAGCTTTTCAGTATCTATGGTGACTCCGTCTGGATCCCGCACGCCGTTGAGGTCTCCGGCCAGATCATCAGCGTCTACGATAGAGCCTCTCCACACAGGCATCGACGAGCCTCTACCTGACGATACCGACGGCCGCTGGGTGCTGTGCCGCAGGCCATCGATAATGTTAGGAGGCGAACTGACTGTTGAAATGCTGGATTTGCATTTGGACCCGGCCAGCAGGTCCTACTGTGCCCCCATCCAGATGAAGGCGAACAACGGTGTACTCATCGTGGACGACTTTGGCCGGCAGTTGGTGCCGCCCAAGCTGTTGCTGAATCGATGGATCGTTCCGCTCGACCGCCACATCGATTTTCTCACCCTGGCCGGGGGAGGAAAATTCGAAGTTCCCTTCGATTCGCTGGTGGTGTTTGCAACGAATCTGGACCTAACCGACCTGGGTGATGAGGCGTTCTTTCGCCGGCTCCAGACCAAGATCAAAGTGGACTATGCAACGCCCGAGCAGTTCCATGAAATCTGCCGTCGAGTCTGCCGCGAATCCGACCTCGAGTACGATGCGACGGTAGTCAACCTTTTGATCGACAGCGTCACCACAGAATTCAATCGACCACTGCGGCAATGCTATCCGCGCGATATCGTCCGGCAGATCTGCCTTAAAGCGCGCTTCGAGGGCGAGCAGCCGAAATTCGACACCCATGCGGTCGCCGATGCCTGTCGCAACTGTTTCGCCTTCGATCTTGACTATATCAACTCCGGTGCCCCTGTCGAGTGGCACCGCCGTCGGAAAGAGGCGAAGCTCGCCGAGAGGGCTGCGAATCCCCCCTCGGTCTAAGCCTTCTAAGACCGGTCCGCACGGCAGGCTTGCCGGAGCCGCTGACAAGACCCGCCGTTTCTCAAATCACGCCCCGTCCGTTCCTGATTTACGCAGCCCTACCGAAAGCTCACACAGCTTCGCACTCTACGGATTCAAGTTCTCGATCCAGCGAGGAGACATCTATGGCATCCACCGCAGAAGCCGGAATCGTCAACACGCCCTGCCGCCATTCCGTCGATCAGACCGTGGAAAAGATCAAAGCCCTGCTGCAAGCCAAGGGGGTCGCACTGTTTGCACTGGTCGATCACAGCGGCGAGGTGGCCAAAGTTGGTATGACGATGCGACCCACCAGGCTGCTGATTTTTGGCAATCCCAAAGCCGGTACACCTTTAATGTTGGCCTCGCCGAGCAGTGCCATCGATCTTCCCCTGAAAATCCTGGTCTGGGAAGATACTCACGGCAAGGTCTGGGTTTCGTACAACAGCCCACAATACCTTCAAAAGCGCCACGCGTTGCCGCAGGACCTGATGCAAAACATAGCCGTAGTCGAGACGTTGGCAGCCAAAGCCGCGGAATAGGGATTTTCCCTGAGCCTGCAACGACCGGCGCTACAAACCCGCCGCAGCCGCGCAGGCGGGGCAAAACTCGGCCTGCTTCAAGTCGATTCGCTCCGCAGAATGCGAGGAGCTCATGACGCAAAGGTAGTCCGAACAATGGCGCAGCCCGAAAGTGTGGCCCAACTCGTGGAGCGCTTCCTTCAAGAGGCGCTCCTGAAGCAACTCCGGGTCTTGGGGCATGCCATAAAATTCCGGCCGCAAACGATGAGCGGAAACCAGAGCGGCGGCGGCGCTCAACTGCGCTTCGCCGAAAACGAACGTCAGGATCGGGATGTACAGGTCCAAATCCGTGACTCCCAGGATTCGCCAGCTTTCCGTGTGCGGGTCCTGCACCAGCCGCTTCAGAATCTCCGTAGAATGGTATTGGCCGCGGGCACGATTGTACGCAAATTCGCCGTTTTGCCGCTGTGGCTGAATCAGGCAGGCCGCCTGCAACCGCGACGCCAGTTGTTCGCCCAGTAATTCAAGGTGGTCCCTCTCGATCTGGCCGATGGGAACCAGCGAGATGATCTTCATGAGCCGGCAGGCACGCCTTTCTGAAAACCATATTTCTTGATCTTGTTGTAAAGCGTGACGCGATCAATCTCGAGTAATTTTGCCGTGCGAGTCTGGTTCCAATCGCAGGATTCCAGCACGCGAAGGATATGCCCTCGCTCCACCTCCTCGAGCGTGAGTCCGCCCTCGGGCCTCTCGGGCGATCCCACCTGCAAGGGGAAATCGGAGGGACGAATTTCCGGTTCTCGTCCAATGACCATCGCCCGCTCGATGGCGTTCTCGAGCTCCCGCACGTTTCCGGGCCACGTGTAATTCATCAAGACGTCCAAGGCGCTCCGGCTGACGGAAATGAAGCGCTTGTTCATGGAGCGCGCATACTTCTTGATGAAATGGTCCACCAGCAGGGGGATGTCCTCGCGGCGATCTCGCAGGGCAGGCAGTTCAATGTCAAACACATTCAGGCGATAGTAAAGATCGGGCCGGAAGGTTCCCTCTTTCACAAGCATCGCCAGGTCCTTGTTGGTGGCGGCAACGGCGCGAAAGTCAACCTTGATCGTCTGGTTCCCACCCACCCGCGTGATCTCTTTCTCCTGGAGAACCCGCAGCAGGTCCGTCTGGGTTTTCAGACTGATATCGGCGATTTCATCCAGGAACACGGTTCCGCCCTCGGCGATCTCGAACTTGCCTTTCTTACGGTATTGCGCGCCTGTGAAGGCGCCCTTTTCGTGCCCGAAGAGTTCGCTCTCGAGTAGAGTTTCGGTGAGCGCCCCGCAATGGATCGTGACCATGGGCATCATCCGGCGGGGGCTCAGGTGGTGAATGGCCCGCGCCACCAGTTCTTTGCCGGTACCGCTCTCGCCGTCGATCAAGACTGTGGTTTCCAGGGGAGCGACCGTACGAACGAGTTCCATAACCCTCTGCATGGTCTTGCTCTGCCCCACCAGTTCGACGGCTTGAATCTCATCCAAGCTCTCGCGCAGCCGCACATTCTCGTCTTTGATTCTGCGGTGCTCGAGGGCCTTCCGGACCAAGCGCGCCAGGTCATCGGGATCAAACGGTTTAGTAATGTAGTCATAGGCGCCGTCCTTCAGCGCCTGGACGGCAGTCTCGACGGATGCGTAGCCGGTCATGATGATGACGATAATCTCCGAGTCGACCTCGCGAATCTTGCGGTGCAACTCGAGGCCGTCCATGCCGGGCATCTTGATGTCCAGCAGCGCCAAATCCCAGTGCTGACTCGGCAATTTCAACAACGCCTCGCGCGCGCTGGTGGCGGTCTCGACCATGTAGCCCTCTTCCTCGAACCATTTGCCCAGCGATTCGCGGACCACGTTTTCATCGTCCACCACTAACAGGCTGGCTTTGTAATCCATACGTAGCTCCCGACTTCCGTGATCAGTTATCCGTCCGCAGTCGCCCTTCGTTGGCCGCCCGGACTTCCTCGATATGAGTGCAAACGCCTAAGCCCTCTCTTGCGACTTTTGACTGCTGACTTCCGACTCCTGACTAGCGCTTTCCCACTCCTCACTCTTCACTGCCGGTACGCAGGGCTTTTCCGGCAGGGTCACCGTGAAAGTGGTCCCCTTCTGGGGGGTAGAAGACACCGCGATCTTCCCACCATGTTGCTGGACAATCCCGAAAGCGACGGCCAGGCCTAACCCGACTCCCTTGCCTTCCGCCTTGGTTGTGAAGAAGGGTTCAAAGATATGCGGCAGAACTTCTTCGGGAATGCCCATGCCATCATCGCTGACGACGATCTGCGCCTCACGACGCTCGGCATTATAAGCGGCTTCCACCTTCAGCCGGCCCCCGTGCGGCATTGCCTCAACGGCATTCATCAGCAAAGCCAGAAGGACTTGCTGAATTTGGGCCGCGTCGCAGTGGATGGAAGGCATCTTCGGTTCGATCTGACTTTCCACCTCCACTTGCTGCAATTCGCATTGGTGCCCAACCAGTAGGAGACAACGCTGAACGATGCCGCCCAAGTCGTTTTCCTGCGGGACAAGAGGCGCCTGTCGCGCAAACGTCAAAAGGTTCTTCACGATGGCGCCGCAGCGCTTGCTCTCCCCTGCGATTTGCTGCAGGTCCGACTTCGCCTCGGCGCGGCGCCGCTCGTCCTCCAAACCTTTATCCACCAGGCGCGAGACCAGCTTGCTGTAAGTGAGAATGCCCGCCAGCGGGTTATTGATCTCGTGGGCGACGACCGCCGCCAGTTTGCCGAGGGAAGCCATCTTCTCGGATTGCACCAGGCGATGATAGGCGCGTTCAAGTTCTCCCGTCTTTTCCCGGACTCGCGCTTCCAGAGTGCGGGTCCACTGCTGGTTTTCCTCCCGCGCTTTCTTCAGTTGCTCCGTCATGCGGTTGAAAGAGGCCGCCAAGCTGCCGAGTTCATCGCTGCTCGACACCGGCAAGGAGTAGTTCAGCTCGCCTTCGGCGACATGCCGAGTGCCCTCGGTGAGCCGGCGCACGGGACTGTGCACGGTCGCCCGGATGAGGCCCGCTGAGATCAAGCTGAGAAGGATGATGGAGGCAAGAGTGTAGACCACACTCTCACGCTGGCCCCGCGCCGCAACCTGATCCACTGCTGCCAGCGAGAGATTGGTGTCCAGAACTCCCAGCACTTGGTTGCCGGGCGCGTGCGCATGGCACGCCGCATTCGAGCAGTCAGGTTCGTTCTCGATGGGCCGGATCAGGCCCAAAACCCGCGTGCCGTCAGGGGCTTTGTAAATCCGAAGGCGGTCCGGCCGGTGTAAGCGCGTGAGGGGCTGCGCTTGGGCGTGGCAGGCATAACAGGCTTCCCCCTTCTTGTCGACGAAACTTCCCACTTCGGACGGGTCAGTGGAAAAAGTGATTTGGCCTTCCCCGTTGAAAATGCGAATGCGCCCGATGCCCGTTTCGTGTCCGATGGTGTTGATGATGTGAAAAACTTCTTCGCGCTGGTTGCGCAGCATCGAGTATCGAATGCTGCGCCAGATGATATCGCTGGCTCGATCGGCGCTCTGGAAGACCATTTCTTGCTGCGACTGGCGCCAAATGCGCAGGTGCCAGTACCCGTACAGCCCCAACAACAAGGCCATGCTGCCGACCACGCAGACAGTCAGCTTCGTCGCCAGGTTGTGAGTGAACCAACGCATAGGTGTGAAGAAATTGAAATCTCGACCGCAGAGTCGCTGAGACGCAGAGCAAGGGCCTTTAGTCTTTTACTCTCCGCGTCTCTGCGCCTCCGCGGTGGGCGGCGCTTCTATTCGCCTTCAAACACCTTCAAATATCGCGCCGCCAGGGCGAAGCAGAGGAATCCCATCCCCACAATCGAGAGTGTTACCGCCACCTCCGTCCACTTCGGAAAATAGTGCGCGTGGGCCGAGTACTCAAGGCCCGTAATCGAGACGTTAAGGCGGTTGAGCAGAAAACCCGTAATCACCAGGGCGGCAATCGCGAACAGGCCGTCGCGGTCTTCGCGCACGCGACGAACAAGCAACAGGAACAAAGGAAGCACCAATCCCAACACAATTTCAAGCGCGAACAGGACGGTCTCCGTGGACGCCTGGCGCAGATAGACGAGCGCGCCTCTCGCCCACAGGTCTCCGGAAACGCAGGATCCCGTACACTCCCAAGACCACTGCCATCGCTTTGCCGAGGCTCGCCAGCAATGGCATCTCGGCTTCGTGGCCGTAGGCCCGCCCGCTCAAGTTTGACTCAAAGATCACCATTGCCATGCCCACCCCAACCGCCGAGATGAAGAAAAACAGCGGCAAAAGCGGCGAGTACCAATAGGGATGCAGCTTCGACGGGACGATCAGGAATAAGCTTCCCAGGGAGGACTGGTGGAGAGTGGAAAGTAACACGCCCACAATCACTAGCGGGACGGTGACGGCCTTGATCAATTTAAGGGGCTTGTGCAACTTAAAGCGCTCGAGGACGGCAGGTGAGAACTCCAGAGCCAGCACGGTCAGATAAAGCATCACGCACCAGGCGACCTCGAACATGACGGAGTGAGGGTTCCACATGATCAGGGGGTGCCAGACGTTGTAAGGCTTACCGAGATCATACATCAACGCCACCGCCACCAGCGCGTAGCCCAGGAAAGCCGTCAGAATTGCGGGGCGCAAGACGGGATGGAAGCGGCGAAGATGGAAAATATAAACGGTGGCTGCGAGCGTGAAACCACCCGCCGCCAGCCCCACTCCGCAGATGACATCAAATCCAATCCAAAGTCCCCACGGGAAACGGTCCGTCAGATTCGTCGCAGCTCCCAGACCCTTTGTGAAGCGAATCAAGGACGCGTAGAAGCCGGCGCTTAGAATCAACACGAGCACCGCTCGCCAGAAAGTCAGTTTGGGCAGTTTCTCGAAGTTCATGGTTGATTTCTCCGCGCGTCCTAGGCTGCTGATACTCCGCACTTCGCCAAGGCCTTGGGAGCAACTTTTGGGGTTACCCGGGCGCAGCACGAGGGCCACCCGCACGCGTCGCTATTTGTTGGTTCGTGATTCCTGCTCCGCCTCCGCCACTTCCTCTCGCCGCCTGGTTATCCACCAGATTCCAGCTAGCGCCGCCCCAGCCAAAGGCACCAAGTCCGGTATTTTCGAAAGCACACGATATGTGTACCCAGGCAGAGCGTCGGACGGCAAATTGGCAGGAAGCCCGAGCGCCTCAAAGGGGACGGCGGAGAGGTACAAGACCGAAGTCCCTCCCACTTCCTGCTTGCCATAGATCCGTTGAACGTATTTGGTTGGCTCCTGCCTCAACCTGTTTTCAGCCTCTCGCAAAAGGTCATCGCGCTCCCCAAAAACACCTGCCTGCACGGGACAAACTTCCGTGCAAGCGGGCTTTAACCCCTTTGCCTGGCGGGGAGTACACATGTGGCACTTCTTGACGCGGGGCGCCCAGACTTTTTCCCACTCGTATCGAGGGACGCCGAATGGGCAAGCCACCATGCAGTAGCGGCAGCCCATACAACGTTCTTCCGCATAAACCACTGGTCCCGCCGCGGTCTTCCGGAAGGCGCCCACCGGGCAAACAGAAACACAGGTGGGATCCTGGCAGTGCATGCAGAACCGCCGTACGTACACCTCACCGTGGCTCTGAACTACGTTCAGCGCGTGTGCTGAGAGTTGTTCATCGCCGCTTTCATCCATCGGAAGATCAGTGTCAGGAGTAAGCGCTCGTAAGGCATCTGTGGCCAAGAAGTCGCTCCGGCTCGTCTTCAGCAAGTCCGTTGACGAGCTTGCACGCCACAACGCAGCGCTGGCAGCCAACGCAGCGGGTAGTATCGATCAGAATGGATTTGCTCATAGAATTGACCTACAGAGCGGAAAGCAGAAGAAACGTGGCCGCTCCGCGTAGGTATAGCTGTATTTCTCAGCACGCGACATGCCGAGAAATTAATCAGAAAACTGGCTCAAATAAGACTTTATGTCCCTATTGCGGGAAATCTGTAATCTTGCCTCTGCCACTGTGGTGAAATCACCCAGTTTGAACGGTCTATTGGTTCGCAGTATAGAAGGAACCCCTGGAGGGTAGTCGGAGGGGCGCGTGGCTACGCATCCTGATTGCCTGTGGCAAGCTTACAGGAGGAAGGTCATTTTGATCTTCAGACAGGCGGATCCCGGTGCCAGGCTTGAGTCGGAGTCTTTATTCTCACTCCTGTGCAGATTCAGGGGTCTCGCTGGGGCTGGGCGACAGGAAGGTCGCCTCAAAGGCGCCCCATCCCCTGAGAGGAAG
Organism: uncultured Acidobacteriota bacterium; assembly: GCA_963722675.1. Classification (GTDB taxonomy): domain Bacteria; phylum Acidobacteriota; class Terriglobia; order UBA7540; family UBA7540; genus CAVROP01. Next base: position 9,012 of record CAVROP010000099.1, read on the forward strand.
TTCGGCAAGAGATCCAATTGCCGGCAGACCGCCATCCGCGTAGGTTACATCCGAGGCTAAATCAGGCGAGACTTGCACGGAGAGAAACTCCCGGAAACGGTAGAACTCCCCCTCGAGCCAGTTAGCCGCTTTCTGCCCGTAGCGCATGCCGCCAAAACTGTCGTCCGATTGAGTCGGGGTAATTGCGCAGATCCAGCCGGAACCATAGGGATCCTTGGCAACTGAATCCGGGCGCTTTCCGAGCCGCGTATTGAGAGCCACAACGCGGCCCGTGGTGGAGCTTCGGACAATCAGTCCGCGGCCTTGACGTTCAAGTCGGAATAGCGGTTGACCCGCTTTCACCATCTGCCCCAGCTTCGGCAGAATGACCTTTTCCACGACGCCTAGAGCATGGGCCACCAGGGCGTCCACACCCACCCTCACTCCAAGAGAGGAATCCGGGTGAGACCAACTGTGTCCTTCGAAAAGGTAGAAGCCCTGAGGAATCTCCCAAGCGGGCTCTCCAGGGGCGGGTGACTTCTGCCCAACTCGCTGCACAATAGCATCCGTCAGCAAGAAACCTATGAACATCAACGCAACGAAGAGTGCCACCATGACTCGTCCTCCCAGAAGAATCCGCAGGGGATATGTGCGACTGTCCCGCGTTCCAACTCAAATCTGCCCTCAGGCCAGGAATAATTCCCGCACTACCTTCTCCCAGCTCTCCTCGGGGAGCACGCTCAGAAGGTCTGGTAGGGCATGGCCGCCATCCTGCAAATGAACACCAGTCGAAGGGCTGACATGACCGCGAAATGTCTCCCAGGAATCTTCCAGCCATTGCTGAGCCAGATGCCCTCGCATCAAATTCTTCAGGTTCGAATCAGCGGCCGGAGAATTGACCGCGACCAGCCACCCCACGCCGTAAGGGTCCTTGTGAATTGCGGAGGGGTCATCCAGCACCTCCTGGTTTACGTCAACCACTTCGCCCTCGATCGGAGACAGCATTTCGAACCGGTGGTTGCCGCGCGTCACGGTCCAGCCCTTTTCACCTTGCCGCAGCCAACGACCTCGCGCCGGGAGGTCAACTTGGTCAACGCTGCCCAGCAGCCGAACTGCGAAGTCATCCAGGCCGACTCGCACAATGTTTCGAGTTTCCTTGGCCGCCCAGGTATGACCGGCATGATAGGAAGCTCCAGGGGCAAGCTTGAAGCCGCCTACGATGTTGACGGGGAGAAACTGCTGCTCTGGCTCCGGCGATGGCGCAGCCACCTCCAACGTTTTCGGCCGCCGGCTCTGCAAGAAATAATCAACCGCCACAAAACAAATGAACGTGGTCAGTACTAGGACTGCAACCATAGGTTACCTCACCTCTCCCCTCACTAAACGCGAGGTTCTGATTACCACCGCCGATGTTAAAGGCAGGTCGGTGCCCAGAATCCACTTAAACGACCTAACTGACGGCAGCTAACTATCTACTGCTTTTTGTGTGAGATAGGAAAGACTTGAGGGAGCTGACGGAATGGAGGGCAAGAGCGGCGTTACCTCGTCTGATGAGAAATGCAACACCCAGACCCCTTGCAGGCCCAGTTTCAGGGATTAGCCTATTGTTTCTAACCACATTCCGTCTGTTAGGAATTGCAACACATAGTGCTGAACATTTCAGCTAGCGAAACTCACGAAAACCACTAGCAGAATGACCAAGTTAATCGACACGACTCCGTAAGCGTGTCCGGAGGAACCGCGCTTCTAGGTTATCCTATTCCCACGGTTATTTCTTTTCCGGCGCCTTATAACCATCGAGCGAGTGGTTGTGCTCCTTATAGTACTTGCCGGCGTCGTTCAGTTCCTTCGATCCCGCCTTGGGATGGCAGTAAGTGCACGTCTTGCCCTCTTTCTTGGTATATTCCGGCTTGGCATTGGCCAAGCTCAACAAGCAACCGCAAAAGATGGAAATAGCAATCAGGCCCTTCATCAGCTTCATGGATACTCTCCTTAGGTGGTATAAGTTTGCTTCCCAGGACCAGCCTATTGAGGGCCGGGGTTCTGGGGCAAGAAGTCGCAGTTTTCCTCTGCTTCACGCGTTTTGGACCATATTATAGCCGGGAAGCCAACGCGTCCAAACCCGCATCGAATTCCCGCACTGTTGAGGAAATTAACACACTCTGTGGATGTTTTCCGCATGTTGAAATCTCTAGCATTCCTAAAATACCAAACATAGCACTGAAAATAAGTCACTTACGGCTTGCGATAAAGGTTTGATCGTTCCAACCGTGGAGAGATATTTGCACTTTGTGCGCCTCTGAAGTGGGAGCTTCGTGTTGATATTCTATACAGAAACTGGGCACTGGGAGGGTATTGAGGACCGCCATCTCGCTTCTGGTTTCGAGTGCTTCGCGACTTCACGGTTGAGAACTGCGGGGAGTGCCGTTCCTGGGTCAGGCCAAAAGACAACGGCTATCGCTGCAAGTCTGATCTTGATGCTGTTTGCTCGTCCCATGCATGCGGCCCAGCATCCCGTTTCGCTGGCGCCAAATGCCGATACAGCCAAGTGTTTGGAGTGTCACGAGGACAAGACGAAGGGCAAATCTGTCCACTCCGCGATGAAAATGGGATGTTTAAGTTGCCACGAAGTGCGGGTCAACAAGGACGCGACGCACGTTAAGTTGATCAAGGCCACTCCTGCGGCTCTTTGCTTCACCTGCCACTCTGACCAGAACCCGGCCAGCGTCAAAGGCCGGATTCATCCCCCCGGAGTACGTGACTGCCTGAAATGCCACAATCCGCATGCCTCTGACAACAAGAACCAACTGCTGAAGGCAATGTCTGGAGCAACAGCGCAGGAGAACCTTTGCCTGTCGTGTCACAATGTCGGTGTTGACGTTCCCAAGGGTGGCAGCCGACATGCCGCGCTGGATTCGGGCTGTGACGCCTGTCACGTTATCCACAAGACCGGCGATCCCGGCCAGCCGGAGTTTGCCTACCATCTGACCAAGCCCATTCGGCAACTCTGCCTGGACTGCCACGACGTTAGCGACGAAGGGATTCGAAAGGCGCATCAGAACCAGCCGTTCGCCTCTGCCGATTGCCTGAACTGCCACGATCCGCACCAATCGAGGTCGCCAAAGCTGCTGCAGGCTTTCCTGCACAATCCTTTTGAAAACAAGATGTGCGATACCTGCCATCAGCCGGCAAAGGACGGAAAAGTGGTGCTGACGGCGGCTGATTCCAAGGCGCTCTGCGTGACCTGCCACGAGGAGCAGGCCAAACAGATCGCCTCGGCCAAAGTTCAGCACTCGGGGGCCCAGGACGACTGCACAACCTGCCACAATCCGCACGCCGGCAAGTCGCCGGACTTCCTTCAGCCGGACCCGGTCACAGTCTGTCTGGCCTGCCACTCCGACCAAGCCGCGGAGTTCAAGAAGAAGCACCTGCACCAGCCGGCCTTCGAACAGGCGTGCAGTATCTGCCATGTTGCGCACGGCAACGACAACGCCAACCTGTTGCGCGTCGCGGACGTCAACACCCTGTGCCTGGAGTGCCACGGACCGGATTCGCCGGAGCCGCAAAAGCTCCAGAACGCGCACCTCATGACAATCTTTGACGGAAAAGTGAAGCTTCCAGAGGACTACTTCAAGGACATTTCTATCCTGCCGCTGAAGTATGGAGTGGGACACCCCACGGAAGGGCACCCCGTCTCGACGACGATAGATCGCAAAACGATGAAAGCAATCCCGTTGAATTGCCTGAGCTGCCATCAGCCCCACGCGTCGGCGAATAGCGGGCTGCTGGTGAAGGACCAACAAGCGAACATGGCGTTCTGCAAGACCTGCCACAACGAAGGCCGGATGCAGTTGAGATAAACGGGGAGTACGGAAAATGCTGAAGTCTCGCTCCAATTCGAGTCCTGCCGGCAAGGGCTGGGTGATCCTGGCGTTGCCGCTGGCCGTCATGGTAAGCGTGATACCCTCGGAAGCAAAGAAGAAACCGAGCGCTAGTGCCCCGGAGGCCGCCCAACCGCGCAGGGTGGCATTTGATATCAGCAAGATCGTCTGGCCGAGCCCGCCGGCCATCGCGCGAGTCCGATTCCAGGCCATCCTGACGGGTCAGCGAATCGACTGGGCGGGACTGACCAGCACCCAAAGACCCAAGCAATCGTGGATGGACCGTTTGGCGGGCGAGCAGCCGGACCGGCAGGTGAAGGATGTACAGCAGAAGGTCGGCTTCCAATTGATGCGGGTGTATGGCGTGGCCGCGGATTCCAAAGGCAATATTTACGCTGCCGATCAAGGCGTGGGAGCCATCTTCATTTTCCCGAAGTCGGAAACGGAAAAGGTGCAACTGATCAAGAACGGCCAGGACGCGCGCTTGCCGATGATCAACGGCCTGGCGGTGGATGATGACGACCGGTTGTTCGTCACCGACGTGAAGCTGCATCACGTGCTGGTGTTCAGTGCGAAGCACGAGTTGGAGGCTTCCTTTGGCGCCGGCGATTTGATATCCCCGGCTGGAATCGCGATCGATACTTCCAACCGGTTTGTCTATGTCGCCGACACCCAGGCGGACCAGGTCGTGGTCTTCGACGCGGACAAGTACACACTGCTGCGGCGGATTGGAACGGGCGGAAAGAACCACACCCTGACGGATCCTGGCGATTTCTCCCTGCCGACCAACGTCGCAGTCGACAAAGACGGCAACGTTTGCGTCACGGACACTCTGAACAACCGCGTGGAGATTTTCGATGCGGACGGGAATTTCATCAGCGAGTTCGGTAAATCGGGAGATGGCCCAGGGCATTTTGCGCGGCCCAAGGGAATTGCCATTGATGGCGACGGGCACATCTGGGTGACGGATGAAGTTCAGAGCCGGGTGCAGGTCTTTGACGCAGAAGGACGGTTGTTGCTCTACATGGGCGAACGCGGATGGTATCCGGGACAATTTCAAGGGCTCTACGGAATTGCCGCGGACAATTACAACAACCGGATCATCACCAGCGAGCAGTTGCCCGGGCGGGTGCAGGTGTTTCGCTACGTGACGGACGCCGAAGCGGCGGCCGAAAAGGCGCGGCGCGACGGCGGGCGGCAAGCCGAGCCAGCAGAAGTCCGTTGACCCGAAGCCGCAGAAAGAGAATGCGCCCGGCAAAGCCCAGGGGGCCCCGGGGTCATGAACGGCAAAGAGTTTTGGCTTTCGAAAGAAAGCCATAACGGGGAGGGGCCATTCCGGCCGGATGGCCCTCTCCGGTTAAGCAAGATCGCTCCACGAAGTGAAACAAGAAATGAGCTATTCCAACCTAGACAAGGAGGTTTCATGAAACGAACGGCAATTGCACTCCTCGTGATTCTGGCGGTGGCGGGGATCGCCGCTGCTCAGGTCACGTCCCCAACGCAAGACGTTCTCGGCGCACACAACGTGTACGGCCGTGGCTGTATAGCATGCCACGCGCCGCATAGCGGTTCCGCCGGGAACGGTGGTCAGTCCAGCGCCAACAGCGGTAATTTCGCGCTTTGGGGCGAGGATATGTCCCCGCTCTACGGCCAAACGCTGAATTTTGGCAACACCGGCAGCTATGCGGTTACACTACCGAACTACGCTACCGGCGGATGGCCTTCCAGTCCCAGTGATGGCTACTTCGGTATTATCACCTGCCTGAGCTGTCACGACGGCAACCTCGCGAAGTCCGGTATGATGAAAGGCACGACGGTTGAAACCGTGACCATCGCCGGGGCAACTTTCAATCCCCCCACGCTGCTCGGAAATGACGGGTCGACCGTGGGAAATTACATGAACGACCACCCCGTGGGCCCCTCGGCGACTGTGGGTTGCGGCGGCGCCCACAACTGGGACTGCGTCGTGAACGCCGACGGCTCCCTCAGCTACTCCGGCCCGAACAGCACACAGTTCCTCGCCGACTACTATGATGTGACCAGCGGCAACGGGCCGGTGGCGCACCTGGTTAAAGTACCCGGATCGACACCCGGCAAAAGCGGTGCGGTAACGGCCAATTCCTGGGTCACCTGCACCACCTGCCACGACCAGCACAATATGCAGTATTTCAACACCGCCGCCTCCGGCGCCGCGGTGATTAAGCCGACCCACTTCTTCGTCCGCGGCTGGTATGATCCCGGTAACACCACCACCAGCAACAGCGCGGCCCAGTTCTGCCGCACCTGCCACGGCGGCGAGTCCAACGAATCGTTCGGCCAGACCGTACCGACGACCTAAGCCGATTCCCTCAGGGGAGGGCCCGGCCCTCCCCTGATGTCTGGCCTTTCGCGAGTAAGTTCAACGTCTCGGGGACCGCAGAAGGCCAGGCTGGAAAGAATTTCTCCGGATTCGTGGTGGGTGTCGGAGCGAGCTTCGAAGCCGGAGAAATTCGCCGGGATCAGGATGGGCCCTGTTGCTTAAGCGGTTCAGGGTTCCGTTTTCTTCAACAAGGAGGGCACATGAAATTACGATTGCAGTTCGCGGTTCTCTTCCTGATTGCTTCCTGCGCGCCAGTGTTAGCGCAGAAAAGCACGCCTCTACCCCCAGCGGAAAGGACGCGTCTTGTCAGTGCGCACGCTCCCTCTCTCCCCGCAGCGCGACCGGTGGCCCGCGTGAATGGGGCGGTGCTGACCGATCGCGATTTACTGCGGGAGATGTATACGATTTTTCCCTACGCGAAGCAGCACAACGGGGGCTTTCCGCAAGCCCTGGAAGGAGGGATTCGCCAAGGCGCCTTGAAGATGATCGAGTTCGAGGAGCTGGCGTATCAGGAAGCGAAGCGGCGGCAGATGACCATCACCCCGCAACGAATCGCGACCTCCGAGAAACAATTCCGCCAGCGGTTTGAGAGCGAGCAACAGTTTGACCTCTTCCTGCGGACCGAGGCCGGCGGTTCCGAGCAAGTCCTGCGAACGAAGATCAAGAGGTCCCTGCTGATCGAGGATCTGTTGAAAGAAGAAGTGAACGATAGATCCGCAGTCAGCGTGGCGGAAGCGAAAACGTTCTATGAACACAACCCCGAACGCTTCACGCTGCCGGAGTCCTACGCGCTCCAGACCATTAGCATTCTCCCGCCCAGGGCGGCGGGCGCACAGCAACCCAATGCCGCGGCGGCAACGCCGGAGCAGTTGAAACAGATGCGGGGGCGCGCGCAAGAGGCTCTGAAGCAGGCCAAAGCAACCAAGACCTATGACGAGTTCGGGCTTTTGGCGGAGAAGATTTCCGAAGACGACTACCGTGTGATGATGGGCGACCACCGGACTGTAAAAACGGCGGATATGCCTCCGCAGGTCCTGGCCGTGGTATCGAAAATGCACCCGGGACAGGTGAGCGATTTGATCGAGGCGGACGGTGTATTGACGATTGCGCGGCTCAACGCTCACACCCCTTCGCGGGTACAAAAATTTACGGAAGTCCAGGAAGCCTTGAGAGCGCAGATGCAAAGCAGCAAGACGGAGAAACTACGGCACGAGTTGGATGCGCGGCTGAGGAAAAGCGCAAAAATCGAAGAACTGTAGAGCGGCGTTATGATGACGGAGGTTCGAGCACGGTGGATTGGCTGGGCGGCGGCAGCGCTGTTATGGTGCTGCGTGCCTGGGTGGGCTCAGGTGCAGGTGGGAGATCAGTTGGCACTCAACCTGGGCGGCAGCGTCAGCGGCGGATACTCGGGAAGCCAGACCAATCAAGGCCCCTCCAGCAACGGGCTCGTCTTCGGGGGGACTGCGAATCTCTCCGGCTATTATCACAGCGCACAATTCCTCTCGTTTGATATAAATCCTTTCTACAACCAGTCGAGAAACGATTCCAACTACCAGTCCATCACCAATAGCTCGGGCGTAAACGCGAGCACGACAATGTTTGGTGGGAGTAAGTATCCGGCCTATGTCAATTACAGCGACGCGTACAACAGCGAAGGGAACTTCTCCGTGCCGGGGCTGGGGAATTACAGAACCAACGGCAACGGCCAGACGTTGGGGGTGGGGTGGTCTGGCAATCCCACCGGCCTGCCCAGCTTTTCAGTGGGCTACCAGTTAGGGAACAACGACTATTCGCTGTATGGGACCAGCGGCAGAGATCACACCCAATATCAGTCGGTTTTCGCGACCTCGACTTATAATTTGGCGGGATTTCGTTTGGGCGGAGGATATCACTACACGAACGCAAGCTACACTTTGCCTCAGATTCTTTCCGAGGAGTCTATTCCACAAACCCAATCGGACAGCTCAACGTACAACTTCAATATGTCTCGCAACCTGGCATTGGACGGCAGTACCTGGGCAAATTACACAAGGACCACCACGGGATATGATGCCCTGGGAACAAAGGATTCGCAGACGGCTGATGTGGTGACGGGCGGAGTCGCGTTGAAGCCGTCGGAGAAGGTGAGTGTTCAGTTCAGCGCCGATTACGACGATAATCTCGCCGGCACGCTGTTCCAGGCCGCGACCACCGCCGGGTCGCTCCTTCCCCTGTCGCTTCCCGAGGAAAAGTCGCATGCCTGGGGGGTGTTCGGACAGACCCAATACACCCCAGTCGATCGGTTTACACTTACCGGCAGCGTCACATACCGGCAGCAACTGTTTCTGGGAACCGCTTACGATTCGACAGCGTACAGCGGTGGTGTGAGTTACGGGCACGAAGTGTTTGGGGGGCAGTTTACGACCACGACGATTGCCACGGAGAGCGAGCTGAGTAATAATCTCGGATCCATGTTAGGAGTATTGAGCAACGCTATTTACGTTCGGAAGCTCGGCAAATGGAACATCAGCGGCTCGGCGGGATATTCACGAAACACGCAGACGATCCTCATCGCTTATACGACCTCCGGCTACAGCTTCTCGACTTCGGTTTCCCGCCGCATCCGGAGCTTGATCTGGAGCGGCACGGCCGCCGGCAGCAAGAGTATCGTGAACCAGTACCAGGGCGCGAACACCCTCTCACAAAACTACTCGACGGGACTCACCCACCGATGGTTGGGCGTGAGTGCCGGCTATTCGAAGTCCAGCGGCCTGGGCCTTTTCACAACGCAAGGGATTGCTCCCCTGCCTACGGGCGTGCCCCCGACGCTGCTTCCTTCGACGCTCCTGTACGGGGGTAGAACCTACTCGGTAGGCGTGGGAAGCGCGCCCGTCCGGGGGCTCACTTTCAACGGCAGCTTCGCCGACGCCAGGAGCAATACCGATAACGGCCTGCTATCCTCAAACAATCATACGCAAGAGGCCAGCGCCTACCTGCAGTACAAGTTCCGCAAAGTGTTTTTCACGGCGGGTTACAGCCGATTACTGCAAGGGTTCAGCGCCAGTACACTGCCGCCGGCCCTGGTCAGCACCTATTACGTCGGGTTATCCAGATGGTTCAACTTCTTCTGAGAAAGATGGGCAGGTGGGCAGTAGGCAGATGGGCAGGTAGCGAGATTGTGAATGGGGTAGGGATGAGTGGATTGGCAGGCAGGCAGATGAACAGCTCGGCGGGAAGGCAGACGAAGCGATCCCCATCGCCCGCCTCCCTATTTGCCCATCTGCCCACCTGCCCATCTGCCCATCTGCCCATCTGCCTGCTCGTTGTTCTGCTGGTTCCCGGCCTCGCGGCGGCTCGGTCAAAAGCCAATGCCGCTGCACCTGCGACGGTGCCTCAACTCGAATTGGAGGGAGGCCGCAAGCTGCGCTACGAGGGCAGCTTCAGCTCGGAAAAGGAAGTCAAGACCAAGCACAGCTTCTGGGGCCGCCTGCTCGACGTGGTGGCGGGCGAACCGGAGTTTCATGGCCTGATTACTCCCTACAGCGTGGTGACCGATTCGAGGGATCGGATCATCGTGACGGACCCCGGCGCCGCCGGAATTCATATCTTTGATTTTACCGAGCACAAGTACAAGTTTATTTCACATCGGAAATCAACCGACGGAATGGTATCCCCTCAATGCGTCGCCGTCGATGCGGCCGACAACATTTATGTCACCGATTCGTACGCCGGCAAGATTTTCGTCTTCGACGCCGGTGGAAAGTTTCAGCGGGTCCTGGGCAGCGTAAAGGGCGAAGGCTACTTCAAACGGTCAACCGGCATTGCCGTCGACTCCCAGGCCCAGCGGATTTACGTGGCGGACACCCTGCGCCACCTGATCTTCGTCCTCGATATGGACGGTAAGGTGGTGCAGAAGATCGGCAGGGGCGGCACAGGCGAAGGTCAGTTCAACTTCCCCACGGAGTTGCGGCTGGCGGGGCAGGATTTGCTTGTCGTCGACGCCATGAATTTCCGCGTGCAGGCCCTGGATCTCTCCGGAAAGTTCCGGTTCGCCATCGGCCAGGTCGGTAATGCGGTTGGCGAAATGTTTCGCCCGAAGGGAATCGGCATGGATTCCGAGGGGCATGTCTACGTCGTCGAGGGCCTCAGCGGGCGGGTCCAGGTCTTTGACCGGCAGGGCCGGCTGCTCTACTACTTTGGGCAGAAAGGCTCGGGTTTCGGGGAATTTCAATTGCCGACGGGTTTGTTTATCGATTCCAAGGACCGCGTGTTTGTGGTCGATTCCTTCAATCGCCGGGTACAGGTCTTCCAGTACTTAGCGCAACAACCGGGGGCAGGTGGGCAGACGGGCAGGTAGACGAATGGGCAAATCGACAGATCAGGTGATGGGCAGATCGGCCGATAGACCGGCGAAGAACTCTCCGCGGTTGACCTGCCTAGCTGCCTACCTGCCTGCTTTGTGCCTTTGTATCTTGGTGGTGAGCCTGCCGGCGCTGGCGCAGAACGATGTCATCGGCTCTCACGACCTCTCTCCGGCCGGCACTTCGCCCGTGAAGGGCGGCCTCTCGGGTTCCTGCTGGTTTTGCCATGCTCCGCACTCCGGCTTGAATGGCGCGCCGGGCGGAGCGCAAATGCCGCTTTGGAACACAAAACTCTCAAGCGTCCAGGCATATACCGTCTACATGAGTTCGACTCTGGTTAACAAGATAAACCCCTCACCGCCTCTGGGCACGGACAGCACCCTCTGCCTGAGTTGCCACGACGGCACGGTTGCGGGATCGCCTGGCGCAACCGTCGCTTACGGCCAGGTTCCGATGACCGGCAAGATGAGTGCCTCGGATGTGTACGGTACCAACCTCAGTGCGACGCATCCGGTCAGCTTCGTCCTTCCTTTGCAGGCTGCTCCACACCTGCTTTCGCAGTTGACCGCCAATCCGCCTTCCACGGCGGACACGACCGGTGCCGTGCGGCTCATCAACGGAAACGTCGAGTGCACGAGTTGCCACAATCCTCACGTACAGAAAATCGACTCGAAGACGCCGATGTTTCTCGCCATCAATAACTCCCGCAGCGCACTCTGCCTTGCCTGCCACAGCACCATCCCCAGCTCATCCGGCATGGGTCTGACCAATGTCCTGGAAGCAACCCATGGATTGAGTCGCGCCATCGGTGGCGCCCAGACCGGTGGCACAACCTCACGCAAATCCAATCCCCTGGCCGAATGGAAGACCAGCATTCATGCCACGGCCACCAACAAGCTGGCGCCCCAACTCGCCCTTGAAAACAATCCCTTATCGGCGAACCCGGGTCCCACGGCCTTCCGGCGGGTGTCCCTGGGATCCTACGGCTCGGTATCGGGCAACGGCTGCCTGACGTGCCATGCGCCTCACAACGCCCAGGGGGCGGGTTCGCTCCTTCAGGAGATGGACGACCAAACCTGCATCACTTGCCACAACGGAAGCGCCGTCGTCTCTCCGCCGATCCCCAACGTTTTAGCCGAAATGGTGGCGCCGAAATATGGCCATGCGTTATCAGTGGCCAATTCCCCTCACCGCCCGGACGAGAGCGTATTGCTGAATCAAACCATCCATGTAACCTGCGTCGACTGCCATAACCCCCATGCCTCCACCCGGGTCGCCAGCTTCCCCGCCGCGCCTGGCATTCGCCCGTCGCAAGCTCTGGTCATGGGGATCAGCGCCACGGACGGCGCCACCATCGTCGATCCCGCCGTCAACCAATACGAGAACTGTCTACGCTGCCACGGTACGAGCACTGGCAAGAAAACGAGCGTTAATCTCGGCTATTTGCCCGTAAGAGTGGTTTCTGCCACCGATCGTTTGAACGTTATTCCCGAATTCGACTCGACCTTGAGGTCCACTCATCCGGTGTTCCATGACCGCAGCAGTATGCTCCCACAGCCCAGCCTGCGTCCCAACATGCTGAATCTGGACGGCACGACTTCGGGACGCACCATGGGTATGCGAATTCTCTGTACCGATTGTCATAACAGCGACGACAATCGCGAGTTCGGTGGCATCGGGCCCAACGGCCCGCACGGCTCGATGTTCGCGCACATCCTGGAGCGACGATATGAGTTCAGCCAGGCGCCGGTGCCCGGCAAACTCGTCACCAATCTCTTCCCCAATCCCAACTTGAGCGCCCAGGGTGGCGCGAACGGCGGCCCTTACGCTTTGTGCGCCAAATGCCACGATCTAACAAAGATCCTGAATAGCACCAGCTTCAGCGAGCATGCCCGCCATGTGGTCCAGGATGGCTTCTCGTGCTCGGTGTGCCATACGGCGCATGGCATGGGCGCGCAGTCAGGGACTGTTTCCGGCGAACGATTGGTGAACTTTGACATTCGCGTCGTCGCCCCGAATGGAGCAATCCCGATCTCCTATAACCGGGCCACCAATTCCTGTAACCTGACCTGCCATGACCACCCCCACGGACGGCAGGAAGTGGTCTCCCCTGGGAGAGTCGGCCGAATACGTTGAGAGAGTTTGAAATCTCAAATTTCAAATTTGAGATTCAGTAGCGATTTGAAATTCAGGAATGAACGTAATTCTCATTGGCGTCAATCATCGCACCGCTCCCGTCAACATCCGTGAGCGATTGAATATCCCCGAGTCGCGCCTCCCGGAAGCCGTCGCGGCCTTGCTCCGCCGGGAAGGCATTCGCGAAGCCCTTATACTCTCCACCTGCAACCGCGTTGAAGTGTTGGCATCGGCGGAAGACGCGGCCGATGCCAAAGCGATCATCGAACAATTCCTGACGGATTACTTGGGTTTCGATCTTGCACCCTGCCAGCACTGCTTTTACCACTATCAGCAGCAGGAAGCGGTGCTTCATTTATTCCGTGTGGCCGCCAGTCTCGATTCCATGGTTCTGGGCGAACCTCAAATCCTCGGACAACTGAAGCGAGCCTTTCAGTTGGCGGACCAAGCCGCGGGACTGACCGGCACGCTCAAGGAAATCGTGAGCCAGGCCCTGGCGGTAGCAAAGCGGGTGCGGCGGGAGACCGCGCTGGGCAGCGCCGCAGTCTCGGTTTCTTTCGCTGCCGTGGAGCTGGCCAAGAAGATCTTTGGCAGCCTCGAACACAAGACCATCTTCATCATCGGCGCAGGCAAGATGAGCGAACTCGCCGCACGTCATCTCCTGCGCGCCGGCGCCGGCGCGATTTATGTCGCGAATCGCACCTTCGAGCGCGCCGTGCAACTGGCCTCGGCCTTTCACGGCACCGCTGTTGCCTTCGACCGGATCTTCGAATATCTGGCCAAGGCTGACATCGTCATCAGCTCGACGGGCGCGCCCGGGTACATCGTTGACAGGGAATTGGCCGCGAGAGCGCTTGCGGCTCGCCGCAACCGTCCGATGTTTTTCGTGGATATCGCGGTCCCGCGCGATATCGACCCGCGGGTACACGAGCTGGACAACACCTTCGTCTACAATATCGACGATCTCCAACAGGTGGTGGAATCCAACAAGAAACAGCGCGAGAGAGAGGCCGTGTGGGCGGAAGATATTGTGAAGGAAGAAGTGCGCAAAACCATGCGCCGGCTCGCCTCACGCGACCTCACCCCTACCATCGTGGCTCTCGAGGATCGGTTAAACGCCATCCGAGAGGGAGAGATGGAACGATTTGGGAGCCGTCTAACCGGCCTGACGGTCGAGCAGCGCCAGGCCATTGAAGCCCTCACGCGCGGCATCCTGAACAAGATCCTGCACGGCCCCATCAGCGAACTCAAGAGCGGCGCCGGCTTGCCGGAACAGATGGCGCGGGTAAGGCTGGTTCAAAGGATCTTCAGGTTGGCCGAAATGCAGTGAATTCCGCCACTCGCTTGCCCCTGCAATTCTCACGGAAGTCAATCCCACAGTTCCAGGTAGCGCAGACCCGCCCTTCAGGTCTGCGGCTCTTCTGCTGGCATCCCCTGTCCCCAGCCGCGGACCTGGAAAAGCAGGTCTGTGCGGCCCTTTCCGAAAGGCGGGAAAAAGGCAACAAAAAGGTTGCCCTTTCCATCGGGCTCTGCTAATCTGCAACCTGGAGGTTGCACAATATGGAAAACCGAATCGAAAAGCGCATTGAGCTGAAGGCGCCGATTGCGCGGGTCTGGCGCGGTCTGACCGATTACCGCGAGTTCGGCGAGTGGTTCCTCGTGAAACTGGAGGGGCCGTTCGTGCCCGGCCAGATCACGCGGGGTCACATCACTTACCCTGGGTACGAGCACCTCAAGTGGGAGGCGGTGGTGCAGAAAATGGAACCCGAGCGGCTCTTCTCCTTCACCTGGCACCCCGGCGCAGTCGACCCCAAAATCGATTACTCGAAGGAAACGCCCACCCTGGTCGAATTCCGGCTCGAGGAAACCCCCGGCGGCACGCTGCTTGTGCTCACCGAGTCCGGCTTCGATAAAATCCCCAGCCATCGCCGCGACGAAGCATACCGCATGAACGAGGGCGGGTGGAGCGAGCAGATGAAGAATATTGAGCGCTATGTCACACCGAAGCGATAGCCGCAGGGGTCCGGGAACGCGTGCGCCTGCTCACGTCTTTGCGGCGTTGGGGGACGAAACGCGGCTCCGGCTGGTGAGGAATCTCTGTGGCGGGAAGCCGCGTTCCATCTCGCAGCTCACCGCGGGCTCCCGGCTTACCCGGCAGGCGATCACGAAACACCTTCGAGTGCTGGAGAGCGCCAGGATCGTGCGCTGCGTGCGCGCCGGCCGCGAGAGCCTGTTTCAATTCAATCCTCAGCCCATGGAGGAGCTGAAGGTTTACCTCGATTTCGTTTCCGAGCAGTGGGACCAGTCGCTGGCCAGGTTGAAATCGTTCGTGGAGCCTTGACGAGAGGCGCAGCGGCAAGCTTGGCGGCGCCACTCCCTGCCCCTCCTCGCCTGAAGAGGGGAGTCTGGCGTTCCCCTCCTTGATAAGGAGCGGTCAGGGGTGGTTGAGGCCGAAGTCTCATGCCGCGAAAATTGTGTTGATCTCCGTTGAGCTCGCTGCTTCAGCGGCAAACGCAAAGCTGCCCCGCTCCCGCATTTCTCGAGCGGCGCGAAGAAAGGCGCCCAGGGCCGCTCGGCAGAGCGCGCTGCCCACGCTCAGGCGCTTGACTCCGATCGCCGACAGTTCCGTCATGGTCAGTGGCATGCCCGCGAGACCCACCAGCACGTTGACGGGGCGATCGACGGAGCTGACCACGGCGGCAATGTCGTCCTGCGTGGCCAGGCCCGGTGCGTACAGGACATCCGCGCCTGCTTCCTGAAACGCCTGCAACCGCTGGATCGTGTCTCGGAGGTCCGGCCGGTCATGCAAGTAATTTTCGGCGCGCGCCGTCAGCGTGAACGGAAAGGGGAGTCCGCGCGCCGCAGCCGCAGAGGCACGGACTCGCTCCGCCGCCTGCTCCTGGTCGTAAATCGGGTGGTCCGCGCGCCCGGTGGAATCTTCAATCGAGCAGCCGACCACTCCTGCGGCGGCCGCAAGCCGCACAGTCTCGGCAACCGTCTCAGGCGCGTCGCCAAAGCCGTTTTCGAGGTCGGCGCTCACTGGCAAGCTGGTGGCGGACGCAATGGCCGAGGCATATGCCAGGCTCGCCTCGCGGCCCACCGTCTGGTCGCTCCGCCCGACCGAGAAGGCGTAACCGGCGCTGGTCGTGGCCAGCGCCTCAAACCCCAGATGCGCCAGCAGACGCGCCGTGCCCACGTCCCACGGGTTGGGAATTAGGAATGCACCCTCACGCTCATGCAATGCGCGGAAGGCCCGTGCCTTCGCAGCTTGCGTCACTGCCTTCGTTGTCATTGTTCCCTCCGCTTTGAGTTTGGTCGTCATTCCGGGTGAAGCGAGGAATCTCGCCGTGGTCTTCGTTCCTCGATTCACCCTCAGCAGAGCGCGATTCCTCGTTGCGCTCGCAATGACAGAGTTACAAATTCAGCCCCTCTCTATGAACGATGTTCTCCCTAATGGAAAGGTTGCGGAAGCAAGCAAGGTGGCGCAAGTGGGCGGATCGAACAAGCTGCATCAGCCCCGCTGTACCGCTGAGGCGGAGAGGCGCGGGGGATGGAGAAGAAAGGGCCTTTTCTCTACGTTTCAGCGTCTCTGTAGTGAGGTCTCGCGCTCAGCCGTTTTCACCTGCCGGAACCGGCTCGATGCTTGGCTGACAAAAATGGCCTTTCGTTTTATGCTGATCAAGCTGACTTACACCAGTGAAAAAGAGGTGGCAAACATGGATTACAGGCAACTGGGGCATTCCGGATTGAAAGTGCCGGCGCTGAGTTTTGGCACCGGCACCTTCGGCGGCGGCAACGAATTCTTCCGGGCCTGGGGTCAAACCGATGTTGAGGAAGCCAAACGCCTGGTCGCGATCTGTCTCGAAGCAGGTGCAAATCTCTTCGATACGGCGGACGTTTATTCGAACGGCCTGTCGGAGGAAATCCTTGGCAAGGCCATCGAGGGCAAAAGAAGCGAGGTGCTCATTTCCAGCAAGACCACGTTCCGCTTCGGAGATGGAGCGAACGATGTCGGCTCCTCCCGCTATCACATTCTACGCGCCTGCGAAGCGAGTCTGCGCCGCCTGGGCACGGATTATATTGACATCTACCACATGCATGGCTTCGATGCGCTGACTCCGGTGGAGGAGACTCTCGAGGCACTCGATTCGCTGGTCAGGAGCGGGAAGGTCCGCTATATCGCCTGCTCCAATTTTTCCGGCTGGCACCTCATGAAGTCCATCGCTGTCTCGGAAAGATACGGATGGGCCCGCTACGTCGCCCATCAGGTGTACTATTCTTTGGTGAACCGCGAGTACGAATGGGAATTGATGCCGCTGGGAATCGACCAGAAAGTTGGCGCGCTGGTCTGGAGCCCGCTCGGTTGGGGACGATTAACAGGCAAGGTGCGAAGAGGCCGGCCCTTGCCGGCGCAAAGCCGCCTTCACAAGACCGCTGACCAGGGTCCGCCGATTCCTGCCGAGCACGTCTATAAGGTTGTGGACGCTATTGACGCGATCGCGGCCCAGACGGGCAAGAGCGTTGCTCAGATCGCTCTCAATTGGCTCTTGCAGCGCCCCACGGTTTCCAGCGTAATTCTGGGCGCGCGCAATGAAGAACAATTGCGGCAGAACCTTGCTGCCGTAGGGTGGAATCTAACGGCTGAGCAAATCAACGCGCTGGACGCCGCCAGTGCGATAACCCCGGTCTATCCATACTGGCACCAACGCCAGTTTGTCGAACGAAATCCCTTACCGGTGTGACTTTCTATGAAGGCCATCATATTCGATGGAGCCGGAGATGCCGGCGTGTTGCGGCTGGTTGACGAGCCGATGCCGGAAATCAGGCCCCATGATCTTCTCGTGAAGGTTCATGCTGCCGGCGTTAACCGCGCCGACATTCTGCAGCGTCAGGGCATCTATGGCGCGCGTCCTGACTATGGGGACTCGCTGGTGCCGGGACTCGAGATCGCCGGCGAAGTCGTCGCAGCCGGACCGAAGGTGGAAGGCTACAAGGCCGGGGACCGCGTGATGGCCGTGGTGGGCGGGGGCGGGTATGCGGAGTACGCACGTGTCGACTGCGGCATGTGTATGTTCATCCCGAACCGTTTGAGCTACGTGCAGGCGGCCGCCATTCCCGAGGTGTTCATCACCGCGCATGAAGCCATGATCCATTTGGGCGAACTTAAGCCCGGCGATTGGGTGCTGATTCACGCCGCGGCGGGCGGAGTCGGATCCGCCGCCGTTCTGCTTGCGCACACCCTCGGGGCGAAGAGTGTATTTACCGCTTCGGGAGAGGAACGCATCGCTCGCGTTGCCGCTCTGGGAGGAACGGTAGGCGTGGACTACCGCAATGCAGATTTTGTGGCCGCGGCCATGCAGGCCACCGGTGGCCGAGGCGTGGATGTGGCGATCGATTTCGTGGGCGGGCCGTACCTGGAGCGAAACCTGCGCGCGCTTTCCCCGGGAGGAAGGCTGGTCGAGGTGGGACTTCTAGGTAGCGCGCAAGGCGTGCTGCCGCTCGATCTGCTCCTGCACCGCTATCTTCGCATCATCGGCACGGTCATGAAGTCGCGCAGCCTGGAAGACAAGGTGGCCATGACGTCGCGCTTTAGCGAACGCTGGCTGGGAGCGTTCGAGTCCGGAGCGCTGCATCCGATCGTTGACCGCATATTTCCTCTGGCGCAAGCGGCCGACGCCCACCGCGCCATGGAGGCTTCCGGCAATTTCGGCAAGATCGTTCTGTCGGTGCTGCTCTGAGAATTGACGGGGTGGGTAGCGCGGACCCCCGTTGTTGGGGTCCGCGGCTCGTCGCTGGGCCTGGAGAAAAGCCGCGGACCCCAAAACCGGGGGTCCGCGCTACCGTAGGCGGGCATTACATTGATGCACTGCCTTTCCCAACCCCACGCGTGTCATTCTGAGCGAAGCGAAGAATCTCGCCCTGTTTTCGTTCGTCTGTTCGCCCGCAGCAGAGCGAGATTCTTCGCTCCGCTCAGAATGACAGTCGTGGGATTTCAAAGTAACCCTGAACAATCAACTATTCCGCAGCGCCACCATGGGGTCGATGCGTGAGGCGCGATACGCGGGCACATATCCGGCCACGAGCGCCACCGCGGCCAACAAACCCGCCATGCCCGCAAAGGTCACGAGGTCGGTCGGGGCGGTCCCAAACAGCAGCGACGCGATCATCCTGGCGACTGCCAATGATCCCACCAAGCCCACTGCAATTCCCGCCAGCGCCAGCCTCAGCGTCCTGCCCAGCACGCCCGCCAGCACGTGTCCCTGAGTTGCTCCCAGCGCCATGCGGATGCCGATCTCCTGCGTCTGGCGCGCGACCGTGTGCGAGATGACGCCGTAGATCCCGAGCGCCGCCAGCACCAGTCCCAGCGCGGCAAAGGCGGCAACCAGCAGCGCAAAAAAGCGCCGCGGCGAGATGGCATGATCCACAATCTGCCCCAGAGGGCGAAACTCTGTAGCCGGTTGCCCCGGGTTCAAGGTGCGCAAGGTGCGCATCACGCTCGCCGCCAGCGCCTGCGGTGGCAGTTTGCTGCGCACCACCAGTTCCCCGCCTGCCGGCCCGGCTTGCGTTGCCGGCAGGTAGATCTCAAGTCCCGATGAATCTTCCACACTCGTTTCGCGTACGTTCGCGACGATGCCCACCACCGTCGTGTCGTTTAGGTTGACCTCGGCGATCCGCCCCAACGCCTCCTGTCCCGGCCACAGCCTTTTCGCCGCCGCCTCATTCATAATCACCACCCGTTCGCTGTCCGGCCGGTCTGACCAGCTCAGGTCTCGCCCTTCGCGCAGGCGCATGCCCATGGCCTCGAGGTAGCCCGGCGTCACCACATAAACAAACGCGTCGGGGTTTTCGTCCTTTCGATAGACCACTCCCTTGGCGCCGAGTCCCCAGCTCCGGTTGCGGTCCAGTGGCAGCATGTCGGTGATGCCGGCTTCTTCGATGCCCGGAATCGCTTTCACGCGGCGCAGCATCTCCTCGAGAATCGCGCCCCGCTGCGCAGGTTTGCCGCCGTCGTCGTAATCCACGCGCAAGGCGGCAGCGCGGTCAGGTTGAAATCCCAAGTCGACATCGAGGACGCGCAGAAAGCTCCGCAGCAGCAATCCCGCTCCCACCAGCAGCACACAGGCCAGCGCCACTTCCCACACCACCAGCGTGGCGCGCAAGCGGTCGTGCGTGCGGCCCTCGGTGGTTCCGTGCCTGGAGTCTTTGAGCGCCTCCTGAATGTTTTTACCTGACATCTTGAAGGCCGGCGCCAGCCCGAAAAGCACGGCGCTGGCCGTCGCCACCAACAGTGTCCACGCAAAGGCCGCGCCGTCTACCCGCAGGCTGCTCAGCAAGGGCAGAGCAATGGAGCCTTGATGAGCCAGGTAATAGGTCATCAACGCGGCAAAGCCCAAACCCAGCACTGCACCCGCCATCGAAAGCAGCATGCTTTCGGTGAGCAGTTGCTGGATCAGCCTTCCCCGTCCCGCCCCCAGCGCGTTACGCATGGCAAATTCCTTGCTGCGCGCCGCCGCTCGCGCCAGCGCCAGGTTCGACAGATTCGCGCACACGATGAGCAGGATCAGGCCCACCGCGCTCCACAACACCACGAGCGAGCGCCGAAGCCTGCCGCTCACGTGGTCCTTCAGTGACTGCACTCTGGCCTTGTACCCGGTGCCCCACTCCGGATGCTTCTTGCTGAAATAAAGGCGCGGAAATAGAAGTTCGGCTTCTGACTGCGTTTCGGACACAGTTCTTCCTGGCTTTAGACGGCCGACCAGTAGAAATACATTTCCCCAATCCCGCATATCGTCCATATTCGCGGGAACGAAGATTTCCATCTTGACGCCAGGGGCAAAGACCGATCCGAAATCAAAAGTGGGGGGAAGCACACCGGCCACCGTCACCGGTGCATTATTCAGTGTGATCGTTTGCCCCACGAGGGACGGGTCTCCGGCAAGCCGCCGCTTCCAGAAGAAATAGCTCAACAGCACGGCTGGGCCGGCATTCTTCCGGCACTCATCCGCGGTGAACAGGCGGCCCAACATGGGCGCGACGCCCAGGGTGTCGAAGAAATTGCAAGCCACGTTCACTCCCGATACAGGTTGCGGTTCTCCTCGCCCCGTCAGCTTGTAGTCGGAAGGTCCATAGAAGGGAAAGTATGCCGTCACGCTCTGGAGCGAATGGTTGCCTCGCTGATAATCCTCAAACGCATCGACGGAATAGGTCGCGCACGAAAGGCCGCAGTCTTTGGGCGGTCCCTCGATCCACACCAGCCGCTGTGGAGCCTTGAACGGCAACGGCCGCAGCAGGATCGTGTTGACCACGCTGAAGACCGTGCTGTTCGCGCCAATGCCCAGCCCCAGAATCAGTACCGCCATCACCGTAAAGGCGCGGTCGCGCCGCAGGGTGCGAAACGCGTAGCGAAGATCTTGTTTCAGAGTGTCCAACGCCGGTAATCCCCGCGCCTCAGGTTGCTGTTGTTCCCACATGTCCAGTTAGACGGACGCTCGCGGACTACGGTTAGCCTGCGCACAGGTGACAGACGCCGAAATACACGTCCTCTAAAGACGAGCTTCGGATTTCACGGCTTGTTCGTGAGCGCTTTTTCCACCGCTTCCGGGTTTCTGTCTATCACTGTCAAGTAGGCGCGCACGGCGCTTTCCGGACGCCGCCGACCTTGCTCCCATTCCTGGAGCGAGCGCGGGCTCACGGCGTAGCGGCGTGAGAATTCCGCTTGCGACAAGCCCAACTTGCAGCGGATCGCCCTGACATCCACGTCCTCAGGAACCTCGACGTATCGCATGGGAAGCGCCGTCCTCCCTTCGACGTGGTCAACGACCTCCTGCATGGCGGCAATCAGGCGCTTACCCATTCTTGAATGCTTGTTCTTTGTCATTGGACACCCTTGCGCATCAACGTTAGTGTAGACAACCGTGGCGCTGATGGTTTCACTATACGGCAATGACGGACTGAGGTCACGCGTATCCGAAAGCGGGTAGTGGCTGAAATTGTCTTGCTAGGGCTTGGCGGGTTTGGGCTTCAAATCTTGGTTTTTTTCTTTTGGTTCTAGAGGCTTAGAACTGGCTGGTTCCGGCTCCGCTGCTTGTGCAGTAAAAAGGGCAGACTGCGTTGCTGGCACTGGAAGGTCCGACACGTTCAAGACCTTTATTCCCCAAGATGCCGCATGAGCATGAATATGTCTGTCCGTAGAGTAAATTGTGGAGGCACCTTCAACCTTTGCGATAGCTACGATTTGTCGGTCATACTTCACCTTGTCCCATGCTGATACGATACCATCTTTTTTGTCCCCTCTCTTGATCGCCGCCTTTGTCCTGAGTGCAACCTCAATTGCAGCCCGTTCGCCAAACGGTACGATCTTGAAACATGCCTGATTGCTCAGCTCATCCAGGTACTTCTGGACATCCGGTGCAACGACGACAAGAACTTCGGACAGTGCCGGTGTAGGAACCAAGATCGTTTCGCTGCTTTGTTCGGCTTGCGCGATGAGCCCATCAACCCGTTGCTTCGCAAAGTTAATAGGTTTCCCAGTCCTGAAGTCGTTGGGAATTCCGGCTTGTGGGTAGAGTGTGAGGCACAGGACGCTGGAATCAAACAGAATCATTACCCGTGGCCTTCCCCGGCTTCCTGGCGGATTTCTTCCAGGTAGTTCAGTGGGCTTTTTATCTGCGCCAATTCAGCGCTTTCAATCGTACGCAAACGCTTCACTACTTCGCTGAGACCATCGGTCTTCAATACAACGAAAGAATCGACAAAGAAAAAATCTAATTCCCAGTTTCCATGCTTCGTGCGCTTCCATCTTCCTTCGCCGAAAACCCGAACCTTCTCCTCGAAAAGATACTGTGCAAGAGCCCGGGCCTGCTCTTTGCTGCCGGTGCACGTATGTATTTTTTCGCCTTGGCGCAGGTATATCTGAATCGTCTCATCTCTGCCCGCAACTCCGAAAACCTCTCCTTCCAGTGTTCCCGGCTCGGTGATCGGCCCGATTTCTGGAGACGCACCTTGCTCTCTTCCTGGAAAGTAAAGGAGTTGGGCCTGGCGGGAGTGCAAATTACCAGTTGCATTATCCTCAAGGAGCTTGTCGTTTATCGCAGCGAAACTCCTTGTTGCCCTGATGCTTCCGCTGCCAGTCCTGACGGCCAATAGACGCCTTTCCACTGGCACAACGGCAGTAGGCTCAACATAGATTACCGGGCTGGCGCTTCCCTTGTTGACGCGCAAAAAGTGGACGTGACCTTCGTTCCCGAACAGGTTGATGAGATCGCCGATATACTCATGCAGGCGCTTCATGGGAAGCGTCAATGGAGTGAAAACGTCGATTTGGAAGGTGTACTCTCCGGGTTTAGCCATGGCATACTCCTCTCTGGAAGCACACCTTCCCCTTGAACCTTCCGCCGCATGATCGCATCTGCCGAGAGCATAACATAAAAGCCTGCCTCAAGGTAGAGTGTAGCATATTCTCCTTTTGTTCGCCTATAGATATCTACAAATACTACTTTAACTCTGCGAATGCGCCTTCGCCGCTTCACCCGGTCGGTGGACGCTTTCAGCAAAAGCCTCGGGCATTTAGGAGCCGCTGTTGCTCTCTACATGGCGTGGCGCAATTTCTGGTGCGTCTATCAAACACTGCGAGTTACGCCTGCGGCGGAAGCTCTTACCTTCTGATCTCGGCAGGTAAGCGAATGCGCCTTCACCCCCGGCTCGAATCGTCGGCGGGTTTGCGCCACCCCGTGGAAGAGCCGCGGACCCCAAAATGGACGGTCTGGGCTACTGCCTGCTCACTTTTCTTGCATTTTCCGCTTGACAAGCTCACAGACTTGTGGTAGCCTACTATGGTGGTCTTGTTGTGGACACATTGTCGCAGGCGGGGAGTGCCTGGGCGCAAGGGAAAGTGGGACGGTCCCAGCTATGGGGAATGTAAAGAACTACAAAAAATGAAAAATAGTGGGAACGAAGCTAAGGAGTACTTGAAAACAAAGGACATCACTTTTTTGAATGGTGCAGATCATGCGCGTTTTGCATCCAATTTAGCACAATTCAGAGCCTGAGAGGAGCAAAAACAGCACATTTTGCGCAAGCGAACAGAAGGTTGCGAGCGGCAAGGCGAGACCTAGCAAGTGACAAGAAGTCGGCTACAGGGGACGGCCCCCATGAATAACAGCCCTCTCCCGAGGGGAGAGGGCGTTCTTGCCCTGGTTTTGTGCGGCAGGTACCAGCGGGGAAAGGCGGTAGCCTTGCTTCCGCGCTCCAGAATTGAAGGAACAAAGCGAGAATGTCTATGAAAACAAAGGAAGAGGTCAAAAAGTCGAGGAGCCCAGGAGTCGAAAGGTGGGACGCTCAAAAGCGGGAGCCGACTCGACGTTCCGGCCACACTTCGGGACACGCGGGTTGGCTTCTCGACTCCTCAACTTCTCGACTCTTCGACTCCGAAATTGAACGAGCGATCCGGGAATGTCTATGAAAACAAAGGAACGCATCTCTGAACACGAGGCCCTTGTGACCACCCGGGACCGCCACGAACTTTGCTCTGACACAACCAGCGCCGTCCCGGTTCCGCCTTCACGCTGGCTGCGAGTGGCGGTAGTTATGTTCCTGGCCATTGTGTACTGGCCGGAGCCCGGATTGGCCTGGGGGGATCGCGGTCACAGGCTGGTCAACGCGGCAGCGGTGGACAATTTGCCGGAACAGGTGCGCGCCTACTTCCAGGCACGCAAAGTCTACCTCGTCGACCATGCCTCCGACCCTGACCTGCTGGCGCACGACGACGCCGCGGAGCGTCCTCACCACTATACCGACCTCGACGCCGACGACACCTACCCATTCCCCAACTTGAGGCGGCAATTCGTTCTGCAAAGGGCGGCGCCCATGTTCTGGCAGCTTCGCAATGGGGACTCGCTCTGGCAAATCGAGCGCTTCACGCTGCGCCTGGCCGATTCTCTTCAACACCGGCGTTGGCAGGCGGCGGACGAGAACGCGGTCTTTGTAGCGCACTACGCCGCCGACCTTACCCAGCCTCTTCACACCGTTAAGAACTACGACGGCCAGTTGACCGGGCAGAAGGGTGTTCACGCTCGCTTCGAGACCGACTTGGTGAACGCCTTGGCGGACACCTGGCAGCTCAAACCGCAACCTGCGATCTTCGTGCCGGACCTGCGGGGCCGGATTTTCGAGGAGGCGATGGCAAGCTTCAATTGCAGGAACCTGGTCTTCGCCTCCGATCGCATCTCGGTTTCCGGCCGCACCTATCTCGATCCGCAGTACACTGCGGCCTTCTACAAGCTGGCCGGGCCGTTGGTCGAGAAGCGGCTATCGGCCGCAGCTTCCTTCGTCAGCAGCCTCTGGTATACTGCCTGGGTTCGAGCGGGTAAACCCCCGCTGCCGGGGAAGGCTGGGCAGGCGCTGGAAGCGTCTGAGCTTGATGTAGAGGCGGCTTTACGCCGCCACATGGCGAGATGAACTCGCCGCTACTTTGTCGATGGTCGCGCGATGAGCCGAAAGCGGATACTCGTGGCGGGAATTGTGCTGACGGTCTTCTGCCTGGGGGTTTTGGTGGGCCGCCGCGCCGGACGCTCGCCCTCGACGCCCTTCACTTCGCGTGCTCCCTCTGGTGGAGAGGCCGCCGGCTGTGTCGATATCCACGATGCGGCTCCGCTGGCAGGCAAGACAGGATGCGTCACCGGGCGCGTGCTCAAGGTATTCACGTCCAAGGGTGGCAATACCTTTTTCGATTTCTGCGAGGATTATCACGACTGCCCGTTCACCAGCGTGATATTTTCCTCCGACAAAAGCAAGTTTGGCGATCTCGAATCCCTGGCAGGGAGGCAAATTGAAATCCGCGGGCCAGTTACCGTGTACCAAGGAAGGCCGGAGATCATTATCCGCGATGCCGAGCAGATTCGCGTGGCGCCCTGATGGCTCCCCTCCTCGAATGAGGGAAGGGGTTTGAGAGGGTGTATGCGTTGTTGCGGGAGTTTGATTGTGGTCGCGGTCAGTCTGTTCATGAGCGATGGGAAGGCCGCTTTCACTCTGAGTGAAGCAGCGGCTGCTGTCATCCTGAGCGAAGCGAAGGATCTCCGCAGTTGTTCTTGGGAGAACGACCGAGGACGAACTGCAGCGGTGCTTCGCTGCGTTCAGCCTGACAACAGCGCTCCGCAGCAGGCCGCCGCGCCGGCTTCCACCCAACTTTTGCCAGGCGTTGCTGAGGCAGTCAACAAGGGATTCGATCTCCTGGCGCGCCGTGACCCGGCAGGCGCGGAAGCCGCGTTTCGCCAAGCCATCGAGCTACAGCCCGAACTCGAAATGGCGCACCGCGGATTGGGCATGGCTCTCCGGGCTCGGGGCCAGGATGAAGCGGCCGTGCGCGAGCTGGAAGTTGCCACGCGACTCGACCCTTCGGATGCGGATGCGCACTACGAACTGGCGGCCACGGCCTGGGCTTTGAGCCGGCAGCCGTCTGGTTCGCAGCGCGCTCCAGGAGCCGCCGCCCAGGACTATCGCGCTTTGGCCGCCGGCGAGTATAAAAAACTCGCCGCGCTCCGGCCGCAAGATGCCTCCATCCGGCAAATCCTGGCGGAACTCGACCTCGAGGCAGGACGAAAGGAAGAAGCGCTGGCTGAGATGCAGGAGGCGGCCCGCGCCGCTCCGGACGATGCCGCGACACACGTGGCCCTGGGCCGCGTTTATTTTGCCCAAGCCGAAGAAGAAAAGGCCGCCGCAGAATATCAAAAAGCTTTGCAACTCAACCCCAAGGAGGGCCAGGCGTATCTGGCGCGCGGCCAGATGCGGTTCTTCCAGCGGCGATACGCGCAAGCGGCAGAGAGTTTTCAGCAAGCCATTCAGGCGTCCCCCAACCTCGGCCCGGCCTATGCGGGCATGGCGCAGATCTACATGCAACAAGGACATTCCGCGGAAGCGCGAAAAATGCTGGAAAAGGTCGTAGCGCTGGATCCCGAAGATTGGCAGAGCCAGTTTCAGCTTGCGGTCTTGATGAACTCGGCAGGGGAGGTGGGGGCCGCCACGGAACTGCTCGAGAAGGTCACGCGCCTGCATCCGGATTATCTTCCGGCGCAGGAACAGTTGGTGATGGGGCTGGTGCGCCGAGGGGATCTGACGCAAGCCAGCGCCAAGGCGGATGCGTTGACGGCCGAGCAGCCTCAGGCGGCCGAAGGCCATCGCTTGCGGGCGCTGATCCTCCGCAAGCAGCACGACCTCGAGGGGGCGCTGGCCGAGGCCGCCATGGCGCTGGGGACTGAGCCGGACTCCGCCTCCATGCTGGCGCTCGAATCGATCTCGCTGTGGGAGCTCAAGCGTAAGAAAGACGCCCTGGCGGCTTTTCGCGCTGCGGCCAAGCTCGAGCCCAAGGTGGCGGCGCCGGAGGTTTTCTGCCGCCTGCTGGTGTGCGACGCCAATGATATCGGCGCGCTGAGCGATTTTCTTCGCCGCAACCGCTGGGTGCTCGCGCCGCCCCAGCCATAGGCTTTTATTATAGGCTACATTAATGTGGACTTTCCGTCCCTGCTGACTTCTTGGCCCCTTGCTGCCTCAACTCCCATCCAGACCGGCTTAGGCGGAGTTTGGCGGAGTTTGGCCTTTGACAATGCGCTCCGGTGGTGATAGGGTTGCGCCAATAGTGCGTGTGGTGACTTCACGCGCAGGCCGCCGTGTTTGTCTCGATCCAGCGCGAAGATCCCCATACGCTCTCCGAGGTGGCCATGCAAGGGACTATCAAGCGAATCATCCGTGACCGTGGGTTCGGGTTTATCCGCACTGCCGAGGGCCAGGAAGTATTCTTCCACCGCAGCAGTCTTCAGGGACTCAACTTCGACGCTTTGAAAGAGGGGACAAGCGTCGAGCTCGAGGTGGAGAGAGGGGACAAGGGTCCCCGAGCTACGACGGTGCGTTCGAGCGGAGCCTAGCGCTGCGGGAGATTCTTGGATTCTCCAGCGATCGCGTTCTTTCGGAGCAATGGCCGGGAATAAGCGCAATGAAGGGATAGCTCTGCCCCGTTTCTGATCCAAGCTGTCCGCACCGCTGAGGGGGTCTCGATAATGCTGCCTCGCGCTGTGCGGCGCCGGCAGGCATTGGGGCGGCCCTCCGGACCACGATTCGACCATGCGCCGGACATGGACCGCCGCCGCAAGGCGGGGCGCTCCGGCTTCGATCCCTGACTATGACCGCTGAACTGCAGAAAGGCATTGCGTGTGCTGGGAACTGGACCCTTGATCTGGTCAAGGTCATCGACTACTACCCCCCCGAACACTCCATCGCCAACATCACCGCCGAATCTATGGGTGGGGGTGGTTGCGCTTTCAACGTCAGCTTGAACCTGGCGAAATTCGACAGCGAACTTGATCTCTACCCTTTGGGCGTGATTGGAAACGACTCCTACGGAGACTTTCTCATCGACCAGTTTCGCCCCTATCCCCATGTCCACCTCGAGCAGCTCAGGAGGACCAGCCGGGACGGGACGTCGTATACGGACGTTTTCAATGTCGCTTCTTCCGGCCACAGGACCTTCTTTCACTATCGGGGAGCTAACCGCCTATTCTCGCCGGACGAGGTTGACCTGGATAAGTTGCCGGT
Source organism: uncultured Acidobacteriota bacterium (assembly GCA_963722675.1). Taxonomy (GTDB): domain Bacteria; phylum Acidobacteriota; class Terriglobia; order UBA7540; family UBA7540; genus CAVROP01. The sequence goes on from CAVROP010000099.1 coordinate 37,289, forward strand.
CGGCTGGTTGCATTTAGGTTACCTCAATCTGCTGGACGCGATGTATCGAGCGGATGAGCAGTTCGGGACGGTGGCGGCGCGATTCTTGGCTCGAATCCGCGAACGGAACATCAAGACTTCCATCGATCTCGTGTCGGAGGACAGTAACCGCTACAAGCAGATTGTTTCTCCGGCGCTGAGGTTCACGTCCTATTGCGTCATCAACGATTTCGAAGCCGAGAGACTCTCGGGAATAGCGATCCGGCGGGAAAAGGCGTTGATCCTCGCAAATCTGAAGAGAATTGCCACCGATATTCTGGGCTTAGGCGTCGAGGAGATGGTGGTGATTCACTTTCCGGAAGGAGCTTACGCCTTAGCTAAGGATGGAGGTGAGATTCTCCAACCTTCTTTGGACCTTCCCGCGAGCTCTATTGTGGGAAGCACGGGCGCTGGTGACTCGTTTTGTGCGGGCGTGATTTATGGGCTCTCGAAGGGATGGAGCCCCGAAAAGACGCTGCGTTTCGCCTCCTGTGCCGGAGCCATGAACCTGAGCGACCTGACCACCACGGGCGGAATAAGGCCCTGGGCGGAAGTCCTCGGGATGGAGGGGAAATTCCCTTACCGGAGGCTGCCGTAAAGGCTCGCAGTTCGTCGCCTGTCTCGCGCGGGACGAGCCTCTGCTCCAGCCTTGTCCAAGTAGGACCTCGAAGCCTGAGGGGCTGCTGCACTCCGGGATTCGCTCACTGCACTCGCCGGGCCGGATCTGAGCCAGGAGGCGGAGGAGGCGCTACCATCAAGCCCAGACCTTGCAGCAGCATTACCGTCCGTTGCGCCGCTGCCCGCCAGACGAGCTGGCAACCTTCTCCCTGACAGTTCTGCACGTAGACGTCGCCGCCGGAATATTCGAGGCTGCAATTCTTAAAGGTGCAGTTGACGAAAACCCCATCGTCCAAGACCAAGTGCTGGTTCTCGAAAATCTTGTTTTCGTGTCGAGTCATGAGAAGACGAGGCTACCACCACCCGGCCGTGGCCGCAAGCTTGGGGTTGAGGTATTTTCGGGTTGATTGAAAGCGGTCTCCCTGCAGCCATAACGAGGTCCGCCAGACGGGGACGGCCGCCGGGTGGCGAGGCTGAGTCGCCTCCACAATTCTTGTCAAGAGGACAAGCCAGAGGGAGGTATCATCTGCACCTTGACTTTCCTGGGTGAGGAAAGCGAGGCCTGCACACGCGTCTTGAGTCGTTGCAGCGCCTCAGCGTGAAGCTGCGAAACGCGCGATTCATCCACGGCCAGACGGGAGGCAATCTCTTTCATGGTGAGCTCGTGCTGGTAGTAAAGCGTCATAATAAGCCTCTCCCGTTCGGGCAGACGCTCCAAAGCGCGGTTCACTAAATCGCGTTGCTCGCGGCGATAACAGAGGTCGAAGGGATCCTCGGTCAGTGGACGGACCGCTGCGCGGCTCTCTTCTCTCACCGGCAGCTTGGCTGCGGCTGCCGCCGTTTCGGAATTCTGCAACGCGTCAAAGCCCAGTGAGTGCACCTCTTGCGCCCAGCGGTGCCACACTTTTAGGCTAATGCCCAACTCCCGCGCGACTTCCTCGCCTTGCACGGGGCGGCCCAGGCGTGCTTCCAACTCTCGATAGGTTCTTTCCACTCTTCTTACCCGGCGCCGCATATCGCGGCTGGCAGGGTCGAGAGTTCGCAGCGCGTCCAGGATGCCTCCACGAATCCTGTGCCGCGCGTAGCTTTCAAGTTTTACCTTCCTGGAAGGATCGAATTTCCGTAGCGCATCCACCAACCCCAGGGTTCCGGCCCCCACCAGGTCGTCCATCTCCACATGCGGCGGCAAGTGCTGACGCATCTCGAACGCCACGCGCTTGACCAATGGCGCCATCGCGAGTAACAAATTCTGACTTTCTGCTTCTTGTCTGCCACCGCTTTCCTCCTCCTCTTTTCCCGTGAAAGAAGGGGAGGCAGAAGTAGGGGAAGAACCGGCCTCTTCGCTTGGCACACGCGGCCGGTCGCCGCCTGCGGAAGAGGGAGACAATTCGCTGGCGAGTGGACTTTGAAGGGATGCCGGCTTCGGACGGCGGCTCGGCGCTTCCCGTTTCTTCCTGTTGCCTTGCCATGACAGACCTCGCTCGTTAGCTTTGCGCCACGAGAAAGCCTGAGCGGGAGCTACGTGTTGAGCGGCGACGCGGGATTCCGAAGATCGCATCTGCTCGGACCCGACACTTCACCACCGGCGCAAGAGTCTGAGCTCCTGCGCAACCCTCACGCTGACTTGGTTCGTGAGTCCGTGGCGCTGGCATTGGAAATTGCACCTCTCATGCCAGCCCGCCGGGGATAACCGGAAACCGTTATCGGGCCTTACCTGCCACGCCTCGCCTTAGCCTCGTAGCGTAGCCTGTGGGGCTGAGTCGTAATCTTGAAAGGCGCCCGATTCGAGGTCATAGACCGGCAATTACCATCGAAGTTTCAAGGGCATAGCAGACTATGGGGACCGCAAGAAGCAAACCGAAGGAGGGCTCGTTCTAGCCTCAGAACTGCACAGCGGCGTGCCGCGGAGCGGCACTTCGAGGCCCGTTAATTTCTCCTCCGGCAAAACAGGAGTTCGCCCGCGCTTCGGCTTCAGTTCCAAATCGGAAACCATCCGGGCTCGGAAGATCTTCCCTATCTTATCATCGGCGGGTCAGCGCCTTGTCCTGAGAACAATCGCCGATTGCGGCATCGTTTAAAGCCTTGCTTCAACCCAGCCGATACTAGTTTTGGTCGTGGGATGAGGCTGGGCGATGCGCAGTGAGTGCGCGCGACAAGTTTGCAGTACCCAGTGAGCGCACGAGATCCACAATGCGGCTCCAGCCCCCAAAAACCGCAGGCCGGTAGCAAGCGGGAGTCCGAGGGGAAGTGGGCGTGAGGCCGGCCTGAGCGAAAAACGGGATTCGCGCAGAGCGACTTGTCGGACTGCTTATCTACAAATCGGCGGGCGCATGGGCAGGTTCCAAAATGGGAAGCGGTTTCCCGATTTGGAAAAAGCCCGCGCTTCTCTTAGGGGATGATCATGCGGGACCGATGCAGAGCCAAACTAGACAGAAACAAGGAAGAGGACGTTGCGAAACCGCGGTCCCAGGCCGCCAAGAATCCAAGTCCACTTCCCAAAGCGCTCAGTCGTGTGGATGAATCCTCGGTCTCAGCCATGGCTCCGGGGGATGTCTTTTTGATTGATGAAATGGCGGCGATAAGCTCATATTCCGAGCCTGCCTTCCATGCCATTCTAGCCTGCCCGCTGTGTGGGAGCCAAGTGCTGATTTCCACCGCGCAGTATTTAGGGTTCGCTCCGATCCTATGTGCGGCCAGAACCTGCCCAGGCTTTTTCAGAATCGTTGATGACGGACGATTCGTTTACCTGCCCGTGAATTGACCCCCACGAGATTGCAACCTCAGAACCGCCCGCGCAACTCAGGCGCCTCACCTTCCGAAACGATCAAGTCGTAGGGACAGCCCATGTGGCCGCCCCTTGCCGCTTTGCCAATTCCCCTCGTAGCGCCGCCCGGGAGGGACGCAATTTGGATGAGCCCGCACGCCGCCCCGTGCCAGCCACTACTCGATCGGAGCGGATTTGGTTTATGCTAGTGCATCACCAACGGAGGATCATGTGAGTCGATGCCGTTCTGTCGTTCTATGGGTTCTTGCCGCATGCGCGGCGGCGAATTACGCGGGCGCGCAGCAGTACTCGCCGGCGTTATACCAGGAGATGCGCTGGCGACTGATCGGGCCGCACCGCGGCGGCAGGACGCGCGCGGTGGCCGGAGTGCCGAGCCAGCCCAATGTCTTTTACATGGCGCAGGTCAACGGTGGCGTCTGGAAGTCGGACGACTACGGGCGCACCTGGAATCCGATCTTCGACGACCAGCCGACCCAGTCGATCGGCGCCATTGCGGTGGCGCTCTCCGATCCCAACATCGTCTACGCAGCGAGCGGAGAGGGTTTGCAGAGGCCGGATCTCTCGGTCGGTGATGGTATCTACAGATCCTCGGATGCAGGCAAGACCTGGACCCACCTCGGGTTGCGCGACGGGCAGCAGATTCCCGCGCTGGCCGTGGATCCCCGCGACCCGAATCGTTTATTTGCCGCGGTACTCGGCCATCCCTATGGCCCCAACGAGGAGCGAGGCATTTTTCGCTCTGCGGACGGCGGCCAGACGTGGCAGAAGGTCCTCTATAAGGATGAGAACACGGGCGGCTCGGACATTGAGATGGACCCCTCGAATCCCGATGTGCTTTACGCGTGCCTGTGGCGCGGGCGCCAGGGGCCCTGGGAAGACGGGAATTCGTACGGCGGAGCGGGTGGCGGGATATTCAAGTCCACGGATGGGGGCAGCACGTGGAATAAACTCGCCGGGGGCTTACCCGAGGACTTGGTGCAGGCTTACATCGCGATCGCGCCCAGCCAGCCCAGCCGGCTTTACTCGAGCCTCGCTGATACCCATGCGACACACATCTACCGCTCCGATGACGCCGGAGAGCATTGGACTCAAATCACCACCGACTCACGTCCCTCGGTGCGCATTGGCGGCGGCGATTTGGCGATTCCCGCGGTCGACCCGAAGAATCCTGACGTGGTCTACACCGCCAGCATCGTTTGCTGGCGTTCGACGGACGGAGGCAAGACGTGGACGGGGATTCGCGGAGCGCCAGGCGGCGACGACTACCAGAACCTGTGGATTAATCCCAACCAACCCCAACACGATTCTGTTGGTGAGCGACCAGGGCGCGATCGTGACGGTGAATGGCGGAGAGACTTGGAGTTCCTGGTACAACCAACCGACGGCGCAACTCTATCACGTCATTGCGGACGATGCGTTTCCCTACCGCGTATACGGAGGACAGCAGGAGAGCGGCTCGGTGGGGATCGCCAGCCGGGGTAACGACGGTGAAATCACCTTCCGCGAGTGGCACCCGGTGGGCGTTATCGAATATGGTTACGTCGCGCCCGACCCGCTACATCTCAACATTGTCTACGGGGCCGGCCGCAGTTCAGTATCGAAGTTCGACTGGACAACGGGACAGGTTCAGGACGTGACGCCGATTGTGATCCGAGGCGAGAAGTACCGCACCGATCGCACCGAGCCGATTGTATTCTCGCCGATCGATCCGCACATCCTTTACTACGCAGCCAACGTGCTCTTTGAGACCCGAAACGGCGGCGAGTCGTGGCAGACCATCAGCCCCGACCTCACCCGGCCTCATCCGGGCATCCCGGCAAGCCTGGGCGACCTGGCCGCAAAAGACGAGTACGCAGCCAAAGTGCGGGGCGCCATTTACGCGGTTGCCCCATCGTTCAAGGACATCAACACGCTCTGGGCCGGGACCGACGACGGGCAGATCTGGATCACCCGCGATGGCGGAAAGAAATGGAGCAACATTACTCCTTCGGAATTGATTCCGTGGAGCAAGGTAACGCAAATCTCAGCTTCGCACTTCGACAACGAGACTGCCTTTGCCTCCGTCAGCCGCTTCCGGATTGACGATCTGCGCCCCTACATCTACCGCACCCAGGACGGCGGGAAGACCTGGCAGAAGATCATCACGGGCCTGCCGGATGCCGGCCCGGTGGACACGGTACGCGAGGATCCGGCGGCGAAGGGGTTGCTGTTTGCGGGCACAGAAAATGCGGTCTGGGTATCGTTCGACGACGGTGATCATTGGCAGTCTTTGCAACTGAACCTCCCCCACACCTCGATGCGCGACCTGTGGATTCACAAGGACGATCTCCTGGTGGGTACGCACGGCCGCTCGATGTGGGCGCTCGACGACATTACTCCTCTGCGTCAGATGGCGGCCGCCGCGAACTCTGCCGTTTTCCTCTTCAAACCCGCCCCCGCCTACCGGGTGCGACGCGACACAAACTCGGACACGCCCCTGCCCCCTGATGAGCCGGCCGGCCAGAATCCCCCGGACGGGGCGATCATCGACTACGCTCTTGGTGAGGGTGTAATCGGTCCCGTCATGCTCGAGATTCTGGACGCCGGGGGAAGCCAGTACGCCGCTTCTCGAGCGACGATAAGGCGCCCTTCACGCTCGAAACGCTGCGGCAAACCCTGGGGATCCCAACTTACTGGGTTCGCATGCCCAGAATCCTCTCCAATGCACCGGGCATGCACCGCTTCGTGTGGGACCTGCGCGGGACTCCGCCGCAGTCTTCAGAGTACGGCTATCCGATCTCAGCCATCCCTCACGACACCCCGCGCGAGCCTTCGGGACCGCTTGTGTTGCCCGGGAAATACACCGTCCGGCTGACTGCCCAGGGCAAGATTTTGACCGTGCCTCTGAACGTGATCATGGATCCGCGCGTCTTAACGCCCGCTGCCGGCTTGCGACAGCAGTATGAGGTTGAATCCCGTCTCTTGGCGATGATTGAAGAGAGCTTCGAAGCGCGCGCCGAGTTGAGCAGTCTTGACCACCAGCTCGAGGCGCTCTCAAAGCAGGCGCAGGGTTCTGTGGCGGAGGCGGTGAGCGGGCTGCGCGCGAAGGTGTCTGCGCTCTTGGGAAGCCGGCCTGGGCGCTTCGCGCCAGGGCCTTCAGCGGCGACGCTTTCCCGCGTGGCAGGTGAAGTCGGAGGACTTTACGGCCAGGTCGGCGGCGCCGATGTGGCGCCGACCGCTACGCAGATGGCGGCGCTGGCTGCGGTCCAGAAAGATTATGGCGAAGTGATGGGGCGTTGGAAGGCGATTAAGTCAACAGACCTCCCCGCACTTAACAGTCAGTTGAGCGCCGGCGGGCTTACCGTGATCAGAGTGCAGGCCGACCCTGAGCCTGCTTCCGAGACCGAAAACGAGGAGTGAGCGATCTCGCCTCTTCGAGGGGTCTGTGTAATAAACGTCGCAATGCTGTCAGTGGACGGATGTGGCGCGGGCGTCTCGCCCGCGCGCGGGCAGGATGCCCGCGCGACAGCGGGCGGGACGCCCGCACCACAACTTTCAACGCAGTGCGAGATTCCTCGTCGCCTGCGGCTCCTCGGAATGACGGAACGTTCGAGTTATCACACTCAAAAACGAGGAGGAATTACGGTTTGGTTGCTGCCTTTGGCTGATCGGCAACCGTCCGAGGTCCCCTCAATCCATCGGCCAGGTGTATCACGGCGGCGGCGGCAACGTATTGAACAGTGTCCTTTTCATCATCCATCGAGGGTTCAATCGTCTTTAGAAGTTTCGGATCATCTCGCATGGCAATAGCCTTCAGGCCCGCGATTCTGACGAGATAACTGTGATCAGTGAGCGCGTCAATGAGCGCGCTTCGCGACTCGGGATCGGGGTCCTTGGCAAGCACCTCCGCCGCCGCGGCGCGTATTTCGTCGGAGCCATTCTTGCTGATCAGCTTATAGGCGGATACGCCGATTCCCCCGAAGGGCACGAAGCCCAGACCGGTTTCGACCCCGAATACGGCCAGCTTTTTCGGATCGTCCAATTTTGCGCGTTGCTGGGCAATCAAGCCGCGTCCGGCTTTGCGCTGGCCGGTCAGTACGGCATAGTAAACGTCATAGGCCCTGTGGTCGTGCAGGAGCAGGAGCGAATGGGCGGCCGAGAGCACGACGACAGGGTCCTTGTCTGAGAGCGCCTCGGTCAGTTTGGGGATCGAGCGCGAGGAGCGCATGTCCCCAAGCGCTAGGGCAGCGGCGGCTCGCACTCGAGGGCTGTCGTCACCCAGGGCTTTTTCAGCCAACGTTCCGTGCCCGGGCATCGCGCGGCAGCAGTCCCAGGGCTTCAACGGCGTCGGCGCGCTTTATGGCGTTCTTCTCCGCCACGCCGTTGGCCAGGATGTTCCAGGCCTTTTCCTGCGGCTCGGTCGCGCCGCAAAGGCTGCACGCGACCAGGAGGCCCAAGCCCAACATGAGGAACGGCACCTCATATACTCCTCCGCTCCCCTGCGGCGCCGGCCCTGTCGTTACCCGATCATCGAAGCCGTGTTGGTCAAGTTCATTTCGCAGTCTATTCATAAGCCCGCACCTCTACTCCGCTTGCAGCATAAGGTCTGGCATCCCGTCGTGTCCGCTAAGCTCACCCTGATCTATTGGATGGCCGCCAGCCCGTGCTGTTGCTCTGGAACGCCCCGCTACTTCGATATTACATCCGCCCGGGACAAATTGGCTTGCGGATCGAAACCCGCTAAAATAGTGCGATGTCACCGACATTCCTTTATCCTAGCCCGCCGGAGCGGCTAAACACTCGTGCATACGTTTGCCGCACCCTTTTCCTGTTGTTGGCCCTGGCGCTACCGCTCTCCGTGGCGCAGGCGCAAGATCCGCGAGGGGCCATGGTCGGGGTCGTTCAAGAATCGACGGGCGGGCGCGTCCCAGGGGCTGCAATCGTGGCTCGTGAGGAGGGCTCGCGACTCGAGCGGCAGGCCACGGCCGGACCGCTCGGAGAATTTCGCCTGGATGGGCTTCCCCCGGGCAACTATCAGGTGATCGTCGATGCTCCGGGCTTTGCCGAAGCCCGAGCCGAGGTGGCCGTCGTTGTCAGCTCTGTACAGGACATAACGGTCACCATGCGCTTGGCGGGTTTGGCCCAGAGCGTGGAAGTGAAGAGCCAAGCTTCTTCCATTACGACCCAGCCGCTCGATGTCACAGGGACTGCGCATCAGGGCGCGGTCTCGGCTCAGGATCTCCGCGATATTCCCCTGGCTCATCGCAGCTTCGCCAATATCGCCTACCTCGTCCCCGGCACCGAACCCGTGGAGCCGTCCGACCCCACCAAGGCGCGCATCACGGCCGTTTCTTTCGGGGGGAGTTCGGGCCTCAACGTTCAACTCTCCGTTGATGGCGTTGACAATTCCGACGATTACATCGGCGGGTTCCTGCAGAATTTCTCGCCGGACACCATACAGGAATTTGCCGTCCGCACCTCGCAGGAAGATGCGGATACCGGCCGCACCACCGCGGGCTCCGTGGTGATCGCCACCAAGCGCGGAACCGATCAGTGGCATGGGGACGGGGCTTTCTATGAACGCGAGGCAAGCATGAATGCGCGTTTTCCGATTGATAATCCGGCTCCTGATCCAAAACAGCCGTTCTCGCGCCAGAATTATATCGGCGCCATCGGCGGGCCAATTCGGAAGCAGAAAGTCTGGTTCTTTTCCTCCCTCGAGGCCGTCCACGAGGACGCCAGCGTCGCCTACAGTCCCGCCAGTATCACCCAATTCAATGCTCTGGCTTCCCTGGCGGCAGAGGGATTGATTCCCGGAGTCGCCTCGATCGCCGTGCCGCCCTACGTGCAAGTTCCCTTCCGCGATTACATGGGTACGACTCGGTTCGACTGGCCAGAGTCGCCTCGCTCGCAATGGTTCCTGCGGGCCGCGACTGACAACTACCATACCAGGAACGATCTGATCCAGCAGGCCACCTTGCCGTCCACGGGCGCCACCTCGGACTCGCGGTACTGGAGTTTCGCCCTGAGCAATCAGTTTTCCTTCAGCTCAACTTGGCTGGGATCGCTCACCCTCGGCGCCGGCCTCCTTCACCATACCGAAACGCGCAACGCAAACCTGGGCTTCGCCCTGGCATTCCCGTTCAGTTCGACCGCCAGCACCATCTCCGGATTTGAGACCTTCGGCGACAACCAATTCGTTACGCCCATCACCGCCTTCCCGGTGCTGCGCGATCAGGAGAAATACCAGTTCCGGTACGACGTGAGTCACGTTTCCAGCCGTCACGCGCCGCGTTTCGGAGTGGACCTGATCCATGAGCCGGTGATGAGCGGCGCGCTGGCGGGGACGGCGGAGAATCTCACCGTCTTCCCGCTGAACCCCAGCGACTACCTTGGCGATCCTCAACAGTTCTCGATCGACCTCAACTGCGGCGCCGCTGCGACGCCAGGCGCGACTTGCGTGGACACGCCCGCGAGCAACGGCAGCTTTTCTCAGAACGTGCAGCGCCTCGGCTTTTATGCCCAGGATTCCTGGCGCGCCCATTCGCACCTCATCATCAATTATGGATTGCGGTACGACACCACGCTTGGCATTTTCCAGGCGTCGGGCCGCTCGCAACTCCAGAATCCCGCCCTGCTCACTCTCCAGTCTTTGCGCATTCCGCTCAGTAACGCCGCGCCTCACGACTATCGTGGCGCCCTCGCTCCCCGTTTGGGGATTGCCTATTCTCCGGGAACAAGCGGGGCCACAGTCATCCGCGCCGGATTCGGCAAATACTACAATGACCTCGCGCAGAACGGCTGGGTTACCGCTTTCCAGGCGGTTAATGAACTACCCGGTCAATGCATCAACCTCGGTGATCCCGGATGCATTCCCGGCGCGGCTGCGGGCGGCGCCGGTGCGCTCATCGATTCCCGCTACAAGACGCCTTATGCGCTTCATGCCAGCGCCGGCATCGAGCACGCTTTCAACTCGAAATGGAGCCTGTCCGCCGACTGGGTCCACGAACAAGGGGTTCATTCCTACGCGCGTTATCAGTACCAGGCAGGATTCACGCTGTTCTCGCCGTTGTTCCCGGTTTCGGACTCGGCCGGCCAGATGAATAACGTCCCCAACTTAACCGTGTTCCGATCCGACAATCGCTCGCGCTACGACGGCATGATGATCCACCTGCAAGGAAATGTGTCGGGGCGGTTCAACCTGGTGGCGAACTACACGCTCTCGAAGGCTAAGACGTGGGGCTGCGTACTCGGAGAGCTTTTCGACTACGTGGATGGCGTGTGCGACCCGCTGCACGCTTTCGGCCCAGGGGATTTCGGCCCCTCGGGTGAAGACGTGACCGCATCGCCTGGTGGTGGCCGGCATCTTCCACCTACCGGGCGGCCTCGAGACATCTCTCCTCGCGCAGGCGGAAAGCGCCCGGCCCATCACTCTGACCACGCCGGTGGACGTGAATGGCGTCGGAGATTCGCTCGACGATCGCGCCGTGATCAATGGGGTGCAGACAAGTCTCGACGAGTTTCGCGGAACGCCATACATCCAAGTGGACATGCGGGTCAGCCGGCCCTTCACCGTGCGCGAGGGCTGGGTTGTTATGCCCTTCATCGAGTTCTTCAACCTGTTCAACCGAAACAATCCCGGCGCCAACTACGTCACTGACCTCTCCGCTCTCCCCACGCCTGTTAACAACCTCTTCAATGCCACGGCATTCTGCCAAAACGCCGCCTGCACCGAAACCACTCCCATTACCAATCCTAAACAACTGCTGGTTCCTTCCGGAGCGTTGGGGGATTTCTTCGGACCCGGCACCACGGTGGGAATCCCCTTCGCCGCGCAGCTTGGGGTGCGGGTCACATTTTAGCCCTGCTTGCGACAGCTCAGACCCTCGAGTCGAGCAGTCGAGAGTTGAGAGTCGAAAAGTGACAAATTGTCGCTGCCCGACCCAATCCGTCTTGACTTGGCTTCGACTCCTGAACTCCTTGACTTCTGAACCCCTCGACTCTTTGTTTTCATCGACATTCTCGCTTTGTTCCGCCGTTTTCAATGCCTCCAGCCGGTTTCACGCCAAGGCGCAAAGAACGCCAAGGCCGCAAAGTCGCACCACCTCCAACCCCTCCTCGTCCGAGGAGGGGAGTTCGCGATTCCCTTCCATTGGATAAGGAGGGGTCAAGGGTGGTTGAATTCTCGGCCGATCCTTTGTTTTCATAGACATTCTCGCTTTGTTCCCTGGATTCTGGAGATGATGATCGCTCCGACCTGAATTCCGTGGACATTGTGCCTACGTTGCGCACCAGCGAACCCCGTACCTTCCCTCGACGCTTTGCGGATGCTCAGAAGGGTTTCGATCCCGTTCGATCCGGCGAGCGTAAGTCCATCAGGCAACCTTGAGAATCCAGGAAGGCAACATGGAAAAGGGAATGTGGGATAAGAACTGTGAGAGACAACGATGTTTCCGGCGGAGACTGACCTTCTGTGCAACCTCACTATTCAACTATAGATTATAATGTCGTATTTGTCAAGTACTGAATAAGTTAATTCCCCCGATGGCACCATCCCGCGCTGACCGGCCTCAGGCGCAGTCCCGCCCATTTGCCACGGGCTCCCAGGAGTATGAGGAGCCTACCGGCCTTCCGAGGCTTTCGTTCAGGTTCGCCAATAGAGCGCTGTGCGAAGAGGGGAAACGCTGTCAGTTCAAAATGGGGGAGAAAAGCCAGAAATCAGTCGTCACAGATTTTGCGTGAGGTAACGCCACCGTATATAATCAACTTGCGCAACGCACTGACCCGATTCGCGTGTACCATGCCCGTTAACGCTCGACAAACCGCACCAGTGGAAAGCCGACATCATCCAGTCCGTGGATATGTACAACGATTGGTTTATGAAATTCGCGCCGCAGGCTTTCCGCACCACCCGCGTCCAGACGACCAAGGACGTTGAAGCGGCGCTTCATGCGACCGACAACATCACTAACATCCAGCCTGTCCTCATCCGAAAGCATCCGGAGATTCTCCCGACGCTTCGCATGTCCACATGCCCGCCTCTCGCGGTGGACAGGCTCATCGGCCTTGCAGGCGTCTCAACTAACCTCGTCAAGTGCATGGAGTTGGAGAAGAAGCTTCCGGTCCGCATGAAGCGGCCGAGGTTGACCCGCAGCTGGCAAAGATCGCCACCATCATCGAGAAAATGGCCGACCCGGATATTTTCGTCTGGCTCGGCAGGAAAACGCCGCCCACCGAGACGGAAATTCACCGCGCCGCGACCATCGTTGCCGACCGTCTCTGCGGCGCCGTCGCCAATCCGATCATCCGCAACGCCCAGGAGAAACGCCAACTCGCCGCCATCAAAGCCTGGCTTGAAGCACGCAGCTACAAGCAACTCCCGCCAGGAGACGGCACCCCTTCGACGCCATGCCGCCTGGCACGTTCAGCTTCCGCACGAACGTGCCCGTCAAGCTCGAAGGCGGCGTGCGGACCGTCAATATCCCGATCGACGCCGTCATCATGCCAAAGAAAGCGAAAGCCGGCAACTTCCCGATTTTCTTCGAGGCAAAATCCGCGGGCGATTTCACCAACACCAACAAGCGCCGCAAGGAAGAAGCCATGAAAATGGCTCAACTCCGCAGCACCTACGGCAAGAAGGTCCAGTTCAACCTTTTCCTGTGCGGCTATTTTGAAAGCGGATATCTCGGCTACGAGGCCGCCGAGGGCATAGATTGGGTCTGGGAACACCGCATCGACGATCTCGCCCTTTTTGGAATCTGACCATGACCAGACGATCAGACATTCTCGAACAACAGCGCATCGCCCTTCAGGCGGAACTCGACTGCCAGAAAGACGCAGGCCGAGCGAAACCGCCTCGGCCAGTTTGCGACGCCAACAGCGCTTGCCCAAGATATCCTGCAAGTACGCGGCTACGCCTTTTCCCGCCAGATGAGCAAGTACGCTTTCTCGACCCCGCCATTGGAACCGGCTCCTTCTATTCCGCGCTCCTGCAAAAGTGTTCCCGGAGAATCGGATTGCCGAGGCCCTCGGTTTCGAGATCGACCCGCACTACGGTACGCCAGCAGCGCGTCTCTGGAAAGATTACCGGCTTCACGATGAAGCTTGCCGACTTCACGCAGGCGAAGCCATCTGCCCCGTTTCAATCTCGTCATCTGCAATCCGCCTTATGTCCGGCATCATCATCTGCAGAACGGCGACAAGACCCGCCTGCAGCTCCAGACCCAGCAGGCGAGCGGGATCAAGATCAGCGGCCTTGCCGGGCTTTATTGTCATTTTCTTCGGTCTCTCCCACGCATGGATGACCGATGGCGGCATCGCCGGATGGCTTATCCCGAGCGAATTCATGGACGTGAACTACGGCCAGGCCGTAAAGCGATATCTCCTCAACCACGTCACGCTCTTGCAAATTCACCGCTTCGACCCGAACGACGTGCAATTTGCCGATGCCCTGGTGTCCTCGGCTGTCGTCTGGTTTCGCAAAACGCCGCCGCCGCAAGAATCACCGAGTAACGTTCACTTTCGGCGGCATGCTCTCCGGACCAACGCAATCTCGCGCGAACTGTCGCTGCGCACTCTCGCCCACGAACCCAAATGGACACGCTTTCCTGTTTCAGGCCTCGCACCAGGGGAGGCATCCCACCATTGCTGATTTCTTTCACATCAAGCGCGGGCTGGCGACCGGAGACAACAAATATTTCATCCTTCCGAAGCGGAGATCGCATCTCGCGGCCTCCCGATGGAAGCCTTCAACCCAATCCTGCCCGAGCCCGCGATACCTCCCCGGACGACGAGGTAACGGCTGACAGAGAGGGCAACCCCGATAATCGAGCCGCCGACTCTATCTGCTCGACACAAAACTCAGCGAAGACGAAATCAAACACCGTTTGCCTACCCTGTACGCATATCTGGAAGGCGGCAAGGCCCGCGGACTGCACGAACGCTATCTGTGCCAGCATCGTTCGCCATGGTACGCGCAGGAGAACCGCCCGCCCGCGCCCATCGTCTGCACCTATCTCGGCCGCAGCGACACCAAAAGCGGCCGTCCTTTCCGTTTCATCCTGAATCAGCTCTCGCGCGACAGTGGCAAACGTCTACCTCGCAATGTACCCGACGCCTGTTCTTGCCCGCGCAATGTCGCGACGATCCAGGCCTCATCCGTCGCGTCTGGGAGTTTTCAACGCGATCAGCCCCGACCAACTACTCGGCGAAGGCCGCGTATACGGCGGAGGCCTCCACAAGCTGGAACCGAAAGAGCTCGCGAACGTGGCCGTGCCCGGAATTGCCGAGCTCTTTCCTCACTGTCACCGCCCCGCGCACCAGGCCAAGCTGTTTGCCGAAGTCTCGCCCTAACTAGCTTCGAACACCATGCCGACTTTCACCGTCGTCGCGGCCTCGATCCTTTGGTGTCCGTTGCGGGTCTTGCCGTCAAAGACGGTGAAGGTGAACTCTCTTCTTTCAACTCCAGGACGCTCACATCCGCCTCGGCGCCTGGCTTGAGAGTTCCGATCTCAGCGCCGAAACTGAAAACCCGTGCAGAATTTAAGGTGGTGCGCGCGATGACGTCGTACAGGCTCAGGGAAGAACGGTACCTGGTACCGTTCCTCTGGTACCGTTTCTCCCCTTGAATTCATCCCTGAGGCAGGCCGGCTTGCCACCGATTTCGCTCGAGGAGGCGAAAGAGAGTAGCGCCGCGCTGGGAGAAAGCATGGCGCTCGACGTCGCCGAAGACGAGTGATTGTCCGTGTTGGGTCCGCACGAAGCAACACTGTCATTCCGAGTGTACATGGGCCTGCGGCCCACCCATGTAGATGAAAGTCGCTGTCATCCTGAGCGAAGCGAAGGATCTGTAGTTCCGGTCCGGAAGAATAGCGGTATCTGGTACGTTTCTCTACTGTTTCTCTTTTCGAACCAATACAGATCCTTCGCTGGCGCTCAGGATGACAGGTCTCCAATTCTCTCATACGATCTAGCGGTTAGTTGTGTTGGTAAGCGGTATTGTTTTGCGCCCAGGAAGGGCGGGGCTTTAGCCCCGCCGGTACGCAGAGCACGGTTGAAGGGGCCTTTAGGCCCTGAAGCAACGCGGCTTCAGGGGCTAAAGCCCCGAGGAGTGGCTTGTTCTGTGCGGCGGGGCTGAAGCCCCGCCCTTCCGACGCCAAACGGATAAGAACGCTCACTTCTGCAAGTAAGCACTAGCGCCGTGAGACATCGCTGCTGCCTCCGACTGAGACGCCCGGTGTTATACTTGCGCTTTCGCGTGCAAACACATCCTTGGGAGGTACGGCGTCGTGACTCGCTCGATACGTCTGGTCCAAATCGTGTTCTCCGTCCTGATCTGCGCCATGGTTCCGGACGGCTTCACGCCCCTTCGAGTTTACGCGCAGCAGTATGATCCCAGCCTCTTCGCGGGCCTGCGCTGGCGGATGATCGGGCCTTTTCGCGGCGGCCGTGCCGTTGCCGTCTCAGGCGTCATAGGCCAGCCCAATGTATTCTATTTCGGCTCGGTGTGCGGGGGAGTCTGGAAGACCACCAACGCCGGTCGCACCTGGGCGCCGATCTTCGACTCCCAGCCCGTCGCCTCGATTGGCGCCGTGGCCGTAGCTCCGTCTGATCCCAACGTGATCTACGTGGGCTCCGGGGAAGCCGACTTCCGCTCCGATATCTGCTCCGGAAACGGCGCCTACAAGTCGACGGACGCGGGTCGGACATGGACGCGCATTGGCCTCGATGACACCCGCCACATCGGGCGCGTCCTGGTGGACCCGCATGATCCCCGCGTTGTCTTTGTGGCCGCGCTGGGCCACGCTTACGGACCGAACGCCGAGCGCGGCGTGTTCCGCTCGAAAGACGGCGGCGAGAGTTGGCAGAAGGTGCTTTTCAAAGATGAGAACACCGGCGCAATCGACATCGCCTTCGACCCTCGCGACTCGCGCATCATTTACGCGGCCCTCGTTCCAAACGCGCCGTCCCCCGTGGAACGTCTACCCGCCGTCGTACGGGCCGGGCAGCGGCCTGTATAAATCCACGGACGGCGGTGACACCTGGCGCCAGATGACTGGTCACGGGCTGCCCTCCGAGAAGCTTGGGCGCATCGGCATCGCCGTCGCTCCCACGGCCCCGGACCGCGTCTACCTGATCGTGGATGCAAAGGAAGGCGGCGTCTACCGCTCCGACGACGCGGGCGAAAACTGGCAGCGCACTGATCCTGACTCGCGCCTCTGGCAGCGAGGCTGGTACTTCGGCGGCATCAATGCGGATCCGAGGAATCCGGAGGTGGTCTATGTTTGCAACACCTCCTTCTATCGTTCGACCGATGGCGGGAAGAGCTTCGAGATCATCAAGGGGGCGCCGGGCGGCGACGACTATCAACACCTCTGGATTGACCCTGACGATCCCGAGCGCATGATCCTTTCGAGCGACCAGGGCGTCGTAGTCAGCGTCGACGGAGCCAAGACCTGGACTTCGTGGTACAACCAGCCCACCGCGCAGTTCTATCACGTCGTCACCGATAGCCGATTCCCGTACTGGGTGTGCGGCGCGCAGCAGGATTCGGGCTCCGCCTGCACACTCAGCCGCGGCCACTCCGGCGCCATCACCTTCCGTGACTGGCGCCCGGTGGGCGCCGGCGGCGAGAGTGGTTATATCGCGACCGACCCGCTCGATCCCAACATTCTCTATGGCGGGTCGTTCGGCTCTGACGGTTGCCAGGTACAATCTCGCCACCGGAGAAGGCCAGAACATTGCTCCGTCACTGGCCCACCCGGGCAGCTATCGCCGCACTTGGACGCTGCCGCTGGTGATTTCGCCGCGCGATCCCCACGAACTCTACTTCAGCAACCAGATTCTTTTCCGCACCAGGGATGGCGGCCAGACCTGGCAGGTCTTGAGTCCCGATCTTACGCGTGAAGATCCCGGCGTCCCGCCTAACCTTGATGCATCGGCAGCCGGGAATGTCGATCCAGGCGCAGGAAAACGTCGTGGCGTAATCTATTCGATATCGCCTTCGCCACTGGTGTCGGGCGAGATATGGGTAGGGACCGATGACGGCCTCATCCAAGTGACCCATGACGATGGCAAGACTTGGCAGAACGTCACGCCTTCCGGCCTCACACCGTGGTCCAAAGTCGGCATCATCGAGGCGTCGCGCTACGGCCGCAACACTGTCTACGCGGCCATTGACCGGCATCGCTTGGACGACTTCAAGCCTCACATCGAGCGTACCCACGACGGCGGCAACACGTGGAAGGAAATCGTTAACGGCATCCCGGAAGGGAGCTTTGTTAACGCCGTGCGCGAAGATCCCGTGCGGCAGGGGTTACTCTACGCCGGCACGGAAACCGGCGTCTTTGTTTCGTTCAACGACGGTGACGAGTGGCAGCCGCTGCAACTGAACTTGCCGGACTGTTCGGTGCGCGACCTGGTGATCCACGACGACGACCTCGTCATCGCCACCCACGGGCGCTCGTTCTGGATTTTGGATGACGTGACACCGCTACGCCAGCTCAGCGCGCAGGTCGCCAACGCCGACACGGTTCTCTTTCGGCCCGAAACCGCTTACCGTGTTCGCCCCTCCTCCTTCGAGGGTACACCGATGCCGGTGGACACAGCGCAGGCCGAGAATCCTCCGGCGGGCGCAGTAATTGATTATTACCTCAAATCGCCGCCCAGCGGGGTTATCACCCTGGAAGTGTGGGATTCCGCCGGAAAGCTGGTGCGGCGCTATTCGAGCAGTGACAAGCCACCCCAAATCGATCCCAAGCGTGTTGATTTTCCTACTTCCTGGATTCATTTCCCCAAACCTCTCTCGACCTGAACCCGGAATGCATCGGTTTGTATGGGACCTGCACTATCCGGGTCCGCGCGGCGGCAATCCCATGGCTGCTGTTTTCCGTGGGGGTGGAGGTCCGTGGGCGCTGCCGGGCGGGTACACGGTGAAGTTGACCGTCAACGGCCAAAGCTATACGCAGCAACTCCCCGTGAAGATGGACCCGCGTGTCACGACGCCGCTTTCCGATTTGGCGCTACAGTTCAAAACAGCCATGCAGATCAACGCTGCACAGGCGCAGGTCGCTGCGGCTTTTGGCGAGGCTAACCGCCTGCATGAACAGCTTCAGGCGCTCAATTCCAAGCTGGTGAAAGAGAACGGCCGAAAGGCGCTGGCCGGAGAAGTTGCCGCCGTTGATAAGAAAACGCTGGCTCTCTCAGGCGGAACCTCGGGCCCGGGTTTCTTCGAAACGGAAACTCCGGCCACCGCCAGCTTGCGCTCTTTGATCATTGCCTTAGGCCAAGTCGAGAGAGCCGTGGGAAGCGCCGACTTGGCCCCGACGGCTGACGCTCTGACGGGCTTCCAACGTGATCAGCAGGCAGTGCAGGAGGCCGGCGCGGCGTGGGGCAAAATCAAGAGCCAAGACGTACCCCACTTGAATTCATCCCTGAGGCAGGCCGGCTTGCCACCGATTTCGCTCGAGGAGGATAAAAAGGCCAGCGCCGCGCTGGGAGAAATCATGGCGCTCGAACGTCGCCGAAGACGAGTGATTGTCCGCGTTGGGTCCGCACGAAACAGCCCTGTCATTCCGAGCGTACATGGGCCTGCGGCCCACCCATGTAGATGAAAGTCGCTGTCATCCTGAGCGAAGCGAAGGATCTGCTGTTCCGGTCCGAGGTGAACAAATGCAGATTCTTCGCTTCGCTCAGAATGACAGACTTTCAAGAGAGCGAAGCGAGGAAAGGCAGGGCATTCTCGCTACAACTAGCGGGGGCCGGGATTTCCGGAACGGTTCACCGCCACCACGGCGTAGGGTCCTTTTCGGTGGTGGTCAGGGCCGGAATCGATGTACTCCGTAACTGCGGTGGATCCAATGCGAACACCGTTATGATAGATGCGGTAGTAGCAGAGGTCCGGTTCGGCGCTGGCTGTCCAACGCAGCCGGTTGGCGCTGGCTGTCGCTCCGCTTATGCGGGTGTCCTGAATTGCTTTTACCTTGAGACCCTTGACTGCGGCGGGAGTGCTGTCATCATACGCCGTGGTGTAAACGGCGAGCGTTGACGCCTCGACAGCGTCGGTCAGCTTGCCCTCGCTGGGTGTCACTTTGCCTACCGGTTCTTGCACATCGCCGGCGTCCGTCATCGGGATGTGGCTCGGGTCGTACAAGTATTTCCGAAACGGCCTCGAATCGTGCAAGTCGCCGAGGCGGATGGAAATGCGCGCTGCCTGCGGCTGGCGATTGAGAACCGCGATCGACCATGTTTTCCCCTCATCGTGTTGCAGGGCCGCCACCCGAACGAAGTCCTCTTCGCTTTCCGCGTGAAAGACCGTGCCCGGCCCGCGGAAGAACTTGGTGAGCAAGCCATACGAATAATAAGGCGCGCGCGTCAGCGCGCCATTGGTAAGCCACTTGAAGACCCCCCAATGGTTGATGCCGTGCTCTTCGGGGCGGTCGGGATAATCGTTGAAGGTCCAGTACCCCATGGCGTAGACTCCGGCGTTGATGGCGGCCATGGCGGCTTCGGCAAGCTGCAAGCCGGCCAGACCCTCGAGCGGCGTGTCGAAGTATTTGCAGGCGTCCCAGCGGATGCCGTACTTCAAATCGAAATATTGAGCGGGCCCAAATTCCCCTAAAATGAAATCCTTGCCCCGGCCTTTCGCAAGGCCCACGGCCCACTGGCAGCGTCCGAGAAACCATTTGTAAAACCCCAGGTTGTCGGGAGCTTGCTCGTTGATATAGTGATGCCCGCCGTAAACACCCGTGATGTCGTCCATGTTCTTGCTGGCCCAATCAATCGTCCCCCAATATTCGACCGGCGAAGCATCCGTGGCGAGAAGCTTGATGCCCAGCGAGCGGCGCTTGATCTCCTCGGCGATGGCGGCATGGTAGGCGCGGTAGCGAGGCAGATCGTTGTGCATGTCCGCCCATTCGATGAGCGAAAGCTCGTTGGTGCAGCAGTACCATTTGAGGTTTGTGGCGCCGGCGTTCTGGAGATACTCGAGATCGTCCGCCACCGCCGAGGCGTAGGACCGCAAATCCTCGTTGCTGTTGGTTTCCTTCAGTCCGCCTGTGGTGAGGTAGATTTCAGTTCCGGCGCCTTCTTTCATCATGACCATCTGCCGCGCCAGCGCATCCAGGACCTTGGCGTCGCGCGTCCCCGGATGATCCGGGAGCCAGGTATGAAAGATGCGCGCGAAGCGCGGATTCAACTCGCGCCAGCGCTTGGCCAATACCTGGTCCTCGAAATCCTGGGTGGCATCCGCGAGGAGCATCTGGGCGTGAAATCCCACGCCTCCGAAGCCCGTCCGCACGGGGGTCGGCGCGATGGAGAACTCCGAAACAGCCGGCGTCTGGACTGCCGGAGCCGCCGGATGCGGGCTGACAGCGTCCGCGCTCGATTCTGCGTGCGCGGCCTTGGACAAAAAACCCAGCGCCGTTGCACTCACGAGCCCTCGACGAATGAAACCACGACGAGTAGTTGAATTCATGAGATTGAACCTCCTCCTTTGATGAGCAATCAGCCCTCTCCCTGGGGAGAGGGTGTCCCGCTGCCCCGATACACTTCATCGGGAAGTGGGACGGGTGAGGGATGGTTTGCTAGTGTGGTGTCCCGCATAATTCTTGACGCCCATTCTGGGCCGGCCGACCCCCTCACCCGGCTCGCTACGCTCGCCACCCTCTCCCCCAAGGGGGCGAGGGATTGTAAATAGTTAGCGTGCTGAAGTCATCGCCGATCGCTCGATTCGTTCCAGTTCGGCCCGCTGATGCGAATCGAGATAGTGTTTGGGTTCCTGCGCCAGGATATCTCGAACCCTCTGCTCCGCCGACTCCTCAAAGGTAAGTGAACCCTTGGCTTCCCAGTCGCCGCGCCGCGCGCGCACGGCCAATTGCGCTCGGCTAAGGACTTCGCGAAAATGCTTTAGAGTGTGCGGCGAATTCAGAAAATCCCCGGACTTCCCTGCTTCTCGAATATCGTCGAGCGCCAGCGCCTCATCATCTATGGGGAATCCCTTCTGGTATCGCAGGAAATAGCCTGCAATTTCGTTGTCAGTCACCAACGACTCGCACGACATCGCCAAGGTAGATTCCAGGTTGCCTGCACCCCAGATGAAGTTGACTCCCGCGGCAGCGTGGGCCAGACCACCGATCATCTTCTCGAAGGCGGCTTGCGAGTCGGCGCAAAGGGATTCCGTGGACATCCACGCGGCGCTTGGGAGGCCGTGGAATCGCGCCATCTCCGCCCCGGCCGCTTGCAGGAGGGCGTTCTCAGGTGCGCCCGTCAGCGCAAGGCCCGCTGACATCTCGAAGACGTGCGCGAACCCTACGTTGTAAAAGCAAGGCCGGCCCGGCTCCAGCAACTGATTGATGACCAGGCCGCTCAGCGTGTCGGCGTCGCCAATCACCAGGCAACCAGCCAAGGTCACGGGGGCAGTCGCTCCCGCCAGCGGTTCGGAATTGATCATGGCAGGCACGCCTTCGCCCGCTGTCTCCTTAAAAACACCCAGTGCCAGGGCCGTCCAGTGCAAGGGACTGATAATGCTGAAGCCCGTGCTGACGATGGGGCGCTCGCGCAAGGTTGGGCCGTCCAGGAGAACCTTGGCCATCTCTATCACGGTGCGCGCGCCCGCCGGAGTGTAGATGCACGGCCGGAGATGTTTGCCCGTAAACCCCGCCATGATGCGAAAACCCACGAAATCGCGGCTGGTAGGCGGAGAGTCGGCAAGTGAGGTTCCGACCATGCCGTGAATGTTTGGGCAGGCATCGACGACCCGCGCCAACTCAGCCAGATCGGAGGCCCGCAAATCGCTGCGCATGCGGCCGCGCGTGATGTACAGCGCATTCCCGGTTAAAACCAGGGTCCCGCCCTCCGGACCCAGTTGCCAGATATGACCCATGCGGTCCGCGATCTTCACCTGATGCGGCGCCTGCTGAAGAGCCCATTCCACTAGATGGGCGGGGATATGGACGCGCTTCTCGCTGTCAACGGTCGCGCCAGCCTCTTGCATCAGGAGGATAATCTCCGGATCGTCGACTCGAACCCCCAGATCACTAAGGACATCGAGAGCCGCTCGATGGATTCTTTTGCGGTCTGCGGGTGTCAGTAGCAATGGCAATTCCTTCTCGAAATAAGGTGGATTCTGCGCCTTCGAGTTTCCGAGCGGGTGATTTTACATCGCCGGGCCATCGTTGGAAAAGTGCAAAGCGGTCGCCTAACTGGGGTCCTGTCGCACTTTACTGTGGCAATGAGCTGATTGGCCTGAACCCCCTCACCCGGCCCGCCCCGGCTGAAGAAAGCGCTGGCTGCGGTCCACCCTCTCCCCCAAGGGGGAGAGGGCATCAGTTCAATATCAAGGCTCAAAGAAGCAAGGTTGCGGACGGAGTGACGTAGCGCCTATCTAGGCTCTGTAAAGAGGCTCAAGAGAGAAGAACCCGGGAACTCGCGAGCGCCACCGGCGGCCGCATGCGGTTTTCGAATGAGCCGCTATACACCCTTCGGGGCCATGGGCAAGGCGCGAAGGCGCTTGCCGGTGGCGGCGAAGATCGCGTTGCCGATGGCTGGTGCGATGCCCACGATGGGGGTCTCTCCGGCCCCTGCCGATGGCACGTCCTTTCGATCGATCAGAACGACTTCCATTGCCGAAGCGTCGCTGAAGCGCGGAACACGATATTGCGCAAAGTGGGGGTTCAGGATGCGCCCGTTTGCGAACTGGATGGCTTCGAACAAGGCCCCGCCGATGCCCATAGTATTTGCGCCTTCGATCTGGTTGCGAAGGCCGTCGGGATTCACCACGGCGCCGCAGTCAAACGCCGTTACGACGCGCACCACGCGCACCTGCCGCGTGGTGGAGTCGACTGCCACCTCCGCGCACGTTGCCACGTATCCGCCTTTATCGAAGCCTCCAGCAATGCCATGTCCACGCAAGGTACGATCCTCGGTGGTGCTCCGCCCCGGGTGAGACTTCCTTTGCCCCCAGCCGAATTTCTCCGCCGCGGCTTCGAGCGCCGCCCGGAAGCGCTCATCGGTGAGGTTCTTGAGCCGGAATTCGAGTGGGTCCATTTTGGCCAGTTGTGCGAGTTCATCCATGAAGGATTCGCGCGCGAAATGGTTCGCGGTGGCGGCGAGGGATCGGTACGAGCCCTGGCGCAGAGGTGAATCGACGGAGTGAAACTGAATGCGCTGATTGGGAATGTTGTAGAGTGTGCCGATGGCTGCCGCACCGGAATTGTAATTGTGGAATTCCCAGGCGGTGATGGCGCCGGCACTCGAGAGGCCGGCAGAAACTTCGATGACACCGGCAGGACGAAAGTAAGCCCAAGTGAATTCCTCCTCGCGCGTCCACACCAGTTTCACAGGCCGTTGCACAGCTTGGGCCAAACGCGCCGCCTCCACGGCTGCTTCGCCGGTGTGCTTGCCACCATAGCCGGAACCCATGTCCGGCATGATCACTCGCACGTGGTCCTCGGGAAGTCGAAAGGCCTCGGCCAATTCGCTGCGTACACCAAAGGGCCGTTGGGTTCCGGTCCACACGGTCAGCTTGCCGTCTTTCCATTCGGCCACGGCGGCGCGTGGCTCCAGCGGCGCGTGGGCGATGTAGGCGACCGTATAGGTTTGTTTAAGGCGGAGTCTCGCGTCGGACAGGCCCTTCTCGACGGAACCGACGGCGTGCCCGTTGCGCTCATCGCCGGTCCCCGCGTGGTTCTTGAAGTATTCAAAGAGGTCGTCGCTCGAAGTTTGCGCAGGCGTGGACTTCCACTCGGCGCTGAGCGCCGCCAGCGCATCCTGTGCCACCCGCGGGTTGGGGGCGGCGACGCCCACAAAGTTGCCGTCGTGTACGACTTTGACGCCCGGCATCTGCTGCGCCTTGCTTGCGTCGAGTGAACTCAGCGAGGCGCCGATGGAGGGTGGCCGCAGGACTTTGCCGTAAAGCATCTCGGGCAACCTGATGTCGGAAGGATAGCGATGCCTGCCGGTAACGATTTCACGGCCGTTCACCTTTCCCAGCGGCTTGTCCATGACCTTCCACTGGGCTGCCGGGGTAAGAGGTTCTTCGGCGGGAATGACTTTGGCAAGCTCGCGTCCCTTGGCCAGTTCTGCGTAGCTTGCGGTGCGCTGTGAGTCCGGGTCCGTAATGGCGCCGTTGGCCGCCGTCAGTTTGGCAGGGTCCACTTTCCAGGCGTCGGCAGCAAGGCCGATAAGGATTTCGCGAGCTGCCGCAGCCGCGCGTCGAAGCTGCGGGTTCATGGTGGGAGTGGTGCGGCTGCCGAAAGTCCCCATGTCGAAGGGAACGCGGTCGGTATCACCCATAAGCAGGGAGATGGAGCCGGGCGTAACGCGCAACTCCTCGGCCACAGCCTGAGTCAGGGAGGTGCGAATGTTCTGCCCTACTTCCACTTTGCCAGTGAAAACCGTGACTTCGCCGTTTTCGTTGACGTGCAGCCAGGCAGAGATATCCTGAGGCAGGGAAGCGCCAGGCCAGTGGCCGCTGCGTCCGGCTTCCTGCCCGGCAAGTGGCCGATCAAGGAGACAGAAGACCGCGATGCCGCCTCCCAAGACTTTGAAAAAATCCCGCCGCGGCATCCCAAAGTGATACGTGGGCCGGGCATTCAATTCGTATCGCTCTGGTTCAAGCGTGGCCGGAACCACCTCGCCCTCCGGGCGGTCCTCCTCACCAGGGACGGGGCTCATTGTTCCGGTCTTGTCCAAAGAAGGAGTCAGGAGGCGGTTGGGCAATAGAGACTGCGAGGTTCTCATGAGCGCACCTCCCGCATGGACTTTGCCGCACGCCGAACGGCAGCAATAATGCGCGAATAAGTCCCGCATCGGCAGATGTGGCCCTGCAAGTAGTGGGCGATCTCTTCGTCGTTCGGCTCGGGGCGAACCGTCAGCAAGCCCACGGTGGTCATGATCATCCCCGAAGTGCAGTAACCGCATTGCATGACGTTTTCATCGAGGAACGCCTGCTGAACCGGGTGCAGTTGGCCACCCTTTTCCAGCCCCTCAATGGTAGTGATCGGCTTTCGGGCGGCCTCGCCCACCGGCGTAATGCAAGAGCGACGCGGCGCCCCTGCAATCAGGACCGTACAGGCGCCGCATTGGCCCTCGCCGCATCCGTACTTGCTCCCCGTGAGGTCAAGATCGTCGCGCAAGACACTCAGCAGACTTGCGTCGGCGTCAACATCAACGGAATGCTTCACGCCATTAATAAGGAGTTCCGTAACTCTCGACATGTAATACCTCCGCGGGGCGGAGATGCTACCCCGGAGATGATCGATATGAGCCCTAACCCCAGTCCCCATTATACGCCGATCAATTCAAGACGGCAGAGACAGACTGATTCCGTGGCGGCTCCCCAAAAGCGGAGGTATTGGCGTTGCTTAACCCCCACCGGAACGCCAAGCCCCCCCTCAGGCGCGATAAGACGTTTTGTCCCCCTTGCCCGCCGCACCCTACCGTAATTGACTTCCGTCTTTGGCTCGCCCTAGAATGTGAGCCTATGAGCAAAGACTGGATCGGTAGAATGTTTGGCGAACGTGAAACGGAAAAGAGCCTCGCGGCGCAAAGGGTTGAAGAGGAGACGCTCATCCAGAAGAGAATTGCCGAGCTGGCTCCCACTATTTGGCGTCAAATCGAGACGGTCCTGAAAGAGTCTATCGCAGCCTTCAATGAAAGATCGTCCATACCGATAAACATAGACCCTTACTCAAAAGAGTACACGATTGAAGTGAACGCGCAGAATTACCAGTACGGCTGGATCGTGAAACTCAACGTCTCGACCGGAAATCTGTCGTTTGGCAATCCTCTTACGGAATTTATCCACGGCAATCTGCAAATCAGGCTCGATGAGGGATCGCATTACAGTTTCTATGACCGCAGGAACGCTAAAGAGAACATTTCAGTTGACACTATTGACGAAGTTTTGCTTAAGGGTTTTGTGAAGCTTATTCTGAAAGACCCCAGCTACAGCGTGAAGTCAGAGCCGTAAAGCAGTTCGTGAGTGTAGAAGGAGGGGGGCGTACCCGAGGGGGGAGGCCCAACCCGGATGCGCCCCGAGGCAGGAGGAATAAGAGCTTAAGGTCCAATACATCGTGCCGAAATAAAAGTGCGCCACCGCACAAAGCTAGGATTGGTAGGAGCGACTGAAAGACTTGCGTTATCAGGATCAGGGCTTCTGTTTATAGGCAGGTCGAGTGGTGATGAGAGCTTTGTAGCGGTGGCGGAACAGGGAATGCAGCGTTCGTTGCATCCCTTTGTCAACTCCCAAATAATGCGTCCCGGTTTGTAGTCGGCGGTTTTCATCCACGTTCCAGGAACTGAATAAGGCGACTTCACAACCCTCAAGTCGTCGGACTTCAGAGGTGCTACGCGTTAACCAACTACTTCCAAACCAGATTCAGCCTTAAGATTGCCTGCTACACAACAACTCTAGCGTTCAAGCTATTGATAACCGAATACCACTCCCGCGGCAATAGTACGAGAGTACCCCCGCAGACCTCAGGCGGTCCCCGGAGGGAAGACGGGGGTACGGTGAGGATTCCTGGCTCCGAGGCATCAGAAAAAACGGTTGGAAAGAACTCGGCCGGATGTATAATCGCACGCGATTCAGCATCAGCAAAGGAGATTCGAAATGATTCCCAAAGCCAATATCAGCCGTCGCGAATTCCTGGCTCCTGCGGCAGCAGGACTCGCGTTGACTTTCGTTCCGAGACACGTGCTGGGCGGGCCCGGATACGTCGCACCCAGCGATAAAATAACGCTGGCCTATATCGGCTGCGGCACTCAGGGAACCAGAGAGCTGCTGCGCTTGATTGCCACGCCCGGCGTGCAGATCACGGCAGTGTGCGATCCCGTCAAGGACGGCACGAACTACATCGATTGGGACAAGACCGGCATCCGTGACAGCGTGCGGAAGGTTCTGGATAATCCCGATTGGGGAGCCGGCGTCGAAGGCATCCGCGCCGGCCGGGACATGGCCAAAGAAATCATCGAAACCTACTACGCGAAGAAACGAGCAGCGGAGAACTTCAAGGGCGTGGCTTCGTACGCGGATTTCCGCGAATTGCTGGAACAGGAAAAGGACCTAGACTCCGTCAAAATCATGACGCCTGACCACCTGCACGCGACAATTTCGATCGCCGCCATGAAGAAAGGCAAACACGTGCTGATGCACAAACCCCTCGCCAATCGCGTGGCGGAGGTCCGGATGGTGGTGGAGACGGCTCGGAAGACAGGCGTCGCCACGCATCTGCTGGCGTGGCACAGGCCGATCAATCAGGTGCGCGACATGATCCTGGACGGAGCGATCGGCACGCTCCGGGAAGTTCACAATTGGACGGATCGCCCCTTCTGGCCGCAGTACTCGAGCATTCCCACCGATACGCCGCCGGTCCCGGCGGGCTTCGACTGGGATCTCTGGCTGGGGCCATCGCTCGACCGACCGTATCATCCCAACTATACCAATGCGGTGTTTCGCGGCTGGTACGAATTTGGCGCAGGCAGCATCGCTGACATGGGGAACTACAGCCTCTGGCCAATCTTCATGGCGCTCGATCTGCCGGTTCCGTACAGCATCGAAGCTCAAACCAGCTCACAGTTGCGAAATCAACGACCAGGTGAGCACAATCAAGTTGAATGACTTCTCGTTTCCGTATGCCAACCGAGTGTGCTTCAAGTTCGCAGCCCATGGCCAGTGGCCGGCGCTCAAGTTGTATTGGTATGACGGCGGAATGCGGCCCTACACGCCCGACGAGTTGCTGGAAGACGGGAAGTCGATCCCCGCAACGGGGAGTCTGTTCGTCGGCGATAAAGGAATAATCCTGAACAACGAAATCATTCCAGCCAAGAAGATGCAGGCCTATCGCACCAGCAAAGGACTTCCGACGCCACCAGCGGATCGCGGCCGGCGCGGCGGTTATGGGAGCCGACAACGAGTGGCTGACGGCGTTCAAGGGCGGCGCGGCCTCGCAAGGCAACTTCCTCAACGCGGCCAACTGCTCGGAAGCCATTGCTCTGGCTGGGGCGGCGATTCGATACAGCGGAAAGATCTTCAATGCAGGAGCATTGCGCGCCGGCGCTGCTCTGGGACAAGGAGAGCATGAAGTTCACTAACATCGCCGATGCCAACCAGTACCTGACGCGCGAGTATCGCCAGGGCTGGGAGCTGACGGGCGCGTAGGCGGGGCGGCGGAGCTCCGCTCAACACTTACGTGGGCTGCTAACGTGCGCACATCCGGCACAGAGGCCGCTCTTACTAATGGAGGTTTACATGACTGCAATCACAAGAAGAGATTTTCTCAAGCAATCTGCGACGAGCGTTGCTGTGGGCGGTGTTCTATGTGCGGGCGTCCCGGAGATTCGCGCCAATCCGCTGGGCTTGCCGATCGGGAGCCAAACGTATCCCCACCGGCAGCGGATTAAGGATGGCGACTTTGCGGGACTGTGCAAGGATATGGCGGCCCTGGGAGTCGGCAGCCTGGAACTGTGCTCGCCGGGATACGACGAGTTCGCGAGCCTCGCGGACGCGAAGCAGACCAGGAAGGTCCTGGACGATCACGGGCTCATCTGTCCCAGCTCCCACTTCACGCTGGAGGAACTCCGAACCAAGCAGCAGCAGGTGATTGCCTGGGCCAAAGACATCGGCATGACGCAGATGGGTACGGCGAGCCTGGACGGGCCGGTGCAGAACGGCGTCACCACGATGGATGCCGTGAAGAAGGCGGCGGACGAGTATAACAAGATCGGCGAGGCGGCGGCCAAGGCCGGCATTCAGCAGTTCCTGCACGACGAAAGATTCGAGATGTCCAAGGTCGACGGCCGGCTGACTTACGAAGTCCTGCTCGAACTGCTCGATCCGAAGCTGGTGAAGATGCAATTCCAGATGTCCGCCATGAGAGTCGTCGGAGACCCCGTGATGTACTTCACAAAGTATCCAGGGCGCTTCATCTCGATGCATTTACAGGGCGTGGATTTGAAGGCGCCGGCCGGCGCAGGCGGGCATGCGCGGCTGGCCCGGCGTGGCGGTGGGAAAAGACAGCCTCGATTGGCCCAAGATCTTCACCGCGGCCAAAACCGGCGGCGTGAAGAACTATTTCCTCGAGCAGAGCTGGGATCTCACCGTGCAGGGTGTCGCTTACTTGAAAACCCTGAACGTCTAGCGCCCCGTCAGTCTACGACCAGTTGAAGTGTCACGCTGTGAGTCAGCGTCGCCGAATTGTACGACGAACTGCCTGTCACGGTCAGTGTGTAACTGCCCGTCGGCGTTCCTGGATTGGTCACGCGCGCACTCGTTCCTCCGCCGCAACCGGCCCACCCGGCGACCGCGAGCGCGACGGCTCCCAGCACGACGAGAGATCGCCAACCACCCCGAAGCGGATGCGCAGACCTGCTTTTCAAGGGGTGCGACTTTCGCGTGGGGGGCCGGGCCACGGTCCCGAGCATGACCAGTAGTAGGACAACCGCCGGCCACATCCCGCGCCACCGCAGGCTTCCCGTTTGCGACGGCGCGGCAGTCGAGACGCTCACCATCAGCTCCGCCGCGGAATTCCCCGGGGTGGCAGAAGAAGGGGAAACCGAGCAGCTTGCTTCCGCCGGGGCGCCGGCGCACGTGAACGATACGGACTGGTTGAAGCCTCCTGATGCCGTCAAGCTAAGCGAGTATTGCGCGGTCTGGCCCGGGGAAACGGTGGCGGAGGCCGATCCACTTGAACTGACGCCTAAGCTGAAATCTCCAACTGGGCCGGAGAGCAATCCGAAAGCGCCTACCCCATTCGTTGATCCCACATACACCTTTCCATTCGCGATGGTCGGCGTGATGAACTTGTTGCCTGCCCCGAATTGGTCGCGCGTACCCGCCTGGTTGCTGTTGTAGAGTTCTTTGGACAGATCAGACGCGTCGTAGGCATGGAGCACAGCGGGATTTGTGTTTTCCGTTGCCCAAACGATGGCATCGGTGCTGCCATTTGCCGAAATACTGGGCGTCACTCCCGGGTAAGCAAACGTGGTGCTCGTGGAGGATACTGGGGTCGTCTGAAGTTTGGCATTCGAGAACTGGAAAGCTATAAGGTTGTAACCCACAGGGCCATAATAAAGCCGACCATTAAAATAAGCGGGCATGCTAAAGATTCCTCCGGGTAGCGCCGACCGGATCTCCTGGTAAATACTGTCAGCCTGGGGATTGAACTTCCCCATATTGTCGCGGTCCGCCAGGTAGAGGGTTTGGTCTTTGCCCGCTCCCACCGCCAGATGGCGTGTGACGCCGTTCGCATCGGTCATGTCAGGCAGCACCAGCACGCCGCCTGAGCCCAGATCCTCGTCGGCATCGGATTCCGCGACCGTATTCGACATCGTGAAATAGTCGGCCACTGCAAGACCCCCGTTGGCAGTGGAGAGCCTAACGAAGGCGTTGCCGTAATCGCTGTGGGAAGGAAAGCCGTTGTTGTCGAGCGTCGTGTCAAACGTTCCGTTCGCCAGCAATGGATAGATATTCCCGGCCGAGTCAGCCGCCAGTCCCGCGCCGCTCATCCAGACGGAACCTTCATGACCATTAGGCGTCAGGTCGAGCACGTTGACCTGATTCAAGGTGGCTTCGTTGTAAGCGATGATCCAGGCTGTGTAAGGCGGATCGTCACAGTGCGACGACCAGGATGTGTAAATCACATGATTCAGCAGCAAGAGTCCCGGCCGCTCTTTGTATTGCGCCGGATCGAAGATGACATTGGAGCCGTTGCTGTTGTCGCCGGTCCCGGGAAAAGTGGCTTGTACTTCTTTGGGACCGCTGGATTCTTCCGCGCCTGAAGTTATATCGAGGGCGTGCAGTCGCTGGTGGTAGGCAGAAGAGGAATCCTTGGACATGGCGACGACGTAGATGGTTCCGTTCGGCCCGCCCGACCGATCGATAACAGGAGTAGCAGTAACGCCTATTTCCGGCGAA
This sequence comes from uncultured Acidobacteriota bacterium, assembly GCA_963722675.1. GTDB lineage: Bacteria > Acidobacteriota > Terriglobia > UBA7540 > UBA7540 > CAVROP01. Next base: position 68,602 of record CAVROP010000099.1, read on the forward strand.
ACTTGGCCGCATCTACGGTCATCGGAGGGAGTCTCGCCCGTCGGCAAGAGTGAAACTTTCCAGAGTTGGGTTCCGCTGTCAGCGTCAAAGGCGTAGACGCTGTCGTGTTCGGTAGCCACGAAAAGCACATTGTGGGTCCCCTGGCTGGGAATCTTCACCGCAGAGGCGTAGAGCGGCTGAGCGTCAACCTTGCCGTCCACGTTCACTTGAAAGAGCTTGCCGAACTGCGTCGAGTTTACACTGCCGGGTGTAAGAATCGTCTCGGCCAGCGCCTGGCCGGTGCGCGCATTGTCATTATGGTAGGTCAAAACGTCTTGAGCGCGGAGAAAGGACACGCATACCAGAGCGAGGAGAATCAGCATGAGCCCTGGTCGCCGGGAACGTGATTCTCCCGTACCGGTTCCGCAGACACAATCGCGCCGACGCATGAAGTGGCCCCCGTGTCCTTCCGAAACTCAAATGTTCAGCATGGCCCCGAACAGTTACAAGTTTAGATCACTTCGCCAAATATTGAAAACTCTCCCGTTCGCCTGAAGAATGGTCGGCGGCATGGCTTCGCCGTCCCTTCCGGGTTGCCATGCAGGGCCAGCGGGAATAAAGTGGGTGGCGCAGCCCTGTTCCGCCGGTCTAGGCTTTTAGCCAGAGGATATGCGGCTCGGCTGCATTATTTTCCGAAAGGTTTCGCTTATGAAAAGCTCTTTATGGGCACTTCGAAGCTTGTTTTCTGTGCTGGCGTGGGCATGTTTCCTGGCGCAGGGCCAAACGGCGCCGGTTTCTCAGATCTTTCCGGAACCTCGTGAGATTGAAGCACGGAGCGGCCGTTTCACGCTCGATCCCTCCGTACCCCTGCTGGTGCCCGATAAGGCCACTCAAAATGACGTGGAGTTGGGCCAATTCCTGGTGGCGGAGCTTGTCGACAAGCACGGACTGGCGCTCAAAACGCTTCCGGTATCGAAATTGCCCGGCACTGGACACTTCATTCTCATGGGGACGATGCAGAACCCTCTTATCCGTGAATACTTGCAAAACCACGTCGCGGCGTCTGTGGTGCGCGAACCCGAAGGCTACCTTTTGGAAGCGGATCCCCAAGCGGTCGTCGTCATCGGTGCCGACGAGGCCGGCGCCTTCTACGGACTTCAGACCTTGCGCCAAATGATTCAGGATGACGCTACGCACTCATACGTGCAGGGAGTCCATGTGCGCGATTGGCCTGCGAAGCCGTTTCGCGGCCTCAAGCTCTACTTGCCCGGCCATGAGAACATTGCCTACTTCAAACGATTTGTGCGCGACTTCCTGGCCCTCTACAAATACAACCGCGTCATCGTGGAGTTGAACGCCGCGATGCGGCTGGATCGTCACCCGGAACTGAACGCCGGCTGGTGGGAGTTGCACCGCGACCTGAATGCAACGCGCCGCGACCGCTCGCCGGGCCCTGGCGGCCAATTCCAGGACTCTGCCAACGCCGACACTGCGGATGGCGAAGTCCTGGAAAAATCCGAAGTCGCCGACTTGGTCGCCTATGCGCGCCTGCACCACGTAGAAGTGATTCCGGAAGTTCCTTCCCTCACCCACAGCTACTACCTCCTGACTCGGCACCGGGAACTGGCGGAGATTCCCGACGCCGAATGGCCCGACACCTACTGCCCATCAAAGCCCGCTGTGTATGACCTATTGTTTGATGTCCTCGATGAATATATCGAAGTTATGAAACCCACGATGGTGCATGTGGGACATGATGAGTGGAGGATCCCGTGGGGAGTCTGTCCGCTTTGCAGGGACAAAGACCCGCGCCGACTCTATGCGCAGGACATCAACAAGATCCACGACCACCTGGCCCAACGGGGAATTAAGATGTCGAGCTATGGCGATCATCTCATCGAACCCTTGCGCGGGGCGCGCCTCCAGAAGGCGTCGACTTCTACGGGCCAGCCCTACCAAACCCCCGGCGCCTTGTCCCCTGAGCAAGTCCGAAGCCTGATCCCGAAGGATATCCTTGTCTACAATTGGTTCTGGGACGACAAGAACACAGCGCAAGGAGAGGGCGAGGCAAACGAGATCGCGCTGGACACCTGGGGCTTTCAGCAAATCTTCGACAACATGGAGCCGGATATCAAGGACTATGAACGGCGGGCCTCGCGGCCCGGGATCATCGGAGGTGTGCCGTCTTCCTGGGCGGCAACCAACGAATTGAATTTCGGCAAAGACCTCATGGTCGATTTCCTTGGCTGCGGGCAGTTGCTCTGGTCCGGCCGCAAACCTCCGCTCGATGAGCTTTCCGTCACTATTCAACATTTGCTGCCCCGGGTGCGACGAAACCTGAGCGCCGGGCCGTTTCCCAGCGACTCTGACCCGGTGGTACCGCTCAACATGGAATCCGCCTTGCGAGTAACCGCGGCGCCGGGAGTCGAATTACCGGGCATGAAGAGCGGCCGGGTCGGAACGGGGCGGCTGGTCTTTGAGCTCGGGCGCCGCGAGGGCAAGCCGGCAGTCGCCCTCGCGAGCGGTGGCGCCGCGTCTGCCCCCATCCGCATCGGTGAAGACGTCAGCAGTATTATCTTTCTGCATGCCAGCGCCAAGCCGGCCCGCAACGTCAATGCGGACGACTACACCTGGAATTATGCCGACACCGCCGACCTCCTCGGTTGGTACGAAGTTACTTACGAAGACGGACTCGTGGAGAACGTCCCACTGAGGTACGGTGTGAACATCCTGGAGGCCGGATGGGGAAGGCGCCACGACCCGAACCACCTTGCGTACCAAGCTGAAGTCATTGACTGTGGCGAATCGGGCAAAGAGCCTTTGACCTTTTTTGCCTACGAATGGATCAACCCGCGCCGCGGCATTCGTGTGAAGGAAATCCGGTTGAAGGCTTCGACGGGGTTCAGGAATGTCGATGGCCACGCCGCGCCAGAGAACGCACTGCTCCTGGCTGGCGTGAGCGTGGCAAAGAAACGCATACCGCCCGCGCCGAAACCGCTGAACGTTGCCGCCAAATGATCACGAAGGCGAACCTCGATTACGGTAAAATGGAGGTCAAGGAGAATCAAGTCATGACCGGGATTCAATTCGTAACCGACCACAAGGGGCGCAAGACCGCCGTGCTCATTGATCTCAAGAAGCACAGAGAACTCTGGGAGGATTTCTGGGATGGCCTCGTTTCTGAGTCGCGCCGCAAGGAGGAAAGCATCCCTTACCAGGAATACCGTGCTAACCGTTTAAAGCGTGGCCATCACCGTGGTTGAGTATTAACTGCAAGTGGAGCCAGCTTTCTTGTTTACGACTTCGTCTCCTGCTCCGTGCAATCAAGGCAGGAGTCGGTCCAGGGAACGGCCTTCAAGCGGGCCCTGCTGATGGGTTTGCCGCAGGCAGCGCAGATTCCATAGTTGCCCTTCTTAAGACAGTCCAGCGCCCACTCGATCGCTCGCCGCATGCCGCTCCTGTCCTGGCTCAAGCGGGCGTCCACGCGCGCCTCGGTCTCGGCAAAGGCCTGGTCCATCAAGTCGGCTCCGACCAGTCCCCCCGCGGCGCCCAGGACCAGCCTGCCGCCGTTGGCGGCCAGCAGTTCCTGTTGCTTGTCCAGCAGCGAACGTCGGTATTGATTCAAATACGTTGGATTGTTCACGTCGTAGCATCCGACATCTCCGGGATGGCGCATCAAAAGATATCGGTCGATGTGCATGGAAAGACCGTCAGTTACGAAGGTGTTCCGCTCCCTCTGGTTCTGGAGAAGGCAGGAATGGTGTTTAGCGATTCCATGCACAGCAAGAGAATCTCCGCCTATCTTTTGGTCGAAGCGGCGGATGGTTACCGCGTGGTGTTCGCGCTACCGGAACTGGACCCGGCGTTCACGGACCGTGTCATCCTTCTGGCCGACCGGGCGGACGGCCATCCACTCGACAATAAAGAAGGCCCTTTTCACATTGTCGTCCCGGGAGAGAAACGCATGGCGCGCTGGGTGCGCCAAGTGACCAGTCTCAAGGTCGTACAGGCCCCATGAGGGTGGGGTGCTTTGTGGCCTTAGCGCACTGCACGGCCAGGCGCAACAACCGGGTGCCCAAGGCAGGGCGGCCAGCGGGGCGCAACAGCGACTTATTGTCCTTGACAGCGCCGCTCCTCCGGCAGTCTAATTTAATCAGCCGCCTCGCCTTATTCCGGGCTGGCGGCGGTGGGTCGTTCGGGGTTCCTTATCCGCGAGCCAAGATGACGAGCGCCTCCGGGCTCGACTAGGGTTTGGCAACAAAAGTAACGATTTCGGTTAGAGGAGAACTTCATGGCTAACTACTCCCGGCGTGATTTCCTGAAGACAGGACTTGCCGCAGCGGCGTTTGCCGGCGCGCGCACCTTTCCACTCCTGGCGGCGCGCCAAACCGCCACGGACTGGGTAACGCTGGGTAAATCCGATGTCAAGGTGACGCGCCTTGCGCTCGGCACCGGCACCATGAGCGGAAAAGTGCAGCGCGACTTGGGTCAGGAGCAGTTTACGCGACTGGTCCGCTACGCCTACGACCGCGGCATTCGCTTCTTTGAGACTGCTGAGGGTTACCACGAGATGCACCGTATGCTCGGCGTGGCGCTCGACGGCATTCCGCGCGACAGTTATCGGCTGATGTCGAAGGTAACGACTCGGGAAGGCGTGGATCCGATGCAAAAGATCGACGAGTTGCGCAAACTCGCCCGCACCGAATACTTCGACGTAATGCTGCTCCATTGGCAGCACACGGCGACCTGGCCGAAAGATAGCATGCGCTGGCAGGACGGCATTATGGAGGCCCAGGCGAAGCACGCGGTGGTGGCGCACGGCGCCTCGGTGCACGGCCTCCCGGCCCTCCGCCTGGTTCCGGGCACCAAGTGGCTCCAGGTCGCGATGATCCGGATGAACCACAAGGGCACCCGGATGGACGCGGAGGATTACGACACCGAAGGCCTGGGGAATGTGAACGAGGTTGTCGCACATGTGAAACAGGCCCGCAAATCGGATATGGGCGTGATCAGCATGAAGCTGGTGGGCGAGGGCGCCTTCGCCACCCGTGAGGACCGCCAGGCGGCAATGCGCTATGCATTTCGAGTCGCCGGCGTTGACAGCGTCACGGTCGGCTACAAGAACACCGCGGAGATTGACGAAGCCATTGAGAATGTGAATCTGGCGCTGGCGTGATCGTTGTATCGGTGCATATTACCCATCCTGGACGCCGGCAGTACCGAACAAGGAACCTCCATACTCACCCGGTATTTCCGGATCGCCTCCCCTCGCATCCCCTGTCCTGACTTTTTTGGGTTGACATCTGACCCGAAGTATGAATACTTGGGTTATATGTCTACCCAAGTGTAGGGAGGCCTGAGACATGCACTGGCGAAAGCGTAAACCGAGTGACTTCGCGGCGGAGATACAAGCGCACCTCGAACATGAGACGGAGCGGCTGAAAGAGCAGGGTCTGAGCGAAGAGGAAGCGCGCACGGCGGCGCGGCGCGCTTTCGGCAACGTCACCCGGGCCGAGGAGCGCTTCTACGAATCGGGCCGCTGGCTCTGGTGGGACCACTTCTTGCAAGACCTCCGCTTCGGCCTGCGCAGTTTGCGCCAAAGCCCCGGCTTCACGGCTGTGGCGGTGCTTTCGCTGGCGCTCGGAATTGGGGCTAACACAACCATCTTCAGTTACGTGAACGCTCTGCTCTTGCGTCCTCCGTCCGTAGTCGCCGCTCCGGATAAATTGTGCGCACTATGGAATCGCCTTCCCGATGGCCAATATCTTCAATTCAGTTATCCCGATTACGTCTACTATCGCGATCACAATCAAGCCTTCTCAGGGCTCGTTGCGTACAGCAGTGACCCGGAGCGCGTGAGCTGGAGAAGTGGCGGCGAGACCGAGTTGATCATGGGGCAACTGGTTTCCGGGAATTTCTTCTCGGTGCTGGGGGTGCAGCCGATTCTGGGGCGCGCGTTTTTGCCGGAGGAGGATCAAGTCCCTCTGAGAAATCCCGTGGTGGTGCTCAATCACAAATTCTGGCAGCAACGCCTGGGCTCTGACCTGAGTATTATCGGCAGAATTCTCACCCTTAATGGGAACAGCTTCAGCGTGGTAGGTGTGGCGCCGGCCCATTTCAGCGGCATCGAAGCGTTATCCGAGCCGGACTTCTGGACTCCCCTCATGATGCAACGTCAAATCTCGCCTGGCATGGATCTGCTGACCAATCGCACCGGTTACTGGCTTTTCGTAGCCGGACGGCCGAAGCCCGGCATCGCTCCGCAGCAGGCGCAAGCCGATCTGAGTGTTTTGGAAAAGCAACTCGCGCAGGCCTTCCCCAAGAGCAACAAGGGATGGGATGCGGCCGTGATGCCGCTGGTCGGAATCCCGCCGGAATTGAACGGATTTGCCGCTCCGATTACGGCGCTCCTCATGACGGTGGTAGGTTTGGTCCTGCTCATCGCCTGCGCCAACCTCGCCAACCTGCTGCTGGCCAGGGCCTCGCGGCGCACGCGAGAGATGGCCATCCGTTCGGCTTTGGGCGCGGGCCGGGGCCGCATCATCCGGCAAATACTGACGGAAAGCGCCTTGCTTTCACTCGCTGCGGGCGCCGTGGCGCTGGGGCTCTCCGCCTTAGCCGGGCCTCTTTTGCTCGAGCTCAAGCCGCCCATGCTCTCCTTCCTCAGCATTCAACTTCCGCTGGACTGGCGGGTGCTGGCGTTCACGCTGCTGGTGTCGTTACTCGCCGGCTTCGCATTCGGCATCGCGCCCGCTTTGCGCAGCTCGAAAGTGGATGTCGTCTCGAGATTGAAAGATGAGGCGACCGGCAGCCCCGGCAAAAGCCGTCTGCGCAACGCGCTGGTGACAGGGCAAGTGGCGGTCTGCACGGTTTTACTGATTGGCGCCGGGCTGTGCTTGCGCAGTCTCGCCAGCTGCCGGCTCCGTCGATCCGGGATTTCGCGTCAACAACCGGCTTGTGGTCTCGCTCGATCTCGATATCCTCGGCTACTCCGAGAATCGCGGCCGGGCATTTTACGACCAGTTGGTTGCCAAGGCTGAGGGACTCCCGGGCGTCCAGTCGGCGAGCGTTGCAAACCACCTGCCGCTAGGATTCGAAAACATGGCAACCGCCGTCGCCATCGATGGTTACGAGCCCCCGCCAGGTTTGCCGGGGATTCTGGTCGGCTATGCGGGCATCGGGCCTGGATATTTTCACACCTTGGGAATCGCACTTCTCCATGGGCGTGAATTCAGCCGGCAGGACAGCAATACGTCCTCTGGAGTTGCCATCATCAATGAGGCCATGGCACGCCGCTACTGGCCGGGTCAGAACCCCGTCGGAAAGCAGATCAAACTGGCATTTGGCAAGCGGCAGGGCCTGGAGATTGTCGGGGTGGTTGCCACCGGCAAGTATCGGACCCTGCAAGAAGAATCTCAGCCGTTCATGTTCCGGCCTTTCTCCCAGGTCTACGAGGCGCAAGGGGTTCTGGTGGTGCAAACGACAGGCGACCCGAAGCCCATGCTGGCCACGGTCGAGCGCGCGATTCATTCCCTCGATGCCAACCTGCCGGTGCTGGACGCAGAGACTCTGGCGCAGTACATGTCCATTCCGCTCTTTGTTCCGCGCTTCATCGGAACTCTCCTGGGAGTGTTCGGATTGCTGGCGCTCTTGCTGGCGGCAGTGGGGTTGTCGGGCGTGGTGGCCTACTACGTGGGACTGCGCACACGCGAAATCGGCGTACACCTGGCGCTGGGAGCCGAGCGCCGGGACGTGCTCAAGCTGGTCGTAAAACAAGGCATGAGGCTGAGTTTTGCGGGTGTGCTCATTGGTCTGGCAGCAGCGCTTGCTGTCAGCCGCTTTCTTTCGGGCCTGCTCTTTGGCATTCACCCCACGGATCCGATCACCTATTTCTCCGTGGCCTTGGTCTTGACCGCTACGACGCTGCTCGCTTGCTACCTGCCCGCCCGGCGGGCCACGAAAGTCGATCCAATGGTAGCGTGAGGTACGAGTAACTATCTAAGTGCGTTGACAAGATCCCCGCTGAGTGTGGTTGGGCACCAATACTTCTCAATATACTCGATGACCAACTCGGTTCCCTCCGCGTGAGTAACCTGAGGCCGCGAGCGGGGATTGTACATGGCATCGGTGAGATCGCGGACTAGCACGCAGGAGATCCCCCAGTTGGTCATCTGTTTGATGGCGAACGTGCGATTCAGAATGCACATGTTGGCATGCACGCCCATGACGAAGAGATTCTTGATGCCCTTCTGTTCGAGGAGGCTGTAAATCTCTCCGCCGTTATCCGAGATTACATCATTTGCCTTAATGGATAACACTGGATTCTCACGCGTCCAGGCTTGATGCTCGGTGTTGCCCGGAGTGTCGCAACCCCCATCGGAATCGTCAATGGGCAATGCGGGCGAAGTCAAACCCAGGCTCGCGGGGGGAGTCACGGGTGCAAGGAGCTGCATCACGCGGCGCTGGGGATAGTCTTTGTAGAAACCCATCGTCTCCGAAGGCGCATGAACGATGAGAATTCCGGCGGCCCGGCACACCTCGAGAACCGGCTCCATCGTGTGCGCCAACTCATTGACTCGCCGAGTCGCGCCCGCGCACCAATGGTTGTCCCACATGTCGCAGATGACGATCGCGGTCTCCCGCGTTAAGAACTCGCGCTCGAAGCGTGCCGCTTCCCAGACGCTGTTGCCCTTGAAAGGCTGCACTTGCGTCCTGAGCGGCAAGCGAAAGCGCCCCGCTTGGTATGCGGGATCGCTCGCCCGCAGCATAGGGAGGGAGAATAAGCATAACAGCGCAATCCTCACCATCCAGCCTACCCAATCAGCGCATCGTCTTTTGTGAATTTCAGCGTTCCACACGGCGTGCCTCCTCTCAGGGCAACTCCACAATTTCGTTCGCCAACCGGTTCCAACGCTGTCTTCCCCCAGGACGCCGAGGTGAGAAGTGTGAGGAAATCTGTCTCTTGACACGGACAACGTTGGAATAGGCTGATTCGCCCGCATCGTTGAGGGCTCGAACCCGGTAGGACGCACCCTCGCCTCCCGGCAGGTGGTTGTCCTCGTATGTCATCGCGCCCGCGGGCAGCTTTGCTATCCTTTCCCAACGGCCCTGGTCGCCCACGCGCCGTTCCACGGCGACGGCAGTCGTGTCTCCACCGTGGGCCTCCCAGTTGAGCTTCGCAGACTCGCCCTCGACCTTGACCGCCAGTGAGTTCGGGCTTTCGGGCAGAACCGGCCAGTTGAAATAGCTGGCATCGACAATGGCTTGCACGCTATCGAGCAGCGGGACTCTTTCGAGGGTGTCACGTGTCCCCGCCTTCCATTCCAGCGGCTTGATTTCACCGCTATAGACATTCGCCAGCACCGGATTCTCGATGCCGGTGTTTTTCAAGACGAGTGTCACGTATTTGGGAACGTAGTTGTTGTGGGGCCAACTATGCGCCGCAAGCCAAAAGCCCACTGCCGCCTTGCCTTTCGGCGAGCGAAAACCATATGCGAGCACCGGCGCTCCGGAATCCGCCTGAATCCTCGCAAAATCCGGACTGGAGATTTCGATGGAGGTATCGCGTGCGGTGTCGGAGAACAGGGCATCCAGATTCTGGAGGTCGGCGTAGACGCGCCGGGGAGTGAAATCGGCGGGCTTGAACATCATCCCGTGTATGATCCCGAAGTTGTCACCTTCGCTGCTGCTCGTGTCATTGATCAGCTCCCAAATCCAGGACGCGACCCCGTTCGACCAGTTGTACAGCATCAAGCGTGGTACGTATTTCGCCTGCACCGTCTCATCATTTCCACGCGGAAGATCGGGCATGGCGTTGAACTCGTCATCCCAGAACACGATGTCGGAACGGATGCCGGGATAATTGCGGACCGCCTCGCGAAGCGCCTTCGGCGTCAAGGGGCCGAAGGCGCCGTAGTCCACAGACTCAGGCGGGGTGTTTTCAGAGTAGCCGCCGGGGTAGGTGTGGTAGGCAAACACGTCGAGGCTGGAAGCGCACTGGCAGGCGTCCAGCGCCGCGCGGGCAAAGTCCGCCGAGAGCGTGGCCTGCCCCCCGTAAACCAGTTTGGCATCCGGATCGGTCTCGCGCACGGCTTTCACGAAGGCGCCCAACAAACGGCCGTATTCCTCGGCGCTGGGATCCGGGTTCCAGTAGGAGCCATCCTGCTCGTTCCATAACGCGTAATAGTGGATGCGGCCACGGAAGTGGTTCACCATCCAGCGGGTGTAACGAATGAACGCCGCGATCTGATCGGGCGTTTTGGGCGGCCAGAAGACCGAGTACAGATTCCTGTCGGGATTGTGGACGCTGGCCGGCGTGGGAGTGATGGCATCCGGCAGCCGCCCCGCCGGCGAGGTGTACATGGGGTTGCCATAAAGTAGCTGCAACTGGACCTTGACGCCGTTATCAACGAGCGAATCCACATAGTCGTCCAGTTCAGGCAAGCAACTGAATTCCCCGCGCTTCTGCTTCAAAGCGGATTCCACCGGTTGCGTTGTTTCCATCAATTGATAGGTGGCGAGACAGTCCGTGCAGGCCGCGCGCAGGGTTTCCAGATGCTGGGAGACCGCCGCCTGGTAGGCATCCTTGATTTCGTCCACGTCCAGCACGAGCCGGCTCTTCGTCTCCAAATCCCGAGTTCGGCCACGCCGCCGAAGGAGAGTCGGCGTTCGCCGCGGTCCATGACATGAAGGACCATGATGTTGTGGCCGTCATGGTAGAGGTGCCGGACGCCCCGCAGGATCTCTCCGCGTCCTGCAGGAGATCGGAAATGATGACGACCAGGCTCTTGGAACCGATCCGGGTCGCGGCCTCGTGAAGGCGGCTTCGATGTCGCTGCGGCCGGACGGCTGTAGGGTCTCCAAGTGCTCCAGCATCGGCCGGAGCCCCTCGGACGTGCCCACGGGAGGGAAACCCTTCGTCAGCCTGCTGTCGAAGGTCATCAGCCCGACGGCGTCACGCTGATTGACGAGCATGTACATCAACCCGCCGCCAGGAAGCATCCGTATTCCATCTTCGTCATCGGCCCCTCGTCGCGGAAGGCCAGGCTTTCGGAGGTGTCGAGCAGGATCATGGCGCGCAGATTCGTTTCCTCGTAGCATTGCCGGATCATGTACTTGTCGGTCCTGGCATACACGGGCCAGTCGATGAGGCTCGGTGGGGTCGCCCGGCGTGTAGGGACGGTATTCGGCAGAATCGATGGACGCGCCGTGATAAGGCGACCGGTGCAGGCCGACCTGAGAACCCGGTGGTACGGGCCGGCGGACCGAGATCCCCAGATTCATAAGGGCCTCAGCGAGCGAGGAAGGAAGATACTTGTACCTCGACATGAAACTCCTGCCGTTTGCAACGTGTCAGCAAAAGATTTCCGGCCGCCCCAACGTTCGGGGCGTCCCTCCCAGCTCCAGATAAACGTCGTTTTCTGGCGTCCCCGGAAAGGGCGGTTGGCCTCGACCGCGTTCTTGAAGATCAATAGCTGGGTTCTTTGACGTGCTCCAGGTAGTGGCGATTGATGATGTCGTCGGCGGTGATCCCATCGCTCGCCGCGGAGAAGTTCCGGAATATCCTGTGCCGGAGCACCGGCAGGGCATACTTCCTGATATCCGCGCAGGATACGTCGAAGCGTCCGTTGAGCAACACATGGGCCTTGGCGGCCAGCAGCAGGTACTGTCCGGCGCGCGTGCCGGCGCCCCAGCGCACCCACTGCTTCACGAAGTCCGGCGCTTCCTTGCGGCCGGGCCGTGTGGCCCGCACGAGGCTCGAAGCGTATCGGGCCACATGAGGCGCTCACCGGCACCTGCCGCACGAGGTTCTGGAAATCGATCCACTCCGCGGCGGTCGAGCAGACTTCTCAACTCCGGCACGCAGGTCCCGGGTGGTCTCCATGAGGATTTGCGGTTCCTCTTCCGCGTCGGGGTAATCCACATGGACGCAGAACATGAAGCGGTCGAGCTGGGCCTCGGGCAGCGGATACGTGCCTTCCTGCTCGATCGGGTTCTGCGTGGCCAGGACGAAGAACGGCTCGGCCAGCTCGTAGGTCGTGCCGGCCGACGGTGACCTGGTGTTCCTGCATGGCCTCCAGCAGCGCCGCCTGCGTCTTGGGCGGCGTGCGGTTGATCTCGTCGGCCAGGACGATGTTGGCGAAGATCGGGCCCGTGCACGAACCGGAACTCGCGCTGCCGGTGGCCGGTCCTCCTCGATGATCTCCGTGCCGGTGATGTCCGAGGGCATCAGGTCCGGCGTGAACTGGATGCGGTTGAACGTCAGGTCGCAGCGACCTGCGCCAGCGTCTTGACCAGCAGCGTCTTGGCCAGGCCCGGCACGCCGATCAGCAGGCAGTGGCCGCCGGCGAAGAGCGCGATGAGCAGCTGCTCGATGACCTCGTCCTGCCCGACGATGACCTTGCCGAGTTCGGTCTTGATCTTCTCGCTGGCCGTGGCCACTTCGCCGTGGCCTCTTCCTGGGCCTTACTGCCCGCCGGGGTAGGTCGTTTGTTCTTGGGCATGATTTCGCCGTATTGTGCTGCGTCCTATATCCTGCGCATGGCCTCAGTCAGGAGCGTGTAGCGGCGCCCGCCCCACGGCGCCGTGCCGCTGAGGACAGCGAGCCGCTACTTCGCCGGCAGGCTCCGGCCGTCAAGAGGCGTTCACTGACCACATCTCTTCGTTCAGCCACGTCAATGCGTCGCCGCGTACATCATGATGTTCACGCCGAGCTGGATTCCCGAATGCGGTTCATAAGCCCTCGCCAGCGGATAGTCGCAGCCCAGCCAAGCGGCTTCAATGTCGTAAGGGCTGTAGATCACTCGCAGGTCGCCGTCCACTCGATTCCTTCGAGCCCGGGAAGCGTGATGTCGGGCGTTTCCTTGACGACCGCCGGAGTGTAGCGGCTCTCGGCGATCTTGAACACGGAACTGTAGAGCGGATGCGTCGGCGGAACGCGCTCCGGGCTTCGACCCGGGCAGAAGGGCCGCCAACTCGCGGCGGACGATCGCATCGAAACTCCGGAGGCCCAGGCCGTTGTTGACGAGCAACGTTCCGGAGTTCTTCAGGAACCCGCGCAGCGCCGCGCGGCTCTGCTCGTCAAAATGGAAATCGTCAAGGCCCGTCAGGTACAGGAACGAGCAACCCGACAGGTCGTCCTTCCCCGGCTTGAGGTTGACCCGTTTCAGACTGACCTTGAGGGAGGTGTTCTGGCGCAGTTGGACCAGGAGCGCGGTCGCCGCGCCGGGATGAACGTTCCACGATCCCTTCATGTTCAACCTGCGCGAAAACGAATTCGTCCGTGGGATGCTTCTCGTCATGGCGCCGAACAGCTCCGGCTTGGCTTCCTCGCGCCCGGCCGCGGCATAGCCGATCGCATAGGCCACCAGATTGACGCCGATCTTGTTCCCGTCACGTCGTAATAGACGGCCTCCTTGATCAGCGGGACCTCATGATCGTCCCAGGCGCAACCAAGGCCGTACTTGGAAATCAGCACGCCGATGCGGCTTCCGACATAAACGCCTTCCAGCAGGGGCGTCCGAATCCAGATTCTTCGGGTAATGCACTTTGTCCACGTCGGCCAGCATGTGGTAGAAGGGATGATCCAGGGGGAGCGTCCTGAGCTTGCACTCCGGAAGCGCGGTCTCGGTGATCTTCCTGGCCGCTGCATAGAAAAAAGGGGAACCGGCAATCGAATCAAACACGACCATGCCGCCTCGCAGAACGTAGGTCCTCAGCAGTTCGATCTGTTTCGGGTCAAGCTTGATCGAACGGCTGCCGTTGAAAAACAGCACGGGTATCGTTTCCGGATCGCCTTTGAACTCCGAGAGGGAAAGGCTTCGCTGGCGTAGGGGAGCTCGAAACGCCATTGGCCTTTGCGAAGGATCTGCTGAAGATCGCCGGGACACAGATTCCAGTCCGCCACCTCGGCCGTCGCGTGCCGTTCGCGTAGGTGAACATGGCTGTTTCGCCCCACATGACCTTGGCGATCAGCGTGGGCGGCGACGGCTCGCGCTTGCGCTCCGACCGCCGCAGCGGCGTGGCCGGCAGCGGCAGGGGCGGGAAGGACTCTCCGCCGGAGATGCGCCTCGGCGCGGCCTTGGGCGGCGGCCCGAGCGGGCGAAGCCAATCATCCTCGCCGGCAAAGGACCAAGACGCGAGCAATACCATGGCAACGACCTGAAGACATCTCGCGCCGATGAAGCCGCTGGCACCGGGGCTTTCTTCAGAGGTTCTTGCAAGAGACCCGACAAAGACGGACGCGACGGAGCGCGACCCTCCAAAAAAAGGAAATGCGGCCCGTTCCTAACACTGGAACACGCTCATCACGTCCGCACGAAATCTGCAAGAGGCTGTTCAGACTGAAGTTTGCTTTCATCTCATTCTCCTTCTTGCCGCAAACCGTCATCTTCAAAAATCGAAGCAACACCACGATCACTGGGTATGCCCGAATGATTTGTTGAAATCAATGTATTGGTGAGGTCGTTCTCCCCCCACCGGTACGCGAGTGCCGCTTGCTGCTTACCGGAATCGATCTGCCTCAGATTGTTGATGCAGGCATTCTGCGCAGCAGTGTTTCGAGCCTTAACGAATGATGGAACAGCTATGGCCATAAGCAAGACTAACACAATGGTGACGACAAAGAAAGTGATCAGCACCTCGTTGGGCGCCTCGCATCGGAAAGGCTGAGTCACCTGTGTGTCGCCCATGGTTTGTCGCCTTCGTCTATACTGCAACCAGATGATCGGACCTCCAATAAGAGCACTGGCGCAGACCAAGAGGGAGAGAAACACACCGGCGATAATCAAAATCAAAATTATTGGGACTATGACAAATTCCAGATGGAGTCCCGAAGTCAGCATCCCACCTGCCGATCAGAAGTCCCGTCACGTCGCCGGCTAATGACAAGATTGACGCCCACTTCAGCACCCGTGCAAACACGAGGTGCCATCCCGCTCTTGCTCAAGACGAACCATACCAAGATACCCAACGCCGCCGAAAGCAATGAGCATCAGTATCATGATAATTTTGAAAACATTGTCCATTTGTGGGCCGTCAGTTTCTTACCCAGGATCGCCGTGAAACTTTCT